>NZ_VEPX01000009.1:0-216993 GCF_006349665.1 Bacillus sp. CD3-5 | reverse complement strand
TCTTCCGTTACCTCTTCTGTTTCTTCCCTTTTTTGCTTCGCTAACGCCGCTGCTTTTGCTTTTGCGGCCGCTGCTGCCTTCGCCTTTGCTTTGGCCTTTTCTTCTTCCGTTACCTCTTCTGTTTCTTCCCTTTTTTGCTTCGCTAACGCCGCTGCTTTTGCTTTTGCGGCCGCTGCTGCACGACGTTTCGCTTCTTCCAAATTCATCCCATCATTTTTTGGTAGCGCTTTCTCTTTTTCTTGATTTTCTTCTTCAAGTTTACTTATTTCTACATCATGTTTCGCAACGAGACGCTTTCTCGCCTCTTCTTTCGCACGCCTAGCCGCTTCTCTTTTCAAATCCTCTAAATCTTTGTTTGGATCACTCATTTATTCGTCACCTGCTTCCCAGTCTTTGCCTCGTAACGAATTTTTTCTTTTAATTTATTAATGCCATAAATTAAAGCAGCGGGATTTGGTGGGCAACCAGGGATATACACGTCAACTGGTACAATTTGATCTACACCTTTTACAACAGCATATGAATTTACATACGGGCCCCCTGCTGTCGCACAAGATCCCATTGCAATAACCCATTTTGGTTCAGGCATTTGATCATATAAGCGCCGAACAATAGGAGCCATCTTCTTCGTTACCGTTCCCGATACAATCATAACGTCCGATTGCCTTGGTGAAGTCCGAAAAAATGACCCAAATCGATCTAAATCATAATGTGATGAACCTACTCCCATCATTTCAATTGCGCAACATGCCAGTCCGAATGTCATTGGCCATAAAGAATTACTTCGCGCCCATCCCTTCAACTGTTCCAATGTAGAAAAAAAGATATTTCGTTCTAATTCCGCTCGCTCATTTGGATGTAATTCCTCAAAATTTATAACCATTGTAACACCTTCTTTTTCCAAGCATACGCTAACCCAACTAGCAACATTACAACAAAGATGAGCATTTCAATCAATGCAAATAAACCGAGCTTGTCATATGCAACAGCCCATGGATATAAAAATAAAGTTTCTACATCAAAGATGACAAACAATAAAGCAAAAATATAGTAACGAGCATGAAACCGAATATTTGCATCATGAAAAGGCTCAATCCCACTCTCATACGTCGTCGCTTTCGCTGCACTTGGTTTATTTGGGCGCAGCATCCTTCCTAATGTAAGAGCCACTACCGGAAGCAATATGCCTAATAGCAAGAAAATCAAAACGATCATATAACTATTTTCATATACACTTGCCATTGTGAAACCCTCCCCCCTAAATTAAGAACAAGTTCACTTAGTAAACAATATGTCCTAGTTGCAGTAATTATTATTTTTAAATTTTTCTAAATAATGCAACTATTTTAATCATTATAGCAAACTTCAAATTCCTATGTCGATATGTTGGGGACAGAAACGAGAATTATTAAAATCTATTTTTATAACTGGCTATACCTGTGCAAAATAAGTATAGAAACTATAAAAAATAAAAAGAGGAATTTATATGTATATACCGTGGGTGAGATAAATGAAAAAACAAACACATGTAAGCATTCTTATAAGCATTATATTGTTATCTATAATGATTCATTACGTGACAATGCCTTTTCTATATGAATACTCATTTCCTTTTCAAATATTAATTGGTATGAGTACATTATTCATTGATATTATCGCTTGTAGTTATATACTTTATTTTTCAAACTTGAAAGAAGGGTTACCTCGTTTATTTTGGACCATTTTATGTGTTGGAACCCTCTCTTATTTCATTGGTGATATCGTAGTTGCCTATCAACGTTTAATTTTAAAGGACTACTATACATTCGTTGATCCGTCTGATTTTTTTTATCTACTTTTTTTAATTAGCTTTGCATTTGCCTTTCTGTATGAAATCATTTATAACCGAGATTTATTAGAAAAGCTTTTTATGATATGTGATATTTGCATTATTGTTACAGCACAGTTCACTTTAAGTTACTACTTACTTATTGAACGAACCATTCACATTTCTTCAACATCCTATATCGACATATTTGTTCAACTTACCTATCCAATGACCGATTTACTCTTTTTTCTCATAGGAATTAACCTTTTATTCAAACCACTCTCCTTATTACCGAAAAAAGTTGGCGCGCTCCTTGGTAGTGCTTTAATTTTGTATGCGACTACAGATGCGATTTATGCTTATATCAAATACTTCACACCCGAATATTCTATGTTTACAATTACTCCTCTCTATCAAGTAACTTTAGTGCTAGTAGCAATCGCCTGTATTCTTCATACAAAAGAACCTGAAAGACAAGAACAAGTGCTATTAACACCTAAACTTGGGGAATCGATCAGATTATCATTACCTTATATTTCTGTCGTAATGCTTATTGTTTTCATATTAGTCGAATATGTTTTCGCGCCTATTGTAGTAATTGGGCTTATGATAACTTTCTCCTTCGTTCTCATACGCCATAGTTTAGTTCGAAAACAAAATAAAATATTATTATTAGCCCAAATGCAATTCAACTCAGAACTCGAAAAACAAATTGAACTGCGTACAGAAGATTTAGTAGAACAAAAAAATGAACTATATCATAACCAACAAATGTTTAAATCTTTATACGAGCATCATCCAGATCCAATCTTCACATTAGATTTATACGGTAATTTTCTTAAAGTGAATAACGCTGGTACGACTTTACTCGGTTATCAAACGAATGAATTATTAAATCAGCCTTACTATTCACTTACGTATGAAGAAGATTTGGAAGAAATCATTAATGCCTTTCATCGCGTAAAAAAGGGGAAATCTATTTCTTTAGAAATACGGGCATATCATAAAAATAGAGATATTTACTACTTGCATGTGACAGCTGTTCCTATCTTTTTAAAGGATCATATTTCTGGAGTGTATTTAATGATTAAAGATATTACGGAAAGCAAACAACAACAAGAACAAATTAACTTTCTAGCATATCATGATACACTAACAGAGCTTGCAAATCGACGTGCATTTCATCAATATGTAGAACAAGCAATTGCGCGATCCAAAATATCAAAAATGCCTTTTGCTGTTATGTTTCTTGACCTAGATCGCTTTAAAGTTATTAACGATACCCTCGGTCATAGGGTAGGAGACCTTCTATTAATTGCAGTAGCAAAAAGACTCGAAAGTATAGCGACACCAAATATGAAGCTTGCCCGATTAGCTGGAGATGAGTTCACAATCCTTATCGAAAATTATAAAAAGAGGCCAGATGTAAAAAAAATAGCTGATACAATTGTAGCAGCCATGAACGAACCATTCGAAATTGAAAATCAACATTTACAAATCTCACCGAGCATCGGGATAGCAATATACCCTGAAGCAGGTGAAGATCCATTATCGATTTTACAGCATGCTGATATGGCCATGTACGAAGCAAAAAATAAAGGGAAAAATGGTAGCTCTCTGTACACGAAAGAATTGTATAAAAAAATGGAACGAAAAGCTCGAATTGAAAAAGATTTACCACTCGCTTTAGTAAACGAAGAATTTTATCTCGTCTATCAACCACAAATTGATATTACGAAGAAAAAGATCATTGGTGCCGAAGCATTGCTACGCTGGAAACACCCACTCCTTGGTGACATTCCACCATGTGAGTTCATTCCAATTGTAGAGGAGACTCCTCAAGTCATTCCACTTGGTCATTGGGTATTAAATGAATCTTGTCGTCAGCTAAAAATATGGCATACTTTTGGCTACAAAGATTTAAAAATAAGTGTTAACTTATCAGCTAAAGAGTTCCAGCAAAATAATTTAATCGAGAACATTTTACAAATAATAACAGACGTTAAAGTCGATCCAAAAGATGTAACACTTGAATTAACAGAACGAATTGCAATGATCGATGAAAAGGAAACGTTATCCAAGCTAAAACAATTAAAGGAATATGGTATTCAAACGTCCATCGATGACTTCGGAACCGGCTATTCTTCTCTTGCTTATTTATCCATTTTCCCTATTGATACATTAAAAGTACCGAGAGAATTTACACAACTCGCCGATCATCGCCCTGAAGAAAGGGCCATCGTTTCCACTATCCTTTCTCTTGCAAATACGTTAAACCTATCTGTCGTTGCTGAAGGAATTGAAACAGAAAAACAACTTAAGTTTCTACAAAAGAACAACTGTAAATATATGCAAGGTTACTATTTCAGTAAACCACTTACTAGTCATCAATTTATAAAATTTCTACAAAAAACCCCCAGTATGAATCAATAACTCATACTGGGGGTTTTATAAAACGAATCATCCATGTGGGATGCCCCACTTTATAGTGTCGGAATTGTTTTCTCGTAATATTCCTCGGCAATCTCTTCATAAAAGGCTGCTGACGTCGTATAAAAATATGGAATTAGCCATAAGAATCCAATCCCGAGTGTAATACAACTTAATATAAACCAACCAATAAAGCTCAAACATAAAATGAAATACTCCATCTTATGCCCATCCATCATACGACGGCTTTCTGTAATCGCTTGATTTATAGAATACTCAGGGTGATCATTTATTATAAAGTACGTCATCGCATAAGAAAATGATTTAATAATGCCTGGAATAATAAACAGTAACGTCCATAAGAAAAGATAAAGATTTACTAATAAATATAATAAAAATGACTTTAAAAATCTCTTTCCCTCTGAAAACCAAATGAATACATTACCGATACTAGCTTGCTTTTCACGAAGGATATTTAAAGCAAGATAATATCCACCTAAAGTTAAAGGCCCAGTAACAAAAAATGTAATGATATTTATTGAAATTGAATTTTTCGTTTCTTTCCAATCAAAAATTGAAGAAAATACCCACTCAATACTAAAACTAAAGGTCGTAAGAAGAATCGAAATCAGTAATGTTGCCCCGACAGCTAAGCCCCATTTCCCTTCTAATGAATCCAGTGCTTCTCCTTTTAAATCACTAATCATGTTTAGCCTCGCCTCCTATACACAATAATTCTATTAGTATAGCATACTCCTACTGCAATTCACCCTTTGAAATGTAGCGATAAAAATGCGCTGTCGTTGTACTCACATACGGACTAAGCCATAGAAAACCTATTCCAAGTGTAAAAATCGCTAAAATAGCCCACCCTATAAAGCTTAACCATAAAAGAAATAGATCTAATTTATGCCCCTTCATCAGATTCTTACTTTCTTTCATTGCTTGCGAAACACTATACTCTGGATTTTCAACCATAACATAGTACGTCATTGCATAAGAAAAGTACATCACAATCATCCCAACGATTGAAATAGCTAATAGTACAAAGAAAGCAATAGCAAACGACGTATTTCCTTCTTCACCCAAAAATGCAAATAAGGCTACTAGCAACATCGGAATCCATGTACCTGTATATAATAAAATCGCAAGCATTGCCCACATTGTTTTCATCATTCTTTTAAAGCCACGAAATCCTTCGAATAAGTGATCTACTTTAGCACCTTCTCGTTTACTAATCTGTAAAAATACATTTGTATAACCGTATGATGTAATCCCATACGATGCGTTACTCAAAATTATCATAATGCAATAAAAAATCCCGAATGTAACACCTGCTCCGATTGACATTGTTTCCTCTTCAAGTGAACCTGTTAAACCAGCAAATGAGAAAAATATAATAATTCCTGGAATTAAAAGTATAAGCATTGCAGCCATTGAAACAACATAACTTAAAATAAAATATAAAATCGTTGATCCAACACCTAGTCCCCATTTTCCTTTTAAAGAGTGCAATGCTTCTCGTTTCATTTCACCGATCATTTCTTCATCCCCTTTATAAATTGTTGTACATTCTCTACTTATACGAGCACTGATGTAATTATACCATTTTTGTAAAATTATCCATAAAATCCATAAAAAAAATTCGTAAAGGCAAAGCCTTTACGAATTTTTTATTTCATATCGGAAACGTTTAAACGGTTCACAGCACGTTGTAATGCCATTTCTGCACGTTTAAAGTCAACATGTGCTTGTTTATCTTGCAAACGTTGCTCCGCACGACGCTTCGCTTCATTTGCACGATGGATATCGATATGGTTTGCTTCTTCAGCAGATGATGATAATACAGTTACTTTATCTGGACGAACTTCGATAAAGCCACCACTTACTGCTACATAATCAGTGTGTCCACCATTTTTCAGACGAACTGCACTAATTTTTAATGGTGCAACAGTTGGAATGTGACCTGGTAAAATCCCCATTTCCCCACTCTCTGCTTTTACACTTACCATTTCTACTTCTTTTTCGTAAACCGGTCCATCAGGAGTTACAATACTGACTGGAAATGTCTTCATACTTCGTCCCTCCTAAGGCCTTACGCCATCATTTTCTTCGCGTTTTCAATAACTTCTTCAATGCCACCAACTAAGCGGAATGCATCTTCTGGAAGGTCATCATATTTTCCTTCTAGAATTTCTTTGAAACCACGAACTGTGTCTTTTACAGGTACGTAAGAACCTTTTTGACCTGTAAACTGCTCCGCTACGTGGAAGTTTTGAGATAAGAAGAATTGAATACGACGAGCACGATGTACAACTAACTTATCTTCTTCAGATAACTCATCCATACCTAAGATAGCAATGATATCTTGAAGCTCTTTGTAACGTTGTAAAGTTTGCTGTACTTGACGAGCCACTTCATAATGCTCTTCTCCTACGATTTCTGGAGAAAGTGCACGAGATGTAGATGCTAATGGATCTACGGCTGGGTAAATACCCATTTGTGTTAAACGACGCTCTAAGTTTGTTGTTGCATCTAAGTGAGCGAACGTTGTAGCTGGTGCTGGGTCAGTATAGTCATCGGCTGGTACATATACCGCTTGGATAGACGTGATAGACCCTTTATTTGTAGATGTAATACGCTCTTGTAATTGACCCATTTCTGTTGCAAGTGTTGGTTGGTAACCTACCGCAGATGGCATACGGCCAAGAAGGGCAGATACTTCAGAACCTGCTTGCGTGAAACGGAAGATATTATCGATGAACAGAAGTACGTCTTGTCCTTGCTCATCACGGAAATATTCAGCCATTGTTAAGCCTGTTAATGCAACACGTTGACGTGCTCCAGGTGGCTCGTTCATTTGTCCGAATACCATCGCAGTTTTCTTAATTACGCCAGAATCGCTCATTTCGTGGTATAAGTCATTACCCTCACGAGTACGCTCACCTACACCAGCGAATACAGAGATACCACCGTGCTCTTGTGCGATGTTGTTGATTAACTCCTGAATTAATACTGTTTTACCTACACCGGCACCACCGAATAGACCGATCTTACCACCCTTAATGTAAGGAGCAAGTAAGTCTACTACTTTAATACCAGTTTCAAGAATTTCTACTTTAGTAGATAATTCTTCGAATGCAGGTGCTTGACGGTGAATTGGATCACGGCGTACATCCGAAGGAACCTCACCATCTAAGTCAATAGCATCACCTAATACGTTAAATACGCGACCAAGTGTTACATCACCAACTGGTACAGAGATTGCTTTACCAGTATCTTCTACTTCTGTGCCACGAACAAGTCCATCTGTGGAAGACATCGCAACTGTACGAACTGTATCATCACCTAAATGAAGTGCAACTTCAAATGTTAAGTTAAGTTCACCGTTTTCGTTGCTCTGTTTTACCGTAAGGGCGTTGTAGATTTCTGGTAGCTTTCCGCCATCAAACTTAACGTCTACAACCGGACCCATGATTTGCGTAACGCGCCCTTTATTCATCGGGTTCCCTCCTAGCTTTCTTTTAATTAGCCAACTTTCTACGAGCAGCTAGCTTTTCATTTTTTATTGGTTTATAAGCTTACGCGACTCTTTTGAATGAGCCGCTTCCGCTTTTTATTGAATCTAGTTCCAGCGGCTAGAACAGTCGGTCATTTCGCGCCTTCCTACGAGGCAAAAAACGCCTCTTTGTCAGGAGCTCCAATGCCCTCCTGTTCTGGACGAGCCGCTTCCACTTTTTATTGAATCTAGCTCCGGCGGTTAGAATGTTCGGTGGCTTCGCTTTTTCCTGCGAGGCACAAATCGCCTCTACGTCAAAAGCTCCATCCCCCTCTCATTCTGACCGAACCGCCTACGCTTTTTATTACTACTCTAACGCTGCTGCTCCACCAACGATTTCCGTAATTTCTTGCGTAATCGCTGCCTGACGCGCACGGTTGAATGAAAGTGTAAGTGAATCGATAACTTCCATTGCGTTGTCTGTAGCACTCTTCATTGCTGTCATACGCGCTGCGTGCTCACTTGCTTTACCGTCTAGTAATGCACCGTACACTAAGCTTTCTGCGTATTGTGGCAATAGTACTTTTAAAATTTCTTCTTCAGAAGGTTCGAATTCATAAGCTGTCGTCGGTTTATCAGACGCCACATCAGTAAGCGGTAAAATTTTATTTTCCGTTACTTCTTGTGAAATTTTACTTACGTAATGGTTGTAGTAAATATACAGCTCATCATAAGCACCATCTGCGAACATCGCAATTGCTCGAGAAGCAAGGTCTTTAATATCAGTAAATGATGGGTGATCAGATAATCCAACTACTTCATCAATGATGTTAAAGCCGCGACGTTTTAAATAATCACGTCCTAGTCGTCCAAGCACAATAATTGAATATTGGTTTGAATCCATATTATGACGTTCACGAATTACGTTACTTACTGTACGTAATACGTTACTGTTATAACCACCTGCTAGTCCGCGATCAGATGTAATAACGATGTATCCTGTACGCTTTACAGGGCGCGCATTTAGCATTGGATGATTAATTCCTTTACTTCCTTGCGCAATGCTCGCTACTACTTCTTGAATCTTTTCCATATACGGAACGAAAGATTTAGCATTTTGCTCTGCACGGTTTAACTTAGATGCAGATACCATCTCCATCGCTTTCGTAATTTGACTCGTTTTCTTTGTCGAGTTAATCTTCGCTTTTATATCGCGTAAAGATGCCACAGGTTTTCACCACCTTTTTTCCGGAAGTTGGCACGATTAGTAAGAATTCTCTTCCTAATCTACGTTGCAAGATATTCTTGCTCATGATTGAAGGAAAAGAATAGGTGCACCTACTCTTTTCCTTTACATAACCGTCAGCAATCTCAGAAATTGAGATGCCTTATATATACTATCTAGCTCCAGCGGCTTGAATGTTCGGTGGCTTCACTTCTTCCCCCTCACGTTCAGGACGAGCCGCTTCCACTTTTATTAATCTAGTTCCGCCTCCTAGCCCCTTTCGTCTAAGAACTTTCTCCACAAGAAGGTAAAAAGCACCTTCTGTGAGAAAGAACCTTAGCCGATGGGGCTGAACAGTCGGCTTCACTTTTTATTATTATTCAGAAGCTACGAATACTTTTTTAAATCCGTTAATTGCTGCTGCAAATTTGTCGTCATCCGCAAGTTTCTTAGTTGTGCGGATTTCTTCTAATAAGTCAGTTGCATTAGAATCTAACCAAGCATGGAATTCTTCTTCGAAACGAGTGATATCTACTACTGGGATATCATCTAGGAATCCACGTGTTAAAGCGTAAAGAATGATAACTTGTTTCTCTACACGTAACGGTTTGTGTAATCCTTGTTTTAATACCTCAACAGTACGAGCACCACGGTTTAGTTTCGCTTGAGTTGCTTTATCTAGGTCAGAACCGAACTGAGCGAACGCTTCTAACTCACGGTAAGATGCAAGGTCAAGACGAAGTGTACCTGATACTTTACTCATTGCTTTAATCTGAGCAGATCCACCTACACGAGATACAGAAGTACCCGCATCGATCGCTGGACGTACGCCAGAGAAGAATAGGTCAGATTGTAAGAAGATTTGTCCATCCGTAATTGAGATTACGTTTGTTGGGATGTAAGCTGATACGTCCCCTGCTTGTGTTTCGATGAAAGGTAGTGCAGTTAAAGAACCGCCGCCTTTTGCATCACTTAATTTTGCTGCACGCTCTAATAAGCGAGAATGTAAGTAGAATACATCCCCTGGGTAAGCTTCACGACCTGGAGGACGACGTAATAGTAATGACAGCTCACGGTAAGCTGCTGCTTGTTTTGATAAGTCATCATATACTACTAATACGTGTTTACCATTGTACATGAACTCTTCACCCATTGTTACACCAGCGTAAGGAGCTAGGTATAATAATGGAGCTGGTTGAGAAGCAGATGCAGTTACAACGATTGTGTACTCTAATGCACCATGCTTACGTAGTGTTTCTACTACGTTACGTACAGTTGATTCTTTTTGTCCGATAGCTACGTAAATACAAATCATATCTTCATCTTTTTGGTTAATGATTGTATCTAGTGCAACTGCTGTTTTACCTGTTTGACGGTCACCGATGATTAACTCACGTTGACCACGGCCAATTGGTACAAGAGCGTCGATCGCTTTAATACCTGTTTGAAGTGGCTCATGAACAGATTTACGATCCATTACACCTGGTGCTGGACTTTCGATTGGACGAGTGTTTGTTGTATTGATTGGGCCTAAACCATCAACTGGTTGACCTAATGGGTTTACAACACGACCAATTAGTTCTTTTCCTACTGGTACTTGCATGATGCGACCAGTACGACGAACTTCGTCACCTTCACGGATTTCTGTGTAAGGTCCTAAAATGATAATACCTACGTTGTTTTCCTCTAAATTTTGTGCTAGCCCCATAACGCCGTTAGAGAACTCTACAAGTTCACCAGCCATAACGTTATCAAGACCATGAGCACGTGCGATACCGTCACCAACTTGGATAACTGTACCAACATCACTAACTTCGATTTCAGACTGATAGTTCTCAATTTGTTGCTTTATCAGTGCGCTAATTTCTTCAGCTCTGATGCTCATGTGCTTCACCCCTATCTATTCTTCATTAATTCACGCTGAATACGTGCTAATTTTCCTTGTAAACTTCCGTCATAAATGCGATTTCCAATACGTACTTTAATGCCGCCTAGTAAATCTTCATCTACAACATTTTTTACGCGAATTGCATCTTTTCCTGTTCTCTTTGCAAATGCTTCTGCAATGTTAAGCTTCTCTTCTTCCGATAGAAGACGAGTAGAATATACTGTTGCATCCGCTACGTTACGTTCTTCATTCGCAAGAACTACGTATTCATTTGCAATTTCAGATAAGATATCAATGCGTTTGTTATCAATTAAAATATATAACGTATTTAAAATCGATTCAGAAACAGATCCGAATACGTTTGCAAGAAACGTCTTCTTCTGCTCTTTTGAAATGTTCGGTTGTGTTAAAAAGCTATGTAGTTCTCCGTTCTTCTCATAAACGTTTTGTACAAGGCGTAATTCCTCTTCAAACATTTCTAATACGTGTTTTTCTTTTGCAATTTTAAAAAGAGCGACAGCATAACGTTTTGCTACAATTCCATTGCTCATCGCGCTTCTCCTACTTCTTTAATATAATCGCGAATTAACTTCACTTGATCTTCTTCTTTTAATTCTTTTTCAATTACTTTAGAAGCAATTTGAACAGATAAAGAAGCAACTTGTTCTTGTAAAGCAGCAATTGCTTGCTCTTTTTCGCGTTGAATTTCTTGTACAGCAGATGCTTTAATTGATTCTGCTTCTTCTTTCGCAGCAGCAACAATTGCATCCTTTTGATCATCGGCTTGCTTTTTCGCTCTTTCGATTAACTCTTGTGCTTCAACACGTGATTGTTTTAACATCTCACGTTGTTCTTCTACTAATTTCTTCGCTTCAGCATTATTCTTTTCTGCAGCGTCGATTTCATTATTAACGTGCTCTTCACGTTCTTTCATAATTCCCATCAAAGGACCCCACGCGAATTTGCGTAGCATTACTAATAAAACTAAGAACACAAATAGTGTATAAGCAATCGTTCCAAATGGAATGGCAGCTCCTAATAATAAAGTTGGCACAAGGATTCACTCCCTTCGAGATTTCTAAATTGACTATATGAAAAAAAAAGACATATATTTTGTTCATAAAGCAATGGCGAAGAAAGTTCGGAAAAACACTCTTCGCCATCTATGTAAGGGGAGTCTCCCTTATTTGTTCATTACGATGAATGCAATAACTACACCGATAATTGGAAGTGCCTCAACTAATGCAACCCCGATGAACATAATTGTTTGAAGTGCGCCTTTTAGTTCTGGTTGACGAGCAACACCTTCGATTGTACGTGATACGATAAGACCGTTACCAATACCTGCACCTAATGCTGATAAACCAATTGCAATTGCAGCTGCGATTACACCTAAACTCATTTAATTTGTCCTCCTTTTTATTATAAAAAAATAAATTTTTTCTTACTTAAATTATATTAATGGTCATGACTTACTTTATGAGCCATATAAACCATCGTTAACATTACGAAAATAAATGCCTGGATTGAACCAACGAATACACTGAATCCCATCCATGCTAACATCGGTACAAGTGCACCTAATGCTCCAAGGAATGATGCTCCGCCTAATTTAGCAAGTAATCCTAATAGAATCTCACCTGCATAAATGTTACCGAATAAACGAAGACCTAACGTTAATGTGTTAGCAAATTCCTCAATAACCTTTAATGGGAATAAGAATTTCATAGGTTGGAAATAACCTTTAATGTATTCTTTCGTACCCTTCATCTTAATTCCATAGTAATGGGTGAGGGTAACTACCATCACGGCTAATGTTAATGTAACTGCTGGATCAGACGTTGGTGATCTCCACCATGCAATATGTTCACCAGCCTCAGTTGCTGAGTACATGAATGGTAAACCGAGCATATTTGATACGAAGATAAACATAATAAGCGTAACGCCAAGCGTTAAGAAGCGCCCACCTGTTTTCCAATCCATTGTGCTATTAATAATTCCTCTCACGAAGTCCAGAACCCACTCAAAGAAATTTTGCATTCCTGTTGGGCGAAGAGCTAAGCTTCGAGTTCCAATAACAGCGATTAAGAAAACAATAACTGCTGCTACAGTAACCATCATAACTGATGACAAATCGAACGTTAAACCTAGAAATTCAACTAATTTACCGTGTTCCACTAGTAATTCACCTCTCTTCCCTGCTCTTATACTCTAAATAAAGAAAATCTATGATCATGACAAGGTATCCTGTCAGCAATCCTACACCTAAGCCCCACATCGCAATTAACTCTTGATATTTGGCTGCAAATAAAATTAATAACCCAATCGTGGCGAATCTTGAATATGTACTTACCGCTGTCGCCTTAAACTTCACGTTTTCTCCATTTGTCACGCGATCCAACAGCTTGTCTGTCCTACGTGCAATGATGCGCAAACTAAGAAAACTGAAAATCGTCCCGATAATCAGTCCAAGAAATACATCCTTGTAAGAGGTGAATCCCCATCCTAGCACTAGAAGCGCAAGCAAGTAGTACATATATTTCTTTTGTCTTTGGACAAGTCCATGTACGTCTATCATCATTGCTCTCCCGAATAGTAATGTCGAATGAGTCGAATCATTGCGTATACCCCTGTTCCTAATCCGAGTAATAACCCTATAATAAGAAACAATGGAAACGTTCCAACCTTATTATCAATCCACTGCCCACCAAAGATCCCAACAAGAATAGAACCGACTAACTGAGCAAGAATACCTGACATTAAAGCATAAGCTTTTATATGGCTGCGATCGTTTTTTTGCAAGGATTCATCCCTCCAATATGTAACCCTCATTCACGATGTGTTAATAATAACTCATTTTTTTGCATAAATCCTATACAAAATAAAAAGTTTACATTTTCGTCACGGAATAGATGTATTTTTGTCACTGAAAGCCCTACCATCTATCCCCGTTGTTAGCATACAATAGGGTATTAACAGTGTCAACGAGAAATCGTAAAAAATCAAAAAATTTGAGTATTAGTCATTTCCTCCCAAAAATGAAAACGTTCCCCTTCTAAATACTGGTTAGAGATATGCAATTTCTAACAGTTTTCTCTTTATAATAGAAGGAAATGTTCACAAGTTTGTCACTATTATATTTTTACGATATAACGCTTTCCTTCCATAATATAGTGCTCTTTAGACGTAAGACTTCTATATTATATGTGATGTGTATGCAACTTATGTTGTATATACTATGTATATTTATCCTCTCCCCTCCCCTACTTGCTTACATCAAAAAAAGACGAGCTGAGGAATCCCCCTGCTCGTCAGTTGTCTTACTTCGTTCCGAATAAACGGTCACCAGCATCACCAAGACCTGGTACTACATATCCGTGGTCATTTAATTTCTCATCTAATGCTGCTACATAAATATCAACATCAGGATGTTCTTCTTGTACTACTTTTACTCCTTCTGGAGCTGCAACGATACACATTAATTTAATTTGTTTTGCACCGCGCTTTTTCAGAGAGTTAATTGCTTCAGCTGCAGAACCACCTGTTGCTAGCATCGGATCTAGTACGATAAAGTCACGCTCTTCTACATCCGTTGGAAGTTTCACATAGTATTCTACCGGTTGCAATGTTTTAGGGTCGCGGTATAAGCCAACGTGTCCTACTTTTGCTGCTGGAATTAATTTCAGAATTCCATCAACCATTCCTAAACCTGCACGTAAAATCGGAATTAAACCAAGTTTTTTACCAGCGATCACTTTTGTTGTCGCTTTGCTTACAGGAGTCTCAATTTCAATGTCTTTAAGTGGAAGGTCGCGAGTAATTTCAAAAGCCATTAAGCTTGCTACTTCGTCCACTAATTCACGAAAATCTTTCGTACCTGTATTCTTGTCGCGAATATATGTAATCTTATGTTGAATTAACGGGTGATCAAATACATACAGTTTTCCCATGTGAATCTCTCCTTTAGATGATATTCATGCGTTTGCACGCTTTTTTACACTATTTACGATTGTAAAGAAAACGCTACTAATATTCAAGGGCAAATTTGGAAAAGTCATGATTTCCGATGATTCTATCTAGTATCTTTACCAATTATGGGAGCTGTATCCTTCATTATATCGCCAAAATTTATTCATCATTTGTATACATACTTAAAGAACAATATATGTCCACAAAAAAGACTGCTAAAACAATTATGTCTCAGCAGCCTTCTTCAATCTATTATAGATCTGTGTACATTGGGAATTTGCTCGTTAACGCTTCTACACGCTTACGCGCTTCTTCTAATGCAGCTTCATTTTCATGATTTTTTAATGTGTAAGCAATAAGTGACGCAATTTCATCCATTTCTTCTAAACCGAAACCACGAGATGTTACAGCTGCTGTACCGATACGTACACCACTTGTTACAAATGGGCTTGCTGTTTCAAATGGAATTGTATTTTTGTTCACTGTAATACCAACTTCGTCTAGTACGTGCTCTGCTACTTTACCTGTGATTTCTAGGTTACGAACATCAATTAGGATTAAGTGATTGTCTGTTCCACCCGAAACAAGTGTAAGTCCTTCTTTTTGAAGACCTTTAGCTAAGCGGTTCGCATTGTTAATGATATTTTGTGCATATGTTTTGAAATCATCTTGAAGTGCCTCACCAAACGCAACAGCTTTTGCAGCGATTACGTGCATAAGTGGACCACCTTGAATACCAGGGAAAATTGATTTATCAATTTGTTTTGCAAATTGCTCTTCACATAAAATCATACCACCACGTGGACCACGTAATGTTTTATGTGTTGTTGTTGTAACGAAATGTGCATGTGGCACTGGATTTGGATGTAAACCAGCCGCTACTAAACCTGCGATATGTGCCATATCAACCATTAAGTATGCGCCCACTTCATCTGCAATCTCACGGAATCGTTTGAAATCGATAACACGAGGGTACGCACTTGCACCTGCAACGATTAATTTTGGTTTATGTTCTTTCGCTTTTGCTAATACATCATCGTAATTAATACGGTGAGATTCAGCATCCACGCCATATTCTACGAAATTATATTGTACTCCACTGAAGTTAACAGGGCTTCCGTGTGTTAAGTGACCACCATGAGATAAATTCATACCAAGTACTGTATCGCCTTGCTCTAAAATCGTGAAGTATACTGCCATGTTCGCTTGTGCACCAGAATGCGGTTGAACATTTACGTGCTCTGCGCCGAAAATTTCTTTTACGCGATCACGTGCGATATCTTCTACTACGTCTACATGTTCACAACCACCATAGTAACGTTTCCCAGGATATCCTTCAGCATACTTATTCGTTAAAACAGAACCTTGCGCCTCCATTACTGCTTCACTTACGAAGTTTTCCGAAGCAATTAACTCAATCTTCGAACGCTGTCTTCCTAGTTCTGCCTCAATTGCAGCAAATACCTTTTCATCTTGACGTTTTAAATGATCCACCAAAATCCCCCTTTTCTGAACGAATTACATCGATTCCCAACAGTTTTTTCTTATTTATTCAGAAAAAACGAAAATTCAGGTTGTAATTCTTTCGAACCTTCATGTTTTCAACTACATTCTAACATGACTTTCTATATCATAAAAGAAAAAAAAGACCGAAAATCGGTCTTTTCTTTCTTCTATAATAAAGTCAGACAACATACCTTATTCATAACTTTAACGGCAAGTGATAGTCTCTTCCTTCGCCGCATAAACAGCACGTGCTCCACCAATTAGCTTTCCACGTGTTGTTGCCATCGTTACATGTGCACTTCCAATTTCCTTCACACTAGTACGAACCGGAACAGCTACGTGCTTTAAATGCATACCGATAAATGTATCACCAATATCCATTCCCGCATCTGCTTTAATAAACTCAATTACTACCGGATCTTTCAAATTGTGATAAGCATATGTTGCTAATGCACCACCTGCTGATCTAACAGGCGTAACTGTTACAATTTCAAATTGATATTTCATCGCCAACTCTTTCTCAACTACTAAAGCACGGTTTAAATGCTCACAACATTGAAACGCCAACTCAATACCTGTTTGTTCTTGAAATTGTTTTAACTCAGAAAAAATCGCCTCTGCTACTTCCATCGTTCCTGATGTCCCAATTCTTTCTCCTAGCACTTCGCTCGTACTACACCCCACTACAAAAATTTGACCACTTTGTAATGAAGCTTGTTCTTGGAAATCAGAAAGCGAAATTTGTAGCTGTTCTCTTACCTTTACGATTTCTGTCATTACGCCTCTTCCTTTCACAGGTTGGTTCACCAAATTATATTTCCTACTGCTTCTAGTTAGAATCTATTACTTTGCTTCGTATGTTTTAATTTTTCCTACGCGGTTTTCGTGACGGCCGCCTTCAAATTCAGTTGTTAACCAAATTTTTGCGATATCACGTGCTAGACCAGCACCAATTACACGCTCGCCCATTGCTAACATGTTTGTATCGTTATGCTCTCTCGTTGCTCTCGCACTGAAAGTATCATGAACTAACGCACAACGAATACCATTTACTTTGTTTGCAGCAATTGACATACCGATGCCTGTCCCACAAACTAAAATACCACGATCTACTTCGCCATTTGCTACCATTTCCGCTGCTGGAAACGCAAAATCAGGGTAATCAACAGAACCAGCTTCACATTCACAACCTAAATCAATATATTCAATATTTAACTCTTCTAATAAACTTACAAGTTCTTTACGGATATTCATACCGCCGTGATCAGATGCTACTACTACTTTCATTTTTACCCCTCCAAAGTTTCAATCCATTATCTTCATTCTCACTTAATCCTTTAATGGGACGAAGTGATCTCCAATATCGTATTATACACGAAACATCAACCTTCTGAATGTTTTTTCAGTAAAGTTTGTACAAGTTTTTCCATCTCTTCTAATGTTTCTTTATAAATAGAGAGAGATCCGCCGAACGGATCTGAAATATCCTTACTCATCCCCTCAGTTACTCCATATAATGTATCTACTTTCCCTTCAACACTTGGATAATGCCCAAGGATAATTTCCTTATGTTTTTCCGTCATTGTTACTACAATATCTGCCCAATCAATTAAGGCTTCGTTTACCTGCTGCGAAGCATGATCGATTGCAATTCCCTTTTCAGCTAAAGCTTCCTTTGCATGTACCGACGCATCACTTCCAGGATAGGCGAAAACACCAGCAGATTGCACTTCAAACTTACCTTCTCCATAATGGCGCAGTAACGCCTCAGCCATCGGACTACGGCATGTATTTCCAGTGCAAACAAATAATACTCGTTTCATCTAAACCCACCCCTTTTCTCTATTTCCTTCCTTTTATCATAGCGTACATTACAATAGAACAAAAGAAATGTGAATATACGAAAGGCGCATCTCTCTTATATTTTTTCTAAGAAAAATGCGCCTTATCCACATATATGTGAAACCCTATTTCCAAGTGCCCAAAGTATTTTACCATATATAAGGAACAGACTACAAAACAAAATAAGGAATCCATTTCATACGAAACGGATTCCTTTCATGTGATAATTATTTCATTGTAACTTTCATTACTTCTGTTGAACCTTTTGTAGCAGTTACACCTACAGTTGTCTTAATAGACTCAGCTGCATCTGTGTTTGTAATAACGATTGGAGTAATTGTGCTTTTCGCTTTTTCACGAATTAATTCTAAGTCGAATGAGATTAATTTATCTCCAGCTTTTACAGCTTGTCCTTCAGAAACGTGAGCTTCAAAACCTTCGCCTTCCATTTTTACAGTTTCTAATCCAACGTGGATTAAAATTTCTGTACCGTTTTTCGCTTTAATTCCAATTGCATGTTTCGTGTGGAATAATTGTACGATTTCGCCATCAACTGGAGATACAACTACACCTTCAGTAGGATCGATTGCAACACCGTCACCCATCATACGACCAGCGAATACTGGATCTGGTACTTCTTCAATATTTTTCACTGCTCCAGTTAATGGAGCTACAATTGTTTCTTCATTTGTTTTTGAACCAAGACCGAATAATTTTTTAAACATAGGATAGTCCTCCTTATAATTTACCTAAAAGTTTATAGGGCAATCTCTATTAAAGATCAGAATAAACGTAAGACTTCATACTTCGAATATTATACTGTAAAAACGCTTTCGAAATAAATTACGTCATTACTACTAGACTCTTATTGTAGCGTCTCACAAAATTCCAGTCAATTCTGATTGTCTGAATAACAATAAGAAGTTAACTTCTACTTATATTTTCTCTTTTTTCACCTAACTTGTCTAGAGGTCTTTACTACATTTTATTTTTTGTTGTTAATTTGTAAAATTTTTTTCAAACTTTTTTCGAAATCCGCTTGACTAAAGTAAGTAACTATTTTATTATTACTTACATAAGGTAAGTTAATAACTTTTAGGAGGTTTTCAAAAATGATGGATTTCGGTCTTCTTATTATTCGTCTTATTATAGGTATTACATTCATGGGTCATGGTGCTCAAAAATTATTTGGTTGGTTCGGCGGTTATGGTTTAAAAGGAACAGGCGGCTGGATGGAATCAATCGGTTTACGCCCTGGTGTATTCATGGCATTTATGGCTGGTGCAACTGAATTATTAGGTGGTTTCTTATTCGCATCAGGTATTTTCACTGCAATCGGTTCATTATTTATCGTTGGAACAATGTTAATGGCAATCTTCACTGTTCATGGGAAAAATGGTTACTGGGTAACCCAAAACGGATATGAATACAACTTAATGTTAATCGCTGTTGCTATTGGTGTAGCTTTAATCGGACCTGGCGCATACGTTTTACTATAATTTTTATCTTGAATTCAAGATTATTTAGATGGAACTTACTTCATTGTGGTTGAAGTAAGTTCTTTTTATGTAATAAAAATATTATTTTCAGCAGGAGTTTTCCACTAACATCTTGTAAACAAACAATAAGTCGTCATATTTAGAAAGGGGATTTCAATCATGTTATCCATTAATCCAAATGAACAATCGGAAAAAGAGAATTACAAATTACTTACAGGAAGTATTATTCCACGCCCTGTCGCATTCGTTACTTCTGTAACAAAAGACGGCGTATTAAATGGAGCACCATATAGTTATTTCAATATTGTTGCTGCTAATCCGCCACTTATCTCAGTTTCTGTACAACGAAAAGCTGGAGAAAGAAAAGACACTTCTCGAAACGCAATTGAAAAAGGAGAATTTGTCGTACATATCTCTGATGAATCATATGTAGCGGCAATTAACGAAACAGCAGCAAATCTCCCTCCAAATGAAAGTGAAATTGAATTAGCAAAATTAACACCAATTGAAAGTGATGTCATCTCCGTTCCAGGTGTAAAAGAAGCAAATATTCGAATGGAATGCGTGCTAGAACGCGCAATCCCCCTTGGCGGAACAGAAGACTCACCAGCTTGCGATCTACTAATTGGACGCGTCGTTCGTTTCCACGTCGCAGAACACCTATACGAAAATGGACGCATTCATGCAGAAGGACTAAAACCAGTAAGCCGCCTAGCAGGACACAACTACGCAAAACTAGGAGAACAATTTGAATTAGTGAGGCCAATCTAAAAGCGGAAGCGGCTCACTCAGAATCGCAGGACATTGGAGCCCTCGACCTTGAAGCGTTCTTTGCTTCGAGCGAGAGAGCGAAATGACCGGAGATTCTAGCCGCTGGAGCTGGATATGTTTAAAAGTGGAAGGGGCCCATTTAGCTCTGACCAGCTAAGGTTCTCTCGCACAAAAGGTGCTTTTTACCTTTCGTGCGGGAGGTTCTTAGATGCGAAGAGCTGGCCACTGGAACTGGATAACAACTAAAAGCGGAGGCGGCTTGCTCAGAATCGCAGGACATTGGAGCCCTCGACCTTGAAGCGCTTTTTGCTTCGAGTGAGAGGGCGAAATGACCGGAGATTCTAGCCGCTGGAGCTGGATAACAACTAAAAGCGAAAACAGATCGTTCAGAATAGAAGTAACAATAATATAAAAGGGTGTACCAAATTAATTTGGTACACCCTTTTCATAGAAGAAGAAAAATAATTTTTCAGTATTGGTCATCGACCTCTTTTCCCATTATTGGTCATCGGTAAAAAGTAACAGTGTGATTGGTTATTGGATGATTGGTTGTCCTTTGGCCATCACAAATCTCATTTTTACAAAAGTGGTCTTCTTCTATGCCTTGAAGCGGAGTCTCACCACTTCAAGGTTTAAAAGTATTTTTCACCATCAAAGTCTAGTTCAATGGCGTAGTTTTTCGCATTAATTAAGTTGGACAATCTATTAGCTTGTCTCTCTAACTCTAAACCTTTTACACGATATACTTCAGGATCAAACATGGCTACTTTTACAAGCGATGATGTTTCACCGTAAGAATATACATGTTCTTCTTTCTTACTCACGCCAAACTCTTTACACTTTCGAGCTTTTGCACGTAACTGCGTTGCAAGTTCTATCGCTTCAACAATCGTTACATTCTCTCCGTTGAAATTCACTTCATTTCGGATATTTGCTTCATACATTAATTTATCTAAAAGACGAAAATCAGCGCGAACATCATCTAGTTCCTGTTCAACCTGTACCAATGTACGCGTCTGTTTTGGAAGTGTATCACCTTTTTCAATTTCAACAAATCCAATTTGATTCATCTCTTCTTCTAATTCATGTATTCTTTTCGATAATACACTTTTTAATTTTACAGCTTCTGCTAAAGAAATGTTAGACATAGTATCCCCCTTATATCTCTTCTTTCTGCTCCTCCAAAGTAGGCACTTTCTCTTTTTTTGGTTTCCCAAGCTTAATTACGAAGAAGTAAAGGGAAAGCAATGTAATAAGAAAAACAATTAAAAACGGGTATGGAGAATAAAAAGCACGCGCCGCCTCCGTTTTTCCCGCAACAAACTTCAATGACTCAATATCTAAAAACTCAGCAAACATTTGTACACCGAGCATACTAAACCAAAAAACAAAAAAACTAATAATAATACCAAAAACTTGCTTCAATCTCGTCATCCATCTCATCCTTTCTATATTGTAATTTTTTAGCGTAATCAGTATAGTACAAACAAAACTATGCACAGAAAGGAACTATCTTACCATTCACGAATTAATTTAATCCAACCTAAAATTGAAATTTGTAAAATAATACCCCAAATAATAAGTAGTCGTAACCACCTCGGAAAAAAGGTTACAAATCGAATATACCATTCCAATAACTTGTTCATAACGCCCTCCCCCCTAAAATTATATAGGAAAAAGGAGATATAATCCAAATCCAACCAAAATGATACCACCTACTATCTCGCCATATGTACCGAGCATATCTTTCGCATGTCTCCCAATGAATAAACCAATCCACGCTAATAACATACTAACAAATCCAAAAAGTAATATCGTAATGATCGTCTGTGCCCCGTAAATACCAAGACTAAGACCTACTGAAAAACTGTCTATACTAACCCCAAATGCAAATACGAATAAACTAATTCCAATAGGGGCCGTTCGAGTCTCTTCATTTTCCAAGATAGATGAATATACAATATAAAATCCTAATCCGATTAATAAAATAGCACCTGCAAAATGTGCAATGTCTCCATACTGCTCTGATAAAAAACGACCTAATACCATCCCTATAAATGGCATGATAATATGAAATATCCCTATCGTCACACCGATATACAGGATTTGTCTTATCTTTAAGGTCATCATTCCCATACCAAGACTTACCGAGAACGCATCCATCCCTAAGGCGAACGCCATAATTATTAAAGGTATTATCTGTTCAAACGTCATTCATGTCCCTCCTCGGACGTGCTACTTCACAATATGCTTATCCGAGGAGAAATATTCTGTTTGCTAATCGTACCTTATCATTCAGTAATAATTTGATGTCCTGCCGCTTTTGTTAAACGATTCATAATGGCATTCCCTATTCCTTCATTCGGGAATGATTCACTAAAAATAACATCCACTTCACTTGCATCAAATGTTCTAAGTACATCATATAATTTAGTCGCAACGCTAGCTAAATCACTTCGAACACCACAAGATAATACAACATCCGCGTTATATACGTGCTGATACTCTTCTGTCGTTAATACACCGACTTTGAATCCTTCTTCCTTCTTCTCATCCACAAGGCGTTGAATAAATTCACGTGAACCTTCAACAATACTTAGCGGCGCTTTCGGTGCATAATGTGTATATTTCATTCCAGGTGATTTCGGTTTTTCCTTCTCATCCTTTAAAGCTGGATCTAACGAAACCGTACCAATCACTGCTTCCAATTGTTCTTTCGTAATCCCACCTGGGCGTAATATCGTTGGAACAGCGCTCGTACAATCAATTACAGTCGATTCAACACCGACTCCTGTTGCACCACCATCTACAATACCTGCGATCTTCTCATTTAAATCTTCATATACATGAGATGCTAACGTCGGACTTGGACGACCTGAACGATTTGCACTAGGTGCTGCAACAGGTACATTTGCCTCTTCAATAAGAGCAAGAGCTACCGGATGATCAGGCATTCTTACTCCAACTGTATGAAGTCCTGCCGTTACCTTCTCTGAAATCCCTTCTTTTCTAGGTAAAATAATTGTTAACGGCCCTGGCCAAAAATGCTCCATTAACTTCTCTGCAACTGGCGGAATTTCCTTCACAATCCCATCTAACTGCGATTTTGTCCCGATGTGGACAATAAGTGGATTATCACTCGGTCTTCCTTTCGCCTCAAAAATTTTCGCAATCGCTTCATCATTCATCGCGTTTGCACCTAGTCCATATACCGTTTCTGTAGGGAAGGCAATCGCCTCATTTTCCCTTAATAATTTTGCTGCTTCTTGTAACTGTGGATAATATTTTTTTCTTTCCACAACATTATCCACAATCCACATATTTGTATGCATTTTTTCCCACGTCCTTTTCTACCCTGAAATACTTGTCTATTTTTAGTTTACTATGAGATTTATCCAAAAGACAAACAAGGTTTATCCACAAAATGTGGATAAACCTAATTAATCCGTGGATAACTTTGTGAATAGCTGACAATTTAGTATTATTGCATTTGGCTCTTTTATATTTTTACAAAAGTGTTCTAACTGTCGAATTCCCTCTGGTACGTTCTCTTTCTCTATCGTAACAAAGTCAAAAAACTGAAAGATCGTTATAGATTGTGGATGATTTGTTAGTAAGTACAATTGTCGAATATTTTTTTCTTTCATATACTGCAAAAACATTTCAAAAAAATATAAGAAAGTCTGTTTATCCACATTAGGTGTGAATAAACAAGAACGAATAAGTGCGTTTTCTTCACTTTGTTCATATCCAATGACTGCCCTTATTTCTTCCGCCTCTTCCAAAATCATAAATTGCGCGTACAACTCATTTATTTTATCATCTTTTTTATTAGCTTGTCCGAAAAAAGAATGCAATCTTTCCACATCTGCCTTCGTCGCAAAATATACCTTCTTCATAATAAATCCCTCCTCTTTTTTATATATGAGGAGGGATTTACGAATAGTACTATTTAGAGAATAAAGATGTAAAAGCTTCTACAATAAATAACTTAACTTCTGGCTCTTCTTCCTCTTCTACTTTTACATACTCATTTCGCTTTTCTTGTTTTTGCTCCACAGGTTTCTCCACTTTTTCCACAGTTTTTGTTTCCTCTTTACTTGCAGGTTGTTCTTCTACTTTCGTTTCATTTTTTACTACTTTCTTTTCAGAAGCTGTTACTTTTTTTGCGACTTCCTGCTTTACAACTTTCTTTTCCTTCACCTCATCCCCTTTTTTCTCTTCTGCATTTACTACTTCTTCATCATCTATTTGTTTCACTTGCTCCTCTTCTGGAGATTCAGCCTTCACAACATGTTCTTCTTTCCTTACAGCTGTACCACTTGAAAAATCTAAGAAACACATCGGTGGAAATAATACACACCACCAGTTTGCCCCTTCACCTTCCCCAATTGTAATTAAAACTGCTTCATATTCCCCTGCCGGATAAATAAAATTCCCATATACCTTTGTAGGAAACTTTACATTTTTACTGAATTTCACTTGGAATGAATCTTTGCTTCCTTCTTTTTTCAACGTATTTGCCACTGTTTTTTCGATTTCTGGAATATGACTTTGAATGACTTTGCGTGCTTCTTCAAATGAAGTTAAATCAGCTACCCATCCATCAATTTGCGCTTTTACTTCATCACGCACTTTGCGCTTTAACGCCTGATCTTTATCTGAATCACTATTTGCTAAAATCCGTAATCGAACGGCCTCTTTCGGAATAACTGAAGGCCCTTTCGCATCAGCTTTCATATATCCAAACTGCACAAGTAACTGTGCACCAATTAATAATAGAAGAAGATAAGCAATAACTTGTTTTTTCATTTCCTCCACCGTCCCTTCTACAAACAGTGTGGACAGACTTTCATCTTTCTAAACTATTAAATTCAAAATCTATATGAATTTTTCCACAAAAAAATAGAGTAAGGTGTAACCCTTACTCCATTTCTGCAAATACCATACGATCTTTTCCATTAATATCAAAAACAACCTCAACATGAGCATGTGGAAAAGCTTGTTGTAACAGCCCTTTCACGTCCTCACCTTGCCCTACTCCAATTTCAAATGCGACAATTGCTTTCTTCTGCAACACATTCGGCAACTCTTCCATAAAGCGGCGATAGAAATCTAATCCGTCTTCACCACCAACAAGCGCTCTCTTTGGCTCATGCTCTTTCACCACGGGAGAAAGACCACGCCAATCTTCTTCCGGTATATATGGAGGATTTGAAACAACAACATCTAACTTTTGACCCGTTTCATAAAATGGTGATAATAAATCACCATGATAGAACGTTACTTCTGCGCCCAAAGTTTTCGCATTTTCTTTTGCAACTTCAATCGACTCCTGCGCAATATCTACCGTATACACATGAAGATTTTTATTTTCTAAAGCAAGTGTAATCGAAATTGCTCCGCTACCTGTACCAATATCTGCTACATGTATTTTCTCATCACCAAAATGACGCTCAATTCTTTCTAACACTCCTACTATAAGCTCTTCTGTTTCTGGTCTTGGTATTAATACTTCTTCATTCACAAAGAACGATCTTCCATAAAACATTTCATGACCAATCATATATTGAATCGGAATACCTTCTACATGTTTGTGGATAAACTCTGTAAAACTTTTTTCTTGTTCCGCAGTTATTTCTTCACGCATGTTCATCAATAATCCTGTTCTATTCGTCTTTAATACATGACAAAGGACAATTTCTCCCGCATTTTCATCTCGTCCATTCTCCTGTAAAAAAGAAGAAGCCCATTTCAGGGCTTCATAGACACGCATTACTCAGCTGCCTCCATCCTTTGAGCCTGATCTTCCATTACTAAGGCATTGATGAAATCATCTAACTTACCTTGTAAGATTTGATCTAACTTTTGAATCGTTAAACCGATTCGATGGTCTGTAACACGGTTTTGCGGGAAGTTATACGTACGAATACGCTCTGAACGATCACCCGTACCAACAGCTTGTTTACGGTTTTGATCATACTCAGCTTGCGCTTCTTGTCTAAACTTATCATAAACACGTGCGCGTAATACTTTCATCGCTTTTTCTTTATTCTTAATTTGTGATTTCTCATCCTGACATGATACAACTACACCAGTCGGTAAATGCGTTAAACGTACCGCTGACATCGTTGTATTAACGCTCTGTCCACCAGGTCCACTAGAAGCGAATGTATCAACACGAACATCTTTCTCATGAATATCAATTTCTACTTCTTCTGCCTCTGGTAATACAGCTACAGTTGCTGTAGATGTATGGATACGTCCACCAGATTCCGTTTCAGGAACACGTTGTACACGGTGAGCGCCATTCTCGAATTTCAGCTTCGCGAAAGCACCTTTACCGTTAATCATAAAGATAATCTCTTTATATCCACCTAACTCTGTATAGCTAGCCTCGATAATCTCCGTTTTCCAACCTTGCACCTCAGCGTAACGGCTATACATACGGTATAAGTCACCAGCAAATAAAGCGGCCTCGTCGCCACCAGCAGCTCCACGAACCTCAACGATAACGTTCTTATCATCGTTAGGGTCTTTTGGTACAAGTAAAATTTTCAGACGCTCTGATAATGTTTTTTCTTGTGATTCTAACTCAGAAACCTCTTCTTTTACCATTTCACGCATTTCTGCGTCTAACTTATCTTCTAACATTGCTTTCGCATCTTTTAATTGCTCACGAACATCCTTATACTCACGATACACCTCTACCGTTTCCTGTATATCAGACTGTTCCTTTGAATATTCACGAAGCTTATTTGAATCACTAATAATTGCTGGGTCGCTTAGCAATTCATTTAACTTCTCATAACGATTTTCTACAGCTTGCAAACGATCTAACACATCATTCACCTCTACATCCTAGTATCTAATACAAATAGTATATGGTACTTACTCAAAAAAACGCAAATTATATTTAAAAGCACAAGCGGCTCGTTCAGAATCGCAGGCTATTTGGAACTCTCGATCTTGAAGCGCTCTTTGCTTCGAGCGAGAGAGTGAAATGGCCGGAGATTCTAGCCGCTGGAGCTAGATAATATATTTAAAAGTTTCGGTGACTCGTTCAGCTCTGACCAGCTAAGGTTCTTTCGACCTAAAGGTGCTTTTTACCTTTCGGGCGGAAGGTTCTTAGATGCGAAGAGCTAGCCACCAGAACTAGATATCACAACTTAAAGCGTAGGCAGCTCATACCACTCACACTCTCTATTCTGAAAAAAACCCGCCTTGCGCAGCGAGTTTTACTTATCTTTGTTTGTAGGAACTGCATGACAATGACGACAGCGTGGTTCATACGATTCTGAAGCACCAACTAAAATAATCGGATCATCAAATGCCGCTGGTTCTCCATCAATTAATCGTTGTGTACGACTTGCCGGAGATCCACATGCAGAACATACTGCTTGTAGTTTTGTTACATGTTCAGCAATCGCCATCAGCTGAGGAACTTGTCCAAATGGTAGACCACGGAAATCTTGGTCTAAACCAGCTACAATGACACGATAGCCACGATTTGCCAATACTTGCACCACTTCCACAATGTCCCCATCAAAGAATTGCACCTCATCGATTGCAATTACATCCATTTCTTCAGTGATATGTTCAAATATATCTTTTGAAGCTGAAACAGGAACTGCTTTTACCTTTAATCCGTTATGTGATACAACGTCTTCTTCACTATAGCGATTATCAATACATGGTTTAAATACAATTGCATGTTGTTTCGCAAATTGCGTACGACGCACACGGCGGATAAGCTCTTCTGATTTACCAGAAAACATACTACCGCAAATCACTTCAATCCAACCGTTCTGATTTATTAAGTACATGAAGCTCTCCTTTCATCTACTTTTTAATTAAAAGTAGGGTAAAGGTATAATATTTTCGCAAAAAAAACAGACAAGCGAATAGATACACTTGCCTGTTTTATGTTTTTATTACTTAAGACCGTATTTCTTATTGAAGCGGTCAACGCGTCCGTCTGCAGTAGCAAACTTCTGACGTCCAGTGTAGAATGGGTGAGAATCAGAACTGATCTCAACTTTTAGTAATGGATAAGTGTTACCATCTTCCCACTCAACAGTTTCGTTAGATCCTCTAGTAGATCCGCTTAAGAATTTGAAGCCTGTGTTTGTGTCCATGAATACAACTTTCTTGTAATCTGGGTGAATTCCTGCTTTCATTCTTTTCATCTCCTTCCGCCCTGAATCATTTTCGAAACAGAGTTTTTCATCTTCAGCTGCATACACAACTATATTGATGAAACACATATGATGAAATTATAACAAGGCTAACTTCATTTTGCAACTACCTGTTTTTGTCTTTTTAAATTAAAAGTGGAGACGGCTCGTTCAGCTCTGACTGGCTAAGGTTCTCTCGCACAAAAGGTGCTTTTTACCTTTCGGGCGGAAGGTTCTTAGATGCGAAGAGCTAGCCACCGGAACTGGATAACACCTTAAAGTGGAGACGGCTCGTTCAGAATGGGAGGAGGATGAAGCTGGATATTATCTTAAAACGGAGGCCGCTCATCCAACTAGAACCAACTAATGCCCTTCCACTCATCTCTCTTTAAGATCACCTAAAAGACATAAAAAACTCGCTTACCATAAAATAAGCGAGTCCCAATCTTTTCCCTTTACTTCGTTGTTACATATCTTTTCGAATCTGCAACAATGTTTTGTAAAAATTCTTCATTTGTCTTTGTTTGACGAAGTTTACGTAAGAAACCTTCAACAAAGTCTGGTGTATCACGCATTGTTTTACGAATACCCCATAGCTTGTCTAAATGTTCTTTCGGAATTAATAGATCCTCTTTACGTGTACCAGAACGGCGAATATCAATTGCCGGGAAGATACGACGCTCAGCTAATGAACGATCTAAATGAAGTTCCATATTTCCAGTTCCTTTAAATTCTTCGTAAATTACATCGTCCATACGAGATCCTGTATCAACAAGAGCTGTTGCTAAAATTGTTAAGCTACCGCCTTCTTCGATATTACGTGCAGCTCCAAAGAAACGCTTCGGTCTATGGAAGGCAGCTGGGTCGATACCACCCGATAATGTTCTACCACTTGGCGGAATAACAAGGTTGTAAGCTCGCGCTAAACGGGTAATACTATCCATTAAAATGATAACATCTTTTTTGTGCTCTACAAGACGCATTGCACGTTCTAACACAAGTTCTGCTACTTTAATATGATTTTCTGGTACTTCATCAAAAGTAGAGCTTACAACATCTCCTTTAACAGAACGTTCAATATCTGTTACTTCCTCTGGACGCTCATCAATTAAAAGGACAATTAATTCAGCTTCCGGATGATTTGTTGTAACACTGTGTGCGATTTCTTTTAATAGACTAGTTTTACCAGCCTTTGGAGGCGCGACAATTAAACCACGTTGTCCAAATCCAACTGGTGCAATTAAATCCATGATGCGTGTCGGTAACTTTTTCGGTTCCGTTTCCAATTTCATTTGGCGATCTGGGTATAATGGTGTTAATGCAGGGAAATGCACACGCTCTTTTGCTGACTCTGGATCATCTCCGTTTACAGCTTCAACTTGTAATAACCCAAAGTAGCGTTCATTTTCTTTCGGAGGTCGTACTTTACCAGAAACCTTATCTCCATTACGTAAATCGAAACGACGAATTTGCGAAGCTGAGATATAAATATCTTCTGAGCTTGGAGAGTAGTTGATAGGACGTAGGAATCCAAATCCTTCTGATTGAATAATTTCTAATACGCCTTCCATGAAGAAGAAACCTTCTTTTTCTGCTCGAGCTTTTAAAATGGCGAAGATTAACTCTTTTTTCGTTAATTTGCTATAATACGAAATTTTAAATTCTTTCGCAAGCTCGTATAACTCTTTTAATTTCATGTTTTCTAATGCTGCAATTGACAAATTCATTCAGACACCACACTTTAACGTTATTCTCTTTTCACATGGGTAAAGGGAAAAAATACGGAAGGCAAATAATTAATAATGAAAGGCAATAAGTTCAAGTAGGGTAATATTCACTATTGTAACCCTTTTATCTAGTTTTAATCAATACGTTGAAACACAAATACAAGAAGCGAAGACAAGAAAATTTGTCTTCGCTTTTTATTTAATCCAGCTCCAACAGCTAGAATGGTCGGTGGCTTCACTTCTTCCTACGAGGCAAAAAGCGCCTCTTCGTCAGAAGCTCCATCCCCCTCCCATTCTGAACGAGCTGCTTACGCTTTTTACTTAATCCAGCTCTGGTGGCTAGAAGGGTCAGTCATTTCACCCCTTCCTGCGAGGCACAAAACGCCTCTTCGTCAGGAGTTCCAATGCCTTCCCCTTCTAAGCAAGATGCTTACGCTTTTTACTCAATCCAGTTCCAGCGGCTAGAATCTCCGGTCATTTCACTCTCTCACTCGAAGCAAAGAGCGCTTCAAGGTCGAGAGTTCTAAATAGCCTGCGATTCTGAACGAGCCGCTTACACTTTTTATTTAATAACCAAGTTCGGTTTTTTATTTAAGCTGTGACGTCCGTCTACGAAGCGTACTGTGCCTGATTTTGCGCGCATAACAAGGGATTGTGTTGTTCCTACGCTACCTTTAAATTGAACGCCGCGTAATAGTTCTCCGTCTGTTACACCTGTTGCTGCGAAGATTGCATCGTCACCTTTTACTAAGTCCTCCATGCGAAGGATGCGGTTGATGTCGTCTATGCCCATCTTTTTGCAACGCGCCAATTCAGCGTCGTTTTGTGGTAATAATTTCCCGTGAATTTCTCCACCTAAACATTTTAATGCAACTGCTGCTAACACACCCTCAGGCGCGCCACCAGAGCCGAATAAAATATCTACACCTGTACGATCAAATGCGGTGTTGATTGCGCCAGCTACGTCTCCATCATTAATCAATTTAATGCGAGCACCAGCTTTACGAATTTCTTCAATAATTGCTTGATGACGTGGACGGTTTAAAACTGTCGCTACAACATCTTCAATATCTTTGTTTTTCGCTTTCGCAACTGCACGTAAGTTATCGATAATAGGCGCATCAATATCGACCGCCCCAACTGCTTCTGGGCCAACCGCGATTTTATCCATGTACATGTCAGGAGCATGTAACAAATTACCATGATCTGCAATTGCAATAACAGCAAGAGCATTCCATCCACCAGCTGCTACAATGTTTGTCCCTTCTAAAGGATCAACTGCAACGTCTACACGCGGACCATATCCTGTACCTAATTTTTCTCCGATATATAGCATTGGTGCTTCATCCATTTCACCTTCACCAATTACAACTGTACCTTTCATCGGAATTGTATCAAATACATCACGCATAGCTGATGTTGCTGCACCGTCTGCCTCATCCTTTTTCCCGCGTCCCATCCAACGCGCTGATGATAAAGCTGCAGCCTCTGTTACACGTACTAACTCCATAGATAAACTTCTTTCCACGATAATCCCTCTCCTTTAAGTCTTTATATTTCTGCCGTATTTTGTGAACCGTGTTTTTCTATAAAGTGTACTTCCGCAAGTAGTGATGCTTCGCTTCCCCCTCGCGGAAGTATCACTTATGCGTTCTTCATTTCTTCAATTTCTTGCTTTGTCATTTGTTCTCGCCAAATGTTTGCACCAAGCCCTTTAAGCTTGTCTACTATATTTTCATAGCCACGATCAATATGCTCAAGTCCGGTTACTTCTGTAATTCCATCCGCCATCAATCCTGCAATAACAAGGGCCGCTCCAGCTCGCAAATCACTCGCTTTCACTTTTGCACCTTGTAATAAAACAGGACCAGTTACGATAGCTGACCGACCTTCTACTTTAATTTGCGCATTCATGCGACGTAATTCATCAATATGTTTAAAACGTGCGCCATAAATCGTATCCGTTACAACACCCGTTCCATGCGCCTTTGTTAAAAGTGTTGTAAATGGCTGTTGTAAATCTGTTGGGAAACCTGGATATACAAGCGTTTTTATATCAACTACTTTTAATCTTCTATCACCGTTCACTGTAATCTGGTCATCATTCGTTTCAACTTGGACACCAGCTTCTCTTAATTTTGCAGTAACTGACTCCAAATGCTGAGGAATAACATTATCAACTGTTACTTCTCCTCCTGACGCAGCACCTAAAATCATATACGTACCCGCTTCAATACGATCTGGAATGATCGTATGATGACAACCGTGCAATGAATCCACACCATCAATTCGGATTACATCTGTACCAGCACCTTTAATGCGTGCTCCCATGCTAGTTAACAGTGTAGCTACATCAATAATCTCTGGTTCTTTCGCTGCGTTTTCAATAACAGTTCTACCTTTCGCTCGTACAGCTGCTAGCATAATATTAATCGTAGCTCCTACACTAACAACATCTAAATAAATACGTGCCCCTCGTAGTTCATCTGCTCTTAAATAGATAGCACCTTGTTCATTCGTAACATGTGCACCTAACGCTTCAAATCCTTTAATGTGCTGATCAATCGGCCTCGGTCCTAAGTGACATCCACCTGGAAGCCCAATAACAGCTTTTTTAAAACGGCCAAGCATCGCACCCATTAAATAATAAGAAGCACGCAATTTTTTCACTTTTCCATTTGGTAAAGGCATTGCAACCATGTTAGAAGGATCGACTACCATCTCTTCCTCCTGTCCATAAGTCACTCTCCCTCCAATTTCCTCTAGTAAGTCTCCTAACATTTTCACGTCCGAAATATTAGGGACACCACCAATAGTTACTGGAGTATCTGCTAAAATTGTCGCTGGAATTAGTGCAACGGCGCTGTTCTTTGCACCACTCACGCGAATTGTTCCATTTAAAGCTCTTCCGCCTTCAATTAGCAATTTTTCCATATTGAGCTCCCTTCTTGTGAATGTATTTACTTTCTATATTTTTATAGAAAGCTCCCCCTTAAGAATCTCAATTACTTTTCCATCCCAAAACTCAATAAATAGGAAACCATTATCTTCATTTCTCCTGTCATACAAAAAGATAAAGATTAACTATTTATCGAATTTACTTTATCAATTTAGATACGTTATCACATTTATTAATAGGACTATGCACATTATTTTCTATTTCAAAAACAAAATGATAAAATCTTTAGACTTGTTCACGCTTTCATTATACAACGAAAGGAAACCGTCTAAAAGAGTAGACGGTTTCCAAAACGGAATTTTATTCTTACGCTTTACCGTTAGAACCGAATTCGCGAATTTTACCAATAACAGTTGCTTTGATAGCGTCGCGGCCAGGTCCGATAAATTTACGAGGATCGTAAACTTCTTGGTCTTTGTTTAATACTTCACGAACAGCTTTTGTAAACTCAATTTGGTTCTCAGTGTTTACGTTGATTTTTGAAGTACCTAAAGAGATAGCTTTTTCGATATCAGCAGTTGGGATACCAGTACCACCGTGTAATACTAAAGGTACGCCAGTGAAGTCACGAACTTGTTCCATTTCAGCGAATCCTAAGTTAGGCTCACCTTTGTAAGGACCGTGTACAGAACCTAAAGCTGGAGCTAGGCAATCGATACCTGTTGCTTCAACAAGGTGCTTACACTCAGCTGGGTCAGCGTAAATTACGCCTTCAGCGATTACGTCGTCTTCTTGTCCGCCAACTGTTCCAAGCTCAGCTTCAACAGATACGTTACGAGCGTGTGCGTATTCTACTACTTTTTTAGTAGTTTCTACGTTTTCTTCGAATGGGTGGTGAGAAGCGTCGATCATTACAGATGTGAAACCTGCATCGATTGCTTCTTTACATTTTTCGAAGCTTGAACCATGGTCAAGGTGAATCGCTACAGGAACAGTGATGTTCATTTCTTCGATTAAAGCTTTAACCATAGCTACAACTGTTTTGAAACCAGTCATATGACGAGCTGCACCCTCAGATACACCTAGGATTACAGGAGATTTTTCTTCTTCCGCAGCAGCTAAAATAGCTTGAGTCCACTCTAAGTTGTTCATGTTGAATTGACCAACTGCGTATTTTCCTTCTAGTGCTTTGTTTAGCATTTCTTTCATAGAAACTAAAGGCATGGTGAATCCTCCTAAAAAACGTTTTTTGTATCCGATAAGTTCTTATCGCTGGTAGTATGACCAGAATAAGGTAAAATATGTATATCTACATACCGGACTTTTTTCTACACTCAATAGGATAACAACTTGTACTCAAAAACTCAACCGTATTCACCTGCACAATAGTCCATGTAAACGCTTTTTTCCATATTTTTTATAAAAAATTCATTTTTAAGCCTCTACAGCGAGCTCATTTCTCACCGCTTGACGAATTTCATCAATATCAAATGGTTTAGCAAAATGCATTAAAGCACCTAAATCTTTTGCTTCTTGGATCATATCAAGCTCTCCGTAAGCAGTCATTAAAATCACTTTAATACTCTCATCAATTTCTTTTACATGCTTTAAAATCTCTATACCATCCATACCTGGAATTTTCATATCTAACACAACTAAATCTGGATTATCTTTTTTCACGATATCTAAAGCTTGAAATCCATTCGCTGCTTGGAATGTCTGATAACCTTCTTTTTGGAACACTTCATGTAATAACACACGAATGCCATATTGATCATCAACGATTAAAATTTTCCCTTCCATAACTCCCAACCTTTCTGTGTAAGTACAAGATTTAAAGCTTCTTATATCTTAACGATTAATTTTCGCTATTCTTTACCAAATTCCTTCCTATTTCTTTCTTATTTTACCGTTTCCTATTTTGTTATGCCACCTTCGATTTCACCTTTCTAAAAAAATAAACTATAATGAAAGCCGGTAAACACGTACGAAGGGAGTAACATTATGTTAAAAATTTTTTCAACCCAATTAAGCGGTTATTTCTCAAGAGTTTCTCAAAAAGAGGAAATGAATATAGAAGATAGCGCCCGTCTACTTGCTCAAGCATTAGTTGGCGAAGGTTTCATTTATTTACATGGTACAAATGAAATGGAGGGCGTTGTTGCTGAAGCGCTATTCGGTACTGAACCAATGAAGCAAGCAAAACGATTATTTGAAAATGGTAAGGAAGTAGAAGTAACTTCTGCAGATCGTGTACTTCTTATTAGCCGTTTTTCAACAGATGAAGAAGTTGTAGCAATAGCAAAAAAACTTCAAGCAGATGGACACTCTATTGTCGGCATTTCTGCTATTCAAGAAGGCAATGAATCACTAGAACAATATACAGATGTACATATTGATACAAAACTGTTAAAAGGGCTTATTCCAGACGATGAAGGTAATCGCTACGGATTCCCAAGCTTAATGATAGCTTTATTTGCATATCACGGAATCAAATTTACAATCGATGAAATGTTAAATGAATATTAAAAAAAGCGCCCTATTTCAGGCGCTTTTTTATTACTTGCTCTCTTTATTCGTAATAGACGCTCTTACGAAGTCATGGAACAATGGTTGTGGACGGTTTGGACGAGAAACAAGTTCTGGGTGGAACTGTGCTGCTACGAACCAAGGGTGATCTTTTAATTCAACGATTTCAACTAAACGACCGTCTGGGCTTGTACCAGAGAATACAAATCCTGCTTTTTCCATATCCGGACGGAATTGATTGTTGAACTCATAACGATGACGATGACGCTCATATACAACCGGCTCATTGTAAGCGTTGTAAGCATTTGTTTCTTCAGCAAGCTTACATGGGTATAGACCAAGACGAAGTGTACCACCTAAGTCTTCTACATCTTTTTGTTCTGGTAATAAGTCGATGATTGCATAAGGTGTGTCAGGATTGATTTCAGAAGAGTTAGCTCCTTCTAATCCTAATACGTTACGTGCGAATTCGATTGATGCAAGTTGCATACCTAAGCAAATTCCTAGGAATGGAACTTTGTTTTCACGAGCATATTGAATTGCAACGATTTTACCTTCTACACCACGATCACCGAAGCCACCTGGTACAAGGATACCATCTGTGTCTCCTACTAATTCTTGTACGTTCTCTGCTGTTACGTGCTCAGCATTTACCCATTTCACTTCTACATCTGTGTCGAAAGAGTAACCCGCATGACGAAGTGCTTCTACAACAGAAATGTATGCATCTTGAAGCTCTACGTATTTACCAACAAGAGCGATTTTTGTTTTCTTAGAAAGGTTACGCACTTTTTCAACTAGCGCAGTCCACTCTGTCATATCTGCAGCTGGATTGTCTAATTTTAAGTGATCGCAAACGATTTGATCCATATTTTGCTCTTGAAGAGATAATGGAACTGCATATAAAGTATCTGCATCGCGTGCTTCAATAACTGCTTTTGTATCAATGTCACAGAATAATGCAAGCTTGTCTTTCATATCTTGAGAAACAGGCATTTCTGTACGAACAACGATAATATTTGGTTGAATACCTAAACTGCGAAGCTCTTTAACGCTATGTTGCGTTGGTTTTGTTTTCATTTCACCCGCTGCTTTTAAGTACGGGATTAACGTACAGTGAATGTACATTACATTGTCACGACCGATGTCGCTCTTAATTTGACGGATTGCTTCTAAGAATGGTAGAGACTCGATGTCACCAACAGTTCCACCGATTTCTGTAATAACAACGTCCGCGTTTGTTTCGCGACCAGAACGGTATACGCGCTCTTTAATTTCGTTAGTAATGTGAGGAATAACTTGAACTGTTCCTCCTAGGTATTCACCACGACGCTCTTTTTGAAGAACTGAAGAGTAAATTTTACCTGTTGTTACGTTGCTGTATTTGTTTAAGTTGATGTCGATGAAACGCTCATAGTGACCAAGGTCTAAGTCAGTTTCTGCACCATCATCTGTTACGAATACCTCACCGTGTTGGTATGGGCTCATAGTCCCTGGGTCTACGTTAATGTATGGATCAAACTTTTGAATCGTTACGTTTAAACCACGATTTTTTAAAAGTCTTCCAAGAGATGCTGCTGTAATACCTTTTCCTAGAGACGATACTACACCGCCTGTTACAAAAATATACTTAGTCATGAAAAAGCTCCCTTCTATTTTGCTGTTATATAATCACCGTTGCAAAGCGCAACGTATGTAGATAACACTGTATCCATCTTATTGTTAGACTCTTTTTATTTTCTAAACAAAAAACAAAAAAGAAAATTGCTCCCCTCATCACATAAAGTAATAAGTAGGGAGCAATTTTCTTTTATATTTACACTTTAAAAGTATTATCGTCCTTTTTTAAAGAGCCCAAAAATGATTCTACATGGACGATAATGAAAAGTCAAGAACTACAGTTCTTCCTCTTCTTCTTCTTCAGTTTCATCATACTCAAGTTCTTCTTCAGCGAAGTCATCTTCATCTTCGTCTAAATCATCAAGATCATCGTCGTCTCCGTCTTCGTCTTCAAGAACCTTGTCCAAATCTTCTACATCATCATCTTCGTCTTCATTTCCGTCTACATCATCAAAGTCATCTTCATCTTCGTCAATGTAGTCGTCAAAACCGTCTTCTTCAACTTTACGTTTCTTCTTCGGTTTTGGTTGAGGCAAGATTTCTTCATCAATTTGCTCGTATGGGTACCAGCTGCGTAGCCCCCAACGATTTTCTCCTAAATTAATGAAACGTCCATCGATGTTTAAGTCTGTATAAAATTGTGCGATTTTCGCATTAACTTGCTCTTGAGATAGTCCCAGCACTTGAGCGATTTCTTGAACCAACTCGTTGAATGTCGTTGCTTGTTTTTTATCCCCTAAAACGCTATGTACAACTTCAATCATTGAACATTCTTTTAGCTCTTCTGGTGAATATTGCTTAAAATCCACTTATGCGGCACTTCCTTTCATCAAATATAACCTTATATATAACGGCCTGCTTAAAAAAATCCATACTATTCATTATAAACAAAAGTCGCACAAATATGCTACAAAAAAAAACGGGAAACTTTTATGGGGTAGTAAAATTATAATTTGTGCATTCCTTATTTCGGAAGCATATGGGCCCCTTGTAATACATACCTAATTTGCATGTCTGTATATTCTTCGAGCGTATATAGCTTTTGCAGCGCCCAACGTCGAAATCCCCACATCTGTCCTTGTATAAAAATATTATGCGCAAGAAGCTGTATTTCTTTTTTATTTAATGTAAATGTTCCGTTTTCCGTACACTGTTCTAAAATATTCTCAAACATTCCTACCATTTGAAACTCCTTTTCTAATACGTACGGGAGTGATTCTTTCGGTAAAAAGCGTACCTCTTGATACATTATTAATACTTCTTCCTGCAATTCGTCCATCACTTTAAAATAATTCGTTATTGCTATCTTTAAACTTTCTACACTTCCTTTTTCCGTACAAACTACTTCCTCTAATCTTTCTTTTACATGTTCATAAATACTATCACAAACTAAATACAAAACATCATCTTTTGTACGAATGTATTCATAAAGCGTTCCAATACTAAATCCAGCTGCCTTTGCAATCTCTCTCGTTGTTGTACGCGGAAATCCTTTTTGTTTAAACAGTTGCACTGCACCTTTAATCATTTGTTCACGCCTTAACGCGACTAATTTTTCATCTTTCACTGATGCATGCACATTATGTTTAACCATCCCCTTCACCTCTCTATTATTTTTTGGAAGGAAAAAGCGTAGGAAAATACCTACGCCTTTGATCCTACTTCGTTAACATACGAGAAATTACGAGCCTTTGAATCTCTTGTGTTCCTTCATATATCTGTGTAATCTTTGCATCTCGCATGTATCGCTCTACTGGATAATCTTTCGTATAACCGTAACCACCAAATACTTGTACCGCTTCCGTCGTCACCTTCATCGCTGCATCACCTGCAAATACTTTTGACATCGCTGACTCTTTCCCATACGGAAGCCCTTCCGATTCCAACCAAGCTGCTTGATATGTTAGAAGACGCGCCGCCTCCACATCCGTTGCCATATCTGCAAGTTTAAAGCCAATCCCTTGCTGCGCCGCAATCGGCTTCCCAAACTGATGACGCTCTCTTGCATATTCTACGGAAGCATCTAAAGCCCCTTGTGCAATACCAACCGCTTGCGCCGCAATACCGTTACGGCCACCATCTAATGTTTGCATCGCTATCTTAAACCCTTGTCCTTCTTCCCCTAGTAAATTCTCTACAGGAATACGACAATCTTCGAACATAATTTCAGTTGTTGGTGAAGAGCGAATCCCTAATTTACTCTCCTTCTTCCCAACTGAAAATCCTGGTGTATCACTTTCCACTATAAATGCACTCGTGCCACGCTGCTTCGATTCAGGATCAGTTAATGCGAAAACAACATAAATATCAGCAATACCACCATTAGTGATAAATATTTTTGATCCATTTAATACATAATGGTCTCCATCTCTTTTGGCGATCGTCTTCATTCCACCAGCATCCGATCCAGACCCTGGCTCCGTTAAGCCGTACGCACCAATTTTCTTTCCTTCAGCCATCGGTCGTAAAAATGTTTGCTTTTGCTCTTCTGTTCCAAATTTAAAAATTGGCCAACCAGCAAGTGAAGTATGTGCAGACAATGTTACACCTGTAGAAGCACATACGCGTGATAATTCTTCAATAGCAATTACATACGCCAAGTAATCGCTTCCAATTCCGCCGTATTCTTCAGGCCACGGAATTCCGGTTAAACCAAGCTCTGCCATTTGATCAAATAGCGCTCGATCAAACCTCTCTTCTTCATCACGTTCAGCTGCTGTCGGTGCTACTTCGTTCTTAGCAAAGTCCCGAACCATTTTTCTTATCATTTCATGTTCTTCTGATAGTTTAAAATGCATGCCCGTCTCCCCCTTGTGCTTTTATAAAGCCCGGCTAATAACAAGTTTCTGTATTTCACTCGTCCCTTCATATATTTGCGTGATTTTCGCATCACGGAAAAATCTTTCTACTGGATAATCTTTCGTATAACCGTAGCCACCAAATACTTGCACTGCTTCAATCGCAACTTCAACAGCCGTTTTAGAAGCGAATAATTTCGCAATAGATGCTTCTTTACCACATGGTAATCCTTGCGCTCTTAGCGATGCCGCCCTATATACGAGTAATCGCGCCGCTTCTACGCTAGTTGCCATATCTGCAAGTTTGAAGCCAATCCCTTGCTGCGCCGCAATTGGCTTTCCGAATTGCTCACGTTCTTTCGCATAATCAATCGCACATGCAAGCGCCGCTTCAGCAATACCTAATGCTTGCGCCCCAATTCCAATTCGTCCAACATCTAAATTCGCCATCGCTACCTTAAATCCTTGTCCTTCTTCACCAAGTAAATTCTCAGCCGGTACCTTCATATCCTCGAACGTAAGTTGTACAGTGCGAGAACCGAGCAGTCCCATTTTATGCTCATCTTTACCGATAATTAAGCCTGGTGTATCTTTCTCTACTATGAATGCAGAAATCCCACTCTTTCCTGCCTCTGGATTTGTAGAAGCGAATACAATATATGTACTTGCTTCACCACCATTTGTAATGAACACCTTCGATCCATTAATAATGTAATGATCGCCTTTCTTCACAGCTCTTGATTTCAAACTTCCTGCATCCGATCCTGCATTTGGTTCTGTTAATGCAAATGCACCTAAATATTCACCAGTCGCAAGTTTAGAAACGTATTTCTCTTTCTGTTCTTCTGTTCCGAAATATAAAATCGGGTTCATTCCAACTGACGTATGTACAGCTAAAATTACACCAACTGTTGCGCTTACCTTTGAAATTTCTTCAATTGCTAAAATGTAAGAAATAAAATCCATTTCTGCACCACCGTATTTTGCAGGCGCTGGAATTCCCATTAATCCAAGCTCACCCATCTTCTGCAAAATCTCTTTTGGGAACACCCCTTGTTCCATACTAGGAACAAAGGGAGCAATTTCCTTCTGTGCAAAATCTCGAACCATTTTCCTCATCATTTGCTGCTCTTCATTAAAACGAAAGTTCATATACTCCGCCTCCATTTGCTATATAACCTTTTAACAATTTGGTAAGACCACTATTTTGTAACAAAGGGGGATTTATTCGTAAACGTAGAAACCACGACCTGTTTTACGTCCTAACCATCCTGCATTTACGTACTTACGTAGCAATGGACATGGGCGATATTTACTATCACCTAAACCTTCATGCAACACTTCCATAATGTATAAACACGTGTCTAAACCGATAAAATCAGCGAGCGTTAGAGGACCCATCGGGTGATTCATACCAAGTTTCATTACTTCATCAATTGCTTCTTTCGTCGCTACACCTTCATATAACGTATAGATTGCTTCGTTAATCATCGGTAATAAAATACGGTTCGATACAAATCCTGGGAAATCATTTACTTCAACTGGTACTTTGCCAATTTTCTTCGTAATATCCTCAATTGTTTCGTATACCGCATCATCTGTAGCCAAACCACGAATAATTTCAACAAGTTTCATAACCGGAACCGGATTCATAAAGTGCATACCGATTACTTTTTCCGGACGTTTCGTTACCGCGGCAATTTCTGTAATTGGCAAAGATGACGTATTTGTCGCTAAAATTGCGTGTTCTGGAGCAATTTCATCTAAATTTGCAAAGATTTTCTTTTTAATATCCATTTTCTCGACAGCTGCTTCGATAATAAGATCCGCTTCCTTCACACAATCTAAATCAAGCGTTACTGCAAGACGGTTTAATGTCGCTTCCTTTTCTTCTTCCTTCATGCGCCCCTTTTCTACTTGGCGTGCTAAGTTTTTCGTAATAATAGCCAATCCTCTATCTAATTGCTCCTGTTTTAAATCTTGTACCTTCACATCGTATCCTGCCATTGCACATACTTGTGCAATTCCTGATCCCATTTGTCCTGCACCAATTACAACAATTTTTTGTACACTCATTTCTTCTTCCCCCTTAATTTTCAATAAACTATATACCGTCTAATCTTAATTAGTGAACTTCAATCATCACTGCATCACCTTGACCACCACCGCTACAAATCGAAGCAATTCCAATTCCGCCGCCGCGTTGCTTCAGTGCATGGATTAGTGTAACGATAATGCGCGCTCCGCTTGCTCCAATCGGATGCCCCATCGCCACTGCGCCGCCATTTACATTCAATTTTTCTGGGTCAATTCCCGCAATCTCTGTACTTGCAATTGCTACTGCTGCAAATGCTTCATTAATCTCGAATAAATCGATGTCTTCAATTGTCTTGCCTGTTTTTTCAAGCAATGCGTTAATTGCATAACCTGGCGTTCTCGGGAAATCTTTAGACTCCACTGCAATTGCTGTATGTGCCAAAATTGTCGCTAACGGCTTTCTTCCTTCTTGCTTCGCTCTGTCTTCGCTCATTAATACAAGTGCAGCACCACCATCATTTAAGCCTGGTGCATTACCAGCTGTCACTGTCGCTGTTTTATCAAATACAGGTTTTAATTTTGCTAACTTTTCAATTGTTGTATCCGCGCGTGGCGCCTCATCCTTTGCAACAACAATAGGATCGCCTTTTCTTTGCGGAATCGTTACTGGCACGATTTCCTCTTCAAAACGTCCTTCATTATGTGCTGAAACCGCACGCTGGTGGCTACGATATGCCCATTCATCTTGCGCTTCGCGAGAAATTCCATCTTCCTTCGCAACTTCTCCGCCATAAACACCCATGTGTATACCTGAAAATGCGCATGTTAAACCGTCAGCAATGTTTAAATCAACGACTTCGTTGTTGCCCATTCTGTATCCCCATCTTGCTCCTCGTAAAATGTAAGGACTGTTACTCATCGACTCCATACCACCAGCTACAATCAATGATTGATCGCCAGTACGAATAATTTGATCCGCTAACGTAACCGCACGAAGCCCCGATGCACAAACTTTATTCACTGTTTCCGTCTGCACTTCCCAAGGGATTCCAGCAGCCCTCGCCGCTTGGCGCGATGGAATTTGCCCCTGCCCACCTTGAATAACCGTTCCGAATATAACTTCCTCAACATCACTAGCAGAAACATTTGCTCTTTCAAGCGCCGCTTTAATTGCAATCCCTCCAAGTTCTGTTGCTTTTACATCTTTTAAAGATCCTCCAAATTTCCCAACCGGTGTTCTTGCTGCACTTAAAATAACTGTTTTACTCATTCCTCTTTCCCCCATTTCCTTTTATCACTGAGCGGGCGCTCGGTGTTCCTACGTTGAGAAGAGGTGCAATCATTGCACCTCTTTCTAAAGTTGTATGCATTCCTACAAACTAGATTGCTTCTTTCTTCTGTCCAATCACTGAGCGTTCTAAAATCTCTGTTACATCGAGAGTTTGAACTTTCTCTTCAACTTCTTTCGCTTTCGTCCCATCACTAATCATCGTTAAGCAATACGGACATCCTGTACCGATAATGGATGGCTGTACAGCTAATGCTTGTTCTGTACGAGCAACGTTAATGCGTGAACCTGTTGTTTCCTCCATCCACATTAAGCCACCACCTGCTCCACAGCACATTCCCGTTTCACGGTTACGTGCCATTTCTACAAGATTCACACCAGGAATCGCTTTCAAAATGTCACGCGGGGCTTCGTATACTTCGTTGTATCTTCCTAAGTAGCAGGAATCATGGTACGTAACTGTTTCCTCAATAGCGTGAACCGGTTTTAAGCGTCCTTCTTTCACCCACTGAGCTAACAGTTCTGTATGATGATAGACTTCTGCTTGCAAGCCAAAGTCCGGATACTCATTTTTAAATGTGTTATAAGCATGAGGGTCAATCGTAACGATTTTCTTCACTCCTGCTTTTTCAAATTCCTCGATATTTTTTGTCGCCATCTCTTGGAAGACAAATTCATTTCCAAGGCGGCGCGGTGTATCTCCAGAGTTCTTTTCCTTATTACCGAGTATCGCAAATGAAATGCCTGCTTCGTTCATCAACTTCGCAAACGATATCGCAATCTTCTGACTACGATTATCATATGATCCCATTGAACCAACCCAGAATAAATATTCGAACTCCTCGCCAGCTTTCGATTTTTCTTTTACAGTTGGAACCGTTACTTCATCATCACCTTGGCGCCAAGTTTCACGCTCTTTACGGTTTAGACCCCACGGATTCCCTTGACGCTCGATGTTTGTCATCGCACGTTGCGCTTCCGCATCCATTTTTCCTTCTGTTAAAACGAGATAGCGGCGTAAATCAATAATTTTATCAACGTGCTCATTCATAACCGGACACTGATCCTCACAGTTACGACACGTTGTACAAGCCCAAATCTCTTCTTCTGTAATAATATCTCCGATTAAACTTGGATCGTAAGCGAGTGTTGCAGCCGCTGATTCTTGTTGCCCTTTCCCAGCCGCCATCATCGCTAACTGATTTCCTTGTGTATTATTAAAAGCAACTACTGGAACCCAAGGCGCTTTTGATGTTACTGCTGCTCCTTTGTCAGTTAAATGATCGCGAAGTTTTAAAATTAAATCCATCGGCGATAACATTTTCCCTGTTCCTGTTGCCGGACACATATTTGTACAACGACCACACTCTACGCAAGCGTATAAGTCAATAAGCTGATTTTGTCTAAAGTCTTCGATTTTACCAACACCAAATGTTTCTTGTGTTTCATCTTCAAAGTCAATCTTTTCAAGTTTCCCTGGATTTGAAAGACGGCCGAAGAAAACGTTAGCTGGTCCAGCAATTAAATGCGCGTGTTTCGATTGTGGAACATAAACTAAAAACGTTAACAAAATTAGTAAATGCACCCACCAAGAGAAATAGAACACAGAAATGGCTGCGGTTTCATTTATCCCCGAGAAAACGTAAGCGATTGCAGAAGCGATTGGCTCACTCCATGAAAGCTCCTCGCCATGCCATATAATTCCCATTCCATTACCGAGTAGCACAGAAATCATTAAGCCACCGATAAAGATAAGAACAAGACCTGATTTGAAATTACGTTTTAAACGAACTAACTTTTCAACATAGCGTCGATGAAAAGCCCAAAAGACTGCAATTAAAATAACAAGTGTGACAATTTCCTGGAAGAATGTAAATGCAGGGTATAGTGGTCCAAGTGGAAGATGTGATCCTGGTGCGAGTCCTTTCCAAACGAAGTCAATTGCTCCAAATTGGACAAGAATAAATCCGTAAAAGAACATAACGTGAATAATGCCGCTCTTTTTATCTTTCAGCAGCTTTTTCTGACCGAAAACATTGACCTTAAGGAGATCCCAACGCTCTTTAAAACGACGGTCAAATTCAATCTTTTTTCCTAACTGTATGTAGGCCATCCTCGTTCGTATAAGATACACAAACAAATATCCCGCATAAGCAATAACAGCAATGGCAGCCAGCCAATTCATGATCAGTAAGCTATTCATTTTTATGCTACCCCTCTCTTTGTAAGCCCTCTTTCTTTTTTAGAATCTTCAAAAACATATAATTTTCTGAATTTTATCCCCTACCTTCATTATATAATGAGTGAGCATTCAGTCAACAGTTTTTTGTTATACAACAACATATTTTTTAATAAAGCTGTTTATTTCGGTGAAACTATAAAGTGAAACTTTAATCATTAGAAGTTATTTACTCCCTACTAATTATTAGCCCACAAATAACCGGATAAAATGAATGTTTGATTTATAAAAAACAAATGGTGAAAAGACCGTGAAGGAGGGAATTTACTCATGTTCTTCTTACCTCTCTTATTAATAGGTATTGCTCTCTGGATTGTAATCGATCTTTCTTATGGGAGAATTGTTCATTTAAGGCGTGTACGTTCTCGTTCTTTCCCTTTACGTCAAAGTGATTTTCACCTTTATACATACGGAAAAGATTTGTATGACACTCTATTTACTGATATAAAACAGGCGAAACACCATGTGCATGTTTTGTTTTTCATTGTAAAAAACGATAAAATCAGCCGAGAATTTTTAAAGTTACTTATTGATAAGGCAAAGGAAGGAATTGAAGTAAGACTTTTACTCGATAGATTGGGAAGCCATCATTTATCAAACGAGGCCGTTCGCTCCCTGCAAAAACATGGTGTCTCTTTTTCATTTTGTCACAAAGTAAAGTTTCCTTTTCCTTTCTTTTCTGCAAATCAAAGAAACCATAGAAAAATTACAGTTATCGACGGGAAAATTGGTTACATTGGAGGATTTAATATTGGTGAAGAGTATTTGGGACATAATGAGCGGTTAGGATTATGGAGGGACTATCATTTACGTCTTACAGGCGAAGGAGTACAAGATTTACAAAAGCAATTTTTACATGACTGGTTTGATGATACAAACCAAAATTTATTGGACGCTTCTCTTTATTTTCCGAAACAGCAACCCGGTACTATCGAACATCAATTTATTCCAACTGATGGTGCCTATTTACAACATACTTTTTTACATTTAATTGAAGGTGCAAAAAAGGAACTCTTTATCGGTACACCCTATTTCATTCCTGGAAGAAAAATTATGAACGCATTATTAGAAGCTCGAAAACGCGGGGTTCAAATCACGATTCTCGTTCCAGAAAAAGCGGATCACCCCCTTGTTCGAGAAGCAAAATTCCCATATTGCCGAAAGTTAATACAAGCTGGCTGTAATATTTACGCATTTCAACAAGGTTTTTTTCACGCTAAAGTTATTATAGTTGATGACTATATCTGTGATATCGGAACTGCAAACTTTGATATGAGAAGTTTATATATTAACCATGAAATCAACTGCCTTTTATATGATGAACATTTTATACAAACAGTAAAAAATAAATTCCACGAAGATCTAGAAAATGCGTCATTACTTTCCTTGAAAGATGTTAGTCCGAATTCTCTCATTAATAGAGGCAAAGAATGGATAGGAACAATACTTGCTTTCTTCCTATAGGAAAGATAATGCATAAAGGAGATGTATTCATTATGATTATGCGTTTCGGATATGTCTCACATGCAATGGCACTCTGGGACTGTTCTCCGGCTAAAACGATGACATTTACAAGCTTTCAAAAGCTTAGTAAACAAGAACGAGAAGATAAATTATACGATGTTACGCGGCAGAATCTTGAGCATACAATACGTATTCTTCACTACAATATAGCGCATGAAATTCCATTATATCGCTTATCTTCTTCCATCGTCCCACTTGCAACACATCCCGAAGTCGAGTTTGATTACATCGGATTGTTCACACCGCTTTGGCGTACAATTGGGGCATTAATTAAAGAACATAATTTACGAGTAAGTTTTCACCCAAATCAATTTACGCTATTTACAAGTGATAAGCCACACATTACAACTAACGCTATTACAGATATGACCTATCATTATAAAGTATTAGATGCAATAGGCATTGCAGATTCTTCTTATATTAACATCCATGTAGGTGGGGCCTACGGAAATAAAGAAAAAGCGGTTGAGCGTTTCCATGAAAACATAAAAAAACTTCCTGCACATATAAAGAGGCAAATGACACTTGAAAATGATGATAAAACATATACAACTGCTGAAACTTTATCTATTTGCCAAAAAGAAAAGATCCCATTCGTATTTGATTATCACCATCACATGGCAAATCTTTGCGAGGAACCGTTAGAAGAGTTACTTCCTGCAATTTTTGAAACTTGGTCACATACAAATATTGTTCCTAAAGTTCACATTTCCTCTCCTAAATCAAAAAAAGAATTTAGGGCTCACGCGGAATATATTGATTTAGAGTTTATTAAACCTTTCTTACACGTTGCAAAAAAAATCAATCATAATTTCGATATTATGATTGAAAGTAAACAGAAAGATTTAGCGATGCTGCAATTCATACATGAATTATCCTCTATAAGAGGGGTAAAAAGAATAAGTAGCTCAACATTACAATGGTAAATTGTAATGTTGAGCTATTTTTTTCAAAAAAAGTAATTTTTTTAGTAAAAAACACCCTATTTTATATGCTATGATTGGAATTAGCATTTTCCACCTGTGATTCAACTTTATTGAAACGGAGTCATAATATGATTAATCAAAAAAAATACGTACACTTTGTCATAATGTACATAATTATATTTTCTCTTTGGATATTTCTTATCCCTAAGGACTTAAATATAAAAGAAATTGGAATTCTCTTCTTATTTTGTTTCGCTACACTCTTTTCTTGCTATTGCCTATATAAAGCAATTAAGAAAATGAAGCGCGGTGACAAATTATTTTGGGTTTTGGTACTATGCACTTGCCTATGTGGATTGACAATGGAGATAACTCTATTTCTTCATTCACTTTCTATATATGACCAAGTCATATTCTCATATAAGGCATTGCCCTTTTTTATCGTACAATATATTTTGCTCTTTTCTGGCTTTGCTATAAAGTTCATAAAACATTACTCTATTAGAGGACTAGCTCAATTTTCATTCGATAGCATCTTTATCGTTATTATGAATATTTATTTTACCTTAACTTTTATTTTGGACATTTCAAGCTTTCGTATGTTAACAACAGATACCTGGGTTTTAATTGGATATTTTATTGCACAATCATTAGTAATCTACGCCGTAATTAGTCTATATAGAAGAGAAGAATATTCTTCTAGCAGAATTTCATTAATTATCGGCTTTACTATTATACTCGTGTACGGATATATACACCTGTTTCAATTAAACGCAGGGATAAAACCTTCTTCTGAAGTCTCTTACTTAATACATACTGCTTCGATTTTATTAATTGGTTTGTCATCCATACTATATATTTTAGATAAACCAATACAGCATGAAACGAAAACAAAATATTATCGGTTTGATTATGTGCGCTTTATATTACCTTATTTTAGTATAATCATTACTTTTTCTTTTATTATCTTTCAACCTTGGGATGATAAGTTCATGTTGATCGGTCTAGTATTATCTCTTATCTTATTATTCTTACGACAACTTTATATGTGGAAAGATAATCAGGCACTAATCGATACATACGAGCAGTTGACTACACAACTAGAAGATAAAGTAGAAGAAGGTGCATCTGCGTTATCAAAAAGTGAACAACGTTATAAATCTTTATTCGAAGATCACCCGGATGCTGTTTTCTCTTTAAATATGTATGGTATTTTCCAGCAGTCTAATACAGCTTGCGAAAGCTTATTTACTGCCTACTATTGTGAAGTAGAAAGCTATTCCCTTTTACACTTTATTGACTTAAAAGACCATGATTTACTAAAGAAAGCTTTACAACTAACGAAAGAAGGTAGACCACAAACTTTAGAAGTTCGCACAAAGGAAAAAGAAGGTTACTACTATTACCTTCACATTACACTCATCCCTACTTTCATAAACAAGGAAGTTGTCGGGATGTTTGGCATAGCACGTGATATTACAACTTTATATGAAAAACAAAAACAAGTAGAACATTTAGCCTTTCATGATGCACTTACTGGACTACCAAATCGCCGTAAGTTCGAAAAGGATTTAAAAAATATTTTAAATACAGCTCAAACTAGCGCAAATGATGTTGCCGTCATGTTTCTTGATTTAGATCGATTCAAAAAAATTAACGATAGACTCGGTCATGACGTCGGAGACTTGTTATTAATTGAAGTAGCAAAACGATTACGCAGTTGCCTACGTTCAAAAGATGTCGTTGCTCGCCAAGGCGGAGATGAGTTTACAATTCTATTACCAGATATGTACTCAGAAAAAAGTGCAGCCTTTATAGCTGAACAGATTTTAACCATTTTAAACAAACCATTCTTCATTAAAGATGAAGAACTGTCTATTACGCCAAGTATCGGAATTGCAATGTACCCTGATTGTGGAACTGACGTAACAGAATTAATGAAAAATGCTGATATGGCTATGTATCGCGCGAAAGCAAATGGTAAAAATCGATTTGTTTTCTTCTCAAAAGAAATGAGTATCGCTCAAAATGAGAGTAACTTCTTAGAAGGAGAACTTTCAAAAGCATTACAACAAAATGAATTTTTCCTTGAATACCAGCCGCAAGTAAGCACAAAAACAAAACAAGTTATTGGTTTTGAAGCATTAATTCGTTGGAAACATCCAAAGCTCGGTATCGTATCCCCAGCCCAATTTATCCCTCTAGCAGAGGAAACTGGATTCATTATTGAACTTGGAAATTGGATTTTACGTACTGCTTGCTTAGAAGCGAAAAGATGGCATAATCAAGGTTTCTCTCACTTAAAAGTCGGTGTAAATTTATCTGTAGTTCAATTTAATCATGCAGATTTAATCCCAACTATTTCAAAAGTTTTAGAAGAAACAGAGTTAAAACCAGAAGCACTAGATATCGAAATTACAGAAAGTATCGCCATTAACCAAAATCAATCTGTAGTTGCAAAACTAGAACAACTTCAAAATCTCGGTATTCAAATTTCAATTGATGACTTTGGAACTGGTTATAGTTCTTTAGCTTATTTAACAAAATATCCAATTAATACATTAAAAATTGCTCGAGAATTTATTTGCGGAATTACAACTAGTCCTTTAGAGGAAGCGATTATTTCTTCCATTATTACACTATCAAAAGAACTAAATTTAGAAGTTATCGCAGAAGGTGTAGAAACCGAAGAACAATGGAAGTTTTTATATGAGCAAAACTGTGACCACATTCAAGGATTCTTTATTAGCAAGCCCGTTTCTAGTAAAGACGTTTGGAGGTTACTCCACAAAAAAACAACCGTCTAAGTAAGACGGTTGTTTTTTTAATATTCAAAAGGTAGGTCCGAAGCTAATTGTACCTCTTGATCATTATGAGAAATTACTTGGCTTTTCTCTAAAGCTGTATCTGTTAATGAAATACCCCATGCCATTGCTAACGTTAATAAACTACCAATAAGTAATTTTTTCATATTCCATCACCCACATTTTTTCTTTTAATATATCATGAAAATTTATCCATGCCGTATGCAATTATGCATATCCATTTTTTAGGGTTATTCATTGATTGATTTTATTTACGATTGCCTCTTTATATGCATGCATTTCTAATATATCAAAAAAGAAACTTGCTTTCTTATATGTATCTTCAATCTCTGCCTCATCATACTCCAACCTTTCTAGACATTCACCTCTTTGATAGTACAGCTGCCCAATTAATGCCATACTATTAATTCGGCAAGATATTTCAATCGCCTTATTCACTTGATATAAGGCTTGTTCATATTGATTATCTAAGTATAATGCTTTTGCATGATTATATCTTACCTTCACGTCGAATTCTTCATTATCATGCAATGACTCTAATTGTTTCAATATACCTTCAAATAACTCAATACTCTTCTTAAAATAGCCATTTTCAGCATAAATATTTGCGATTGCATTTTCTATATAGAGGTTTTGGTATACATCTATTCCAGCTAATTGTTGGTTTAACAATTTTTTCAATTCTAAAATACAATATTCGTAATCAATTTTCTTCAACATGTAAGCTGCTACATGATATTGCCATTGAAGAAACTGCTGGAATTCGGGATGATATTCTTCCTTTTTCAGCTCATTCCATACTCTATTATAAATCTCTTTATATTTTTTTTGCTTACATAGCGTAATGACTTGATCTTTAAACTGCTTTTTTCTCTCAATATCTGAATAAATGAGTACCTCATAAAAATGAATAATGGGAACTTGTAACTTTGCTGCAATACCTTGCAATATATCCATACTTGGGTATACTGCGCCTGATTCAATTCGGCTCACTTCCGATTGATGACATATGTTCTCTGATAACTGTTTTTGTGTTAATCCCCGCATTACCCTAATTTTCTTAATTTCACTTCCTAATTTTTCTGCGTGCATACTTACTCACCATCCCATTATAACAATATAATTTGTTAAGTTGTCATACCACTACAATAATGTGAGTTCGACAATTTTTGACATGAAATAATGCATAATATATATAAAATTCGGCAAATTCTTCATACAATTCGTCTCACATATAATAATAGATTAGTGGTTTTATAAATAAATTATAGAAGATTCGTCCGTGCCTTCGTTACATTCGGTCTTCTTTTTCCTTTATTAGCAGTAGCAGAAGTTATTCACACCCAAGAATTAGACAGAAATGAAGTAAAATTTGAAATTACTTAGCCTAATTTAACGCTTAAAAAATTACACAACCTCAAAATGATACGAAAAAAACATACTGAAAAAGTATTTAAAAGGTGAGATAAATGAGGCAGAAGCTCAACAAAAGTGAATGACAACTGAAATGAATATAGATTCCCAACCTACAAATAAAGCAACAAAAGAAAATCAAACCGAAGCTCGCCTTGCACAAACATATAAAAACTATAAAGTATATGGCCAAGATCTCATTGTAAAAGTAGATAAAAATGGAGTAATCACAACTATTAGTGGTAAAGTTGTCCAAAACTTAGATCAACAACCTAATCTTACTATAACAAATTTTTTGTCGAAAAATGAAGTAAAATCTAAATTACACGATATACTTCAAACCCTGAGCGATGTGACTGTGACGAAACTCTCTATTGAAATACTTGTTTATAAGAAAAAAGAAGCTTACCACTCATAGGTAAACTTCTTTTCATATCCATCCCTTTTCTTCTGCAATTGTAATGGCCTCAATTCTATTTTTCGCATCGAGCTTCGTTAATACTTCAGAAATATAATTACGCACTGTGCCAGGTGAAAGATAAAGTGTCTTCGCAATTTCATTTGCCGTCTTTCCTTCTTTCGCGAGTAGCAATACTTCTTTTTCACGATCTGATAACGGATTTTGCTCCTGCCATAAGCCGAACATTAAATCTTGAGAGACTTCTCGCTTTCCTTTCATTACGTTACGAATCGATGCAGCTAAATCTTCACTCGGGCTATCCTTTAATAAATATCCTTGTACGCCAGCTTTCATTGCTCGTTCAAAATAACCAGGACGCGCAAATGTTGTTAAAATCATTACTTTACATGCTGATTTTTCTTTCTTTAATGTTTCCGCAACATCTAATCCGCTTTGAATTGGCATTTCAATATCCATAATGCTTACATCAGGTTGTAACGATTCAATTAGTTTTAGTGCCTCTTCCCCGTTCGCAGCTTGCCCAATTACTTCGATATCATCTTCTAGATCAAGCAAGGCTCCTAATGCACCACGAAGCATCCGCTGATCTTCTGCAATAATAATTCGAATCATGCCTTCACCTCATCTTTTCCTGTTCTAATAACAACTGGAACTTTTACTGTTAATAGTGTTCCTGGATTAATCGTACCCAGTTCAACAAATCCATCAATAAGAGCGATTCGCTCCTTCATACCACGAATACCATTCCCATCGTGATTTTGATCCGCTAAACCAATTCCGTTATCTTCTACTGTCAAAATCAATTCACCTTGTAATTCTCGTACAGAAACTATGCACCGCGTCGCCTTACTATGCTTTACAACATTCGTAACAGCTTCACGTAAACACATTCCTAAAATATTTTGTTCAATGGGTGATAGCGAACTTGCACTCGTTTCTTGTTTGATCTCTAATTCAATATTAGCAGCTTGTAAGATCGCTTTTATTTGCTCAAGCTCTTCTTCTACCGTAATCATGCGCATATCAGAAATTAATTCCCTTAGCTGTTTTAAAGCAGTTCGAGATGTTTGTGTAATCTCCTTTGCTTCCGTACTTGCGCGCTCTGGATTTTTGACGATTAGCTTTTCAACAAGCTGACTTTTTAATGTAATAAGAGATAGCGTATGCCCGAGCGTGTCATGAAGGTCCCTTGCAATACGCTGCCTCTCTTCACGTTTTACTAAGTCCTTAATTTGCTCGTTCGCTTCGTTTAATTGATTTCTTAACATCTTTTTCTGATTAAAATTGCGCATACCAAATGGTGTAAGAAGCATTAAAATAAACATCGGAACGATATTTACTAAACTTGTCGGTGTTAGTTGATTCATATTTATAAATACAAATACTCCAAGCACTACAACTAACAAACATAGTAATATCCGAAATACTTTCTTACTTGGTGCAAACCCCATTGCACTTGCTGTGAAAAAGCCAAAGAATATCATGAAGGGATTATAAAATAAAGCAAATAAAAGCGTAAGTATCATTTGAATACAAGCCCACAAAATGAACGTCTTCTGAACAAAATAAAGTTGACGGTATGTGATCATGAAAATTATCAACATACCGCTTCCTATTACAAGCTTCCATCCCGATACTTGTGTTAAATTATAAATTGGAAATAACAAATAAACGAGCCACATATACGGAAAGAATCCCATATGTTTCGGAAAAATCTCAATCCTCTTCTTCTCTGTCATTTATACCGCTTCCTGTCTTTTTCTTATATATATTGATACTACAACAAATATAAGGAAATAGCCTCCTAATACCGCGATATTTTCCCAACCAATTGATTTTCCAGCTACAATATCCCATGCACCACTTCCGAAGTGATATGTTGGTGTCCATTCACCGATAGATCTTAATATTTTCGGGAATACTTCGATTGGCATCCATAGACCGCCAATTACAGCTAAACTCATATTTAAAATATTCGCTAAACCCGCTGCTGCATCCGCCTTCTTAATAGAACCTATTACTGTTCCTAATGCTAAAAATGGTGTTACACCTAACAACAACCATAATCCAGCACCAATCCATTGCCCTACCGTTAACTCAACATGATTAATTAATATTCCTGCAATAAAAATAACTAAGATTGAAAAAGCATTTACTACTGTTTGAGCGATGATCTTTGCTGTTATATACGCTCCCTCTGGAAGTGGTGTAATTTTCAACAAATGTGTCCACCCTTGCCCTTTTTCCTGAGAAATCCTTACACCGAAACTAAAAAGTGCTGTCCCTACAATACTAAACGTCGCCATTGAGATTAAATAATGCGCTTTCCACGCATCTCCGTTTTGTGGCACTTGAATAACATTAGTGAAAATGTAGTAAAACATAACTGGCATTAATAATGAGAAAAAGATAAATAATTTATTGCGGAACGTACGTAAAATTTCTATTTTGCATTGCATCCATAAAGCTTTCATGCGATTTCCCCCTTCTGATTTGCGACAAACTGTTCAAATGCTTCATCAAGACTTCCACGTTCAACTGAAATATTTGTTACAGGTAAGTTCTTTTCATAAATTGCTTTTAAGGTTGCATCCGTATCTTCAGTTATTAAAGTGAAGTGACCTTCGTTTGATTGTACTTCTGTTACGCTTGGTAACTCTTTTAATAATTTTGCAGGAATACGTTCCTTCGAATAAAATGTAATTGTTTTTCGTGAAATCGTCGCTTTCATCTCATCTGGTGTACCATCTGCGATAATCTTTCCATTTGCAAACAGTAAAATACGATTCGCCAATGCATCCGCTTCTTCTAAATAGTGCGTCGTTAAAATAATTGTTTTCCCTTCACTTGCTAACTTTCGAATCGTTCCCCAAAACGTTCTTCGAGACGTAATATCCATTCCAACCGTCGGTTCATCTAAAAATAGCAAATCTGGATTTCCTGCAAGTGCGAGTGCAAAATTTAACCTTCTCTTTTGACCTCCTGATAATTTCTCACATCTTTGCTTTCGTTCCGATTTTAAATTCGATAACTGTAGCAACGTTTCTTTCGCTACCGGATTCGTATAATAACTACGGAATAACTCAATTGCCTCTTCCACTGTAATGCTATCAATGACACTTACTTCTTGTAACATCGCGCCGAGTCTATTACGAACATCTCTATGCTTTGGACTCTTTCCAAATATAGAAACCGTTCCTTCCGTCGGATCCTTTAATCCAAGCATCATCGACATCGTCGTCGTTTTCCCTGCACCATTCGGTCCAAGCAATGCTACGATTTCTCCTTTATTCACATGAAATGAAACGTTATTTACTGCTTTTATATGTTTAAATGTTTTAGAAACACTATTTACTTCAATAATCTTTTCCATCTCTCCACCCCCGCTGTTTCTTATATTTACATTGTATTCCTTGGAAAACTTAGGAAACAGTATGATGCGTCATGACATCGATATGACAATTGTCATGTATTCTTTATGAGAGGAATCAATCCGCCATACTGCAAGCGAGTAGCAGGACGAAAATAAACATGATACAATCGGGTAAGATATATATTCGAGGAAGGACAGTGGTTTTCATGATTATTCGTAATGAACAAGATTTAGAAGGCTTACGAAAAATCGGCCGCATCGTTGCGCTTGCACGTGAAGAAATGAAAAAAGAAGCGAAGCCAGGCATGACAACGAAAGAGCTTGATTTGATCGGTAAAAAAATATTAGATGAGCATGGTGCTATTTCTGCACCTGAAAAAGAATATGATTTCCCTGGCGTAACTTGCATCAGTGTAAACGAAGAAGTTGCTCACGGTATTCCAGGTGATCGTGTATTAAAAGAAGGCGACCTTGTAAATGTCGACGTATCTGCAGCACTTGATGGTTATTATGCAGATACAGGTATTTCATTTGTACTTGGAGAAGATGAAGCAAAAGAAAAGCTTTGCCAAGCAGCTGTTGATGCCTTTTGGGCAGCAATGAAAAAGGTGAAAGCTGGTTCAAAACAAAACCAAATTGGTCGTGCCGTTTCAAACTTTGCACATAAAAATGGATACAATGTTATTCAAAACTTAACTGGTCACGGTATTGGTCTTAGCTTACATGAAGCACCAAACCACATTTTAAGCTATTTTGATCCAATGGATAATGCGCTTCTAAAAGACGGTCTTGTTATCGCTGTAGAGCCATTCATTTCTATGAAAGCTGATCATATTATCGAACGTGGCGATGATGGTTGGACATTCGTTACACCTGATAAAAGCCTTGTTGCACAATGTGAACATACAGTTGTCGTAACACGCGGCGAACCGATAATTTTAACAGAAATATAAAAAGAACCGCTTCTTAATAGGGAGCGGTTCTTTTTACATACTATTTTGAAAAGAAGCAATACGGTTGAACTCTTTTTCATTTACGTATATAATTTTTAACGAAGGTTATTGATGATTATCTCTTATAGAAGATAATCAAGGGAGTACCTTCTTTTTTTATTGAATAACATCGATTAAAGTAATGCGTTCTATTTATTATAAAACGCTGTCTTCACTTTGATCTACGAATTGTATACTCTTTTAGATAGTACATATTTTCTTCATTCTGACCAAATTCAAGCTACATTTTATTACTACCTCAATACGAAAGAATTTTTACAATGGGATACATTATTTTGGTTAGTATGTATCGTAAAACTCACCTTTATAACGATTCTTTACACATTGCAAGAATACAAATCCTTATAAAATAGTTTAAGCATTTCACTGCATATTTTTTGTATGTACCTATTTTATAAAGAACCACATAACAATTCACATTCTATAAAGGTCTGATATCATTCCTTATCAGTATTTCATTCGACATTTTTTGTCGAAATTTGTATATTCACTCCCTATATTATTAAAATATACATTTGTTTTACGTTACAAGACATCGAATATGAACACTTTTCCTATAGGAGTATACGTAGTAAAGGAGGTATCACGTAAAGTACATTGATCTATGACAAATAATCTCTTCATAAAGCATTGTTATGCAATAGAAGGATTCATAAAGGAGGCACAATGAAAAAACTTTTCAATATATGTTTAATTGTATTCGTACTATTTTCGCAACTTGCTAGTTTTCCATACAATCAAGTAAAAGCGGAAACCTTAGCAGGGAATTCATTATTTGACACTGTTGAAATGAAAGATGCAACAAATCATATTATTGACGAAGCATTAAATCCTAAAAACTTAATACAAGTAGGATCAACCATTCACCTAGAATATGCTTGGTCAATAAAAGATCAACAAACAGACTCAGCAGTGCTCCAAATGCCTAACGCATTAAAAGTAAAAAGTGACCAACAGGGAAATCTGATGGCAGAGCAACAAATTATTGGTCAATATTTTGTTAAAGCAAACGATAACAAAATGAAACTAGTATTTAACGACCAAGTAAAAGATTCCAAAGGTGCTAACGGAAAAATCAGTATTGATGCAGTATTCAATCCAGATTTAAAATCTGGTGCAAAATCTGTTCAACTCTCTTTCCCTTTAGGTGCAACAGCTAAGTCTATTTCAGTTCCTGTTCAAGTAGATAACCCAGCTTCACCTACTACGGATAAGGATGCTACTCAGCAACCTGTGGAAGAGCAAAAGAATGGTGAGGCTCAACCGGCAGAAGAGCAAAAGAACGGTGAGGCTCAGCAACCGGCGGAAGAGCGAAAAAATAATGAGGCTCAGCAACCGGCAGAAGAGCAAAAGAATGGTGAGGTTCAGCAACCGGCAGAAGAGCAAAAGAATGGTGAGGCTCAGCAACCGGCGGAAGAGCAAAAAAATAATGAGGCTCAGCAACCGGCAGAAGAGCAAAAGAACGGCGATTCTCAGCAACCTACGGAGAATCCTGGTGATAACACAACAGAACAGCCTGTTGATAATTCAGATCCATCACCTAAGCAAATTACAGAAAATATCTTAACAGGTGTCACATTAACGGATAAAGACGGTAAACCATTTAATAATACGGATAATCGTCCAAATCCAGATTCTATTACCAAAATCGATTTCACATGGGAAGTTTTAAAGTCGCTGAACGTCAAAACAGGTGATTACTACACTTTCCAACTCCCAGAATACTTTATTGTCCACAATACCATCACAGAAGATTTAATAGATGGTAAAGGACATACAATTGGATCATTCACTGTTACGCCTGATGGCAAAGTAACGATGACTTTTAACGAATATATTGAAGATCACCCTAATATAGCTGGAAATTTAAATATTCGTACGGAGTTTAATGAAGTAAAAATTACAGGGACTACCGAAAAACAAATCCCATTCCCTATTAAAGAAAAAGACGTTATTATTGAGCTTGATTTCAAGCCTAAAGTAAAAAAATCTATAGATAAAAAAGGTGTACCTGATAGACCAATTAATACGAATCAAATTAATTGGAAAGTAGAGATGAACAAGACAAAAGATAAGCTTACAAATGCCGTCTTTCAAGATGATATTCCAAATGGGGCTATTCTCAACGAAGATTCTATTAAGGTTTACTATTTAGAAGTAGATATTAATGGGAAAACAACTCGTGGTGCAGAAGTTCCTAAAGAAGAATATGAACTTACTTCATCCTCTAATAAATTAAATATCGCTTTCAAAAAAGAAACGAATAAAGCATATGAAATTGAATATGCAACAAAGATTACAGATGAAAGTGTTACTAGTTTCAAAAATAACGCAAAAGTATCCAGTAAAAATCAAAAAGATATATCTGCGAATGCAACTGTAACTGTTTCACGCGGTACACATCTAGCGAAAAATAGTAGATACAATCCAAAAACACAGACGATTGAATGGACGATTACTTTTAACGGTGACCAGCGAGATATTAAAAAAGCTGATGCGCTTTTAAAAGATGTTTTGGATAAATCTCATAAAGTTGATAAAAATTCTATCGTGGTAAAAAATGCTTCTTATGATGATGCAGGAAAACTTGTTACAGGTGACAACGCCACAAACTTTACTGTAAAGGAAACCGATGAGGGGTTTGATTTACAGTTTAACGAAGATATTAATAGTGCCTATGTGATTACTTATACATCGAAAGCTACGAATGATGTCATAAAAGATGGCGAAATCGAAAATAAAATTATTGCAGATGGTAAATGGAGTCAAACAAACAAAGTTACGTTAAAGCAACAAAACATCATAAAGAAACATAATAAAAAAGATACGGATTACAATAAGAAAACAACAACATGGACAATTATTGTCAATGATAACAACTACGTGTTAAATGATGCTGTTATCAAGGATACGTTTGACTATGGTGGCCTAACGTTACAGAAAGATAGTTTCAAAATTACAGACGGATCAAGAACGCTTGATCCAAATTTTGATTACACACTTGATGTAACAGATAAAGGATTTGAAGTGAAACTAACTGGTGATTATAAGTCTAATATGGATAAAACTTTAACTATCACATACACAACAGACTTTAATTATGAAAATTTATCCAAAGAGAATGATAATAAATCATTCAAAAATACAGCAAATTTATCATGGATAGACATAAATGATAAAAAGAACAATAGTTCCTCCAATGATACATTCGATCCTGATTACTACACAAAAGGAAATGGATTTAAATATGGTTCTTACAATGCCCAAACGAAAGAAATTAAATGGGACATAGGGTTTAACTATAATAATAGACCGATTAAGGATCCTTCTATCGTTGATGTATTAAGAGATAATCAAAAATTAATACCGGAATCTATTGAAGTTCGACATATGAAATTAACTGGTGGTGCACATGGATTTGAAATAGGCGATCCTGTTTCACCTAGCGAATATACGATAGAAAATCCAACAAAAGATAACAACAATACATTAACGGTGCATTTTAAAAACGAAATTAATTCTGCATATTATATTAGCTTTAAAACTTCACTTGTAGGTGAACAAATTAATAAACGCTACGATAATTATGCCGATTTAAAAGATGGATCGGAAACTGTTACTACTATCCATGGTGCATTTGAAATCACGAACGGTGGTAGCGGTATTACGAAAACAGCGAAACAAAATGACAAGTATATTGATTGGAGTGTTTCTATTAACGCAAGTCAGTCAACTATTGAAAATGCTGTCGTAACAGACGAACCGACAGACAATCAAATGCTTGATGAAAAGTCCTTCCATCTATATCCGACAACAGTAGCCGTAGATGGAACTTTGACGAAAGATACAGCAAATGAATTAAAAGAAGGAACAGACTATAAACTCAAAGTAATAACAGACAACGATACAGGGAAACAACAATTTAAAGTTGAATTTCTTCATACCATTGAACGGGCTTATATTTTAGAATATCGCTCACTCATTAATGCAGACCATAATGAAAAGGTAAGTAATAAAGCGACGATTACTGGTCACCGTTTAACATTAACGAAAGTGGAAGATGTTAAGTTCGTTGAAGTTAAAGTATCTTCTGGATCTGGAGGTGGTTCTGCTAATAAAGGACGCGGAAGCCTTCAAATTATGAAAGTTGATGACAAAGATCAAAAAGTACGATTAGCTGGAGCAGAATTTACTTTATATGATCAAACAGGTACAACCGCTATTCGACCAATTACAACAGGTGATGACGGTGTCGCTAAGTTTAACAACTTACGACGTGATAAATATTTAATTAAAGAAACGAAAGCACCTACAGGTTATGTAATTAGTAAAGAATTAAGAGAAGGTATACTTGTTGAGCTAGGCTCTGAAGAAATCACAAAATATACTTTTACAAATAAAAAGTTTGTCGGGAAAGTAGTACTGACAAAGACTGACGCGAAGAGCAGGGAAAGACTTGAACATGCAGTTTTCTCTTTACTTGATCAAAACAAACCAGTTATTCCTGAACATAAAGAATTAACAACAAATGATAAAGGACAAATTACTGTAGATAATTTAAAACCAGGAACTTACTACTTAAAAGAAACAAAGGCTCCTGAGCATTATAAATTAGATGATCGACTGATTGAGGTTAAAATCGCGGAAGATCAAACAACAGTAATAAACCGCACTGCAACAAACAGCTTGATTCCAGGCGCGGCCATTTTAACAAAAGTCGATAAAGATGGAAAAACTTTAGCTGGTGCGGAGTTCAGTGTAAGAGACCGGAATAACATAAAAATTCCTGGTTATGAAAAGTTAACGACAAATGATCAAGGACAAATCGAAGCAAAAGATTTACGCCCTGGAGACTATCAATTTGTCGAAGAAAAAGCACCGAAAGATTACGACATAGATAAAAAACCGATTGAGTTTACAATTGTAAAAAGTCAAAAGAAAGCAGTTACTGTTACTGCGACAAATCACCTCATTAAAGGTGGCGTCACTTTAACAAAAACTGATGATATCGATGGTACAGCTCTTGCAGGTGCTGTATTTAAAATTGTCGATGCTAATGATGAAAAGAAAGTCATTCGCGAAAATGTAACAACTGGTGCGGATGGTAAAGTAACTGTTAAAGACTTAGAGCCTGGTACGTATAAATTTATTGAAACAGAAGCTCCTAAGGATTATGTGTTAAATACAAATCCTATCGAGTTTACAATCGATAAAAGCCAACAGTCATTTGCTACTGTTACGGCAACTAACAGTTTAAAAACAGGAGAAGTTGAATTATTAAAAGTTGATGAATTCGGTGATAAAAAACCTCTAAAAGGTGCCGTATTTAAAATTGTTGATGTAAATAATAATGATGTTCGTACTGACCTAACTACAGATGCTGATGGAAAAACAAAAGCTGATAAGCTACGTCCTGGTACGTATAAATTTATTGAAACAGCTGCTCCTGAACATTACGTTTTACGAGCAGAACCTATTGAATTTACAATCGATAGAAGTCAGAAAGAAACTCTACTTGTGAAAGCTGAAAATGCTTTAAAACCAGGAGATGTTGAATTAACGAAAGTTGATGATATTGATGGTACAGCTCTTGAAGGTGCGGTATTTAAAATTGTCGATGCTAATGATGAAAAGAAAGTCATTCGCGAAAATATAAAAACTGGTGCGGATGGTAAAGCTATCGCTACTGGCTTACGCCCTGGCGATTATAAATTTATCGAAGTAACAGCACCGAAGTATTACGATAAAAATACAAATCCGATTAAATTTACGATCACAGAAAGTCAAACGACGTCGGCTACTGTTACTGCTAAAAACAGCTTAACAAAAGGCGGTATTGAATTAATAAAAGTGAATGCTGCAGATGAAAAGGAAACACTTGAAGGTGCGGTATTTAAAATTGTTAATAGAGATACAAATGAAGATGTTCGTGCGGAACTTGTTACGAATAGTGAAGGAAAGTTAGTTGTAGACGACTTACGCCCTGGTAACTATAAACTTATCGAAACAAAGGCCCCAACTTATTACGATGTAAATGTAGAACCTATTGAATTTACAATCGAAAAAGGACAACAAAAACTTCTGCCACTTACATTTAAAAATAGTTTAACGAAAGGAAAAGTTAAACTTATTAAAGAAGATGATGTGGAAAGTAGTATCGCTCTTGCCGGCGCAGTGTTCACATTACAAGACGCAACTGGCAAAGAAATTGCGAAAGATTTAAAAACAAATGATTACGGAGTACTAGTTATTCCTGATTTAGCACCAGGAGATTATCAATTTATTGAAACATCAGCTCCTGAACATTATAAATTAGATCAAACACCTATTAAGTTCACAATTAAAAAAGGTAGCAAGGATGATCTTCCAGTCCCTGTCACTGTAACAAATAGTTTACTTACAGGTGGCGTTACTTTAACAAAGGTTGATGACGTTGATGGGGCTACTCTTGAAGGTGCAGAATTTATCATTGTTGATGCTCATGATACGAAAAAGGTAGTTCGCAAAGGATTAACTACTGATGAACATGGTAAAGTTTCTGCTTCTGATTTACGTCCAGGTGACTATCAATTTATTGAAGTAAAAGCTCCAAAAGACTATGACTTAAGACAAGATCCTATTCCGTTCACTATCGGAAAAAGTCAAAAAGAAAATATTAGCGTTACCGCTACTAACAGCTTAACGAAGGGTGGCGTCATTTTAACCAAAATCGACGACATCGATCGTACAATGCTGAAAGGTGCAATCTTTAAAGTTGTTGATATGAATGGTAACGAAGTTCGCACAAACCTTGTTACAGACGACAATGGTGACATCTCGGTTTCTGATTTACGTCCAGGAAACTATCAATTTATTGAAACAACGGCACCTGAGCATTATGTATTAGACGAAACACCGATTCCATTTACAATTGAAAGAAGTCAAACGAAAAAAATTACTGTTACGGGTAAAAACACGTTGAAAAAAGGTAGCGTGGAATTAACAAAGATTGATGATATCGATACAAACACTAAACTTGCTAATGCTGTATTTGATTTATTAGATGCAGACGGAGAGATAGTTGAAAAAGGTTTAAAAACAAATAATGAAGGGAAAATTGTTGTTGAAAACCTACGTCCTGGCACGTATCAATTCGTTGAGACAATAGCTCCTGAACATTACGATTTAAATAAAAAACCGATCAAATTTACAATTAAGAAAAGCCAAACTGAAACGCTTCATGTTACGGCTAAAAACGCTCTAACAAAAGGTGGCGTTGAACTTTCTAAAGTAGATGACATCGATGGTACTAAACTTGAAGGTGCTGTATTTAACATTGTTGATATGAACGGTAATGTAATTCATAAAGACCTTGTTACAAATAGTAAAGGAAAAATCGAAATCGATGACCTACGTCCGGGTGATTATCAATTCATCGAAACGAAAGCTCCTAAGCATTACGTTTTAGATGAAACGCCAATCCATTTCACTATTGAAAAAGGACAGAAGAAAGCTATTTCTTTAACTGCTAAAAATAGCTTACAACAAGGTAGTATTGAACTACTTAAAGTAGATGATCTAAACGATCAAATGAAACTTTCTGATGCGGTATTTAATTTACTAGACCAAAACGGAAAAGTACTTAAAACAGATTTAAAAACAAATAATGAAGGAAAGATCGTTGTTGAAAATTTACGTCCTGGTACGTATCAATTTGTCGAAACAACCGCTCCGAAACATTATGATTTAGACAAAAAACCAATTGTAGTTACAGTTGAAAAAAGCCAAAAAGATATTGCTACTGTTACTATGAAAAATAGTTTAACTAAAGGTGGCGTTGAACTTTCTAAAGTCGATGACGTCGATGGTACTACTCTTGAAGGTGCTGTATTTAACATTGTTGATATGAAGGGTACTGTAATTCGCAAGAATCTTACTACCAATTCACAAGGTAAAATTAGCGTTCCTGACCTACGTCCGGGTGATTATCAATTCATCGAGACAAAGGCTCCGAAACATTACGATTTAAATAAAGAACCAATTCCTTTCACTATCGAAAAAGGACAAGCCGAACCGATTTCGGTTACTGCTAAAAATAGTTTAACTAAAGGTGCGGTAGAACTTTCTAAAATGGATGATATCGACGGTACAGCTCTTGAAGGTGCGGTATTTAAAATTGTTGATATGAACGGCAATGACGTTCGTACTGGCATTACGACAGATGCGAAAGGGAAAGTTTCTATTCCTGATTTACATCCTGGAGACTATCAATTTATTGAAACAAAAGCTCCTAAGCACTATAAACTAGATGATACACCAATTAAATTTACAATTGAGAAAAGCCAAGCAGAGAAATTACAAGTCACTGCTAAGAACAGCTTAATTGAAGGTGCGGTAGAGTTAATTAAAGTGGATGATATAAATCCAGATACAAAACTTTCTGATGCAGTATTTAACATCATTGATGCGAAAGGTAAAATTGTTCGCACAAATTTAACTACTGATAAAGACGGGAAAGTTTCTGCTTCTAATTTAAGACCAGGAGATTATCAATTCGTGGAAACGAAAGCTCCGAAACATTATGATTTAAATAAAACACCTATTCCTTTCACTATCGAGAAAAGCCAAACAACTCACGTTTCTGTTACTGCTAAAAATGGCTTAACTAAGGGTGGCGTTGAATTAACGAAAGTTGACTCTTTAGATGCGAAAGAAACGCTAGAAGGTGCGGTATTTAAAATTACTGATATGAACGGTAATGATATTCGTACGAATTTAGTTACCAATAAAGATGGAAAAATCATCGCTAAAGACTTACAACCTGGAGACTATCAATTTATTGAAACGAAAGCTCCGAAACATTATGACTTAAATGAAGATCCGATTAAGTTCACAATTGAAAGAAGTCAAACAAAACATGTCTTCGTTACAGCTACTAACAGCTTAACGAAAGGTAGTGTGGAGTTAATTAAAGTGGATGATGTTGAAGAAAACACAACACTCGAGGGTGCGGTATTTAAAATTGTTAATAAGGATGGACACGACGTCCGTACTGATTTAACTACTAATAAAAACGGCCGCTTAGTTGTGGATGAATTACCACCAGGAGACTATGAGTTTATCGAAACAAAAGCTCCTACTCATTATGACTTAAACGAAACACCTATTAAGTTCACAGTTAAAAAAGGACAAGAAAAAATTGCTTCTGTTACCGCTAAGAATAGCTTAACAAAAGGTGCTGTGGAATTAACGAAAGTTGATGACGTCGACGGCGCTACTCTTGAAGGCGCAGTATTTAAAATCATTGATATGAATGGCAATGACGTTCGCACTGATTTAACTACTGATAAAGATGGCAAGATTTCTGTTTCTGATTTACGTCCGGGAGACTATCAGTTTATTGAAACGAAGGCTCCTACTCATTACGACTTAAATCAAACTCCTATCAACTTTACTGTTGAAAAGAGTCAAACCACTACTGCTTCTGTTACTGCTAAGAATAGCTTAACAAAAGGTGCTGTGGAATTAACGAAAGTTGATGACGTCGACGGCGCTACTCTTGAAGGCGCAGTATTTAAAATCATTGATATGAATGGCAATGACGTTCGCACTGATTTAACTACTGATAAAGATGGCAAGATTTCTGTTTCTGATTTACGTCCGGGAGACTATCAATTCGTTGAAACGAAGGCTCCTACTCATTACGACTTAAATCAAACTCCTATCAACTTTACTGTTGAAAAGAGTCAAACCACTACTGCTTCCGTTACTGCTAAGAATAGCTTAACGAAGGGCGCTGTGGAATTAACGAAAGTCGATGACATCGACGGCTCTACTCTTGAAGGAGCTATCTTTAAAATCGTTGATATGAACGGCAATGACGTTCGCACTGATTTAACTACTGATAAAGATGGCAAGATTTCTGTTTCTGATTTACGTCCGGGAGACTATCAGTTTATTGAAACGAAGGCTCCTACTCATTACGACTTAAATCAAACTCCTATCAACTTTACTGTTGAAAAGAGTCAAACCACTACTGCTTCTGTTACTGCTAAGAATAGCTTAACGAAGGGCGCTGTGGAATTAACGAAAGTCGATGACATCGACGGCTCTACTCTTGAAGGAGCTATCTTTAAAATCGTTGATATGAACGGCAATGACGTTCGTTCTGATTTAACTACTAATAAAGATGGAAAAATTTCTGTTTCTGATTTACGTCCGGGAGACTATCAGTTTATTGAAACGAAAGCTCCTACTGGATACGATTTAAACGCTAAGCCAATTCCTTTCACTATTACGAAAGGACAATCTCAAGTTACTTCTGTGACTGCTTTAAATAGTTTAACAACAGGTTCAATAGAATTAACTAAAGTTGATATGGATCACAATGGAACACTTGAGGGTGCCATTTTCAATATTTTAGACCAAGATGGAAAAGTAGTACGAGAAGGCTTAAAAACAGATGGTCATGGTAAATTAATCATAAATGATTTGAAACCTGGCAATTATCAACTAGTGGAAACAAAAGCTCCTGAAGGCTATCAATTAGATGCATCACCAATAAGCTTTACAATTGAAAAAGCCCAAGCTGCACCACTACAAATTACAGTTTCAAATAAAAAGATTGAATCTTCATCAGGTGGAGATAATGAATCAATTACTCCTCCGAATAAAGAAGAGAAACCAGGTAAGGAAACTTCCGAAGAACTAGAAAAAGGAAATCCTGAAACACCTGGTACAGAAACTTCTGAAGAACTAGAAAAAGGTAATCCTGAAGCACACGGTAAAGGAACTTCCGAAGAACTAGAAAAAGGTAACCCTGAAACACAAATAAACAAACAGCAAGATGACCGAAATACGGGTAAAGAACTTCCAAATACAGGTCACAAAAAAGATTCTACTCAAACAGTAGGTATCTTACTTCTACTAGCTGGTTTGTTAAGTATTTTAGTTACAAAACGAAAAAAATATTATTAATAGTTTTTCACACACAATCAAGTGAACATTTGATTGGGTGTTTTTTTATACAAAAAAGGACGATACATAGAGTATCGTCCTTTTAACGGGGTGAGGCTGTCCAAAAGTACGGAAAACCTTTGAACAGCCTCGTATTTTCATATGGATGCCTTACATATATCACTGATGATAATTATGAAATGCGGAAACATATTTATCATCACATGATTCAAACACGAGAAAAGAAACCCTACAGTGGATTCTTTTCTCTACATAATCTAAAGTTTGGGTACACTAGATTCATGCAATGTAGGAGCTTTCCAAATAGAAAGCGAACCTTCGTTTAAAATGATAGCATACATATCTCCGTCAAAAATATGCAAATGTGCATATAGCGTTTTTTATTTCTAAATGTCAGAATATTGAAAAACAATAAAGATAAGGGTAAAATGAAGTCGTTATCCGTCTTCTTTTGTCAGTCAGAGAGAATAGAAGAATAGGAGAGGAAAAAATGAAAAAATCTTTGAAACAAAAAATAGTAAGCTCTTTGCTTGCTGTATCACTCGCTGTTAGCATAGCTCCAGTCGGACAAGCCAAAGCTGATTCCACGTCAGAAATCACACAAACTTCACCTATCACAAAACAAGTTGATGCAAGCCGCGCTATCGAACACATCCGTTTCTTATCCGAAACAATTGGTCCTCGCCCTGGTGGAACAAAATCAGAAGAATGGGCTTCTCGCTACGTTGGTATGCAGCTTAAATCAATGGGCTATGAAGTAGAATATCAACCATTCCAAGTGCCGGATCAATACGTTGGATTTATTGAATCACCATTATCCACAAAGCGTAATTGGCAAGCTGGTGCTGCTCCTAACGCACTAATTTCTACAGAGGCTGTTACGGCTCCTCTTATCTTTGTTCAAGGTGGGACAAAATTAGAGGATATCCCAAATGAAGTAAATGGAAAAATTGTTCTATTCGAAAGAGGAACAACAGTAGCTGACTATAATAAACAAGTTGAAAATGCCGTTAGCAAAGGAGCAAAAGGTGTTCTTTTATACAGTTTAATTGGTGGACGTGGAAACTACGGACAAACTTTCAATCCCCGCCTAACGAAAAAGCAATCTATCCCTGTCTTTGGTCTTGCTTATGCGCAAGGAAATGCATTTAAAGAAGAAATCGCTAAAAAAGGGACAACAATTCTTTCCCTAAAAGCGAGACATGAATCTAATTTAACGTCATTAAACGTCATTGCTAAAAAGAAGCCAAAAAATAGTACAGGTAATGAAAAAGCTGTCGTTGTAAGTTCACACTACGATAGTGTCGTTGGAGCACCTGGAGCAAATGACAATGCTTCTGGTACAGGGTTAGTATTAGAGTTAGCACGCGCTTTTCAAAATGTAGAAACTGATAAAGAAATTCGTTTTATTGCTTTCGGTTCTGAAGAGACTGGCCTACTTGGTTCCGATCATTACGTTAATAGTCTATCCCAAAAAGAACGTGACCGGATTTTAGGTGTCTTTAACGCAGACATGGTTGCAACAAATTACGATAAGGCGAAGAATTTATATGCTATGACGCCTAACGGTTCTCCAAATCTTGTAACAGACGCAGCCTTACAAGCAGGTAAACAATTAAATAATGACCTCGTTCTGCAAGGGAAATTTGGCTCTAGTGATCACGTACCGTTTGCTGAAGTTGGTATTCCTGCGGCTCTATTTATCTGGATGGGTGTCGATAGTTGGAATCCATTAATCTACCATATCGAAAAGGTATATCACACACCTCAAGATAACGTATTTGAGAATATTTCACCTGAACGTATGAAAATGGCATTAGAGGTTATTGGAACAGGAGTTTATAATACACTTCAAAAACCTGTCGCTCAAACTGAACAAAAAGCTGCTTAGTCATTTAAAAGACCACCGATTTTTATCAGTGGTCTTTTATTGAGAAAAAATATATATGCATAAAAGCATATTTTCTCCTACTCATTATCGTATACAATATTAACTGTAACAAAAATGATTACAACAATTAAGGAGGCTTTTCTACTATGAAAAAAATGATTATAGCCGGTGCATTAACTTTAGCAGGAATTACTGGTGCTACCGCGTTTATTCCTGAAACAAAGGCCGCTGCCGCTACTCAAGAACAAAGCTTTACAAAATTTTATTCTTTGCAAACTGGAAGTAGTTCTGAACAAGAACCTGTTTTCCTTCAAAAGGGACAAGAGTTAACAATTCAACCTAACAGTAAAACCCCTAGTTACAGTGTTTATGACTCAAATCATAACCTTATTGGACGTTATTCTGATGGCTATGGCCGAATTTTCACTGCAAAAGCAGATGGGAATATGTACGTTCAATTTCATGCACCTTATGTTTACTATAGTCCTGTTAGCTTTTCGGTTACGTATACAATCCGATAAAATAAAGGGCCCTTCCCAAGGGCCTTTATTTTGTTTCCCAATTCACTTTTACAAAACCATCTTTCACCATTAAACCACTTATACTAAATACATACTTTTCATTCGCTTTCAATGTAGCTTTAAAAGTACCTTTTTTCGATTCACAGATCTCTTTTAACTCTCTTATACCTTCTCCTTGCCTTTCATACAAGCTAAAGCATAAATTCCCACGTTTTGCATCCGTCTCATAAGAAAATGTTACTTCTGTATCTTTTGCATACTCAAGTTCAATATCTTTCTCAGCAATATCCCATGATGAGAATTTTGCCTCGTAACTTGTCTCTCCTTGCTTCTCATTTTCTAAATATACATCTCCTGCTCTCCAGGTATCATCTAACGTCTGTGCAAAAGTAAAGCCACTAAGTAATACAAACATTGTACTTGCCAATATCGCAACTAATGTTACCTTCTGCTTTTTAACAAAATTCATCCTATATTCTCCTTCAACTTTCTTTTTACTTCTTCTCACCATATATAATAAAAATCCAATAAAGAAAGGTAATATAACTGCTAAAACACTCCACCCTTTACTCATTTGATGTGCTTTCGCATCTGTATATACCCATGATGCAACACATATTAACAGTGCTATAAAAGCTAAAAGCATTGTCACTCCAGCTACTTCAAATATTACAAACGGGTTAGCGAACTCTATCATGTAATTTATACTCCTTCTTTAAAAACGACTGTATGACAACATATATAGGAATGTATAGGTGCATCGTAATAATTATCGTTATAATGACAGATATTTTATGCTCCAAATGACTAACAAACTGCTCTAGGGTGACTGTTAATACAATCATCCAAATAGCATGAATGAAAACAACCCATCTCTTCTCTAATTTCCGAGCATTTCGCATGCCCTGCTTCGTATTATTTATTAGCTCTTCGCTAGGAATCATCTCTTCCGCTAAACTACTTTTTATCTTTTGATCAAATTTGTCTTCCTTCATAAACGAACCCCTCCAAATGTTCTCGCATTTGCTTCTTCGCATAATTAAGGCGGTATTTCACCGTACCGATTGGTATATTTAATATTTCACTCATTTCTTTGTAAGAATATTGTTCATAGTAGTAGAGTACGAGCACTGTTTTATATTTTTCATTTAATAACTGTATAACTTCTCGTATCATTTCTGCTTCGACTTTTTGAATAAATTCTTCTGATATATTCACATCGTCTGCATGCTCAATTTCTCCGCCATCTTCTTTATGAAATAAATCCAATACACGATCTTTCCATCTTTTCTTTTTGCGATAAAAATCATAAAATGTACGAACACAAATTGTAGTAATCCACTTTTTATAATTCTCCACGTAAGAAAGTTGGTGCCGCGATGAAAAAACTTTTATCCACGTCTCTTGAAAAATATCTTCCGCGTCTTCTTTCGTCTTCGCTAACTTATAGCATAAGGAATATATTTGCTGCTTATATATATCAATTAATTCTTCTACCTTTTCTTCCATCGGAAACCTCCAGTCATTTATATAAGACGACGCAAATTCTCCTTTTGTTTGATAAAATTTTATTTTTTTATTATTTCCATACAAAAAGGCAATCACAACATCGTGTGATTGCCTTTTACTGAAAGCGAAAAGCCGCTTCCGCTTTTCTTTATGTCCAGCTCTGCCTCCTGGCCCCTCCTGTCTAAGAACCTTCCCCACGAGAAGATAAAATGCACATCTTCTGTGGGAAAGAACCTTAGCCTTCGAGACTAAACAGTCGGCTCCGCTTTTCTTTATTGTCCAGCTCCAGCGGCTAGAATACTCGGTGGCTTCGCGCCTTCCTCCGAGGCAAAGTACGCCTCTCTGTCAGGAGCTCCATCCCCCTCCTATTCTGAACGAGCCGCTTCCGCTTTTCTTAATTACATTTTTTCTGGTGCAGATACTCCTACGATTGCTAATGCGTTTTGAAGTGTAGTGCGTACTGCTTTCATTAACTCGTAGCGAGCTTTACTTAATTCTAAGTTATCTTGGTTTAATACTTTTTCTGCATTGTAGAAGCTGTGTAATGTTGCTGCTAATTCAAATGCATAGTTTGTAATGCGGTGTGGTAGACGTTTTTGTGCTGCATCCGCAACTACTGCTGGGAATTCACCAAGTTTTTTCAGTAACTCTACTTCTTTCTCAGAAGTAACAAGTTTGTAGTTCACATCTCCGCCTGTAGCTAATCCTAACTCTTCACCTTGACGAAGGATACTGCATACACGAGCATGTGCATATTGTGCATAGTATACTGGGTTTTCGTTAGATTTTGATACAGCTAAGTCCATATCGAAATCTAAATGAGAATCACCGCTACGCATTGCGAAGAAGTAACGCATTGCGTCCACGCCTACTTCTTCCATAAGCTCACGAAGTGTAACTGCTTTACCTGTACGCTTACTCATTTTCATTTTCTCACCATTTTGATACAGTTGTACCATTTGGATGATTTCTACTTCTAATGTTTCTTTATCGTAACCTAGCGCTTGAATAGCAGCTTTCATACGTGGAATGTAACCGTGGTGATCAGCACCCCAAATGTTGATTAACTTATCGAAACCACGCTCTAATTTATCACGGTGATACGCGATATCTGGCGTTAAGTACGTGTAAGAACCGTCGTTTTTAATTAATACACGGTTTTTATCATCACCATAAGTCATTGAGCGGAACCAAGTTGCACCGTCTTCTTCAAAAATCTCGTCGCGCTCTTTTAATACAGCAAGAGCTTGATCGATTTTTCCGTTTTTGTATAATGATGTTTCTGAGAACCATACATCAAATTTAACACGGAAACTTTCTAAGTCTTTTTGAAGTTTTGCTAATTCATATTTTAAACCGTACTCACGGTAGAATTCATAGCTTTCTTTTTCATCAGCTTTCGCATAACGATCGCCAAATTCTTCTGCTAAACGTTTACCAATTGCAATGATGTCCGCACCATGGTATCCGTCTTCTGGCATTTCTTTCTCTAAGCCTAAAGCTTGCATGTAACGAGCTTCAACAGAAAGAGCCAAGTTATGAATTTGGTTACCAGCGTCATTAATGTAGTACTCACGAGATACATCGTACCCTGCTTTTGCTAATAGGTTACATAAAGTGTCACCTACTGCTGCACCACGTGCATGTCCTAAGTGAAGGTCACCTGTTGGGTTCGCAGATACGAACTCAACTTGTACTTTTTCACCTTTACCAGTATTCGTTTCACCATAAGCTTCACCAGCATTAACGATTGTTGGGATTAAGTCTGTTAAGTAGCTATTATCCATGTAGAAGTTAATGAAACCAGGACCTGCGATTTCAATTTTTTCAATAGAAGCTTTTGCTTTATCGAAGTTTGCAACTAATTCTTCTGCAATCATACGAGGTGCTTTTTTCGCAACGCGTGCAAGTTGCATTGCCATATTTGTAGAGAAGTCACCATTTGTTTTATCTTTTGGAGATTCTAATACAACGTTTGGAATCTGTTCTTCTGTTGCTAATTCTGCCTTTAATACAGCAGCTTGAATTTCTTCTTTAATTAATCCTTTTACTTGTTCTAAAGAATTCATTATTTTGCCTCCTTCAAATTAAGTGTAATTGTATATCTGCCAGCTTCTTGTTCACTTAGAAGCAATGCGTACGTTAAGAAGAGTTGTCCTTTTTTCTTTTCATCCGACCATTTAAAAAGAACGTTATCAGTCTTTGTTTGCAATGCAAACGTACCAAGTTCACTCGTATACGTACCAGTTGTCCATTCACCTTTCACATGCGTCTGACGCATCGAAACAGCACCTGAACGCATAATGAGAACTTGTTCATCTTGAATTTTAATAATTGTTTTCACTTCGCCTTGTTCGTTCGGCTCTTGGAATGTTACATATGTACCTTGACCTTTTACATAGTATTGACCATTTGCTTCAAAAGCAACGGTTTCCTTCCTCGCCCCTTCACGGATTTCTGTTACGAAATGAACGTGTACCGGCAAGCCTGCAAGTTGTTTCTCCACGTCTTGCACACCTTTCAAATGTTATAGATATTAAATACTACTTATAATAAATCACTTTTCCTATCATATCAAAAAAAACCTCTGTCTGTCTGCTGAAAAATCAGGAAAACTCCATTTCAAAAAATAATTCACTTTCACTTTATTTCATATGCTAAAATATTTTTTAAGTCTAAATATTCTTTCATTTAAAGAGGTGAATTATGTGCTACCAACAAAATTGAAAAAAGGTGATGAAATTAGAGTTATTTCACCATCTTGTAGTTTAAGTATTGTCTCAACTGAAAACAGGAAGCTTGCTGTAAAAAGGTTAACCGAAATGGGCTTTCATGTTACATTTTCAACATATTCTGATGAGATAGACAGATTTGCTTCCTCTTCTATTTCTTCACGCGTTCAAGACCTTCACGAAGCATTTAGGGATCCGAATGTAAAAGCCATTTTAACAACACTTGGCGGATACAATTCTAATGGCTTATTAAAACATCTCGATTACGATTTAATTCGAGAAAACCCGAAATTTTTCTGTGGCTATTCGGATATCACTGCACTAAATAATGCACTTTACACTAAAACAGGACTTGTTACATATTCAGGTCCCCATTTCTCTTCATTGGGAATGGAGAAAGGGCTCGAGTATACAACAGATTACTTTTTAAAATGCGTAACTTCTAATGAGCCGATTGAAGTCCTACCATCTGAAACATGGAGTGATGATTCTTGGTACATTGATCAGGAAAATCGAGAGTTTATTAAGAATGCAGGATACGTTTCGATTCACGAAGGAGAAGCTACGGGAGATATTATCGGTGGTAATATGAGCACATTGAACTTACTGCAAGGTACACCATATATGCCAAACTTAAAGGATAAAATTTTATTTCTTGAAGAGGACAGTTTAACTGGGAGAGCTACTCTTAAAACTTTTGATCGATATTTACATTCTCTTATGCAGCAGCAAGATTTTGAACATGTAAAAGGCATCGTTATAGGAAAGATGCAAAAAGGCGCAGAATGTACGATAGAAGACGTGCAAGAAATGATTGCTTCAAAGCCTGAGCTTGCACATATCCCTATCATTGCAAACGCAAGTTTCGGTCATACAACCCCGATTTTCACTTTCCCAATTGGCGGACGTGCAACAATCATTTCTAACAAAGAAAAAACATCTATCACTATTTTAACGCACTAAAAAAGGAGCGAATGAGTCGCTCCTTTTATCGTTTTTATCGTTTTTCTATTTTTTCCAACGCTTTTTGCGGAATTGATTCTTTCGGGATTTCAGCCCATCCTTTTCCTTGCATACCTTTTGCATAAATTTTTATAAAAGCACCCGTATGCAATTCACGGTTCATCATTCTTTTAATAACCTGTAACTTTCCGTCTTCTGTATACCCTTTAAAAGTATACAAGTATTCTCCGTCTTTTTTCTCACCTTTATCTATAACCGCATAATAATCTTGTATTTCTTTATTTGAAAAGAAGTTGTCTACAAAAGCATGTACACCTTCTGTTTTTGTGTTCAAATAATACGCTGTTCCACCTAGAATAATGGCGAATACAGCTAAAACTTTAATTACCAATTTCATACATGAACCTCCTGTTTGCACTTCTTTTTCCCTAGTCATATAGTATTATACGAAAAATGGCATACTATACTCTATCTAAAAGTCTTACACTTTCCTTACATTATTGTAAGGGATTTTTTCTTGCAGCAAGTTCCCAAGAAAAAATTTTTCCGTTTCATACACTTTTATATTATTATTGAATGATACGAATTTTTATTACAAAAATCAAAGGAGACAGTTTTCAAATGGCTATCTTGCAAGGTTTAGCACTATTACTTGTTGTACTTTGTCTATTTACACTTTTTAGTTACCGTGCTCCTTACGGCATGAAAGCAATGGGTGCTTTAGCTAATGCAGCAATCGCAAGTTTTCTTATTGAAGCATTTCATCGTTATATAGGTGGAGAAATGTTTCATAATGACTTTTTACAATCAGTAGGAGAAGCTTCCGGTAGTATGAGCGGTGTCGCAGCAGCGATTTTAGTCGCATTAGCAATCGGTGTTTCCCCCGTATATGCTGTTTTAATCGGTATCGCTACTAGTGGATTTGGTATTTTACCAGGATTTTTCGCTGGATACGTTTGTGCCTTCGTCGTGAAATTTCTCGAAAAGAAATTACCGGCTGGTGTAGAGTTTTTAGCAATTTTATTTATCGCTGCACCAATCTCACGCGGAATGGCAATGCTTATGGATCCGCTCGTTAACGCAACACTCGGTAAAATCGGTTCTATGATTTCAGTTGCAACTACAGAAAGCCCTATTATCATGGGTATTATGCTCGGTGGATTAATAACAGTTATTTCTACCTCTCCACTGAGTTCTATGGCACTAACTGCAATGCTCGGATTAACAGGTTTACCAATGGCAATTGGTAGTCTTGCCGTAGCAGCCTCAGCCCCAATGAACTTTATTTTCTTTAAACGACTAAAGATTTGTTCAAAGAAAGACACAATCGCTGTAGCAATCGAGCCTTTAACACAAGCCGATGTTGTTTCAGCAAATCCAATTCCTATTTATGCGACAAACTTCGTTGGCGGTGCACTTGCTGGTATTATTACATCACTATTCCAGCTCGTTAATAACGCACCAGGAACAGCATCACCAATCCCAGGACTTCTTGTTTTATTCGGATTTAATGACGTTGTAAAAGTAACGATTGCTGCTGTATTATGTGGAATCGTTACCACGATTGTTGGATACATCGGATCAATCGTGTTCCGTAAATATCCAATTCGTTCTGCTGATGAAATTCGCGGCATTACTTCGGAAGAAAAGGTTGCATAAGAAAAAGAGCTATTCCCGTTGTTTGGGAATAGCTCCTTTTTGTGTTGCGTGATGGTAAATAAAATTATATCGGCGATTTTTTAAATATATCAGCGCAACTCGAATTATATCGGCGATTTTTCAAATATATCGACCGTAACTCGAATTATATCAGCGATTTTTCAAATATATCGACTTACCGACACATATCGACAAAATAAGGCCCCCCTATTCATATAGGGGGGCCCTTGTTTTATCCAGTTACGCCTCCTAGACCCTTGCGTCTAAGAACCTTCCCTGCCAAAAGGTAAAAAGCACCTTTTGCAGGAAAGAACCTTAGTCACCGGGTCTAAACAGTCGGCTTCCGCTTTTATTTCACCCAACCGAGCAGCATTTCCCGCACGAATTTGCTTGCTGCGACTGGTGTTTGATCACTATGGTCGTAGACAGGAGCTACTTCTACTAAGTCTGCTCCAACTACATTTATATTTGAATTTGCAATTGCTACGATGGAATCTAATAATTCTTTAGATGTGATACCACCAGCTTCTAACGTTCCTGTTCCTGGAGCGTGAGCTGGGTCTAATACATCAATGTCGATTGTGACATAGACTGGGCGTCCTGCAAGTTTCGGTAATACTTCTTTTAACGGTTCTAATACGTCAAATTTATATAAGTTCATACCTACTTCTTTCGCCCATTCAAATTCTTCCTTCATTCCAGAACGAATTCCGAAAGAATATACGTTTTCCGGACCAATTAAATCACACACTTTACGAATTGGTGTAGAGTGGGATAAAGGCTCCCCTTCATACGATTCACGTAAATCAGTATGAGCATCCATATGGATGATTGCTAAATCCGGATATTTTTTTGCCATTGCCTTAAAAATTGGCCAAGACACTAAGTGCTCACCGCCGAGACCTAGTGGAAACTTATCGGCATCTAAAAGTTTTGATACATATTCTTCAATCATGTCTAAGCTGCGCTGTGCGTTTCCGAATGGTAATGGGATATCACCCGCATCAAAATATTTTACCTCTTCTAGTTCACGATCTAAATACGGACTATATTCTTCAAGACCGATTGATACTTCACGAATACGTGCAGGGCCAAAACGAGATCCCGGACGGTAACTTACTGTCCAATCCATAGGCATCCCATAAATAACTACCTTTGACTCTTCAAAACTTGGATGACTTTTAATAAATACTTTACCTGAATAAGCTTCATCAAAACGCATATTCTTTTCCTCCTTATGTGGAACTTAAGGTATCCCAACCTTTCATTATTTCTCAAATTTGGAGCGAGTTGCTCCTCTTTCTCGATTTACCGGGTCTTCTATTTCATACAAAGAAGACAATTTTCTTTACAGAAGTGTAAATAGCTAGCATGTTCAAGTCTTCTGGACAAACACCTTAAATGAGCTATTTACACTTTATTTGTTCCGTGCGATTCTCTTACTTAATTAAATCGCCAACAAATTTCGGTAATGCGAATGCTGCATTGTGTAATTCTTTTGTGTAGTATTTCGTTTCAATTTCGTGGAAACGCTCTTCACTTACTTGTAATGGATCATGTTTTTTAGATCCGATTGTGAACGTCCAAAGACCGCTTGGGTAAGTTGGAATGTTCGCTGTGTATAAACGAGTAATTGGGAAAATCTCTTTTACATCTTTAAACACAGTTGTAATTAGTTCTGGCGTAAACCAAGGGTTGTCCGTTTGTGCAACGAAAATACCATCTTCTTTTAACGCTTTTGAAATTCCAGCGTAGAAGCCTTTTGTAAATAGGTTTACTGCTGGTCCTACTGGCTCAGTAGAATCTACCATAATTACGTCATATTCATTTTCGCTTTCTGCGATATGTAGGAAACCATCTCCTACTTTTACTTCTACACGCTCATTATCTAATGCACCTGCAATTGATGGTAAGTACTGTTTAGAGTACTCAATTACTTTTCCATCGATTTCAACAAGAGTTGCTTTCTTTACGCTTGGGTGTTTTAACACTTCACGAATAACACCGCCATCGCCGCCACCTACAACTAATACGTTTTCAGGGTTTGGGTGTGTAAATAAAGGTACGTGCGCTACCATTTCATGATAAACGAACTCATCTTTTTCTGTTGTCATAACCATGCCATCTAAAATAAGCATGTTTCCGAACTCTTCCGTTTCGACCATATCTAGTTTTTGGAATTCTGTTTGCTCCGTATGTAATGTGCGGTTAATACGCGCCGTAATCCCAAAATGTTTTGTTTGTTTTTCAGTGAACCATAGTTCCATCGTACAATCACGCCTTTCAATGCAAATTTATAATAGGGACATCATTAATGTCCCCTAACAAAAATAAAACAAAACATCCAAAATGTATAGTTAAAAGTACAAAAATACCGAAAATATATTTTAGTCAGAGGGTTCTAACATATACATATAAAGAAAGCCCTTTCTTAAGAAAGGGCTTTTGTCTCTATTTCTACTGGTTTACGAATTGGAATTAGGATCATAATACAACCAACTAACACCACGATTCCACCTACTAAAAACGGACTTTGTGGTGAAACAGTATGACCGATAATTCCTGATAAAATCGGAGCAATTGCGCCACCTAACCAACGAACGAAGTTATAAACACCAGATGTAACAGATCTTTCATAAGGTGAAATATCCATTACATAACTTGTAAATAATGCATTATTTAATCCTGATGCTAATCCTGATAGAACAATTAATACAATTTGTAACCACATAATTTTCACGAAGAATAGTGCAATTAAGAACAGCGCAAATACGAGTAAACTGCCTTTCAACAATGTTTTCGGCTCATATTTCCCTTCTAGCTTATGTGCTAAAATTGCAGAACCGTAAGCTAACGCGAGTCCCCATCCACAAAATACAAAACCTAATTGAATAGCAGATAAATGCATAATAAGTGGTGAATATGCTAACACAACGAAAAATCCGTAGTAGTATAACATTCCTGAAATGGCGCCTTGCATAAACGGCTTATACTTCACCAGGTTAAGTAATTCCCCTACGCCTGCCGCTTTACGCTTCACTTTTCGCTCTGGTTCTTTCACAAAGAAGAAAACTAAAATAAATGCTAAGAAAATTAAAATACTCGTCGCAAAAAATGGGTAACGCCAAGAATGTCCACCTAATATCCCGCCTAATAATGGTCCACCTGCCATTCCTAAACCGATAGCTGCTTCATATAACCCTACTGCTTCATGAACTTCTTTACTTAATGCAATCAATAAAGTCATCGCCGTTGCGAAGAACATCGCATTCCCTAATCCCCATCCAGCGCGGAAAAGAGATAACTGAGCAATCGTTTGCGATATACCGCATATAAACGCAAATACAGTCACGATCGCAAGACCGATTGTCATCATTCGTTTATCACCAAATCTCGATGCAAATATTCCAGCTGGTAACATCATAATTGCCATCGTCAAAATATACGCTGTAAATAACATCTCTACTTGCCAATGCGATGCACCAATCTTTTCAGCAATAATTGGCAAAATTGGATCGACTACCCCTATACCTGAAAAGGCAAGGAAAGTAGCCAACACTGTAATCAATCTCCCTAGTTTTTGTTTGCTCTCCATTTTGATTACTCTCCTTTTGTATTCTCTAAAAATGTCACTGCACGATGTAAGCTGTCTTCAAGTTCTCCCTTTACACGCTGCATTTGCTCCATTTTCTCGTCTAGCGTTTGCACTTGTTTTTCAAGCATCTCTTTAATTTCTTGAATCACTTCACGATCACGGGGATTCTCACTATTTCTTCTTTGCTCCATTCTTTCTTTTAACGATAAAAAATGTTGCATTTCTTGAAGCGTAATCCCTAACACTTCTTTCGCTTCCACAATTCTTTTAATTCTAGCGATATCTTCATCTGTATACAGGCGAATGTTCCCCTCACTACGTTCTGGGGGATGAATTAAACCAATTTCCTCATAATAACGAAGTGTACGTTTTGTTAAACCAACTTGCTTTGTAACTTCATCAATCTTATACATGTTTATTCCTCCCTTCACTCGATTATTACATTTTACGTTAACGTTAACTTTTGTGCAACTGTTAGACTTTTGTAAATGTTTGTCATATTAAATTGTATTTTTTCAAAAGCAGTTTCATAATGAAAGAAAAGAAATGATAAGGAGAATTTCACATGAGTAAACCACTTATTTTCGCTCATCGCGGCGTAAAAGGAACACATCCAGAAAATACGATGATTGCCTTCCAAGAAGCTGAACGCATCGGCGTCCATGGCATTGAACTTGATGTCCACCTATCAAAAGATGGTGAACTTGTCGTAATTCACGATGAAACAGTCGATCGTACAACGAATGATGTAGGTCTTGTCTCTGAAAAAACGGTAGAAGAGTTACAAGCTTTAGATGCCGGCAGCCATAAAGATCCTTCTTTCCATGAAGCAAAAATCCCAACGTTACGCGAAGTATTCATTTGGTTATCTACAACAAAGTTACAGCTCAACATTGAGTTAAAGACAGATGTCATTCACTATCCAAACATTGAAGAAAAAGTTGTTGCTCTCGTTCGAGAATATCATCTTTCTAATCAAATTGTATTCTCTTCATTTAATCACGACTCTGTTTCATTATTAGCAGAAATTGCTCCTGAAATCCCAAGAGCAATTTTATATGATACACCACTTGCTGATCCTATCGCCGAAGCAAAAAATAGAGATGCGACTGGTTTACATCCAAACTTTCAACTACTAACAAAGGAATTTGTTCAACTCGCGCAAAAACAAGGGTATGTTTTCCGCCCTTATACAATTAACGAATACAAAGATTTACAAACTATGATTGATTATGGCGTAGATGTCATTATTACCGATTGGCCAGCACGTGCATTTGAGCTTCTTTCTTAATTGAAGGAGCTCTTTATTTTCGAAATTTCATTGTTTAAAATAATCGAAAACCCTCAATACTAATACAATAATGTTTGTATGAATGAGGGGCTGAAAAAGATGGATCAAACTATGAATCCAAAACTTAAAAAATATAAACGTCTTTTCTTCACCGTAATGTTTTCTTCTGTTCTTTTTTTCGTTTTTTCCTTTTTTGTTATTATTATAGTTGCAAAAATTATGGGACCTCCTCCTGTCGCTGTCCCGCAAACAAGTGTCTTTTATGCTAATGATGACACTGTTATAGGACAAAGTAATGAGATGCAAAAACGATACAATGTATCTCTCAATGAAATTTCTCCTTATGTAAAAGAGGCAACACTTTCTATCGAAGATCAAAGATTCTACAAACATCATGGCTTTGATATGAAGCGTATCGCTGGTGCCATTGTTGCTGATTTAAAAGCGATGGCAAAAGTCCAAGGCGCTAGTACGATTACACAACAGTATGCCCGTAACCTATACTTAGATCATGATAAAACGTGGAAACGTAAACTATTAGAAGCAATGTACACAATCCGTCTTGAAGTGAATTATAATAAAAATCATATTTTAGAAGGATATTTAAATACAATTTATTACGGGCATGGTGCTTATGGAATCGAAGCTGCATCCCGTCTATATTTTGATAAAACAGCAAAAGAATTAACATTAGCGGAAGCTAGTATGCTCGCGGGTATACCAAAAGGACCTAGTGTCTACTCTCCCTTTTTAAAAAAAGAGCGTGCGAAAGAACGACAATCTCTTATATTAGATGAAATGGTAGAACAAGGCTATATTACGAAGAAACAAGCAGCTTCAGCAAAGAAAGAGTCACTAACTTTCGCTTCATTAGATACGAAAAAAGTCGCAGAGGTTGCGCCTTATTTCCAAGATGCTGTACAAGCTTCTCTTCTTCGTGATATCGGATTAGATGAGCAAGCCTTACAAAAAGGCGGCTTGCGTATTTATACAACGCTAGACCCGAAATTACAATCGGTTGCAGAACAAGCTGTAAAAGACCACATACCTGACACGACAAACATACAAACTGCGCTCGTCTCTATGAATCCAAAAACAGGTGAAGTAGCTGCCCTTGTTGGTGGAACTGATTATAATACAAGTCAATTTAACAGGGCTACACAGGCCGCTCGCCAGCCTGGATCTACATTTAAGCCATTTCTATATTATGCGGCATTAGAACGAGGATTCACCCCTGCTACGCGCTTAAAAAGTGAATACACTGTGTTCACTTTAGGTGACGGTGTTTCAAAGTATAAACCGAAAAACTATAAAGACTATTATGCAGACGATTTTGTAACAATGGCGCAAGCTCTTGCGGTCTCTGATAACGTATATGCCGTGAAGACCAATTTATTTTTAGGCGAAGACATTCTTACAAAAACGGCGAAGCAATTCGGCATTAAAAGTGCATTAAAAGATGTCCCTTCCCTCGCGCTCGGTACATCTCCTGTAAAACCAATTGAAATGGTTAACGCTTATAGCATGTTCGCAAACGGGGGAAAAGAAGTAAAACCTATTTTCATTCGCCGCATTATGGATCATGAAGGAAATATTTTATACGATGCTCATTTGGAGAGTAAACAAGTTCTTGATAAGAGCAAAGCATTTGTGATGGAAGAAATGATGACAGGCATGTTTAATAAAAAACTAAGCAGTTATGCTGCTGTAACTGGTCAATCAATGTTATCTAAACTATCAAGAACCTATGCCGGAAAATCTGGTTCTACTGAAACAGATAGTTGGATGATTGGGTTTACCCCGCAACTCGTAACTGGCGTATGGGTTGGATATGATCAACCTAAATCAATTTCAAACGTAGCAGAACAAGGCTATGCGAAAAGAATATGGACTGATACGATGGAGAAAGGCTTAGATGGACAACCCAAAAAAGAGTTTAAACAACCAAGTGACGTCGTTGCAGTCGATATTAACCCTGAAAACGGGAAAATCGCTACAAAAAATTGTCCAATTTCAGTGAAAATGTATTTTGCAAAAGGTACAGAACCAACTGAATATTGTATGGATCACGTTGATGATAAAGAGGAATTTGAAAAGACAACTGAAGAAAAGAAAAAAACAAGTTGGTGGAAGAAATATCTTCCTTGGTGACACACGAGGCTATTCCAATAAAATGTGGAATAGCTTTTATTGTCATTCTTTGTTGGTAAATCGATATTCCTTGTCGAATCGTCGATATATTTTAAGTTATGATAGATGTATTCGAAAAATCGTCGATATATCTTCATACAACAAGCCAAAATAAAAAGGATGTCTCACTAGTCAACAATCGACTAGTGAGACATCCTTTTCTTTTATTCACTTAATAATGCACGGCGCAATTCTTCGCTAGACTCGTTCCAAATCGCTTCATTATGTTCTTTTAAGAATGTACCAAGTACTTTTTTAGATGATTCGTCCATATGTTCAACCATAATGTGACGCTTCAATGATTTATCCATTTTGTTTACGTGCTCTGGAAGTGACTTATATCCGCGGCGAATTTCACGGTCAACTGTCATTTCACAAGCTGTTACGCCTGCGTAATACGCACCTGTTGCTGTTCTTTCAATCGTTACCCATACAAGCCAGTATGGTTTTCCGTTTGGAACTTCATCTTTATTTGTTAAAAACTTAATACCTTTTTCTACTGTACTACGTGCATGCATCGCACCGATATCAACAAATGCTGTTTTCTCTAGTACATCGACAAATACAGGTGAAATGTTTTCTAGACTTAATGCCCCAACGCCAAAACCACCATGTCCATCTGTTGAATCATTTTTCACGATATTAAAACCGATTTTTTTCTTTTTCTCTGTCATATGTAAATTCCTCCTCACTTAATGATTATAAAAGGCCAAAGATAGGCGCAATAATACTGTTTAAAAATGCAAATACGTATGGAATGACAACATTAAAAATAGGTTGGATTGTGTAATTGCTAAGCGGTGTAATAACTAGAATTAATAAAGCAATTGCCCCGTATTTTTCATACTGTGTCATTTTCGCACGAATATTTGTTGGTGCTAAATCCTCCACTACGCGATATCCATCAAGTGGCGGGATTGGTAATAAGTTAAAGACAAGTAAAACGATATTCAACATAATAAAAATCCGGAAAAATTGAGCTAGCGTATCTGCTACTGCAAATGGAATTGAGTCTAATACACCAAATGTTAATAAGCTATACCAAATAATTAAACCGATTGCGCTTAAAATCAAGTTACTAATCGGTCCTGCAATTGAAACTAATATACCTGCAAGACGAGGTCTTTTAAAGTTATATGGGTTAACAGGAACTGGTCTCGCCCAACCAAAACCAAGAATTAATACAGCAATCATCCCGATAGGATCTAAATGTGCCATCGGCGATAAAGTTAAGCGCCCTTGTCTCTTTGCTGTATCGTCTCCAAATTTATATGCTACATATGCATGCGCAAATTCATGCACTGATAATGCGATAATAATGGCCATTGCTACCAAAGGAATTTGGTGCAACGGGTATCTAAATAACTGATCCATATTTCATCTCCTCTTCCATATGTCAAAAAAGAAATTATTTGTTTTTTCGATTGTTCTTCCACATAATCCGCTATAATAAGAGTGTAACTTACATAAAAGGAGCGATTATATATGCCATACGTAACAGTGAAAATGCTAGAAGGACGCACAGAGGAACAAAAGAAAGCTCTTGCTGAGAAAGTAACAGCAGCAGTAAGCGAAACAACTGGTGCTCCTGAAGAAAACATCGTTGTTTTCATCGAAGAAATGTCTAAAAACCATTATGCAGTTGGCGGAAAACGCTTAAGCGACAAATAATTTCAAGTTTTTTCATAAGAAGCAGCCATTAGCTGCTTCTTATTTTTTTCCTTCTAGTAACTCGATGATTCTCTCTTTATATTTTCCTTTTCTTCCATCTTCATAGATTAAATCATGCGGGTAGAATAGCTTTTGATCCCTTCTCTTCTTACCAGTAATCGCCTCAACAATATCCGATTCACGTGAAAGCTCTCTAAGCTCCCCATTTGGCATAAGAAGTAAGATTGGCAAACGTTCTTCTTCTTCACCAGCACGGTAAAAGTCGTACGGTAAGTCTGATGTTGAATCAACTACTAAATAATATTCGGGATCAAGTCCAATCTTTTTGAATAAGCTACTTAATTCCATCCAATTATCTAAACCGTGCTTATCTGTAAACTCTACATATTTAAATAGGTTTCGATTCATAAAACGACGGCATAGATCGCTTAAAATTGGATCTTCTTCGTCTTGCCATACTTGGAAGTAATAATACATAACGTTCTCGTCTAACTTTAAATAATCCTCTACTGTTACTTCTTCTTCAAATAAAGAATAGAAATGAACAGGGTGATTTTTAAATGTATAGTACTTCTCGTGCAATGATTTTGCACGGTGTAAAATCTTCGTTAAAATAACTTCAGCACTGCGTGTTACTGGATGGAAATATACTTGCCAGTACATTTGATAACGACTCATAATATAATGTTCAACAGCATGCATACCACTATTTTTAATAACTACTTGATTTCCGTACGGACGCATAACGCGCAGTATACGTTCCATATCAAAGTTTCCATACTTTACGCCAGTGAAATACGCATCTCTTAATAAATAGTCCATGCGATCTGCATCAATTTGACTGGAAATCATGCTAATCGCTAATTTATTAGTAGATGTTTTTGCGATTACATCCGCTACCTTTTGCGGAAAGTCTTTATCCACACGACTTAATACGCGATTAATTTCTGTATCTCCAACGATAATCTTTTGCGTAAATTTCTCATGATCTAATGAAAATACTTTCTCAAACGAATGAGAAAATGGGCCGTGACCGACATCATGAAGTAATGCCGCACATAAGCATAACAATCTATCTTCAGCATTCCAGTTCGGTCTGCCATCAAACACATCATCAATCATACGACGAATAATTTCATATACACCTAACGAATGAGTAAAGCGACTATGCTCTGCACCGTGAAATGTAAAAAATGTCGTTCCAAGCTGCTTAATACGGCGCAAGCGTTGAAATTCTTTCGTTCCGATTAAATCCCAAATAACACGATCGCGCACGTGCACATATTTATGTACCGGGTCTTTAAACACTTTTGTTTCGCTGAGTTTGTCGTTTAAATATACCACCTTCCGACATCCCCCTTTCTTTACTGCATTCTTACTATATATTATAAACGAAATAGGAAACAGAAAGAAATGAAAGACTATATTAATTGCCCTTATATAAAGAAAAAACCACTTTTACCGGAGTAAAAGTGATTTTTTTACACATTATTTCCCTAAAACGAACTCAGCAACTTCATCTAAGATCATTTCTTTACCTAGCGGGAAGTAACCTTTGTTTAAGTCTTCGTTTTTAATTGTAAATACGTGGTTATTTTTAACAGCGTTCATATTTTTCCAAATTGATTCTTCTTGGAATTCTTTTAGACGCTGAGAACCGTCACCAGTCGTAAATACGAATAAGTAATCTGGGTTGTAATCGATTAAAGCTTCTTTTTGTACTTGTACTAAAGGTTTATCAGTTGGTGTACCTTTAACTGCTGGTAATTTTAAATCATTAAAGATTACGCTACCGTAACCGTAGTCACCGTATACGCGGAAAGCGTTTGGATATGCAGCCATTTTCATGAATTTAGCATCGCCAGTTTTCGCAACGATTTTATCATGTAATTTGCTTGCTTTTTCATCATACTGTTTGAACCATTCTTTTGTTTCTTTCTCTTTACCGAAGATTTGACCTACTTCTTCGAATTTTGGACGCCATTGGTCTAATGGAGTTTTTAACATAACTGTAGGTGCGATTTTAGATAATTGATCATAAATCTTTTCTTGACGATTATTTACAAGAATTAAGTCTGGTTTTGCAGCAGCTACTGCTTCGATATTAATTTTATCTCCCCAAGCAGAACCAACTGGTTTTACGTCTTTTAATTTCTTTTCAATATGTGCATCAATTTTTTCTTGAGATGTATTAGCAGTAATAATTGGTTTCATACCAAAGATTAATAATTCTTCTGTTGAACCACTAAGGTCAGCAATTTTCTTTGGATTTGCAGGGATTTTAATTTCCCCTTTTGCATGTTGTACAGTGCGCTCTTCAGTCTTCGCATCTTTCGCATCTGCTTTTTTCTCTTCTTTGTTAGAACAAGCTGCAAATAGTACAGAAGTAACGACTAGTACCATTGCTAATAACGCCATTTTAAAATTCTTCATGTTCCCACTCCTTCTAGCTGTATTTCTCTTATAAGTTACAGTGAACTATAAGAAACAAGGTTAACAATTAATAAATATATATTGATTAATTGTTGCTTATGCCCCGTTCTAACGGGTGTTCAACTTCCCATTTACGAATAAGAAATAAGAAGCTCAACGTCCATTAGAAGCCCCCCTCTTTACGAGGGGGATTCTACTTATGCTTTTTTACGCAATTGATTACTAATCATCGCTAAATCATACGTTAAACAAATTGGTTTACAGTTTACTGGACATGGAACAATTTGAGCTTCAATCTCAAATACACTGCGAAGCGTTTCACTTGTCATCACTTCGTCTGGCGTTCCTTGTTTCATTAACTTACCAGCCTTTAATGCAATCATATGATCTGAGAAACGAGAAGCATGGTTTAAGTCATGGATAACCATAACAATCGTTCTACCTTCTTCTTCATTTAACTTTTTCAATAAGTTTAATACTTCTAATTGATGAGCCATATCTAAGTACGTTGTCGGTTCATCTAATACGAGTAATTCTGTCCCTTGTGCAAGAGCCATCGCAATCCATACGCGTTGACGTTGCCCACCTGATAATGCCTCTGCTGGACGATTTGCGAATTCTGTCATTCCCGTCACTTCAAGTGCCCAATGAATGTAGCGATAATCCTCTTCTTTCAACGTTCCAAATCCTTTTTGATGAGGAAAGCGTCCATATGAAACGAGTTCAAATACAGTAAGGCCAGTTGGTACTTCTGCAGTCTGTGGTAAAATTGCCATTTTCTTTGCGATTTCTTTCGTTGGCTGTTTCTCGATTGCTTTTCCGTCAAGATAAACCGTACCCTTTTTCGCCTTCAAAATACGAGAAGCCGTTTTTAATAATGTGGACTTCCCACAACCATTTGGTCCAATAATTGTTGTAATTTTCCCTTCCGGAATTTCAACTGTTAATCCATCAATAATTAACCCTTCATTATAGCCAACAGATACCGCATCAACTGCTAAAGTTGCCATACAAAAAGCCTCCCTTTATTTTGTCCTCATAAGTAAGTATATGAAATACGGTGCACCAATTACAGAGATAACAAGACCGACCGGTATTTCTGAAGTTGTTAACACACTTCTTGAAATTACGTCTGCGAATAAAAGTAAAAACGTTCCTATTAGTGCAGCCGTAGGCAGCATAATTTGATGTTTACCACCAACAAGGCGCCTCGCTAAATGCGGAGCCATTAAACCGATAAAACCAATTCCTCCAGCAACAGCGACAGATGCACCAGCTAAACAAACTGCAATAAATAATAATTTACGTCTTTCTTTTTCTACATTTACACCAAGGCCAACTGCTGTGGAGTCGCCTAGGTTCATTACGTTTAATATGTGAGCTTTACTAATGGCAAGTGGCATGAAAATAACCATCCATGGAAGTACACTTAGTACAAACTTCCAATCTGTGCCCCATAGACTTCCTGCTAACCAAATCGTAGCAAAACGGAAATCGTTAGATGTCATCTTCATAGAAAAAATTAAACTAACAGCACCAAACCCGGCTGCAACAGCGATACCAACCAGTATCAATCGAGTCGATGAAACACCATCTTTCCATGCTAGTAAATAAATAATAACAGCTGCTAATATCGCTCCAACTAGTGCGAAGAACGGAAGAATGAATACAGATAAAAATGTACCAGTTCCTACTTTCCCGAAGAAAAAGTAGACAAAGATAACAACTGTTAATCCCGCTCCAGCGTTAATACCGATAATACCTGGATCAGCAAGTGGATTTCGTGATAACCCTTGCAAAATCGCACCTGACATCGCTAAAGCAGATCCAACTAATATAGCAATGACCATACGCGGCATACGGAATTCAAATAAAATAACAGACTGATCTTCAGCCCCGAGTCCAACCAATGACTTTAATACGTCCATTGGCGGTATTTTAAATGTCCCTGTATTTAAACTCACTAAAAATACAGTAACGATTAATCCTACTAAAATTGTTAAAACCGAAATGTTCTTTTTTGTTAAGGCACTTGTCCTCACATTTTTCCTCTCCCTTCGTTACGTGCTAAGTAGAGGAAGAATGGAACCCCAATTAGCGCTGTAATTGCTCCAATTGGCGTTTCAAACGGCGGATTAATAACGCGAGATAACATATCTGCACATTCAATTAACAGCCCGCCTAAGACCGCAGAACATGGAATAACCCATCTATAGTCTGAGCCTACAAGGAAACGAGTCATATGTGGGATGACAAGGCCAACAAATCCAACCGATCCTGCCATAGAAACTGCCGAACCTGTTAACACAAGAACAAGTACTGTCCCGATAAATTTAATTAATGTCGTATTTTGACCAAGTCCAATCGCAATTTCTTCACCGAAGCTTAAAATTGTAATATACCTCGACATCATAATTGCAATGAAGAGACAAACTAGACCAATCGGTACTAACATATTAATACTTTCCCATTTCACTCCAGCAACTCCGCCTGCATTCCACATACTTACCTCTTGGGCAAGATTGAAATATAGCGCAATTCCAGATGAAATGGCCCCTAATAAAGCACTAATCGCGGCACCCGCTAAAGCTAATTTCACAGGCGTTAATCCACCTGGTGAAGAAGATCCAATTCCATATACAATGCTCGCTCCAAACGCAGCACCAATAAAAGATGCGATAACGAACATTAAATAAGGTGAATTAGGGAAGAATGCATACATAATTGCAATTCCAAATACAGCCCCATCTGTAATCCCCATTAACGATGGTGATGCAAGTGGATTTCGCGTCATACCTTGCATAATTGCTCCTGATACCGCTAAAAAGGCACCTGCTACTACGCCCCCTATTGCTCTAGGCATGCGAAGTTCTTGAATTACATTATGATGCGTAATAGAACCGTCAAACTGAAATACAGCTTGCCATACAGTCTTTAAACTAATATCTGCAGCACCAAACGAAATAGACAGTGCCATGCTTAAAGCTAACAAAATTGTACCTGCTACTAAAATAATAGAAGCAATGAGCGGCCTGCTCTTAATCTCTTTAACATTCACATCTTGCTGTTCTATACTCCTTGCGCTCGCTTCCATCCCTCAACCATCCTAACCAACAACATATGTTTAATTTAATGAAATGAAATTTATTCTCAAATAGCAATAAAAAAATTAAATGAATCGGCCCTTTTCTGATAATGATTCTCAGAATCAGACACCTTCTATTCTACCTATCGCTTCAAAAGACTGTCAACCATTATTTTGAAATACAAATTCATATAGGTTGAGACCTTAATAAATAGATAATGCCTATCTGTCATGAACTATTATCATCACCAGTTAAGCTTTCTCAGAATAGATTCTTCCTCTTATGGGCATAAAAAAAAGAAGAGTAATCTGTTCACTCTTCTTTTCCTTACTTATTTAACTTTGCCTCAATTTTTACAATTAATTCATCTTCTGTTGGCGCTGCAACTGGACGATTATTTACAAATGCGAATGATTTTTTACGGCCAGGGCCACAGTAAGACTGACATCCAACTTCAATCGTTGCACATGAATCTACTTTTTTTAGCTTTGGAATCAGCGTTTTAACGTTCGTTGCCTGACAATCATCACACACACGAAATTCGTTTCCCATTATATAACACTTCCTCTATTTTAAACTTTTCTCAAGTACATTTAAAAATAAACACTAAATGGTATTTTACCGCTCTTTGAAGCTCGTTGCAAGTTTCCTTTCGACGCTCTTTCCTCATATAATGCTACATATTTATATGTTTTCCTACAGCACCTTCCATCATTCTTGGCAAAATTTATCCCGCTTTAATGGGCAGTAAGATCCCCACCTTAAAATTCAGCGAAAGCAAAGAAGTTAGGTGGGGGATGAAGAACCTCCCCACTGATTAAAGTTTCACTTTATACCTCTCATCGAAATCTACCATATTTTTAAAAGCTTTGTATAAAAGCTCACTTTTTTGCCCATTATAAAAATAGGAAGTTCATAAAAAGAAAGGGAGTTGAATCTATGAAAGTAAGACAAGATGCTTGGACGGATGAGGATGATTTATTACTTGCTGAAACTGTACTTCGTCACGTTCGAGAAGGAAGTACCCAATTAAATGCATTTGAAGAAGTAGGAGACAGATTAAATCGTACATCGGCTGCCTGTGGTTTCCGTTGGAATGCTGTTGTTCGCTATAGCTATGAACAAGCTCTTCAACTAGCAAAAAAACATCGTAAAGATAAAATGCGTGCTGCAAGTGGTGAACAAGCGAAAAAACGTTTACTTTATACACCACCAGCTTCAGATCCGATAACTAATTATGAAGAGTTCGTACAAGAGGAATCAATTGTACAATATAAAGAAGCTACTCCATATCAAGAAACTACCGTTCCTACTGCAAAAGGCTCTATGACAATGCAAGATGTTATTTATTTTTTACAAACAGTCGGATCTTCAAATATAAAAGTGACAGCTCTTGAAAACGAGAATACGAGATTGAAACAAGAAATTAAATCACAAATCCTTCGAAATGAAGAACTAGAAAAGAAACTGGAAAAATTAGAAAAACAATCTCATACTGTACAAGAAGATTACGAAACACTTATGAACATTATGAACCGCGCTCGTAAGTTGGCAGTCATGGATGAAGAAGAACGTTCTCAAACATCTTTCCGAATGGATCGAAACGGTAATTTAGAAAAAATTGCAGAGTAAAAAGGATGCATTACATGCATCCTTTTTGTTATTTCACTTCAACCATATGTGCTTCTTCTACTTTAGAATCCCTCTTTATATCTGGGAAAATCTTTTCCTTTGGATTCTCTTTAAAGGATGCTAAACCAATTGTTTTTACCGGTTCACTTATTTTTGCATATTCTGCATCACTAACAACTGCATACATATCTGTATATTTACGTGCATCACCAATTACTACCTTGCCTTCGTACTTCATTTTCTTTCCATCAATTACTACATCTTTTTGTTCCTCTTTAGCAAATACAATTCCAGCTTCATCAGAAATAGCCGGCAATGCTTTAATAGGTTCTACATCTTCTTTCACTACTTTTTTCAGCATGTTTTCCTTTACCATCTTCTCAGCCGTTGTTTTATTCATGATTAAAACCTTTTTCTCATTAACAGTACCTAGTTTAGCTTCAAATTTATTTTGAGATTCAATTTTATCTTTATATTGATCCATTGTTTGTTGAACGCCTGTTTCATCTCCGTACATAACAACACCCGTTGCTTGTGGTGCAATCATATCCATAATAGAACAGCCACTAAATACAGCAGCTGACATAATCGCTACGATTCCTAATTTAACATTTTTCATTTGTATGCCTCCTAAAATCAATAATTACATCTCTTAGTTTAGCCATCTTAGATCATTTAACCAATTCACTTTCCTTACAATTCAGTAAGGTTTTCTCTTAAAAACTACTTTCATTATTTTTTGCTATAATAGAGATTGTCATTTTAAAGATAAGGGGTTAGTTATATGAGCAATTCCCGTTCCATTTTATCTCAGCCAGAGTGGCGTATTGTAGATCAGTCTAGTTTGGGACCAACATTCCATGCATTGCAGTCATTCGCAATGGACGACACATTATGCACAAGTATCGGAAATGGTCAATCAGCTGCAACAATGCGTTCTTGGGTTCATCACAATACAATTGTTCTTGGCATTCAAGATTCACGCCTACCGCACTTGGAAGAAGGAATTTCCTTTTTAAAAGAAAACAACTTCAATGTTATCGTTCGTAATTCTGGCGGACTTGCAGTCGTACTTGATGAAGGTGTGTTAAACGTATCGCTTTTATTCCAAGAGACGGAAAAAGGTATCGATATTGATCTTGGATACGATACAATGTGGCATTTAATTCAGGAAATGTTAAAGGATTACGATGTTACAATTGAGGCAAAAGAAATCGTTGGTTCTTACTGCCCTGGTAGCTACGATTTAAGTATTCGCGATCAAAAATTTGCTGGTATTTCACAGCGCCGTATTCGCGGTGGTGTCGCTGTCCAAATTTATCTCTGTGCTACAGGAAGTGGCTCTGAACGTGCCGCACTCGTTCGTGATTTCTACAACCTAGCCATTCAAGGAGAAGAAACACGCTTTACTTATCCTGAAATTGTACCGAGTACGATGGCTTCACTTTCAGAATTACTTGGCGAAACCATTACAGTACAAGATTTAATGATGCGCCTTTTAAAAACATTGCAGCAATTCGCTCCAAAGTTAACACCATCTCAATTAACAATAGATGAAATACCTTTATATGAGACGAATTTACAACGTATTATTGATCGTAACAATAAAGCACTTGGCTTAGAAAAATAAAGACCGTCGCTATTTTAGCGACGGTCTTTATTTCAATTCGTTATAGAATTAAAGTGCTTGAGCTGCTGTAATTAAAGCTAACTTGTACACTTCTTCTTCGTTACATCCACGAGATAGGTCGTTTACAGGCATGTTTAAACCTTGTAAGATTGGTCCTACTGCTTCGAAGTTACCTAAACGTTGAGCGATTTTGTAGCCGATATTACCAGCTTCTAAGCTTGGGAATACGAATACGTTAGCATCACCTTTAATTGTAGAACCTGGAGCTTTTTTCTCAGCTACAGATGGTACGAATGCAGCATCGAATTGGAATTCTCCATCTAGAGCTAATTCTGGAGCCATTTCTTTTGCAATGCGAGTTGCTTCTACAACTTTTTCTGTTTCTGGAGATTTCGCAGAACCTTTTGTAGAGAAGCTTAACATAGCAACGCGTGGATCAATGCCGAATAGTTCAGCAGTTTTCGCACTTTCGATACCAATTTCAGCTAAATCTTGGCTATTTGGTGCAATGTTAATTGCACAATCAGCGAATACATATTTCTCTTCTTCACGTACCATGATGAATACGCCAGAAGTTTTTGTAACGCCTGGTTTTGTTTTAATGATTTGAAGTGCTGGACGAACTGTATCAGCTGTAGAGTGAGCTGCACCACTTACTAAACCGTGTGCTTTGCCCATGTATACAAGCATTGTACCGAAGTAGTTTTCGTCTTTAAGGATTTTGCGAGCGTCTTCTTCAGTTGCTTTACCTTTACGGCGTTCAACGAAAGATGCTACCATTGCATCCATTTCTTCGTATGTAGCTGGATCGTAAATATCAACGCCTGCTAATGTTAAATTCATGCTAGCAGCTTTTGCGCTAATTTCTTCTTTATTACCAACTAAGATTGGTTTTACTAACTCTTCTTTTGCTAAACGCTCTGCAGCGCCTAAAATTCTTTCATCAGTTCCTTCAGGAAGTACGATAGAAATGCCTTTTCCTTGAACTTTTTCTTTTACTGTTGTAAATAAGTTGCTCACGAATAAACCCTCCTACATATGTTAAAAAACTCTATCTTTAAGAATACTTCTTTTCCTCTATATTTTAAACTTATAGCTCCCAAAAAATAGATAAAATAAAAATGATTATATTTTCATAAAATTCAGCCGTTAAATTCACCTTGCTTAAACACTTAAATGTGACAATTTTATGCGCCAAGGTTTTATATAGATGATTTTAAAACTATATATGCTATAGTTAACGTGTAAAACTATCATTAACTGAGGTGAATAGAATGAGTGAAGCAACAACAACGTTAGATGGCTGGTATTGTTTACATGATTTACGTTCTATTGATTGGGCTGCATGGAAAACATTATCTAGCGACGAACGCGGACAAGCTGTGTCTGAATTTTTAAATGTCGTTGAAAAATGGAACGACGTAGCTGCTGCAAAAAAGGGCAGTCACGCAATGTATACAGTTGTTGGCCAAAAAGCTGATATTATGCTTATGATTTTACGTCCAACAATGGAAGAGTTAAATGAAATTGAGACAGAATTGAATAAAACAACTTTAGCTGAATATATGGTTCCTGCATACTCTTACGTATCTGTTGTTGAACTAAGCAACTACCTTCCAGCTGATGAAGATCCATACCAAAATCCACAAATCTTAGCTCGCTTATATCCTGAGTTACCGAAAGCAAATCATATTTGCTTCTATCCAATGGACAAGCGTCGCCAAGGTGATGACAACTGGTACATGCTTCCGATGGAGGAACGTAAGAAAATGATGTACAGTCATAGTAAAATTGGTCGCCAGTATGCAGGTAAAGTACGCCAAGTTATTTCAGGATCTGTTGGATTCGACGATTTTGAGTGGGGCGTAACATTATTCGCTGACGATGTTCTTCAATTTAAAAAGCTTATATATGAAATGCGCTTCGATGAAGTAAGTGCTCGTTATGGTGAATTCGGAACATTTTTCGTCGGAAACATTTTACCAGACGAAAAGGTAGAGAAATTTTTACACATATAAAGTGAAACTTTAATCAGTGGGGATTTTGTTCATCCCCACTGATTATTAGTTGAACCAATCGGGCTTTTACGGGCAGTTGATCGCCTACCTAATCCTTGCTTTTGCTTAATTTTGAGGTGGGGATCTTACTGTCCGTTAATGCGGGGTAAATCGTGAAAAAGGAACGAAATTCGTTCCTTTTTTGATTCCCCTCTATATTTCTCCTCAAAAAACTTCTTTTTTCCGCAAATTTGAACAAAAATCGACAAACCCCTTTTAAATACCTTACAAAATTGTAACCTTTCTATATCCAAATTTATGCTAAAATGGTACGAGCTATATGCTAATAACGATGCGAAGGTGATAATGTATATGAAGAAAATCTTTTCTATTTTACTAGTGTTCCTATTGTCAATTTCTTCCTTAGGAGTAACAACATCCCATGCGGAAGAAAAAATACACATTGAGGCAGCTGCTGCACTTCTATTTGATGCAGATACAGGAAAAATACTGCATGAACAAAATCCAGATGAATTACTAGCTATCGCTAGTATGTCAAAATTAATTGTTGTTTATGCCGTGTTAGAAGCAATTAAAGAAGGAAAAATCACTTGGGATACAAAGGTAAATATTTCCGATTACGCTTATGAAGTTTCACGTAATAATGAATTCTCTAACGTGCCGTTCGAAAAAGGACGTCAATATACTGTAAGAGAACTATATCATTCTATCGTTATCTTCTCTGCAAACGGATCTAGTATTGCCTTAGCAGAACTTCTTGCAGGAAGTGAGAAAAACTTCTTAAATCTTGCAAATGAACATGCAAAAAAACTAGGGTTAAAGAAATATAAATTTGTAAACGCTACTGGTTTAAATAACGCTGACTTAAAAGGAAAACATCCTGAGGGTACTGATCCAAATGCAGAAAACTCTATGTCAGCTCGCGATATGGGTATACTTTCAAAAGCAATGATTACAAAGTATCCAGAAATGCTAGAGGATACAAAACAAAGATTTAGAAACTTCCCAGATAATCATCCGAAACCAATTCGTATGGAAAACTGGAACTGGATGTTACCAGGAGCTGCTTTCGCTTATGAAGGTACTGATGGTTTAAAAACCGGAAGTTCTGATACAGCTGGGTACGGATTTACTATTACTGCTAAACGTGGTGATGTACGTCTTATTTCGGTTATTATTAAAACAAAATCAATGGACGAGCGCTTCACGGAATCTCGTGAGTTAATCGAATACGGGTTTAATAACTTCGAAAAACAAAAACTAAAGGTCGATAAAAACAATACACTCTCTGTAGTACAAGGGAAAGAAGACCAAGTCACTGTTGCACCGGAAAAAGAAATAACCGTAATTGCGAAAAAAGGTAGCAAAGATCCTTATAAAATTGGAACTGAAGTTGATAAATCTCTTGCTGAAGATGGTCATTTAGTTGCTCCTATTAAGAAAGGTGCCAAAGTAGGATCGATTACTTTAGAATCAACTGATAAATATGGTTTCTTAGACGGTAGTAAAAGTATGAAAGTTACCGCAAAAACGACAGAAGAAGTTGAAAAAGCAAACTGGTTTGTGTTATCAATGCGCTCTATTGGAGATTTCTTCTCAAACTTATGGTCTAAAGTATTTTAATGATGAAAAGCTAGCTCACGCTAGCTTTTTTTATATTCCCCTCTCAATGTAAAACTTCGTTTGGTTGTCATATCTGAGTCCTTTTTCTCATACGTATGAACTAGTAATTGTTACACACTTCATCTAGAGATAAACCTCTTTCCAAAAGGTATTCCAAAAACAGAGGTGACACATAATGGGTGTTATTGCTTATAACGAAGAAGATGTTAAGTTATTAGCTAGATTGATGCGTGCTGAAGCTGAAGGAGAAGGACAACAGGGGATGTTAATGGTCGGAAATGTTGGGGTAAATCGTGTCCGCGGAAATTGTTTAGATTTTAAAAAAATACGTAATTTACGTCAAATGGTGTATCAAAACCCTGGTGGTTTTGAGGCAACACAAAAAGGATATTTTTATCAACGAGCAAGGGAGCAAGATATCGCCTTAGCAAGGCGAACGATTCAAGGACAACGTTTCTGGCCTGCCAACTTTGCCTTATGGTTTTTTAGGCCTGAAGGTGCATGTCCACCAACTTGGTATAACCAGCAAAACTCTGGTCGCTTCAAGAAGCACTGCTTCTTCCAGCCAAATGCTGGGGATTGCCCTAGCATATATTAAGGAATGAAAACAAGGAGGGATTTTTAAATGGCACAGCAACAAAATCCGTATTACGGAACAGGTTTCTATCAACCATCTGGAACATATGTACAACCGCAACAAATGACGCAACAGCAACAGCAACAGCAAGCAATGCAACAACAAGCTGCGCAAGCTCAATATGCTGTTTCTCAAGGTATGTTACCTCTAGAACAGTCATATATTGAAAATATTCTCCGCTTGAACAAAGGCAAGCAAGCCACAGTTGTAATGACTTATGAACGTGGTAGCTCACTTGGTACACAATCGTACACGGGTATTATCGAAGCTGCTGGTCGTGATCATATTGTAATTAGTGAGCCACAATCAGGGAAACGTTATTTACTACTAATGATTTACTTAGATTATGTGGAATTCCCAGAAGAAATTACGTATTTACCTAGTCAACAAGCTACTTATGCTCCAAGACCATAAAAAAAGCTGGCATATGCCAGCTTTTGTTTTTATAATCCTTTTACAACTGCAGTTCCGACTAAGATCCATGCCACAATAAACGCCACACCACCAAGAGGTGTAATTGGGCCAAAGAACTTAATACCCGTCGTACTTAATGCATACAAACTACCTGAAAACATAATAATCCCGGCTACCATAAGCCAGCCAGCAGTAGTTAAAAGTGATGATTGAATTTTATCCATCAATAAAGCAACTACAAATAGTCCACCTGCATGAAACATTTGATATGTAACACCTGTTTTCCAAACCTCTAACATTTTTGCAGAAACTTTATTTTCTAAACCGTGTGCTCCGAAAGCCCCTAACGCAACAGATAGCCCCGCTGCAATACAACCTAGTAAAAAGAAAATTTTCATCTTAATTCCCCTTTTTTACTTTTATCATAAGCAATTTTTTCATATAAGCCAAACGATTTATCCTCTAAAAATCAAATAAAGAATTACCGTTTGCATCACTTTCTTTTATATATACTGGCTCATTAGAAACCGGTGCAATTGGTTGCATCGTGATTGGTTTTGATCCAATTATTTGTGATTGAACTTGTGGCTCTCTATACGTAGAAGATTCAACTTGCTCATCTAATAATAAATCACATAAAGCACGCACAACTAATACATGTTCTTTTGATTTTTGTCCTTCACTACTTTTTGCCTTTGCAATTTCATTCGCCATTTTATTTAAAATCTTATCGCTTGATATTTGCATCCCTTATCACCTCGTACTTTGTAGTTCTTTCTCAAATTGTCCCAGCTTCTCTACTGAACCAAATACTATTATCATATCATGTTCTTGCAACTTTTCCTGCCCTGTTGGATTATGTATAACATTCCCATTTCTCAAAATCGCTAAAATTGTTACATCAAATTGATTTCTAACATCACTCTCTAATAATGATTTATTAGCTAAAATAGAGCCCTCACCGACTGCAATTTCTTCAATTACAAATGACTGCTCCACGCCATACAGTACTGTATCAATATAATGAACTGTTAGCGGATTCGCAATACCTTTTGCAATATGAATCCCTGCCATACTAGATGGATTAATCACCTTATTTGCACCAGCCCTCTTTAATTTGTCTTCGGTTTCTGGTTTTTCTGCTCTTGCCACAATTTTAATTGCATCGTTTAATCCTCTTGCAGTTAACGTAATAAATACATTTTCAGCGTCATTTGCTACGATAGCAACTAAACCAGCTGCCTTTGAAATCCCAGCATGATGTAACACTTGGTCTTCTGTTGCATCTCCATGTACATATAAAAGCTTTTCCTTCTCTAATATGCTTTCATCCTTATCCACGACGACAAATGGAATTTTCTTTTCTTGCAATTCATGTACAACTTGAAGCCCTACTCTACCGCAACCACATACGATAATATGATTTTGTAACTGTGCTATTTGTTTATCCATCTTCTTCCTCCGTACTGCATGAAATAGGTTCCCTTCAATAATCATAGCTGCCACTACACCGATTGCATATGTAACGATACCGACTCCAATCGGTATGATAAGGAGCGCAAAAACTTTTCCTGCCTGTGTTACAGGAATGGCATCTCCGTATCCAACAGTTAATACAGTAATCATCGTCATCCAAAATGCTTGAAACAAACTAATCTCTTCAATCGTCATAAATCCTAGCGTTCCTAAAATTACAACAAAAGTCATACATATAACTGCTATCCATAATTGCTTACGTGCATTCATATCATGTTTCAACTCTTTTCTCTATCTACAATCTTTGCCAGTGGAAATGAAATACATATATACTAGATACGGAATCTATGAAAGAGGTTGATATAATGAAAACATTTCTTTCCGCCTTACAATGGGCACTATTTATTTTAGCTGGGAGTCTTATTGTACCAATTAGCGTCGCAACTAGTTATGGTCTTGATGGCGCTGAAGCTATCGCATTCGTACAAAGAACATTATTTGTTCTAGGCTTTGCTGGTCTACTGCAAGCTATATTTGGGCATAAACTTCCTATTCAAGAAGGTCCTGCTGGCCTTTGGTGGGGAATTTTCTCCCTATATGCAAGTTTAGGTGTCGTATTATTTGGATCAAACAATGAGACACTTAAAGTTCTTCAATATGCTTTCTTATTAAGCGGTATCATTTGTATTATTCTTAGCGTTTTTGGACTTATTGATAAACTCGTTCGCTATTTTACACCGACAGTCATTGGAACGTACTTATTTCTTCTTGTTGCACAACTTAGTGGTTCCTTCTTAAAAGGAATGTTCGGCCTGGATGGAAAACATACAGAAGTACAACCTAACGTATTTATTCTTTCACTCATTGTTATTTTACTATCCTTTTTCATCATGAAGCTACCTATTATCGGACAATATTCTGTTCTTTTCAGTATCGTCTGTGGCTGGATATTATTCGCATGCTTCGGATTATCTAATCCAATAACACCAGTGACAGATATAATCCGTTTTCCATCCCTATTTGTTTTCGGAATGCCTCGTGTTGAATGGAACATGGTAATTACGGTCATTTTCGTTACACTCTTACTTCTAACAAATATGTTAGCAAGTATTCGCGTTGTACAAAAGGTTGTCTCTAAATATGAAGAAAATGCTGCATCAGATCGTTTTAAACAGGCCGGTATTATAACAGGAATCAATCAATTACTAGGGGGCCTGTTTTCGGCTATCGGACCTGTCGCTATTTCTGGATCAGCAGGTTTTATTGCAACGACTAATATTTATAAACGCCTCCCATTTATATTAGGGTCAAGCTTTATTATTGTCGTTAGTATATTCCCAAAGATCACTTCATTCTTTGCGGCAATCCCAGTTGCAGTTGGTTATGCTGCCATTTATCCTGTATTTGCAAGCATGATCGGTCTCGCCTTTCGAGAATACGAAACGGTACAGGATAAAGAACGATTATTTAAAGTAGCAGGTCTGTCAATCTTCACAGGAATTGGGGTTATGTTCGTTCCAGCAGAAGCATATTCCACGCTTCCACCATTTCTAGCTTCATTCCTAAGTAATGGTCTCGTTCTTGGGGCTGTAATGGCAATCTTACTAGAAATACTATTTTCTCGTTCGACAACAAAACAAGTATCGTAAATTGGAAAACTTCCATTATTGCACTCTATCTTTAGAGTTGTTACGATAATGGTAAAGTGAAAACTAATTAGGCATTAGCGGTATAAATTATCATGGGCAGCACGCTCATGGTAATTTATACTATCAATATAGAACTTCTCCTAATTTCACATAAAGAAGTTCGATGTCTTACTATATATTCCCCAATATCTTCATAAAACTTTATTTCTATTTCAACAAAGAGAGGAATTTTCAATATGACTTATAAAATGATTGTTTTAGATTTAGATGATACTTTATTACGTGACGACCATACTATTTCACCTCGTACGAAAGAAGCACTAATGACTGCACAAGAACAAGGTGTAAAAGTTGTACTTGCTTCCGGACGTCCAACGTTTGGTATGCGCAATGTAGCGAAAGAACTTCGTTTAGAAGAATACGGCAGTTTCATTCTATCTTTTAATGGCGCAAAAATTATTAACTGTAAAACAAACGAAGAAATCTTTAGTAGTACGCTATCTCCTGAAATCGTTCACAACCTATTTGAAATTAGTAAAACTGAAGATGTATGGATTCATACTTATATGGGCGATGATATCGTAACAGAAGAAAATAATCCTTATACTGAAATTGAGGGCGATATTACTGGTATGCCAATTGTTGTAGTAGATGACTTTAAAGCTGCTGTTAAAGAGCCTGTAGTAAAAGTATTAATGAATAAAGAAGCTGAACGCCTTGTTGAAGTAGAAAAGAAATTACAAAAACAACTAGAAGGACAATTAAGCGTTATGCGTTCTAAACCATTCTTCTTAGAATTTACTGAAGCCGGTGTTACAAAAGGAACGAGCTTAAACCAATTAATCCAAAAACTTGGCATTAAGCGCGAAGAAGTTATCGCAATGGGCGATAGCTATAACGATCAGGCGATGATTGAATTCGCCGGTCTTGGTGTTGCAATGGGCAATGCACCTGATGATATTAAGGAAATTGCAAACTATGTAACAGATACAAATATGAACGATGGTGTAGCAAAGGTTGTAGAGAAGTTCGTACTAAAAAAAGAAGCACTTGTTTAATATTTCCACTCATAAAACCTATTTGAAGTCAAACACTTCAAATAGGTTTTTATTTAAATTACCATGCTTTTGTGACTATATTTTGAACTTTACACTATTCTCGTAGTGTAAAGTTTCTTTTTGTATATAATGAAACAAAATAGACTATTTTATTTTAAAAAAGAATACAAATTTACTATAAACAAGCATACGTTAAGGGAGGCTATTTTACATGTTATCTACACCAATCGGACGATTAAGAGCAATTGGACTTATTGAGGGGATTTCTTTTCTACTACTATTATTTGTAGCAATGCCATTAAAATATTTCGCAGGATTTGCAGCAGCTGTTAAAATTACAGGCATGGCTCACGGTGTTTTATTTATTTTATTTATCTTCGCAGTAATTCAAGTAACAATCGTACACCGTAAATCAATTTTATGGGCACTTGGGGCATTCGTTTCATCAGTTATCCCATTTGGCACGTTTGTACTAGATGCAAAATTAAAGAACGAGCAACAATAATGAAAAGGTAGTTAACGACTGTTAACTACCTTTTTTATTTACAAATTTGGAATTTCCCAATCAATTTCCCTCTCGCCCATATTAGCTAAAATCGTATTTACTTTAGAGTATGGCTTACTTCCGAAGAAACCACGTCTTGCTGATAGTGGGCTTGGATGTACAGATTCGATAATGTGGTGCTTCGTATTTGTAATTAATTTTTTCTTCGCCTGTGCATGGCGTCCCCACAATATGAAAATAACTGGCTTTTCACGTTCATTTAATAGCTCAATTACGCGATCTGTGAAATGCTCCCATCCTTTTCCCTTATGAGAATTTGCTTCACCTTGTCGAACTGTTAATACAGTATTTAATAATAAAACGCCTTGCTCTGCCCACTTTACTAAATAACCGTTATTTGGAATATCATACCCATATTCATCTCGAAGTTCTTTATACATATTTAACAACGACGGTGGCGTTTTAATACCGGGTTGCACAGAAAAGCTTAAACCATGCGCTTGATTCGGTCCATGATATGGATCTTGTCCTAAAATAACGACCTTTGTATTTTCATAACTTGTATACTCTAGAGCGTTAAAAATATCTTCTTTCTTTGGGTAAACAACATGTGTACTGTACTCTTCTTTCAAAAAATCAGCTAGCTTACGATAATATTCTTTCTCAAATTCTGGTGCCAATAATGGCCCCCAATCATTTTTTAAAACATTTTCCATGCTTTCACTTCCCGTCTAATTAATTCACCATATCCTGTTTTGTAAATACTACAAATGAAATGATAAGGGAAACAACTGCCCAAACCGTTAAATTCATTAAAGAAAACTCCATCGATAAACCTTGTAATGCAGGTAGTTTTCCTGATAGATAATCTGTTAATGATAAATTCACACTAAAAATATATTTCGCACCTTCCCAAGATGTTGCGAACGAGCTTAAAATACCGCCTGCAATTAATGCAGCTAGCATAACGCCCATACCAGCTGGTGTATTACGAATTAAAACAGAGACCATAAATGATATAGTTCCGACAACGATAGCAACAAACCAGGCTAGTCCATACGCCATTAGGATGTATTGCCACTGCGGAATAAGATGTACAAAATTCGTATTTAACGTTTCCTTATCAATAACAAATCCAGTTAAAACAGGTAAATTCCATCCCGAGTATCCAAATACAAGCCCTGATAATACGTAAGCAAACACACCTACAAGGAGCAGTATGAGCGAAATGAAAAATAACATCGTTACGTATTTACTAAGGAGTATTTTCCAGCGCCGAATCGGCCGCGTAAGTAACATCTTCATCGTTCCATCACTTCGTTCTCCTGAAACAATATCAATGGCGACAATCATTACGAGAAGTGGAATAAATAATGTAATTCCTTGCTCAATAAACGCCCTTACAAAAGTTGGTGCGCCCGGTGCCATCGGGTTAATATCATGATCTAAATAATATTGTTGCTGCTCAACTCTTACCTTTAACCAATCACGCCATTCTTCTGGCAACCTAGAATTGTTCAAACGGTTTTGAGAATCAACGATTTGTTGCTGCAGCGAAACTTTCCAATCCGTTGTACCTAGCCTTTTTTGTGTTGTTTCTATTTCACGATACTGCGCATACACGAAGAGCGGGATTAAGATTGCTAAAATAAGCATAACAACAAAAATACGCTTCTTACGATAAATCTTCTCCGATTCGTTTAAAACTAGATTCGCAAATTCACGCATGCTGCTCACCCCTTGTGAGTTCAATAAATAAATCTTCTAGCGTAAATACAAGTTCCTTAACACTATGTACATCTATCCCGTTTTCTACAAAATGTTTATTCCAATTACTTATAGATGCGATATTCATGCGGCATAGTAATCGATCACCTTCTATACTCACTTCTCTTACTTCCTCAGCATCTTCTAGCATATCTTTTGCCTTCCCAATCGGCGTAACAATCCATTCTACGCGGTCACTTGCTGTTTTAATTAATTCTTCAACCTTGGCAACTGTTATCATCTTTCCTTTATGAATAATAGCAACGCGATCGCATATCATTTGCACTTCACTTAGCAAATGACTTGAAATAAACACGCTCATATTTTCTTCTTTCACAAGCTTATGTATAAATTCCCTAAGTTCCCTAATCCCTGCTGGATCTAAACCATTCGTTGGCTCATCTAATATGAGCAATTTTGGATTCCCAAGGAGCGCCTGCGCAATTCCAAGTCGTTGTTTCATACCAAGTGAGTACGTTTTTACCTTGTCATGAATTCTTTCATCCAAATGAACCATTTCAGCAATTTCAATAATACGTTCATCTGATATATCACCTAACATACGAGCAAATTGCTTTAAATTTTCCCATCCCGTTAAATATGTATACAACTCTGGGTTTTCAACGATACTCCCAATTTGACGCATCGCTTCTCTAAAATTTTCCTTAATCGAATAACCACCGATAGAAATCGTACCTTCTGTCGCCTTAATCAATCCGACTAACATTCGAATGGTAGTCGTCTTTCCAGCACCATTTGGTCCTAAGAACCCGAACACTTCTCCTTGCTTTACATCAAAGGAAATATTCTCTACAAGAGTCTTCTTTCCAATTACCTTCTTCAAGTCTCGTACGGAAAGTATCGTCGTCATTTTACCCCTCCTTGTTCTAGTTTTAATTTACTTGCTACATTTTGAACTAATCGGTCCGCCATATATGTATACCCTACTTCATTCGGATGAAAATGATCGGAGTATAATAAATCTTTCCCACGGTTTTGGAATAAATCAAATGTCGGTGTAATATACACATTTTTATTATTTATCGCCAATTTTTCTAAAGATGCATTCCAGTCTACAACAATGTTTGAAGACCCTTTTAAATCTTCTACATCTTCAAAAGGATTATATAAACCTAGCCAAAAAATTGGGCTATCTGTATTTAACTTACGAACTTCTTCTATAATTTTCTTCGCTTCATTTTGGAATGTTTCTGTATCAGGACGGTATGTTTCTAAATCTATCTTTCCAAGCGAGTCCCAACCTGGAAATAAATCATTTCCTCCAATCGTTAAAACGATTACATCTGCTTGCTTAATTGAATATTGAGCGCCACTACTCTCAATTTGTTTTAATAAGTCAGGCATTTTCGCACCACTAACCGCTAAGTTAGTTAAAGCAACCTTTTGCTTATAATCTTTTTGTAAATCTTCTTTCATCCGTCCAACATAACCAATTCCTTCTTTATCACCAACACCGCGTGTTAATGAATCACCTAAACTAACGATTTGTAATGTTCCCGTTTTCTTTTTCTCTTTTGCCACTACATCGGTCTTTTTAATTAAATTTGAAGCTTTCGGATTTAATACATCATTTACACCTGAAACAAAGCCATATGCAAATAAACAGAAAGATGCAATTGTAATGAGTAGAATTACTTTTACTACTTTTGATCTCATATCAAAACCCCTTTTAGTCCCCATAGATTGTCCATAATTATACCAAACGCAATTTTGAAAAGCGATTTTCATACCTTATCTATTATGTTGTTTCCCTTTGTACGAATTCTGGCAATAACTCTACGTGCTTTACATCTATTTGCTCATCATTAATCTTTTCATATAATAATTCAAATGCCTTCACGCCAACATTTTTACTAGAATATGAAATCGTCGTAATACCTAAAATGTCTGCTACATCTTGATCATCACAACTGATAATCGTAACATCTTCTGGAATACGAATTCTTTGTTTTTTCGCCTCCGTTACCATTCCCGCTGCAATATGGTTACAAGATACAAGAAACGCAGTTGGCTTTACTGACATACAGGCCCATTCCCTAATTACATTACGCCCATCTTCCACCGTAAAACAGCCTTTAAACTTCCAGTCCTCTATTGGTGTTACAGCAATTGTTTGAAGCGCATCCTCATATGCTTGTTTTCTTCTCTGGCTATTAATGCTATTACTTCTTCCAATGCAATACCCAATACTTGTATGACCGGCATCTATTAAGCTTTTCATCCCTTGTGAAAACACTTTATAGTAATCAACATGTACACTTGAAATGTAGTTTGAATCTATTTCCTCACACATAATAATTGGACCAAATTTCGTATATTCTTCAAGCTTTTCCTTACTATTTGTTCGGGAACATATAATAACCCCATCAAGCTTTTTCATTTTTAACATATTCAAAATTTCTAATTCTCTTTCCTCGCTATAATTCGTCTGACAAAGCATCATATTATAATTATTCTTTGCTGTTTCCTTTGATATTCCTTCAATAATAGCGCTATAATATTGATCATTTACGTGTGGTAATAAAACGCCAATTACATTCGTTTTTCCTTTCACTAAATGAATTGCATTCACATTTTGCGTATAATTTAACTCTTCTATAATCGCTAAAATTTCTTTTCGCTTCTGTTCATTCACATATGGATGATTATTTAGTACACGTGAAACAGTTGAAATAGATACTCCAGCGAGTTCCGCAATCTTTCTTATATTCGTCATCTCATTTTCCCCTTCTCACAAAAATTCTCCCTTGACCTGGTAAGCTTTCCACAATATATCCTTTCCTAGCAAATACATTTTGAAAGGATATACAACTATGGTTCGCCTCAAATTAGAACATATATTTTTCATTAGCGGTCTACTTATTCTCGCCATCGGCATTAATATGATGACGACAATTACTTCCTTTGGACTTAGTCCTTATGATTCCTTCTTTATTGCACTATATCAAAACTTTGGGATAAGTATCGGTTTTTGGATTTTCATGATTAACTTTGCTTTTACCCTTATCGTACTCTTTTGGAATAAAAAACAAATTACGATCGGTACAATTGTAACAATGGTTCTTATTTCTCTTTTTGTTGATTGGATCGGTTCCATTACAACTATTATGGACGCTATCCGTTCTCTTCCAAAATATATAACACTTATTTGCGGAAATCTATTCGTTGGAGCTGGAATTGGTCTTTACGTCTCTACAAATCTTTGCGCAGCACCTCAAGAAGCCTTCGTTTTAACAGTTGCTGAGAAAAAGAAATGGACATTTAGAAGAACGGAAATTTCGTTAGCATTCTTATTTTTAACATTAAGCTTCTTATTAGATGGACCTATCTATTTTGGGACAATCATTTTATCCTTTACAACAGGCTGGATTATACAAGCATTTATTCAAGTTGGTACGCACATTTTAAATAGAAAAAAACCTATTAAGCAAGCCGCTTAATAGGTTTTTTATTAGTGGAGATACTACTTTGCATCCCCTTCAATTCGATAGTTTGCTTTCAAACAATCTATTTCTTCATAACCTTGCAACGTATGTAGAATATAATCATAATCAGCAAGAGAAGCACGATGCGTTACAATTACAATTTCAGCTTTTCCTTTCTCTTCAAGTGGCATTTGAATAATTTTTTCAAAGCTAACACCACGCTCAGAGAATAACGAAGTAATTTTTGCAAATACACCAATTTCATCTTTCACATGAAGTCTTAAAAATTTCTTCACAACAATTTCGTCTGGCTCTTTTAATACTTTTTGATATTGCGGGACTACAGCACTATTTCCTGTTACCCCTAATCTAATATTTTGCATTACAGCTACTAAATCAGAAACAACAGCGGTTGCTGTCGGTAAACTTCCTGCACCTGGTCCATAAAACATCGTTTCTCCAACTGCTTCACCATACACATATACAGCGTTATATTCATTTTGCACGGCCGCAAGAGGATGTGTATTTGGAAGTAAAGTCGGTTCAACTGTAACCTCTAATTTTTCACCATCTCGCTTCGCAAGACCGATTAGTTTAATCGTGTAACCTAAACTCTTACTGTATTCGATATCTTCCTCTGTAATAGAAGTAATCCCTTTTACCTTGACATCTCCAAGCTCTACATTTGTAGAGAAACCAAGGGTAGCCAAAATTGTCATTTTTCTTGCTGCATCTAAACCTTCTACATCTGATGTTGGATCCGCTTCTGCAAATCCAAGTTGCTGGGCTTCTTTTAACACGTCGTTATATGCTCTCCCTTCATCTGACATTTTCGTCAAAATAAAATTTGTCGTTCCATTTACAATTCCCATTACTTTCGTAATAAGATCTGAAGAAAGTCCCTCTACAATACTTCGTAAAATCGGAATCCCTCCGGCTACACTTGCTTCATAAAACAAATCTGCTTTATTATCTTTTGCTACCGCTAATAGTTCCGCTCCATGTAACGCCATTAAATCTTTATTAGCAGTCACAACATGCTTCCCGCTTTGTAAAGCTTGCAAAATATATGCTTTTGCATCATCAATGCCACCCATTACTTCGATGACAACGTCGATGTTTGGATTGTCTAAAATTTCATTTGCATTTTGCGTTAATAGAGTAGAAGGTACCTCTACTTCTCTCTCTTTTTCAATATTTTGTACTAGCACTTTCGTTACTTTTACAGGACAACCTACTTGGTGTATAAGTCGCTCTTGGTGATCTGTAATGATACGAACTACACCGCTACCAACTGTCCCAAGACCTAATAAGCCAACTTGAATTTCTTTCATAATACTGTCCACCCCTCAAAAATTGTGTTTAGATGAAATTATATGAGCAAAAAATCTGAAAAACAATGTTTTTAGAACATTCGGAAAAATAAAAGTTAATCTTTACAAAGAAAACGTTGCCACGTGCGACACAATCTTTTTTTATAATACATAAGGGGTTTCTTGATACACGTAATAATTTAGCCAATTAGAGAATAATAGATTTCCATGGCTTCTCCACCTTACAAGCGGCTTCTCATTTGGATTATCATGCTTAAAATAGTTTTTCGGCACATCAATATTTAACCCTTTGTCACGATCTCGTTCGTATTCTTGCTTTAACGTATCACAACTATATTCACTATGACCGAGCGCAAACACTTGTCTTCCTTCCTGCCCAATAACAAGATGAACGCCCGCTTCCTCAGAGTTGGCTAATAACGTTAACTCCTTCACTTCTCTAATGTCACTCTCTCGTACTTCCGTATGACGAGAATGCGGGGCAAAAAATAACTCATCAAACCCTTGTAACAATTTCACATGTTGCTCACGAACTTCATGTTCAAATACACCAAACATTTTTTCCTTAAGAGGATACTTTTGAACGCCATAATGATGATACAAACCAGCCTGTGCCCCCCAGCAAATATGAAGCGTAGATGTTACATTCGTTTTTGAATACTCCATAATACGTTTAAGCTCTTCCCAATAATCTACCTCTTCAAAAGAAAGGGTTTCAACTGGTGCTCCTGTAATAATGAGTCCATCAAATTTCTCATTCTCAATATCACGGAATGTTTTATAGAAACTCGTTAAATGTTCCTGTGCAACATTACGAGACAAATGCGATTCCATATGAAGTAAATGAACATCTAATTGCAACGGTGTATTTCCAATTAAACGAAGTAATTGCGCTTCTGTTTCTTGCTTTGTAGGCATTAAATTTAATATAGCAATTTTCAATGCCCGGATATCTTGTGTTTCTGCTCGCTCTTTTGTCATTACAAAAATATTTTCCTCCTGCAACACTTTGCGAGCTGGCAAATCTTTATCAATTATGATCGGCATGTTGTTTGCCTCCGACTAACGCTGCTTCTAAATCGGCAATAATATCCGAAACATCTTCTATACCAACCGATAAACGAATTAAATCTGATGTGACGCCAGCTAAGCGCTGATCTTCAGCACTTAATTGTCTATGCGTTGTACTAGCGGGATGTATAACGCAAGTTCGCGCATCAGCTACATGTGTTACGAGAGTTGCTAGTTTTACATTTGCGATAAATTCTTTCGCTGCTTCTAATCCTCCCTTAATGCCGAATGTTAAAACACCACTAGCACCTTTCTTCAAATACTTTTGTGCTAACGAATAATTTTCATTACTATCTAATCCCGGATAATTCACCCATTCAATACGATCGTGGTTAGCAAGCCACTTAGCAACTGCAAGAGCATTTTCACTATGACGCTCCATTCGTAAATGCAATGTTTCTAAGCCGATATTGCTAATATACGCATTAAATGGGCTCATACAGTTTCCGTAGTCCCTTAATAATTGAACACGTGCCTTCACAATATAAGCTGCTGCACCAAAATTTTGAACGTAACTTACGCCGTGATAACTTGGATCCGGTTCAACTAGTTCAGGATATTTACCGTTTGTCCAATCGAAGTTCCCTCCGTCAATTACAATGCCACCTAACGAACTTGCATGACCATCAATATATTTCGTCGTAGAATGAACGATAATATTTGCTCCATGTTCAAATGCTTGGCATAAATAAGGAGTTGCTAATGTATTATCCACGATAAAAGGTACTTCCAACTCTTTCGCTGCATCTGAAAGTTCTTTGAAATTTAAAACGTTCATCGCCGGATTTCCTAGCGATTCTGCATAAACGAGTTTCGTCTTATCATTAGCAAGGGCCACAATTTCATCAGCAGTTAAATTCGGATTAAAGAATGTAACATCGATACCAAGTTTACGCAAACTCACTCCAAATAAATTAAACGTCCCGCCATAAACTGTGGAAGAACAAAGCAAGTGGTCTCCGCTACTACAAATATTTAAAACAGCAAGCATAATAGCAGCCTGCCCAGAGGCCGTTGCAACAGCTCCTACACCGCCTTCTAAATCCGCCAGCTTTTGCTCAAATGCAGCTAAAGTAGGATTACCAATACGCGTATATATATATCCTTCTGCCTCTAAATTAAATAACGCTGCTAAATCATCCGAAGTATCGTATTTATACGTTGTACTTTGATAAAGCGGTAAAACACGCGGTTCTCCATTCTTTGGCGTATAGCCACCTTGCACACAAATCGTTCCTTTCCCCCATGATTCTCCCATTTCTCATTCTCCTTTCTTTTATACAAAATAAAAAACTGCCCCTTTCCTGAAAACAAGAAAGGAGCAGTTTGAAAACACGCTCTAAAGGCTCTTTCTTATCTTTCAGGATTATTACCTGCAGGATTTGGCACAATTCCGTTATACGGCTGTTGCCAAGGTTTCATCGGGCCTGTCCCTCCACCTTTTCTTGATAAGACTATGCAATTACCGTTGATTTTATAGCAATAATTTCCTAATGTCAATTAGTTTTTCTGAATGTTCTAAATTAAATACAAAGAATTTGACATGCATAACAAAAGAAATATATTCCATATCCATTTGAAAAAGACCTTTTAAAACCTACGATTACTATATAGAATTAAGTAAGTGGTTTAACTGTATACATTTCAAATTCTCACGAGACCCCAATATATTGAATAAGCCAACCTCTCAAAAAGATACTATACATATTCATTTCACAGTAGCATATTTAATCCTTTCGACATTACAACTTACATTAACGGAGGTATAACATGACAAACATAAAGGACATGCACTATATACTCGTCCTATACGGCATTCTTTTAGGCTCTATAGTAGGAGCAACAGTCTGGTTATTTTTAGTTACAATAAATATCGGCATTCACTTTATTTGGGAATACTTACCTACTATTTTCGCTTCTCCCCCTTACTACACTATTTGCGTCACAACTATCGGTGGTATTCTCGTTGGTTTAACTCAAAAGTATTTCGGTACATATCCACGTCTTATGCCAGAAGTGATGGGTGAATATAAAAAAACAGGTAGAATTGAATACCGCTTTGTACATAAAGCTACTTTAACTGCGATTATCGTTTTAATCTTTGGAGCCAGTTTAGGTCCCGAGGCAGCACTTGTTGGCATTATCGGTGGACTTTGTACATGGGTAGGGGATCGTTTTACATTCGCATTAAAGGGGATGAATGAACTAACAGAGGTTGGAATTGGTGCTACTTTAAGCGTAATTTTTAACGCGCCATTATTCGGTTATTTAGCTCCAAATGAAAATGAGGGTGACCAAATTAACGAATTTTCTAAAGGAAAAAAAGCAATTGTATATTTAGCTACTACTTTCGCTGGTTTTTCCATTTATTTATTACTTAGTAAATTCGATAATCGCGGATCCTTTATCGTTGATTTCGGAGAAGGTTCTCTTTCTCTTAACGAATGGATTGCCTTTCTCCCACTTGCTAGTATTGGCGCTATAGTTGGATTCTTTTATTTCAAATTAGAATTCACATTAGAGAAATTACTCCATCCCTTAAAAGAATACAAACTATCACTTGGTATTATCGGTGGTATTTTATTAGGAATTACAGGAACTTTTCTCCCGTACACGTTATTTTCAGGAGAACACCAATTAAAAGATTTAGTTGTTGAATGGAACCACTTATCCTTCTGGGTATTACTTCTTTCAGGAGTTTTAAAATTATGCATTACTGCCGTTTGTTTAAATACAGGTTGGCGCGGCGGACATATTTTCCCAATCATATTTGCTGGATCTAGTATCGGATATGCTATAGCTTCCATTATCCCGATAGATCCAATCGCTTCGGTAGCCATCGTAACGACAGCAATTTCAAGCTATGCATTAAGAAAACCAATTGCTATAACATTACTATTACTCATGTTTTTCCCGCTCAATTTACTATTACCGATGCTTGGAGCGGCAGCGATTGGTAATGCATTTCCACTTCCTAAAAACAACGAAGCTACAAACGAATAAAAATAGGCAGTAGGGACAAAAGTTCCACTGCCTATTTTTATTACACATGTTGCTTCAATAGTGCGTGTAATTCCTCAAAATTTTGCACTTCATACGTTGGCACAATCTCGCTATGATTGGATTTTTTTTCTGGATTAAACCAACAAGTATCAATTCCCGCTACATATCCACCTTTCATATCAGCGCTTAACGAATCCCCAATAATGAGCCCTTCTTCAGGAGCAAAATTAGGAATCCTTTCAAAAACATAATCAAAATACTCTTTCATCGGCTTTTGATAACCTGTATCTTCAGAAACGAAAATATCTTGAAACAAGGCATGTAACCCTGCATTACGTAATCGTTTATCTTGCGTCTTAGAAATACCGTTTGTCACTATATATAAATCGTACTCACTTTGAATTTGATTTATAAATTGTAAAGCACCTTCCATGAGCTGATTTCCTTCTTCTAAGTAACTGCGATAATTATTTTCGAATAATATCCCATCTACTTCTTCCCCGTATTCTTTAAACAAAATTGAAAATCGTGTATTTACAACTTCATCACGATTTATTTCACCTTCTTCAAAAGCAGTCCAAAGACTTTTATTAATTTTTTTATATTGCGCTTCAATCTCGCTAGTTAGAGACATCCCTTTCTCTTCAAAAAGCATACGTAATGCCGATTTTTCTGCCTTTTGAAAATCCAACAATGTATCATCTACATCGAATAATAATGTTTTATATTTTTTCATAAGCCCTTCACACTCTCTTTTCTACAAAAACAAATTTACGTAAATCGTATCATTCTTTCTTGTAAAAATAATAGGAGATATCTCATACTAAATATGAGGTGAAAACATGAAAGTCAGCAGAAATAGCGAAGAAATCTCTCATTACATACAAACTTACAAATTCCATACTCTTTTTTCTTTTGATATCTTACCGTATGCTGAACTACATTCCTTTCAGAAGAGAGAAAAGATATGTAATGAAGGGGTCGATGTTCCTTATCTTTATTACTTAATTTCTGGGAAAGCAAAAATATATATGAGTCACAAAAACGGAAAGGTCTCCTTGATTAACTTTATTCAGGCACCTTCGTTCATTGGGGAATTAGGATTAATTGGCGTAGAATCTGTTACGAAAACGGTGGAAGTAATTGAAGAGTGTATATGCTTAGCGCTTCCTCTTAAAGATTGTCAGCATCTTTTGTTACAAGATGCTACCTTTCTACAGAAACTATGCAAATTTATCGGTGAGAAAACCATTACCCGAACAGAAAGTTATGCTAAAAATAATAGTTATCCGTTCGAAAATCGATTAGCGGCGTTTATTCTATTAACAGAACAAAATAACAGTTATATAGAAAAACATACTGAGGTTTCGGAATACTTAAATGTTAGCTACCGTCACCTTTTATATGTATTAAACCAATTTTGCCAACAAAATTACTTAAAGAAAGATGGAAGAACCTATTACATACAAGATCGAATTCAGTTAGAAAAACTAGCTGACGAACTTAAAATATAAAAAAGTAGCATTAACGTTTATCTGTTAATGCTACTTTTTTGAGTGACGATTCTATTTTCAATTAAAATTTACTTGCTACTTTAGCTGCTTCTTCAAGACCAGCTGTAATGATTTCTTCTGCTTTATCTGGGAATTGGTTATGTCCTTCAATAACTACTGTTTCCATGTTTGTTGCGCCGAAGAAGCCCATCATGCTTGCTACATATTTAACAGCCATTTCTACTTCTGCTGCTGGACCTTCAGAATATACACCGCCGCGCGCGTTTAATAATGCAATCTTCTTATCTCCAATTAGACCAACTGGACCTTCTGGCGTATATTTAAATGTTTTACCAGCACGGTTTAAATAATCAATATATGTGTGTAGTACAGCTGGAATCGTTAAGTTCCATAATGGGAAACCGAAAACGACTTTATCAGCTTCTAGGAATTGATTTAAATACTTATCAGCAACTGCTACTGCTTTTGCTTCCTCTTCAGTTAAATCAAACCCTTTACCAGCTTTGAATGTACCATTAATCATATCTACGCCTACATATGGTAATTCTTCTTTATATAAATCAAGTTCTACTACTGTATCGTTTGGATGCGCTTCTTTGTAACTTGCTAAAAACGCTTCATATAATTTTACACTAACTGCTTGTTCCGCTGGACGGTTGTTTGCTTTTACGAATAAAACTTTTGTCATTATGTTTTCCTCCTAGTACTAACTCTTCTGTTGTTATATGCTTTCAAAAAAGGTATCCCTTGTAATTGTTGTTTTGTTGCTTACAAACATATTTTATCTTTATATCAAGACAATTTCGTCCTCACATAGACGTATTTTTCCATAAAAAAAGTCCACCTTCTAAAGGCGAACTAGGTCTTACGACTTTCGTCTTATACAATTCCATTTTTTACTGCATATAATGCCGCTTGCGTGCGATCAGATAAATGCAACTTACTCAAAATACTACTTACATGAGCTTTTACTGTTTTTTCTGTAATAACTAAAACAGAAGCGATTTCTTTATTACTCATCCCTTTCGCTAATAGCTGCAATACTTCATTTTCTCTCGCTGTTAACACATCCACTTGAATAGAAGGCTCTTCTTCCTTTTCTTCTACAGGTAATGTTTGAGAGAGAAGAGCATTTGCTATATCAGGATGTAATTGAATATTACCTTTATATGCACTTCGAATAGCCTCAACAAGCTGATCCGGTTCTACATCTTTTAAAATATACCCGCTTGCTCCAGCCCTTAATGCTGGTAACACATGCGCCTGATCAGAAAAGCTAGTTAATACAATTACTTTCACATCCGGATATTCTTTTTTAATACACGCTGTCGCCTCAACACCATCCATTTCGGGCATATATAAATCCATTAGTACAACATCAGGATTCGTCTCCCCTACTTTCATTAGTGCCTCTTTCCCATTACTTGCTTCTCCAACTAACTCTATATCTTCCTGTGTACTTAAGAAAAATGCTAATCCTTTTAAAACGACTGTATGATCATCAACTAACAATACTTTTATTTTCACAAACTTCCCTCATTTTCACATCATAATGGTACGTTTACTTTTACACTTGTCCTTTTCTTATCACTTACAATTTTAATTGTTCCACCGACTAATTCTACTCTTTCTCGCATCGTAGTCATGCCAAGTGATTTCTTCTCTTTTATATCCTTTTCTACGAAGCCGGTTCCTTGATCGACTATTTCTAATGATACATTCTTCTCCGTCACTTTGAAATAAATCGTCGCTTCTCTAACATTTGCATGCTTACTTACATTATTTAAAGCTTCTTGTCCAATTCTCCATAGCGCTTCCTCTACTACGCGTGGCAAATCACGGACACCTGTAACTTGTTCTCGAATTTTCAATCCCAAACTTTCACCATATTGCTTTAAAGCTGGTAATAATCCTTTCTCCAAACCCGCTGGACGTAATTGCCAAATTAACGTCCTCATTTCTTTTAAAGCTCCTTGTGCTAGTTCACGCATGTCATGCAAAGATCGATCCACTTTTTCGTTTTGACCTTTTAAAACCGCCTCAGCGCCTTTGGTCATAAAGGTTAACGAAAATAACTTTTGTGAAACAGAGTCATGTAAGTCCCTTGCTAATCGATTTCTTTCTTCCATTCGTACGAGTTCACGTCGTTGCTCATTTAACCTTAAATTTTCTATCACGAAAGAAATATGATTTGTTATTGCTTGAAGTACATCTAACGTATTTACATCAAATTCACCATTATTTGAACTAACACATAAAACACCAAATATGTGAGTTTGAATCTGTATTGGGGTGGCGATAACCGTCCTATTAGAGGCAATCTTATGACTGATTTGATCGTTTAATAAAATAGGTTCACCTTTTTCTAACGCTTCTTTCGCTGCTTCTTTTATATCCTCCTGCCATTCTTCCTGGCAATAAGATGCCCGCAAGGATAATTCTTTCTCTTCCCTAATAAAGAACGCGACTTGATTCCACTGAAACACTTCACCTAATTGATCTACAACTTTTTCAGGTAATATATTAAATTGATGAATCGTTCTTAAAACTTGAATAAATCGTTCTAATTTCACATAATAATGCGCTCTTCGCTTTTCATTTTCATATAACTTTGCTCGTTTTAAAGCCGTTCCAATTTGGAAGGCAACTGATTGAAGCAATACTAATTCTTCTTCTGAAAAATGTGTTTTACCTGGGCTTGCCACATTTAACAAACCAAATTTCTCTCCCCCAGCCTTTAAAGGAACAGTAGCATGATGAAGAATTCCTTCTGTATCTCCCCAATTATATTCAATTGCATTATTAATTCTTTTACATTCAATAATATTAACAGCTCGCTCTAGTTTTCCTTCCACAAAGCCACGTAAACACCAACATTCCCCTTCACACATCGGGCGTTTGTTTTCATATGTAAGTGCCTCTGGTAATTGATAATCAATTAATTTTGTATATCTACCATTTTCATCAGCAAGAAATATCCATCCTGTCGTTAAACCTGTTACACTAAGTAATTTTTCTAGCACTGCTTGCAATACATGGTATGTATCATTTGATGTATTTAGCGTTTCTGCAATTTCTTTTAATATAACTAATTCATTTGTACGATTCTCTTGAAACATAATTCGTCTCCTACATACAAGATTTTACATAGTTCCTAACATAAATCATCTACTTTTCACTTTGTACTTATTCATAACATTGATATAATGGTGAAAACATAGTTTTCATTATATCACCTGAGGGGGCTTTTCATAATGACATTAAATAAAGCACTTACTATAGCTGGTTCTGACACAAGTGGCGGTGCTGGTATACAAGCAGATTTAAAAACATTCCAAGAACTTGGTGTATACGGAATGACATCACTTACGACAATCGTAACGATGGATCCACATAACGGTTGGGCCCATAACGTATTCCCAATCCCAGCTTCTACATTAAAACCACAATTAGAAACGACAATTGAGGGCGTTGGCGTAGATGCTTTAAAAACAGGTATGCTTGGATCGGTAGAAATTATTGAAATGGTTGCAGAAACAATCGAAAAACATAATTTCAAAAATGTAGTAGTTGACCCTGTTATGGTATGTAAAGGTGCTGATGAAGCATTACACCCTGAAACGAATGATTGCTTACGTGACGTTCTTGTTCCAAAGGCATTAGTTGTAACACCAAACTTATTTGAAGCTTACCAATTAAGTGGCGTAAAGATTAATTCTCTTGAAGACATGAAAGAAGCAGCGAAAAAGATCCACGCTTTAGGTGCGAAATACGTCCTAATTAAAGGCGGTAGCAAGCTTGGTACCGAAACTGCAATCGACGTCCTATATGATGGAGAGACATTCGACATTCTAGAATCAGAAAAAATTGATACGACAAATACACACGGCGCAGGTTGCACATATTCTGCTGCAATTACAGCAGAACTTGCAAAAGGAAAACCTGTGAAAGAAGCAGTAAAAACTGCTAAAGAATTTATCACAGCTGCTATCCGTTATTCATTCAAGATCAACGAATACGTAGGCCCAACACATCACGGTGCATATCGTAAATTCGTTGTATCAAAAGAGCTTGTCTAACCTATAAATAAAAACACCCACAGAGTGTGTATTTTCCCTCCCTGTGGGTGTTTTTATTTATAAGCTCTTCTGGTCATCTTATCTTTAAGATGCAGAACTAACCTGATTTCTACCATTTCTTTTGGAGTAATATAATGCATCATCAGCAGCTTGAATAAATTGCTCTGGTGATTGTTCATATACTGAAATCCCTACTGAAACTGTAATTTTTATTTTTGTTCCATCTAACAATTGGAATGAATGTTTTTCAACAGCTGCGCGAACTTTTTCCCCCATACGCATTCCGTAAGCTAATCCCTTCTGCGGTATAAGAAGCGCGAACTCCTCTCCACCCTTTCGAAAAGCCAAATCTGGAAACGTTGAAACTTCTCGTAAAATACGCCCTATTTGTTTTAATACTTCATCTCCTGCAGGATGCCCGTACGTATCGTTTACAGACTTAAAATGATCAATATCTATAAGTAGTAAACAAAGTGAATCATTTTTCATGCGCTTATTACCAATATGATGATTCATTTCTAAATCAAACTGCCTTACGTTTCCTAACCCTGTCAATGCATCTATCGTTGCATATTGCTTCATCTTTTGAAATAACTCATTGGATTGCAATACATAATTCGCGCTTATAAATGTGATATATGCTGCAACACTACTACAAACTAAATATAATGCTACTATAGACATATCCTTAAACAGCATAGAAAGTGGCACCGCTAAAATAAATAAACTATATACATTAAACCAGGTCCATCTTGTAAACATAGAAACTTTCATCCGCCAAATGAAAGTAACCCCAATACCTATCAATACAATAGTATAACAAGCCAATTCAGAGGCTAAAGAGTACTCTGTTAAAAATAATCGGGTAATTAAAATAATCGTAACTGTTATACTACTAGCTATCGGCCCTCCGATTATAATTGCCAAAATAACTGCTAAATAACGTAGATCCAACATAATATTTTCAATATGTACACCAAAATACATCAACAGTACACTTAATATTCCAGTAAGAATACCTACTACACATTTCTGCCAAAAAGAGAACCCTTCTTCTAACGGTTTATCTCTTAAAAGCTGACCTCCAATAAAAATAAAGGAAAGAATAATGGTTGTGTTTACAAATAAGTCCCTTAACATAAAATAATCTCCCTACTTTTCTATCTATCCCTTTCCTTATTTTATTGTATACGAAATACCTATAATTCCCAAAGCTTTTTATTTATTTTTTGCTGTTCCACGTGAAACAGCAAAAAAATAAAAAGGACGAAAATTCGTCCTTTTCACTAACAACAGCGCGAGATTTTTCCGCCCTTTGCATTAAATCTTGCTTCTTGCGCTTCTGCAAAAAATTGTTTTTGACATACAACTTCTTCTTCTGGATGATGCTTTTTCATATGCTCTACATATGTTTCATAGCTTGGTACCCCAACAAGTAAGCTAATAAAGTGTTTCCTTTGTCCCCATACTTGCCGTAGTCTTTTAAGCATAGTTCCTCGACTCACTTTCATCTTTAGGGATATATGGTGCCTCTTTTAGCGGCATCGGCTTATTTCTTAATACTTGAATCCAAATTCGAATTGCAGAAATTAATACAGCGATTACAACGATCATAAAAATTCCACAAAGTGCCGCATCAATATAATCATTGAAAATAATTTGCTTCATTTGGGCAACATTTTTAGCTGGCGCTAACACTTTCCCTTCATCTAACGCTCCTTGAAACACCTTTGCGTGGGATAGAAATCCTATTTTTGGGTTTTCATGAAATAGCTTTTGATACCCCGCTGTCATCGTTACAATAAGCAATCCGACAGTTGGAATAAGCGTCACCCAAACATATGCCTTTTTTCCCATTTTGAATAAAATTGTCGTTCCAAGTAATAATGCAATACCTGCTAACATTTGATTTGCAATACCGAAAAGTGGCCATAATGTATTAATTCCACCAAGCGGATCAACTACCCCTTGATATAAGAAATAACCCCATCCTAACACACATAACGTTGTAGCTATTACATTCGCTAATGTAGAATCCGTTTTCCCAAATGGCTTATATACATGCCCTAAAATATCTTGAATCATAAATCGGCCGACACGCGTTCCAGCATCAATTGTTGTTAAAATGAATAGTGCTTCAAAGAGAATCGCAAAATGATACCAAAATGCCATCATGGCCGTTCCACCTATTACTTGTGAGAAAATATATGCCATACCTATCGCTAACGTTGGCGCACCACCTGTACGTGATAAAATCGTTTGCTCTCCAACGTTTACAGCGAGATCTTTTAGTTCATTTGGTGTAATAGCAAATCCCCATGAGGAAATAACTTGAGCTGCCTGCGAGACATCTGTACCGATAAGTGCTGCAGGACTATTAATTGCAAAATACGTTCCCGGTGTTAATACACAAGCTGCAATCATCGCCATGGCTGCTACAAACGACTCCATTAACATTGCTCCATAACCGATTGGCTGTGCGTGTCCCTCTTGCTCAATCATCTTCGGCGTCGTACCTGATGAAACAAGAGCATGGAATCCAGACACTGCACCACAAGCAATAGTAATAAATAAGAACGGGAATAAGTTTCCAGAGAACACAGGACCAGTTCCATCAATAAATTTTGAAACTGCTGGCATTTGTAAATCTGGTGCTACAATTAAAATACCGATTGCTAATCCTACAATTGTTCCGACTTTTAAAAATGTACTTAAATAATCACGTGGTGCTAAAAGCATCCAAACTGGTAATGCCGATGCGATAAATCCATATACAATAAGCATTATAGCAATTGTTTCTCCGCTAAACGTGAACATGCTTGCAAGCGCTGGATTTTCCGCTACATACTGCCCTCCAATAAGAGACAGTATAAGTAGGATAATTCCAATTACTGACCCTTCACCAACCCGTCCAGGCCTAATGTAGCGCATATATACTCCCATTAAAATAGCAATAGGAATCGTTGCTGCTATCGTAAACATTCCCCAAGGGCTTCCGACAAGCGCCTTTACTACTACTAATGCTAATACTGCTAATAAAATAATCATAATGCCTAAAATACCAATCATTGCAATAAGTCCTGTAACAGGACCAATCTCATCTTTAATCATTTCACCGAGAGATTTACCATTACGTCTCATCGAAGCAAATAAAATGACAAAATCTTGCACAGCTCCAGCGACAACTACCCCTACAATAATCCATATTGTCCCTGGCAAATATCCCATTTGTGCCGCCAAAATCGGTCCTACTAAAGGACCAGCCCCAGCGATTGCTGCAAAATGATGCCCAAATAATACCCATTTATTTGTCGGAACATAATCTTTTCCATCATTTAATGTATGAGCTGGCGTTTGTCGATTATTATCTAAACCGAATACCTTTCTCGCTATAAATCTACTATAAAAGCGATAAGCAACTGCATACACACATACCGCAGCAACTAAGAGCCATACAGCATTAATAGTTTCACCTTGTGATAAAGCTATTACACCAAAAGCCCCGGCTCCTACTGCTGCAATAACTCCCCAAAGTAAAATCGACTTCAATGTTCTCACATACAATCCCCCCAATACTATTTCTTAGTGGGATTGTACTAAATTTTCTGAATATTTAACTTGAATCCTCCCTATCATGAAGGATTTTTAGTTTATCATGTTAAAAAATTCGCATTATCTGCTATAATTCAATTTTATTTCGAAGTCGTTTCACATAATTACGACTTACTGGAATCGGTTGCTCATCATATTTATCTAAATACAGATTATATGTGCCATTATAGTAAGGCTTTAACTCTTGTACATATGACATATTAATTAAATAACTTTTATGCACACGTAAAAAATCATATGCATTTAGCTTATTTTCTAGCTCCTGGAGTGTATATGTTGAAATATACTGATTATTTGTTGTATAAATTGAAACTGTTTTGTTTTCCTTATTTTTGCTTACATATACAATATCTTCAGGGAAAATATACCGAATCCCCTCTTGACCTTCTATCGGTAGTTTACGCAAATAGCTCTTTGCTTTCTCACCTTGCTCTTTAGCCATTCTATATAAAAGGAATTGCAAATCTTCCTCGCGAAATGGGCGTAGTAAATAATAAACCGCTTGAAAACGAAATGCTGTAATGGACTCTTCTATATCTTCACCCATAAAAATAAATTTCGTATAACAATTTACTTCCCGTAATAAACTCGCATATTCAAAACCCGTTCCATCTAGTAATTTTGAATTTAAAAAAACAAAATCTGGTGTATGCTTCTTCATCATAAATAATGATTCTGTTCCTGTATTTGCTTCAAAACATTCTACATTCCTTATATTTTCAGTAAATTTTTCAACTAAACTTCTTCGCTCTTCTGCATCTTCCATGATCAGTAAAATTTTCATTTCTTCAACCACCTAATTCTTTTGTCCGTATGTCCTGTTGTATACATTCGCTTTTATAAGGAACATTCCCTTTTTCTTACTATACCATTATTTATCTAAAAAAACAGAAAAAAGGGAACCATCATGGTTCCCCCTGCCCTTTTTTCCGTTATTTGTAGGCAGTAAAACCCACTGAATGAGAAAACATGGGCTCTTAGTTTTACTACTCTAAAACATAATTGGTACGGACCAATAATTGAGATCACTTACCGATTAAAGTTTTACCTTATACTAATTCTCGTTGTTTCGTTTCTTGCCCAAGTATAATTACAGCAAATACGCCTATTAAAATTGATCCACAGAAAATCGTAAATATTAGTGATAGTGAAGCCTGTAAAGCAACTAAATATCCTACTAATAGCGGTCCAAGAATACCACCAATACGACCGAATGCTGCCGCCATCCCTGCACCTGTACCACGAATAACTGTTGGGTATTGTTCAGGTGTATAAGCATATAATGCACCCCAAGCACCTAAATTAAAGAATGATAGTAACATGCCTGCTACGATTAATACCGTTAATGACTCTGCCACTCCAAATAAGTAAGCACTGCAAGCTGTACCAATTAAATACGTAACTAAAACAAACTTACGACCAAGACGTTCAATAAACCAAGCAGCTGTGAAATAACCTGGTAATTGAGCTAACGTCATAATAAGTACGTATTGGAAACTTTTTATTAAACTAAATCCTTTTAATACCATTACACTAGGTAACCAAAGGAACATGCCATAATAGGAGAAGACAACAGAAAACCATAAAATCCATAACATAATTGTTGCCTTACGATATTCCCCAGACCAAACTGACTTTATATTTTCGATAACGGATGGCCTTTTTTCAACCTTTTGGAATCTTGGAGAATCCGGTAAATTCCATCTTAAATATAAAGCATATAGCGCCGGAACCGCACTCAATATCATCGCAACTTCCCAACCATATTTCGGTATAACAAAATACGAGATAAGAGCTGCGATTAGCCATCCACCTGCCCAAAAACTTTCTAATAGCACAACTATTTTGCCACGTTCATGTGCTTCAACACTCTCCGATACTAATGTAGAAGCAACTGGAAGTTCTCCACCAAGCCCCATACCAATTAAAAATCGTAAAACAAGGAACATAGCAAGTGTCGTCGTTAAAGCCGTTAAACCACTACCGATAGAAAATAATAATAATGTAATAATAAAGACTGATTTCCGCCCTATTTTATCTGATAGTATTCCAAAAACGAGCGCCCCGACCGCCATACCAATTGAATTAATGCTGCCTATCCAGCCCATTTCTTGGGTACTTAATCCCCAATCTTTTTGCAGCGCTACCATTACAAATGAAAGCATTCCAACATCCATTGCATCAAATAACCATCCAAGCCCCGCTATACCAAGTAGCTTTCGCTTCGAAATTTCTTTCACCTTGCCCACAAGAAGTCCTCCTTACACAGCTGTCTTTACACATCATTTTACATGTGTGAATTGTATAAGTAAAATACTTTCGTGTAAAAAATTCTCCTTCATCATTCCCAAAAAGTAAAATACTTATCCGACTATTTGAGGGCAGTAAGACCCCTCACCTCAAAATTCAGCTGAAGCAAAAAGAGATAGATAAAAAAACATGGCCATTAAACGCCCGATTAGTGAGTGTCCGCAATCGGTAGTAGATGAATAAAAACGCACTTTATTAAAAATGGACAAATAAAAAAGTAGCGATAGAACGCTACTTTTTTGAACGCATGACTTCTTTTAAAAATTCCGCTAATACTAACTGACGACGCCAACGCGTTGGATTGCTACACAATCTATAAAACCACTCTAAATGGATCGCTTGAATCCATTTTGGTGCACGTTTTACCTCTCCAGCCCATACATCTAAACTTCCGCCTACTCCAACGGCCATTTTCGTTTCTAAACGATGCTTATTCGTTTGGATAAAGTTCTCTTGTCTCGGGAAACCAAGTGCAACAAGCAATAAGTCTGGTTTTGCCTTTTGAATACGAGAAACAATATTCTCTTCTTCTTCTTGTTTAAAATATCCATCTTGTATACCCACAATAGATACAGCTGAATACGTCTTCGTTAAATGATCTGCTGCAGCTTGTACAACATGCGGTTTTGCACCTAATAAGAAAACTGATACTGGTTTATTGTCTTCTGATAACGCCGCAAGTAAATTACACATTAAATCAAAACCTGCTACACGTTCCTTTACAGGTGTACCTAACATACCACTTGCTTTTACGACTCCAATACCATCAGGTGTAATTAAATCTGCATTTAATAATGTTTGATGGAATGCTTCATCCTTTTTTGCACACATAACAATTTCAGGATTTGCTGTTACTACCTGAAAAGTATGTGTTCGCTCCACTTCTAGTTGTTCTTTTAAATATTGGACCGTTTCATCCATTGTCATTGTAGAAAAAGGAACGCCTAGAATATCAACTGTTTGTACTGCCATAGTTAACTATCCTCTCTATCATTACAAGTTTTTCGCTATTAATTGCTTATATGTTTCCTTTGTATCTTCATATAGTTTTTGAAGTGAGAAGTTCATAATAGCATGCTCATAAATATGTTTCCCCATTGCTGCTAATTCTCCAGTTTTCCACTTATCATACGCTTCTTCTAAAGCTAATGCTAATGCCCTTCCATCATCTGTTGGCACAATCCATCCATACGTTTCATCTACAATTAATGGTTCAATCTCTCCAGCCCTAGTCACAATTGATGGTACGCGTTGATTTGCCGCTTCTAATAAAACTAGTGGGAACCCTTCACTATGGGAGGTTAATAAATTCACATGTGACGACGCAAATAATTGTTTTACATCTTGACGATGCCCTAAAAACTCAACTTTATTATTAATCCCTTTTTCAGTAGCCAATGACTTTAGATTTTCTTCTAACGGGCCATCGCCAACTAACAATACTTTAATTTTCTCTAATTTTGTTCGTTGTAACGCATCAAATAGAACTTCATGTCCTTTCACAGGATGCAATCGTGCTACTTGGATTGCCGTAAATACATCTTCATCAATATTGAACATTTCTTTTTTATTATAGCCTTCTGCTTTTTCCTTATCGTATTCAATTCCATTATAAATAACATGCATCTTTTCATTAGAAATACCTAAAGCAGCTAAACTTTTCTTTAATCTATTTGTTACAACAAAAAATAAATCTATATTTTTTAAGGCTTTCAAATTCAATTTCGTAAAAATCCAACCTTTTAAGCCTTGTTTAGTAAAGTCTTCAAATGGATCACTATGAATAGTCGTTACCCATTTTGCCGTTATTCTCTTTTTCATTAAAGAAACATAGAAATTAGCCCTAGGACCATGCGTATGAACTATATCAAATTTTTCATTATTAATGAATTCGCTTATATTCTTTAAAATAGATAAATCATAGCGGGATTTTTGTGAAAACACATGGACTTTTATCCCTAACTCTCTTGCTTCTTTCGCAACAATTCCATCTTCAAATACCGCTAATTCTACTTCACCAGTTGGAAACTGATCGAGAAGTGAAATAATATGTGTTTTCCCTCCCCCATCTTCTGCTCCTGCATTCATATGCAATATCCTCATATTTTTTCCTCCTTTAAATCCTCGCCACATTTCCATCTATCTTTATTTTACTGTACTAAAAAATAAAAGCTAACAAAAGTTAGCTTTTATTTTAATCATTCAATTTCTAAGTCTACAATTAGATAAGCTAACACCACTACAAAGTAGATCCCAACTCCTGGTGCTGTTAAAATATGTCCTGCAATATAAGCAATACCTAATGCTAACAATAAGCTTGCTGCAATCATTCCATATTTTATATTAAATATCTCTTTAAACCTTGTAATAAATACTAGTAGGATTCTTAAGCCGTAATAAATAAATGGAATCATTAGTAATGCAAAACCAATAATCCCAAAGTCATAAAACCAATCATGGAAGTCCATTTCAATTAGCTTTGGATCTGGCTGCTTTTGTTCATTATATTTAAAATTACCTGCATAACCCATTCCTAATAACTTTTGTGACGTTGGCGCTTCTTTAAAGAACTGCTTATGTCTTTCTTCATATACTTGACGTCCGCTGAAAATAAGATTTTCTTGATTTTCTTTCTTTTGCTCTTTCTCAAGCTCTTTCTTAACTTCCTCTTCTATCTTTGCCTTTTCTTCTGGCTTTTCAACTTTATGATGTTTTTCTTCTTTTGCTTTAAGTTCTTGCTCTTTTTTCAGCTTCTCTTTAATTTCTTTTTCTTTTTGACCTTGCTGTGCCACATTTTGCTCTGATAAATAGTTATTGTGAATGCCCATATTTTGTGCTAATGGCGTTTGTTTAAACGTTCCAACTACACCAGCTAATAGGACAATAGCAATTACTGCATTAAGCGCAAGGGATTTTTTGTTCGGATTTTTTCTATCAAATAATAATTGTAGTACAATGATCCCGATTGCTGCCGCTAACGTAGCACCAATTGAGCCCATTCCTACTTTCGTACCGACCTGAATTAATGAGTAAATCATTAAAAGCGATGGAATCCAATATAAAACGTGTTTCCAGCTCTTTGTTTTTTGAATAGAATATAGTACCACAATAGGGAAAATAATAGCTAAGATTGAACCTAGTTCATTCCCTGCATAGAACCAACCTCGAGAACCTACCTTCATCCATTCATAACTACCAAAGTCAGTAGATGTTGAAATAGAAATAACCATAATTGCGTTAATGATTAATGTAGAATATACAATACTATTTCGAACCTTATCACTAATATTAACTTTCTTTTTCAATGATTTTAAAGCTAAAATGTATGACCCCAGCATGATATATATATATAATGCTTTCGCAACGAATTTAACTTCTTCACCAAGTACAATAGGATTCTTAACTAGTTTGTTATTAATAAATCCTACCCCTAAAACTCCGGCTAATAATATAAGATAAATTAAAAACTTTCTATTTTCCTTCTCTTTTGCCTGAATTAAAATATAAATACCACCAACAGCCATAATAAGGAATCTTACTAAAATTCCAACGGTAGCACTTGACTTTAATAAAGTGATGCTAAGAGACGTTAATAAATCTAAAACAGGCTGTAAAATAATAAAAAAGAGCAAAAACCGCTCAAATCTAACCCTAGCTTGATTTGCTAACATTCCAAGACCTCCATACAAAATCTTAACATTATCTTTTAATCATAATTTTTTATCATTCAAACATACCTAGCAATTATAACATAACTCATATTCAAATCGAGAACTATTTTTCCAGCTAAAACTAGCCAGGACAAGTATTAATCAGTAATAGAAATTACTGTCCTTTCGCTATACTCCCTATTTTTACAAAAACTATCTAACAACCATCCCCTTATTTTTGTCAGTATATACATATTTTTTTATCATTTTATACAGATGTAAACAACATACCTAACATTGTAACATTTTACCAACTAGGTAACACCAAAAAAATGTAAAATTAATCTTTTCATATCTTTTTCAAATTACTTTATAGCTATTTTCCAAACATTTTCAAACGCTTTCTTTATGAATTTTATCCGTTTTTCTACATGTAGCGAAAAGTAATTGTTATTTCCAATACTTTAGTGTATATTTTTTCTCTGGAACATCTTTAAGAGGAAGGGATTAAGGCCATGTTATTAATCGATATATTTACGTTTCTTGGCATTATCGCCGCTGCCATTTCTGGTACATTAGTTGGTTTAAAAAAAGATTTAGATTTATTCGGTGTCCTTTGTTTAGCTGTAGCTACTGCGCTCGGCGGCGGTATTATTCGTGATATTATGATCGGTAACCTGCCTCCCGTCGCATTTGTTAAACCCATTTACTTTTTCGTAAGCGTATTATCAGCATTATTTACTTGTATGTTTTTTGAGCGTATCAATAAACTTCAAGTTGTTATTATGCTTTCTGACGCTGTTGGCTTAGGCGTTTTTACAGCTATTGGTGCAAATGCGGCAATGTCACATCATGTTGACGCCTCATTTTTAGTTGTTTCAATGGGAGTCATTACAGGTATTGGAGGCGGTATTTTGCGTGACATTTGCGCTCAAGATATCCCCTACGTCTTCCGAAAAGAAATTTACGCCATCGCTTCTATTTTAGGGGCAATTAGTTTCCTAATCACATATGCAATGGGGGCACACGTATTGGCTTTCTATGTTTGTTTATTAGTAACATTCATTATTCGTGTTGTCACTGTCATATATAATGTACATTTCCCAGTTTTCTTTAAAACACATGCTAAAATTAATAAAGGTCATTAAGAGAATTCTATATGGAATTCTCTTAATTTATATACTATTCTACACACTAACATAGAGTAATTGCATATAAAAATATATAATTATATTAGAACCAAAAAATGAAAACGCTTTACAAACAGGGGGAAGAACGATGCTTGGGGTTTTTAAAAAACATAACAATAAAACAAACGTAAGTATACTTGAATTAAGTAAGAATCAACAAATCACTTTTAACGTTCCTACTAATTCTGAACTGAAAATTCAAATGGATATGCTACATATTTCAAAAGAAGATTTACAAATCGTAAAGGTACTACAGCCTTTTATTTATGAAGAAATTGATTGGATTACTGAAAAATTCTATTCCAATATTACAAAACAGCCTAATTTAATTACGATTATCGAACGTTATAGCTCTATTCCAAAACTAAAGCAAACTTTAAAAACACATATAAAAGAATTATTTAGTGGAGATATGCATGAAGACTTTATTGAACAACGTGTTAGAATTGCAAAAAGACATGTACAAATTGGGTTACATAGAAAATGGTATACTGCCGCTTATCAAGAATTATTCCGCTCTATCATGAAGATTTTAAAAACGAAAATTACAACAATTGACGATTTTTCTTATTCTATAAACGTAATAAACAAATTACTTACTCTTGAACAAGAACTCGTTATTGCGTCTTATGAATCTGAATATGAAAGAATGCAAAAAGAACTTGAAAAAGAAAAAGAAATAACAGCTATGACCATTACACACATTGCAACAGAACTAGCATCTGTATCTGAAAAAACAAGCGCTTCTATTCAGCAGTTAACCGCTAAATCTGAAACGATTGTAGAAATTGCTAAAACAGGTACGTCATTAGCTACAACATCAGAAGAAAAAGCAAATAAAGGTAAAGAACAATTAAATGAGCAAAATAAACGAATGGAATACATTCAAACGAACATGGAAACGATTATTACAGATACACATGAACTTCTAGATATTTCCAACAAAATTAACGAAATTATAGATATTGTAAAATCAATTGCCGAGCAAACAAATTTACTTGCACTAAACGCTGCAATTGAATCTGCGCGTGCTGGGGAATTTGGCAAAGGCTTTTCTGTTGTAGCTGGAGAAATTAGAAAGTTATCAGAGCAAACGAAAGAATCTATATTTAACGTTACAAAGCTCGTTGAAAAAACAAATGAACAGATTGTTCGTGTCTCTTCTTCCGTGAAACAAATTAGCTCTCTCGTATCTGAAGGAACTGATAGTATGTCTGCAACGGATCAATACTTCCAAGAAATCGTAAAAGACATGTCTAACTCAAAAGAACAGAATAAAAAAATTGAAAATGAGTTAGAAACCATTTCACAAGTAATGAAAGGAATTCAAGATGATTCCTCAAAAATGGCTCTAACAGCTGATAGTTTACAACTAGAACTGAACCGATAGAGCGATTATGTCAGTAGAGATTCTTTATCTCTACTAGCTCTTAGTATTCATCTTCCATCAAAAAAAGAATCCAAATTGGATTCTTTTTATTTTCTAAAGAATATTTTTTGACAATACACATAACTCATATAAACACCAAAGCTTTGCAAAATAAACAATGCTGGCACAATAAGATTGTAATAGGTCATATCTACTTGGAAAAGTCTTAACAATACGTATCCGCTAATTAACAATAAGAACAACATATATCCCTCATTTTGTTGTTTCTTAATAAGAAAGTGTAATAGAGCTATAGTCATAAACAATGTTACCGCTATATATATCAGTTTTTCACATTTGAAAAGAGTAGAATTTATCCCCTCATCTGAAAACTGATTTATCACCGGTTCTAAAAGTTTAAATCTTTCTCCCTCAATCTCTTTTAACTTCTGATCAATATGCTCTGTTACACTTTGATTTTTCGATACTTTTTCCTCACGTTGCGCTTTTCCAATTAAGACAGATTGAACATACGTCTCATTCGAAATCGTATATTGGGACAGTCCCATTGTCTGAATTCCATAATTCACACTAAAATGAGCACTATAAAATAGAATAAGTATCCCTATCATCTTTAGTAACACTTTTTGTTTCGTTGCTGATTGAAACACTTCAATTAATAATACATATATCGTGATAAAAATAGGAAGAAATAGTCCCATTGGGAAAATCATATTACTACATGCAAATAAAACCGCTGAAAACACCCACATATAAGGATGATCTAATCCTTTATATAAAAGTATGTAGCAAGCAAAATAAAATAAAAATATTGCAAGTGACTCAGGAGTTAATACGGAACTCATGAATATATTTGGAATATACAGAGCATAAAATGTGGAAGCAATACGACCGCATTCTTCTCCAAAAACCATTGCCGCAATACGATAAATAAAAAATGCAGTTCCTGCGCAAAATAACACATTAAATAGTTGTAAAGCGAATAATGAATCACCAAATATACGAATAATTACCGACTCATATATAAGAAAAGGCAAATGAGTTACAGTCCCTATATTATTACCAATTGCAATCTCCTTTGCAGACTCATACATCACTTTCATATCACCAATTATTGGAGCATCTACAAATAACAGCATACTAAGTCTCACAACTATAGATATACTTATAAGAAAAATAAGAAATTGTTTGTCTGTAAAACGATATTGTAGAATTGATGCCACTAACAAAATGAGTATGACGAAAATTGCCAATATGATTGTTACACTTGTTGTACTTCCCCCAAAAAATTGCTTACTTGTCTCAAATGCTGTCCAACAACTATAAACAAAAAATGCAAGCATCGCACCAATCGTAATTTTATTGAAGAAAGATGAAAAATTTGTTTGTATATGATTCATATGTCCATTGCACCTCTATTTCCATTCATAACAAAACGATTCTATCATGAATGGGTACACGGCTGATAGGGAATTTCTATGACAAATACATAGTCATTACTTTTTGCTTGCAATGTAAGCGAATCCTCTTTTACACTACATTTTAGATAAAATAAATTTTCTTTCAGTTACATGAATACAAATACAAAAGTTTAAATAATCCTCTTTTGGAATACGCTTTACTTTATTAAATATCTAATATGAGTAATCCACTTACACATATTATTCTGATTGAAAACAGACTATAGGGGCTGAATATATGGAAAAGAAATTCATGCGAGAATCAAAAGCAATTAAAACAACACGTGTTTTTCCTAACGATTTAAATAATCACCAAACACTTTTTGGAGGGAAATTATTAGCAGAAATTGATAGTATTGCTTCAATTGCGGCTGCAAGACATAGTCGTAAACATTGCGTAACAGCATCTATTGATTCAGTTGATTTTTTAACTCCAATTCACCAAGCTGATTCTGTTTGTTATGAAGCATTTGTATGTTATACAGGGAAATCTTCAATGGAAGTTTTCGTAAAAGTAATCGCAGAAAATTTATTAACAGGCGAGCGTAGAATTGCCGCCACTTGCTTCATTACATTTGTGGCAATAAAAGATGGAAAACCTTCGTCCGTACCACAAGTACTTCCTGAAACTGAAGAAGAACATTGGTTACACACAACCGGTTCAGAACGCGCGGAAAATAGAAAAAAAGGACGTTTAAAAAGTAAAGAAATGGCTGAGGTTTTAACTTTAAATAAACCTTGGAATATTTAATACGATACTCTTCCATATACATGCATAGGTTCTTTCTTCCTTGCATGTATTTTTTATGCAAAATATTCCCTCTTATCCTTTTATTCTCAATCTGTCCTCTTAAATCATGCACCAGCTTTTCCTTTATTTTGTTATACTGTTAATGGTATATTAAAGAAAGTTCGTTTAAAAATAACCATAATATGATTAAGTATATAAGGGATGGTGCGGTAATGACTATTGAAGTACCAATTTCAATACCAAAAACGTTAATTATTATTCCAGCGTATAACGAGGAAGAGGCAATTGCAGATACATTAACAAGATTATTAAAACTAAAACAGCATTTTACTGGATTAAGCATTTGCGTTATTAATGATGGATCACACGATAAAACAGCTCAAATCGTAAAAGAATTTCCTGTTCACCTTGTGAATTTACCGTATAATCTAGGTATTGGCTCAGCTGTACAAACTGGATATAAATACGCATATGAGAATGGATATGATATTGCGATTCAGTTCGATGCTGATGGACAACATAACCCAGATGATTTATATAAAATTATAAAGCCTATCGCTGAAGATGAATGCGATATGGTACTAGGGTCACGTTTTACAGAAAAAACAGCATATAAAGGTAGTATTTCCAGAAGAATCGGTATTTTTTATTTTACTGCCCTATTGAAAGTACTAACAAAACAAACATTTATGGATCCAACTTCTGGATATCGTGCTATCAATCGAGAAGTAATTAAAATTTTTGCACACAATTATCCAAAAGATTATCCAGAACCAGAAGTTCTTATTCATTTAAAAAAGAAAAAACTTCGCATTAATGAAATATCTGTAAATATGCAAGAGCGACAAGGTGGACAATCTTCTATCACACCTTTTAAATCTGCATATTACATGATTAAGGTAAGTCTTGCTATATTGATGCAAAAAATCGTGAAAGGTTGATAATAAATGCCTATAATTACCTTTTCATTCATCTTTATTTTATTATTATTATTATTAATTATTAATTCTATTCGTCGCGGAACTTTAGAAACGAAATATGCTGTTTTGTGGATTTTTGTTTGTATTGCAATGGCTATTTTAAGTTCTACCGATAAAATTATAAACTGGATTGGAAAACTATTAAAAGTAGAATATCCCCCTTCCATTTTATTTTTATTTGGATTATTATTCTGTTTCATCTTAATTTTTGATCTAACAAGAAAAATTTCTAAACAACATCATCAACTTGTAACATTAACGCAAGATTATGCGTTACTAAAGCAAAAATTACATGCAACTGAGCCAGACAAAGATTAACCTAATAGTTCAAAACCAATATAAAAAACCTCTTAATTTATTTCAAAAATTAAGAGGTTTTTTATTCTCAATAATAATTTATTCCCCTTCACAATCGTTACGATAAATATATCCTACTTACTAACTAAGTAAAAATAGTATAAATAAGAATTTATATGCAATAAACATATTAAAGCCGTTTGAAATACGAGAATTAACCATAAGCCACCACCTTTTTAATAGAAAGTTGATTTACAAAGTTTATATGCGTTAAAATTATACAGATGTTCTTGTAATCTTCTTCCTTTCAAAAGGCTTGTATATATGGTGCAAGACATAAAAAACTTGAGGAGATAAAAATTCTATGATGGAACAAAAACAACTTGTTTCTGTTGTCATACCTCTGTATAACACGGAAAAATATATTGAAGAAACGATGCAGTCAATATTAGATCAAACATATAAAAATATCGAAATTGTAATTGTAGATGATGGGAGTAAAGATCAGTCACCTTCTATCGTAAAAAATCTTGCTGAAAAATACCCAGGGCAAGTAAAATACGTTCATCAAAAAAACCAAGGCGTTTCAGTAGCCCGTAATACAGGTATGGAAAATGCTAGCGGAGAATATGTCGCTTTCCTTGATAGCGATGACTTATGGCATCCAACTAAAATTGAGAAGCAAGTCGAAAGTATGCATAAAAACGAAATGGACGCGTGCTATTGTGGTTATATGAATTTCTACGAAGAAACAGGCGAGAAGGTTGAACATACAACAAACTTTATTAAAGGTGATATGACAAAAGCATTCCTAACACATCAAGTTGTTGCTCAAACAAGTACTTGGATTTTCAAAAGATCTATCGTAATAGATCATAACATTCGTTTTACACCAGGATGTAGTTGGGGCGAAGACTTGGAGTTTTTATTTAAACTTATGAGTGTGACAAATGTATGTTATGTCGATGAATACTTAACATATTACAGAATCTTATCAGAAGGAAATCTTTCTTCTAAATATAAAGATTATGAATTAAAAACGGCAAAAGAGCTGGAAGTATTCAATCGTATGAAAGACTGGATACATAATAAATCTCAAGATTTCATTACAAAAGATCCTCAGTCACTTATTGAGATTCTTGAGACTTATTTATTTCCTTATACAGTCATCAATAACTCTTGTATATATATTAAAGAAAACTCTCAATTAGATAAATCACAAGTTCAATTAATCAAAAAAGATATAAAGAAATATTGCCGTAAAATCTATTCAAAGAATGGAAAGCGTAGTAAAAAACTATATGCAATGCTTTGGTTTGTACGAATTAAATTTCTGTTTTCTTAAACTGAAAATATAACGATACTCTCTTTCTGTGAACAAATCAAAATTACAAATAGGACAAGCTAACCGGGTCCTAAAGAATAGAAAGGTCTTTTCTCATGAAAACAAATAAAATTCTAAAAAATGCATCCTACCTCTTTGTAGGAAACATTACTGTTCGTTTTGTACTGGCTATTGCAACAATTCTCTTTGCAAGATATGTTTCACCAGATGAGTACGGGATGTTTACAGTTGCATTAGCAGTTTCCGCTGTCATTTGCTATTTTACGGATGCAGGTTTGACACATACGTTTATGCGTGAAGGAACAAGAAGCAACGCTAACATTAGCGTATTAATAAGCAGTTATTTACGAATTCGTTTAGTATTAGCTATCGTAATTTCTGTGCTCTTCGCCATTTTCGCTCAGTTCTTCTACACTGATGCTTACTTACGTGCCATGGTATATTGGGTCGTACTACCAACCATGTTTGGAGCTACTTTACAAGGGGTCGGGATGGCCTATTTCCAAGTAACAGAGCGTATGCAATTCACGGCGATTATTTCTGTACTACAAGGTGTGACGGCCGCAGCCGCTCTTCTGCTAGGGATGTCATTTAAATGGTCACTTATGATGGTTGCTGCTATGTATGGAATATCTAGCCTTGTAACAGGAGTCATTGCCTTTATAATGACAATCCGCTATACAACAATTCATAAGGGTTGGAATAAAGGCATTTTAGATCAATTACTTATTTTCACAGTCAATGGCGTTATCATTATGCTTTTACCGCAGTTAGGTCCTATTATCTTAGAAAAAGTTTCAACGAAAGCACAAGTTGGATTCTTTGGGGCCGCCTATAAAATACCTGCTGTACTTTACCAAATACCTGGTGTAATTGCAGCAGCCTTTTATCCAAAATTGTTTGCTTTTGGAAACGAAAATAATATTGATGAACATAGAAAGCTATCTCAATTCGAATTAAAGCTTATGTCTTTCTTAGGGATGGGAATTTCTATCCCGTTTATTGCCGATCCAAGTTTTTGGATTGTAACTCTATTAGGTGAAAAATATGCACCAGCTGGTGATGCCCTTGCAATTTTAGCCTTTATGGTCATTTTACAATCTATCAACTATCCGCTTGCTGATAATTTAACAACAGCTGGTCAACAATGGAAACGTGCAACAACTATGGCAATTGGATTGGCTGTCGCTATCATAAGTTACATCATATTAGGTAGCCAATTTGGAATGATGGGAGCTGCTGTAGCTGCTATCCTTACTGAGATTACATTATTAATCGGATTTTCATTATTCGTTCGTAAAGGATTTTCATTGCTATTCAAAGGAATAATATTCAATACACTAGCATTTATAATTAGTTATGCAATATACCGCACAGTATTAATTAGCTTACCACCACTAGTAGCTTTAGTACTTACTGGTATATTGTATGGCATTATTGGCCTTGCAATTGATCCACAAATACGCGGATTAATTTTAGGATTTGTAAATAAAAAGCTAGGTAGATAAACAATAACAAGGCAAGCTTCTAGATTGTAAATAGAAGCTTGTTTTTTTACTTATATACAATTCCCCTTCATAATAAAAGGTTCTAGGTACAACCCCAATATATTTCTCGTACTTCTCTCCACTTAATACAACTGGCTTTTCCGTCAAATATAGTATTTCCACAAATTCTTTCATCTACTTATCAAACAGACCAATGAACTGGATCATTCTTTTTTTACAGTTATTATTCGTTTGGTATATCCCGTTAATTCTCGTATGTGTTAAATCAATTCCTCACCTGTAATGGCACCATAACCTGATATGTTCCAATTTTGTCCATAGGCCTCGTCATGTGAAGCTAATTCAACTATTGCTTTTGCACCATCTGGTGTAAAAATATATTCACGGGCGATCTTTTTATCTCCAATAAAGCTAGACATTTTATTTGCAAGTATTCCTTTTAATGTATGATGGACAAGTGTGTTTTCTGCATTTGGACCATAAAAGTTTGGGAAATGAGCAATAAACATTCGTACATTAGCTTATTTTGAAAATATATACATTTTGAAATGATGGCATTATATGAAAGAATTTAGTATCATGATTCAAGGTACTATTTCAAGTTGGACGGAGGATACTATGAGCTTATTAACAGTTGAAAAATTAGGACATACATTTGGCGATCGTACATTATTTAAAGATGTATCTATGCGATTACTAGCAGGTGAACACGTTGGATTAGTTGGTGCAAACGGTGTTGGTAAATCAACATTTATGAATATCATTACTGGTCAACTTATTCATGACCAAGGTCGTGTAGAATGGACACCGGGCACACATTACGGCTACTTAGATCAGCATACTGTTTTAACGCCTGGACGTACAATTCGTGACGTACTAGCGGATGCATTTTTACCGTTATTCGAAAAGGAAAAAGCTTTAAATGAAGTTACAGAAAAAATGGGAACTGCTACACCAGAAGAGCTAGAAGAACTTCTTGAGCAAATGGCAGAAATACAAGATGCACTTGAAGCAGGTGGTTTCTATTTACTAGATATGAAAATTGAAGAGGCTGCACGTGGTCTTGGAATTGATGCAATTGGTTTAGATCGTGATGTTTCAGCACTAAGCGGTGGACAACGTACAAAAGTATTGCTTGCAAAGCTATTACTTGAACAACCAGAAGTGTTATTACTTGATGAGCCTACTAACTATTTAGACGTTGAACATATTCATTGGTTAACAAATTATTTAAAAGAATACCCACATGCATTCTTATTAATTTCTCATGATACGGAATTTATGAACAAATGTGTTGATGTTATTTTCCATCTGGAATTCACAAAAATGACACGCTATACAGCAACATATGAAAAATTCCTAGAACTAGCAGAAATCAATAAAAATCAACATATAAACGCTTATGAAAAGCAGCGCGAGTTTATCAAAAAGCAAGAAGATTTCATTGCAAAGAACAAAGCCCGTTATTCAACAACAGGTCGTGCAAAGAGTCGTCAAAAACAACTTGATCGCATGGAACTTATTGATCGCCCGGAAACAGCAATTAAACCTGAATTCTCATTTAAAGAAAGTCGTGCAAGTAGTCGCTTCGTCTTTGAAGGTGAAAATGTAGAAATTGGATATACACATCCGCTACTACCAAAGCTATCAATGACAATTGAACGCGGTGAAAAAATTGCTATCGTTGGATGTAATGGTGTTGGTAAATCAACGTTACTAAAAACAATTTTAGGTAAAATTAAACCTTTAAGTGGTAAAACAAGTCTTGGTGACTTCTTAGAGCCAGCATACTTTGAGCAAGAAGTTAAAGCTGATAATATAACACCAATTGATGATGTATGGAATACATTCCCTGGCCTAGACCAGCATCAAATTCGTGCGATGTTAGCAAAATGCGGATTAAAAAATGAACATATTTCTCGCCCATTAAGTCAATTAAGTGGTGGAGAACAAGCAAAGGTTCGTTTATGTAAGCTAATGGGTGAAGAAAGTAACTGGCTACTATTTGATGAGCCGACAAACCATCTTGATGTTACAGCAAAAGCGGAACTTAAGAAGGCTATGAAAGCATACAAAGGAACAATTCTTCTTGTATGTCACGAACCGGACTTTTATGAAGATTGGATTACAAAGGTTTGGAACATAGAAGAATGGGCACAACAAAACTCTTAATTATCTAACCTGCCCTTTATACTGTAACTTAACGTACAAAGGGCAGTTAAGTTGAATCAGTAATATATTTTGATAAGGAGTTTTCAAATATAATGGAAAGTACATTCTCTCTCAAACTTAATACGTTTTTTGTGAAAATTTTATTAGTACTATGTCTAATCATTTCTGGTGCTATCACATGGCATTCGGTAGCAGTTATTAAAGAACATGATGAGACTAGCCTCTTAGTTTTAATACCAGTCCTTATTCTAATAGGTCTTGTATTTTTACTTTTTGGCTACATTTCTAATAAATATATGTCAAAATTGACATTTTCTATCTCACTAATCATTTTGGCTTTTTCTATTCGATTAATTTGGATGCTCAATATTCAAACTCCTGTAGAAACAGACTTTTCAATGATGTACCATAGCGCTATACAAGCTGCTAAAGGAGACTTTAGTTTCGCACAAAATACTTATTATACTTCATGGGTTTACCAACTTGGCTTTACAATGTACCAAGCCTTTATTATTAAGTTATTTGGTGAAGGGACGTTTCTCTTAAAATTTTTAAATATAATCTATTGTACAGGAACAACATTACTAATTTATAAAATAACTTCTTATATATTTAATGAATGGTCTGGACGAATAGCTGGATTACTATATGCATTTTATATCCCAAGTATTGTATTGAGTTCTGTACTAACAAATCAACACCTTGCTGTATTTTTATTTTATCTAGGCTTCTATTTATTAATTACAAAAGGCCTAAGCAATAAATATACGTGGATTTTTATAGGGGCTATCCTAGCTTTAGGAGACATCATGCGTCCACTTGGTGCTATAATCTTAATTGCAATAACTATATACGTCTTTTTGCAAGGTATATTAGGAAAATCAAGAAAAGAGATTTTTACTTCTGTAAAAAAACTTAGTGGCATTTTGATTGTATTTTTCCTTTTACATCAAATTGTAAGTTACTCATTTATATATTCCGGAATTACACAATACCCTCTCTCTAATCGTGATCCACTTTGGAAATTCACGTTAGGATTTAATCATGAAACAAAAGGTAGCTATTCTGGTGCAGATGCGGAATATATTATGTCCCTTAAACTTGGCGAAGAACGAACTGCGGCCCAAAAAAAGCTAATTCAAGAGCGACTATCTGATCCACAGAAAGTTTTATCTTTATTTGGGGATAAATTTGTACTCATGTGGGCTGATTATGACTCCGCACCATTATGGAGCCTAGTAACATTGGAAAAGACAGATAAGGATATGGTGTCATTAAAAGAAGATCTTACAAAATATGAAAAGTATATGTATACTGCAGCTATGATATTTGGCACATTATCACTCCTTTATCTCATCCTAACTAAACAAAATAAAACACATTACACTCTATTTTTATTACTAATAATTGGTTACGTAGCTATTCATTTCTTAATCGAATACCAAACAAGGTACCGATACTTCATTATCCCTAGCTTTACAATAATTCAAGGCTACGGAATATATATTTTTTATAGTCTAATATCGAAAAAGAAATTGTCATAAAAAGAAAATAAGAAACTACCTTTCAAAATATTTATAATTGCCCTCAATTTTACTTATAATTTACATTTTGAGGGCAATTTTTTATGATTAATTTCATTTGAGACTTGAAAATATGGTATAATTTTTATTTGTTGTATATGAATAACACTTCTATATTTTTTGTTTTACTTATATATTATTATAAACATGAGGATATTATTATGGAAAAACTCTTAAAGTTTGGCTTAGTAGGGATCTTTAATACACTCATTACAATTATTAGCTTTTGGATATTATTAAAATTCGGTATGAACTACCTTATTGCGAATACCATTGCCTATTCAATTGGTGTTGCCAATAGCTACTATTGGAATAAAAATTGGGTATTTAAACCTAATAATAAAGGCTCGTCAATGTTCTTTAAATTTCTAACTGTAAATTTAATTGTATATGCTTTTAATACATTATGTTTATTTATATTAGTAAATAAACTTACCTTTAATGCATTAATTGCACAGATCTTCGCAATTGGTTTCGGAATGGTTATAAATTTTGTCCTTAATAAAATTTGGACATTCAACCAAACTAAAAAGGTGACTAATTAAATTTGAACAACTTATTAAAAATACGGAGGATGCAACATGCAAAAATTAATTTCGGTTGTAGTTCCTATGTACTTCGAGGAAGAAGTAGCACAAGAATGTTATAACCGTTTAAAGTCCGTTATGCTTCAAAATAACATTAATTACGAGTTTGTCTTTGTAAACGACGGTAGTACAGATCGCACAATGGAAATCTTATCTGAAATTGCAGCAAATGATTACCGTACAAAAATTGTTAATTTCGCACGTAACTTTGGTCACCAAGTAGCTGTTACAGCTGGTATTGCTGCCGCAAAAGGTGACGCTATTGTAATTATAGATGCAGACTTACAAGATCCACCTGAAGTTATTCCTGAACTTATTGCAAAATGGGAAGAAGGATATGAAGTTGTTTATGCAAAACGTAAGCAACGTAAAGGTGAAACTTGGTTCAAACTTTTAACAGCTAAGTATTTCTATAAATTCTTAAACTATATGTCTGATATCGATATCCCAAAAGATACTGGGGATTTCCGAATCATCGACCGTAAAATAGCTGATGTTTTCAATCAAATGACTGAGCGAAATCGCTTCATCCGCGGTATGATGTCTTGGGTTGGCTTTCGCCAAACATATGTTGAATATGAACGTGATGAGCGCTTTGCTGGTGAAACAAAATATCCATTAAAGAAAATGATTAAATTTGCATCTGACGGCATTATTGCATTTTCGACAAAGCCATTACGCATCGTTATGTCTTTAGGTTTATTATCAGTTCTTATTTCTATAATTGTCTTACTATATACAATTACTGTGAAAGTCTTTGGACATGGCACGCAAACAGGTTGGGCGTCCATTATGGTTGCTATTACATTCTTTAGTGGTATTCAATTACTTGGTCTTGGAATCGTTGGCCAGTATATTGCTCGTATTTATGACGAAAGTAAAAACCGTCCGATTTATATCGTAAAAGAAACAATTAACATTGATGAAGAAGAGACAGCACTGCAAAAAGAAAAAGTGAATGCATAATAAAAAGGTAACAATGAAAACTATCATTGTTACCTTTTTATATTGTAATAGCCCATAAGCCTCAAACGAAATTCTTTTAAAGTTGGATATGCCTCTAAATTAAACAACATCCCTTGGATAACCGGAATTCTTGGATTTTGCATCCTCATTTCTGCCTCCAAAACATCTAATGTAACAAGCAATTCCTCATCTTCTAATTGATCCGCTAAAGTACGTTTAAACACAATAATTTCTTTTAAAAAATGTTCCTTAACCTGCTCCTTAATAAGCTCTGATTTACAAAGAAATTCTCCAAGCTTTTCTTCATGTAATACAGGTTCTTCTGAAGATTCTACCAATCCATCTACTAAATGATCCACTCTTTTCAAAATAAAAGCAGAGACGTAAGATAAGTCTATTTCTGGCGCTTGTAAAATAATTAGTTCTAAATATCCACGGCATATGCCTTCTACCATAATGACTAAATCTAATAAATATGGCATAACCTTATCACCATAAATAGACAGTAAACTATTCCGATAAAATGCGTGAGACTCTAACTTCATCCGCATCATAAATTCTTCTACTTCTTTATTAAAAGGAATCGCATTTTCCCTTGCATGCATAATAATAAATTCTTTATGCTTTTGTATATCATTAAACTGGCAATGCAATTGTTTTGCAAATTTTTCACGTGGCAATAACGATTCTTTTTCAATATCCATCATTTTGTTTTGAATCTTGTCATAGTAATATCGAAGTGTCGCTAATAAAAGTTCCTCTTTTGATTTAAAGTATAAATAAAAGGCTCCCTTAGATATGCCACAAGCTGTCACAATTTCCTGCACCGATGTCGCATTTACACCCTTAGTCGCAAATAACTTCATAGCCATCTCTATAATTAAGCGCTCTTTTTCTTTCATATCATGTCTCTCCTAAATTTAATCTCGCATCTTATTATGAATGTATTATACCATCCCTTTTCATTGACGGCTGACCAATCAGTCAGTTATATTATGTATTAGACTGACCAGTTGGTCAATATAATACAAAGGGAGCGCAAACATGAACAAAATTATTAATTTTTCGTTAAAAAATAAGTTCGCAGTTTGGCTACTAACCATTATCGTTACCATTGCAGGTATTTATTCTGGGCTGAATATGAAGCTGGAAACAATTCCTGATATTACAACACCTGTTGTAACAGTAACCACGGTTTATCCTGGTGCTACACCAGAAGAAGTAGCTGATAAAGTTTCAAAACCGATGGAAGAGCAACTGCAAAATTTAAGTGGTGTAAACGTTGTTAGTTCATCATCTTTTCAAAATGCATCTTCTATTCAGGTAGAATATGATTTTGATAAAAATATGGAAAAGGCTGAAACAGAAATAAAAGAAGCTCTCGCAAATGTGAAACTGCCAGAAGGCGTAAAGGACCCGAAAGTTTCACGTGTAAACTTCAATGCCTTTCCTGTTATTTCATTAAGCGTAGCAAGTAAAAATGAATCTTTAGCTACCTTAACTGAAAATGTAGAAAAAAATGTTGTGCCAGGATTAAAAGGACTTGATGGAGTCGCATCTGTTCAAATTTCAGGTCAACAAGTAGATGAAGTACAACTTGTCTTTAAAAAAGATAAGATGAAAGAATTAGGTTTAAGTGAAGATACTGTAAAAAATGTAATTAAAGGATCGGACGTATCTTTACCACTTGGCCTATATACATTTAAAGACACAGAAAAATCAGTTGTTGTAGATGGAAATATTACAACAATGAAAGCATTAAAAGAATTAAAAATCCCTGCTGTTCCTTCATCAGCAAGCGGTCAAGGTAGTCAAACTGCTGGAACTGGTGCACAAATGCCACAAATGAATCCAGCTGCTATGAACGGGATTCCGACAGTTACATTAGACGAAATTGCTGACATTAAGGAAGTCGGAAAAGCAGAATCTATTTCTCGAACAAATGGAAAAGAAGCAATTGGAATTCAAATTGTCAAAGCTGCTGACGCCAACACAGTTGATGTTGTAAATGCAGTGAAAGATAAAGTAAAAGAACTTGAGAAAAAATATAAAGACTTAGAGATTATTTCAACATTCGACCAAGGTGCACCTATTGAGAAATCAGTAGAAACAATGCTGAGCAAAGCTATTTTTGGTGCTATTTTTGCGATTGTTATTATTATGCTGTTCCTACGAAATATCCGAACAACATTAATCTCTGTCGTTTCCATACCACTTTCTTTATTAATTGCTGTATTAGTCATAAAGCAAATGGATATTACACTTAACATTATGACACTCGGAGCAATGACAGTCGCTATCGGGCGCGTTGTGGATGACTCCATTGTTGTTATTGAAAATATTTACCGACGTATGTCGTTATCAGGAGAGAAACTACGCGGGAAAGATTTAATTCGTGAAGCTACGAAAGAAATGTTTATTCCGATTATGTCTTCTACCATTGTAACAATTGCTGTATTTTTACCGCTTGGACTAGTAAAAGGTATGATTGGTGAAATGTTCTTACCATTCGCCTTAACTATCGTCTTCGCTTTATTAGCGTCGTTACTAGTAGCAGTTACAATCGTACCGATGCTAGCTCATTCTTTATTTAAAAAAGAGAGCATGAGAGAAAAAGAAGTACATCATGAAGAAAAACCAAGTAAATTAGCAAACGGTTATAAACGTATACTTGCATGGGCTTTAAATCATAAAATCATCACATCAAGTATTGCTGTCCTTCTATTAGTTGGTAGTCTTGCACTTGTTCCAATTATCGGTGTAAGTTTCTTACCATCTGAAGAAGAAAAAATGATTATTGCAACGTACAACCCTGAACCAGGTCAAACGTTAGAAGACGTTGAAAAAATTGCAACGAAAGCTGAGAAGCACTTCCAAGATAATAAAGACGTCAAAACAATTCAATTCTCATTAGGTGGCGAAAACCCAATGAGTCCTGGTCAATCAAATCAGGCAATGTTCTTCGTACAATATGATAACGACACGAAAAACTTCGAAAAAGAGAAAGAACAAGTCGTTAAAGATTTACAGAAAATGTCTGGAAAAGGCGAATGGAAAAACCAAGACTTCGGAGCAAGTAGCGGTAGTAACGAAATCAAGTTATACGTTTACGGAGATAGCTCAGAAGACATTAAGCCTGTCGTAAAAGATATTCAAAACATAATGAAGAAAAACAAAGACTTAAAAGATATAGACTCTAGTATTGCAAAAACATACGCAGAATACACTTTAGTCGCAGATCAGGAAAAGCTAAGTAAAATGGGTCTAACGGCTGCACAAATTGGAATGGGACTTTCTAATCAACATGATCGCCCTGTTCTGACAACAATTAAAAAAGACGGTAAAGATATCAATGTATATGTAGAAGCTGAAAAACAAAATTATGAAACAATCGATGACTTAACAAATCGTAAAATTACAACGCCGCTTGGTAATGAAGTGGCTGTAAAAGATGTGATGACTGTAAAAGAAGGAGAAACTTCGAATACAGTGAAACACCGCGATGGCCGTGTTTATGCGGAAGTAAGTGCAAAACTAACATCTGATGACGTTTCAAAAGCATCCGCCGCGGTTCAAAAAGAAGTAGATAAAATGGATCTTCCTTCTGGCGTAGATGTTTCTATGGGAGGCGTTACAAAAGATATTGAAGAATCATTCAAGCAACTTGGCTTAGCGATGTTAGCTGCGATTGCTATTGTATACTTCGTTCTTGTCGTTACATTTGGCGGTGCTCTTGCACCATTCGCAATTTTATTCTCGCTACCATTTACAATCATTGGAGCCCTTGTTGCCTTATTAATCTCTGGTGAAACGTTAAGTGTCTCTGCAATGATCGGTGCCCTTATGTTAATCGGTATCGTTGTAACAAACGCAATCGTGCTTATCGACCGCGTTATTCATAAAGAAAATGAAGGTCTATCAACACGTGAAGCTTTATTAGAAGCTGGTGCAACACGCCTTCGCCCGATTTTAATGACTGCAATTGCAACAATCGGTGCTCTTATCCCGCTCGCATTAGGATTTGAAGGTAGCGGCTTAATTTCTAAAGGACTTGGTGTAACAGTAATTGGTGGATTAACAAGTTCAACATTATTAACACTTCTTATTGTTCCAATCGTTTATGAAGTATTAAGCAAGTTTAAAAAGAAAAAAGTAAAGTAACAAAAAAATAACCTCGCTAACTGCGAGGTTATTTTTTATTTCCAAACAAGATTAGGAAATCACCATAGCCTTCTTTTTCTAATTCCTCTGTTGGAATAAATCGAAGAGCTGCTGAATTTATACAATAGCGAAGTCCATTTGGTCCTGGACCATCTGGAAATACGTGGCCGAGATGTGAATCTCCTTCCTTACTTCTCACTTCTGTACGCGTCATATTATGACTCACATCCATTTTTTCCTTCACACTAGCTGACATAACTGGCTTCGTAAAACTAGGCCATCCACATCCACTATCAAATTTATCTAGAGAAGTAAACAAAGGTTCACCTGAAACGATATCTACATAAAGACCTTCTTCTTTATGATTCCAATACTCATTTCGAAATGGTGGTTCTGTACCATTTTCCTGTGTTACATAAAATTGCATCTCATTCAGTTTTTCCTTTAAATGAGCATTATCCTTTGGCCAATGTTGCTTAATAAACGCATCTCGCCCTGAGCCCTTACGGTATAACTCGTAGCGGAATTCATTTTTCTTATGATATCCTTGGTGATATTCCTCTGCGGGATAAAACGTAGCAGCTGGCAATATTTTTGTCGCAATCGGCTTTGAAAAGCGCCCACTCCTTGCAAGCGCTTCTTTTGAAGCCTCTGCTTTTTTATGTTGTTCTTCATTATGATAAAAAATCACTGTTTCGTAAGACTGCCCGCGATCGTGGAATTGCCCACCTACATCAGTCGGATCAATTTGTCTCCAATATATATTTAATAACTCCTCATACGGCATTTTATTTGCATCAAATGTAATTTGTACTGCCTCATAATGTCCCGTCGTTTCTGAACATACTTCTTTATATGTTGGATTCTCTTTATGACCACCTGTATAGCCAGAAACAACCTTTATAATTCCTTCCATCTCTTCAAATGGCGAAACCATACACCAGAAGCACCCTCCAGCAAATGTAGCTAATTCTACCTTTTCATTTACAGCCATTCTTTCACCCCTATTCTATCTTCTCCTTACAGTATGGCATAAGAAACATCATGTTATAAAAGAAAAAGCATCGAACATCGATGCTTTTTTCTCTTCACTTTATTTTTTTCCAGCGTCCTTCTCCATTTCATCACTTGTCACATCTAAGACATCTAATAAGAAAATGAAGATTGGAATACCGATAATTAATCCCCATACACCTAAGAAGTGTTCCGAGAAGATTAATACCATAAACGTATAGAAAATTGGTAAGTTTGTTTTTTGCGACATAAACTTCGGATTTAACACGTAACTTTCAAGCGCATGAATGACTGTTACGATAACTAAAATATAAACAACGTACATAATACCGCCGATATTGTAAGCAATCATACAAAGCGGGAATAACGAAATGATAACCCCAGCTACTGGAATTAAACCAAGTAAGAAGATCATTAACGCTAAACCTAATAATTGTGGGAATCCTAATATCCATAATGCAATAACGGATAAAACGCAGTTAACAACTGCAATTAAAAATTGTGCCTCAATTACTTTTCCGAATGAACGTGCAAATTTCTTACCGAAGTACTCAATTTCAGTATAGAAAATTGCCAGTCTGCTCTCTTTAAATTTTGCAGTAAAAGCAACGATACGAGCTTTCTCCAATAAGAAAAATAAACTTAAAATTAAAGAAAGTAACACTTGAAGGCCAAATTTCCCAACATTCGTAATCGATTTATATAAAATGTCAACGCCTTGTCCTACATACTTCGAAAGTTCCATATGATTAACAGCATTAACTGCATACTTAATTAATTCACTGTCCGGTGGGTTTCTTAAAAATACGTTAAATTGATAAATCAATTGTGAAATTTGTATCGTTAATACTGGTAAATATTTAAATAGCGTAATAGCAATTCCACCAATTAACATGACATATAGAAATGCTATAATGAGTTTTCGATTAATGGGCATGAAATGATCTAATTTGCGGGAAATAAACTTTTGGAATCGATCCATTAAATACGTAAGAATAAACGTAATTAAAATTAAATTCAACATACTTTGCAGCCCGTATAACACGAGGGCAAGTATTACTAATACGAGTAACCTCTGAAATCCTTTGCTTTGAAACAGGTTTTTTATTTGCATAATCGACGAGTACTCTCTCCTGTCCTATAAAGTAAAACGTTAATAAGTAGATTTTTCTCTCTTTTCTACTTTTAATTATTCATTCATATTAAGATTTTTATAAGCTCATTATACGTCTACCTTAGCAGATCTATAGTAGCTTACTTCTTATTTTACAATACAATGACCTAATTCAAAACGTATTCTACACAGTATTAATGAAGATTTAAGGAAACTTACATTTTGTCACAATAGGTCTTACCACTACTGTAACATAAAAAGCAAGCTATCAGTAGAAATCTGTCCTACAAATAGCTTGCTTTTCTCATTTTTCAAGTAAGTTTTACTATCCAATGAATGGCATGAACATCGGTATGACAACTACCGTTACAACTCCAACTACTGTTACAGCAATACTTGCCATAGCTGCCTCTACTTCACCCATTTCAATTCCTACTGCCACTCCTAATGCATGACCTGCTGTTCCAAGTGCTAAACCTTTTGCAATTGGATGTTTCACTCTAAATGTTTTTAAGAATAACGCTCCTAATGCGTATACGATGACTGCATTAAAGATTACTGCAAATGATGTAATTGCTGGTATACCACCAATGCTTTCAGAGATTGGTAATGCAATTGCTGTTGTTGCTGCTTGTGGTAACATTGAATTCATTACTGCTGTATCTAAACCAATTGCTTTTGCAACAATGAACACGACAATTACTGAACAAATAGATCCAACCACGATAGCTGATAAAATTTGCCACCAATATTTTTTCAACTTATCCACTTGTTTATATAATGGAATTGCAAACGCGATTGTTGCTGGCTCTAAGAAAAAGCTAATCATTTTTCCACCAGTATTATATTCTTCGAAAGTAAAGTTACCTACTTTTAAAAAGACAATCCCTAATACCATCGCTACGAATAATGGTGTGAATAAGAAGAACCCTTTTGAATGCTTGAATAATAATGTTCCGATTCCGTATGCGATTAATGAAACGACGATTCCGAAATATGGAGTCATTGTGCTTGCCATGTTCATTCCCTCCTAACAATATATACTAAAATGGTTACGCAACTTTTCCGTGCTTGCGTCCTTTATTTACTACTTTCAATTCTTTTGTATCTTCTGTTTCTTTTTTATCTTTTCCTAAAATAAATTGTGCAAATAATCCTGTTACAGCGAGTAAAATAACTGTTGCGACAACAATTACAGTTAAAATTTGTACAAAATATTGTCCCATTACACCAAGAGAATTAATAACCGAAATACCTGATGGGACGAAAAGGAATCCGATAATACCTGTTAAAGCTGTTCCAAGTGATTCAACTTGTTCCAATTTAATAACCTTTAAACATAATAGACTAAATAAAATGACTAACCCGATTACCGATGAAGGCATCGGAATTGGTAAATGTGTTGCAATAATATTAGAAATTAACATAATAGCTGAGAATATGAATGCTTGTGATAAGAAACTATATACTTTTTTCGTACTCATTTTGGCCACCTCTTTCGATTTGGTACCTTTATTGTATAGGATATAATCGCCTTAGTAAGCGTTTACATAACAGAACGTCAAATATACAGAATCAGTTACAAATATAAAAGGATGAAATACAAAAGCTGCTCCTTAAATACGAAGCAGCTTCTTGAGTTCTTTTGCATATGTACGACTAACAGGTACTTTTGATCCTTCTTTCATAATTAAATTATAAGTAGAATTGAACCACGGCTGGATTTCTGTAATATGATTAATATTTGCAATGAAGCTACGATGTACACGCATAAAACTTACTTGCGGCAACTTCTTTTCCAAAATCACAAGTGTATCGTGTGTTATATATGTGTCCCTCATTGTTTTTACTGTTACTTTTCCATCCACAAGTCCTACATATATAATATCTTCAATATTCACAAGTACGATTGATTCTTCAATTGGTAATGCTAATTTATGCATATCTGCCGTTACATCTGCCCCTTTTATTTCTTGCTTCGTTTCTATTTGCGACTGCTTTTGTTTTTTATACTTCTTTAATGTTTGTACAATACGTTCTTCATCAAATGGCTTTAAAATATAGTCTAACGCATCTACTTCAAATGCTTGCAACGCGTATTGATCATAGGCAGTCGCAAATACAATGGCAGGTGGATTTTTCATCTTCTTTAATATATTCGCGATTTCAAATCCGTTATCATCAGATAACTGAATATCTAGGAAAACAATATCTGGTTTGTTTTTCATTAGCTCTTCTAATGCGTCCTCTACACAATCAGCCTCACCAATTATCTCAACTTCCTTCGTTCTTTCTAATAAATACTTTAGTTCATCGCGTGCTAACATTTCATCATCAACTACTAGTACTTTTAACAATCTGCTCTTCCTCCCCTACTTTTTTTGGAATAACAAAAGTAATCTCTGTCCCCTCGTTTAATTTACTTTCGATATGAAGCATCGTTTCTTTCCCAAATAGCCCAATAAGACGTTCATTAATATTATATAAAGCTGTTCCAGTCCCTTTCTTGGACGAAACTACCATCTTTCCTAATTGTTCTAAACGTTCTTCCTCAATTCCTTGCCCATTATCTTTTACTTCAAAATGAACCATACCCTCTTTTTCAAAAACATGCACTTCCACTTGGCACACTGGTTGCTTCTTCGGGAAAGCGTGTCGCAACGCATTTTCAACCAATAGTTGAAGAACAAATGGTGGTACTAAAGTTGTCTTTAGCTCATCCTCAATATACACCTTTACTTCATACTTATTTGGAAACCTTGCTTGTTCTAGCGATAAGTATGCCTGTACATGGTTTAATTCTTGTTCTAGTGGAATCAATAACTGACGTGCCCCTTGTAAATTACAACGGAAATACACACTAAGCTGTAATAATAACTTCCTTGCTTTTTCTACATCTGTTCGGCATAAAGCTGATACTGTATTAATCGCATTAAATAAAAAGTGTGGGTTAATTTGTGCTTGTAATGCCTTTATTTCCGCATCTTGCAATAATTTACTTTGCAACTCAGCTTCCCCTAATTCAAGTTGTGTAGAGAATATTTTTGCTAACCCTTCTGCTAATTCCTCTTCCACACGACTTAACTGGTTAGGATTTTTGAAATACAGTTTTAATGTTCCTATCGTATTTCCATGTGAAGTTAGTGGAATAACAATCGCCGCTTGCAAAGGGCATCCTTCATGTTGACAATTAATGACCTCACGTGATTTTGCTTTCATTATTTTTCCTGTGTGTAACACTTCTTTCGACAAACCAGTTATTAAACTATGTGAAGGAATATGGTGATCTGATGCTAATCCAACATGAGCTAATATTTTCTCTGTATCTGTTAAGGATACCGCATCAGTTCCTGTAAAGCGGTGAATAATTTGTGCCACATGCTTACACGATTCTTCTGTTAAGCCTTGGCGAAAATACGGTAACGTTTTATCTGCAATACGTAATACCTTATGAGTCTGAAGTGCCTTTGCATTCTCTTCCTGGCGCAAAATAGCTTGTATCATAGAAAGTAAAATAAAACTTCCAAAGCTATTTACAAGGATCATTGGTATCGCAATTGTTTTCACAATACTCATTCCATCCTCTACAATTAATAAGATCATAATCATTTCTAAAGAAACGATAAACACACTTAAAACCGCTGAAAATTTAGGCGTAATTGTACGATTATACTTTTTGAAAATGTATCCAATATAACCTGTTATAACCCCCGCTAAAATTGAAGAGATTGCACAACTTAGTGCAGTCGTCCCGCCAAGCATATAACGGTGAATACCAGCAATCGATCCTACTCCAATTCCAACGATAGGTCCGCCAAGCAATCCACTAATTCCAACACCCATAATACGTGTATTCGCGATTGTGCTCGATGAAGAAACACCCTGTAGCCAATTTTCATTCATAATCGTATTACCCGCTATTTCAATCCCAGTGTAATTGCTTACAATTGTAAACACCGAAAAAATACAAATAAGCTTAAGCTTATCTACATAACCATCTTGCTTATGAAGAAGACGCCTGAACGTTTTAATATGCGAAAGTAAAAACCCTAAAATAACAATAAGTCCGACACGTTCAATCATCATAAGTACTAAATTTAGCATCTGTGATTCATTCCTTTTTATATGAGTTAGTTTTATTATGGGAAAATAATGAAGTGGACGTCAAGAAGAATGAAATATCTTTTGAAATATTTTACACATAACAATTCCCTCATTATTTGACAATGTAATAGAAGAGTGCTAAAAATAAAGTAATATAATACAGTCCTTTAACCCAACCCCGTGAGGTTGAGAAGGAAGTCGGAATACAATATACGTATGTTCTTTTCTAGGAATACGTATGCTTTTTTGGCCTTCTCATCATATCAGGTGAGAAGGCCTTTTGTTATTCTTCCATAGCGACTGTAGAAGAAAATAAGGAGGAATAATGATGAACGTCACTACTGATGTACAATCAACAACAGAGGAGACGAAAGAGAAAAGATATAAAACACTATTTGGGTCTGCGCTAGGATATGCAGCAGAAGGCTTAGATATGTTGCTCTTATCTTTCGTACTCGTCTACATTTTAAAAGAATTTCATTTAAGCCCTGTTGAAGGTGGAAACTTAACATTAGCCACCACAATAGGAATGCTAATCGGATCTTATTTATTTGGATTTATTGCTGATTTATTTGGTCGTATCCGTACGATGGCCTTCACAATCTTACTATTTTCACTCGCAACAGCACTCATTTATTTCGCAACAGATTATTGGCAATTATTAATTCTTCGCTTTTTAGTTGGAATGGGAGTTGGTGGTGAATTCGGAATTGGGATGGCCATCGTAACTGAAACATGGTCGAAAGAAATGCGCGCAAAGGCAACATCCGTTGTGGCACTTGGATGGCAATTCGGCGTACTAGTCGCTTCACTCCTACCAGCATTTATCGTTCCACACTTTGGATGGAGAGCCGTTTTCTTATTTGGACTCATTCCCGCACTACTAGCTGTCTATGTCCGAAAAAGTTTAAGTGAACCGAAAATATGGGAACAAAAACAACGATACAAAAAAGAATTGTTACAAAAAGAAGCTGAAGGTAATTTAACAACTACTGAGGCAGAGCAACTAAAGCAAATGAAAAAATTCCCACTCCGAAAATTATTTGCAAATAAAAAAGTAACGATAACAACAATTGGTCTTATTATTATGTCATTCATCCAAAACTTCGGATATTATGGAATTTTCACATGGATGCCAACTATTTTAGCGAATAAATATAACTACACATTAGCAAAGGCGAGCGGCTGGATGTTCATCTCTACGATTGGTATGCTAATTGGTATTGCAACTTTTGGTATTCTAGCTGATAAAATTGGTCGCCGTAAAACTTTTACAATCTATTATGTCGGTGGTACTATATACTGTCTCATTTACTTCTTCTTATTCACAGACTCAACATTATTGTTATGGGGAAGTGCATTGCTTGGATTCTTTGCCAATGGCATGATGGGAGGATTCGGGGCAGTTTTAGCCGAAAACTATCCTGCTGAAGCTCGCTCTACAGCAGAAAACTTTATTTTCGGTACAGGACGTGGTTTAGCTGGATTTGGGCCTGTTATTATCGGCTTACTTGCTGCAGGTGGTAATTTAATGGGAGCATTATCCCTCATCTTCATTATCTATCCAATTGGTTTAGTTACGATGTTATTATGTGTTCCAGAGACGAAAGATAAAGTATTAGAATAGATTGAAACTGTATCCTTCAAAAAAATAGGTGGATAAATAGGAAAGAGGAAGTATCTCAAATGAGATGCTTCCTCTTTTTATATAAATACAATTATTTACTTTGATTTACTAGCTTTTTGGAACAAGAAGGAGGTTTTCTCTTCTTCTTTTACAATACCTTGCTTTAAAGCTAATTCCCCCGCAACTTTTGGCGCTAGCCATAGCATTGGGAACAACAGAATGGATACCGGGACAGCTGTTACTACGATAAATGATTGCAGCGCATTAATACTTCCCTCACCCATGTATAAAAGAATCGCTGCAACTGTTCCCATAATAAGCGACCAAAACACTCGTAAGCTAATTCTAGGGTCTCCATCTCCAGTCACTGCCATTGAAATCGAATACGCCATTGAATCCCCTGTTGTTACTACAAATAAAATTGTTAATAAAAGAAATGCCGGTCCAATAATGTGAGAGAGTGGCAGTTGCTCTGTAATTGCAATCATAGCCGCTGGCATACCAGATTCACTTAATGCTGCCGATATAGAACCAGGATTCATTAACTCATAAAACACACCTGATCCTCCCAAAATAGTAAACCAAAACGTTGTAATAATAGGTGCAATAATTCCAATTGCAACGATGATTTCTCGGATTGTTCTTCCTCTTGAAATGCGGCTCACTAAAATTGCCATCATCGGTCCATACCCAATAAACCATCCCCAGAAAAAGATTGTCCACGATCCTAACCAAGTTGTATCACCACGATATGTGCTCATTGGAATAAATTCATTTATATAAAATCCAAACGAAGAAACAAATGAATCAATAATAAATCCACCTGGTCCAAATAGTAATACGAATAGCATTAATAAAACTGCTAACCTAACATTTAAATTACTTATAATTTGAATCCCTTTATCAATTCCTGTTACCGCAGATATAGTAGAAACAGCTACTACACAAACAATAATGGCTAATTGAGTCGTAAACACATCCGGGATGTTAAACAATGCTTGTAGGCCATAACTTGCTTGTAGGCCTAAAAATCCAATTGGACCAATCGTGCCTGCCGCTACCGCAATAATGGCAAATACATCGATCATTGTTCCAAGCCAACTCTTTCGCAATTTCTCTCCAAAAATAGGATATAAAAGCGTTCGAGGTTTTAATGGCATACCTTTATGATAATGCCCATACATCATAACTACCGCACTAATTGTACCTAAAATTGTCCAAGCCAGGAAACCCCAGTGCATATAACTTTGTGCTAAAGCAGGCATTACTGCTTCTTTCGTTCCAGCAGTTATACCTTCATGTATTGGTGGCACCGTCATTAAATGGTACATCGGCTCTGCCGCTGCCCAGAAAACACCACCTCCGGCCAATAATGTAGACATTATAATAGCAAGCCATTTTGTCGTACTAATCTCAGGTTTTTCTAATCCCCCAAGTTTAACTCTCCCATACTTCGAGAACGCCATACACATTGCAACAATAAATGTACCAATTAATAAAACTTGCCAGAAGGCACCAAAATATTTAATTGAAGCTGCAAAACTGCTATTAATGACTCCCTCTACATAATTTTTATTTAAGAAAACCGCAATTACAAATAATAAAAGCGAACCACCACTCATAAGAAATACAGGCCAATCCGTTTTTCGACTCTTCATCCTCATTTACACTTCCTCCTTCCTCAGCAATCTAAAAAAACAACTTTATTATGTTTTATTGTTTACACCCAAAACACAATGATTATATAAGCATAATAATTTATCTATTTCCTACACACTTATGTTGTCCCTAAAAATATGCTAAATCCCTTATTTAAAAGAAAATTTCTATTCCTCTTACATAAAAAAGCAAAATAAAAGACCTTATATTTCTATAAGGTCTTCGAAACAGAAATTTGATTATAACATAAGGAACTCCTTGGTTCAAAAAGCTCCTTCCAAAAATAACCGAGGGTAAAGGCTTCCATTTGCTACGTAACAGTAGTTAAAAAAAAATTATATTTTTACAGAAAATGCCCTATACTACAAACTATTTATGAAAAAAATTCGGCTTCAAAATTTCATTCGGATACGGTTTATGATAAATATGAGTGGTAGCTGGAGATAACGGCGGAATGAGCCACACCCAATTGCCCGTTACAACACGACCACAAGCAGCTTCTTGCTTCTCAAATTGCTGAAATTGTTGCGCCGCAGTATGATGGTCAACAATACTGACTCCTTGTTTTTTAAAAGAATGTAAAACAGCCACGTTTAATTCAACTAATGCCTTATCTTTCCATAACGTACCGTTTCTTGATGTATCCAAATCCATCATTTCCGCAACTGCTGGAAGTAAATTATAGCGATCATGATCCGCTAAGTTACGTGCCCCAATCTCTGTTCCCATATACCATCCATTAAACGGAGCTGCTGTATAGGAAATACCGCCAATTTCTAAGCGCATATCTGAAATCATTGGAACCCCGTACCATTTTGCTCCAAGTGACGAAATTGGGTATTCTGGGTGTTCAATTGGCACCTCTTTTACTTCTTCTTTCGGAATTTCTTTATATATCGGCGCTTTTCCATCTATAGAAAACACAAGTGGCAATACATCGAAATTCGTACCTTCTCCTTGCCAGCCAAGTTCTTGACAAAAATCTGTAAACACAGCGGAATGAGAGTCACCAATCACTCCCATTTCCGTTTTATATCCTGCATATCGAATTAATTGATGATTATAAATTCGTATATTATTTTCTTCACCTTGATATTGCTTAAAAATTGTAATGGTCGGTTTTACTTTTCCGTCGTTCGTTGCATATTTAATATGATGAATTAATGCATGATATACACCTTCCTCATCATTTACTTCACGTGCATCTAATATGTGCATCTTACTCCAAAATAGTCTTCCGATACATCGATTACTATTGCGCCATGCCATTCGCGATCCGTGAACAAGTTCTTCAAATGTATGTTCATACGTCCCCGTCTTCTCTATTTCAACTCGAATTTCTTTCATGCGTTCTTCTATGAATTGTTCTTTATTAAGCTCTTTATAGCAAATCGTAATAAAATGACTCGCTTCCTCTATTAATTGCTTCGTTTTACTCATAAGCGATCTCCTTCTATTTCAACAAAACGTTACTACTTTACAGTATAAGCAAAAAGAATAAGAGTCACAAACGAAAGTCTAAGTGTTACTTTTATTGTACTATCTTTCAGAAAATTAAGAGATTACTATTGACTTTCATGAAAAATAGGTGTATTTTTTACTCAGGTAAATTATTTTTACCTAGACCAACTTTTAGAGAGAAAGGAGGAAATGTCATGTCTTCATTTCAATTGCCAAAGCTTTCATATGACTATGATGAACTAGAGCCATATATCGATAGCAATACACTTTCTATTCATCATGGAAAGCACCATGCGACATACGTAAATAATTTGAATGCCGCACTAGAAAACTATTCGGAATTACACAATAAATCTTTAGAAGAGTTACTATGTAATTTAGAAGCTTTACCAAAGGAAATTGTTACAGCTGTCAGAAATAACGGTGGTGGACATTATTGTCATAGTCTTTTTTGGGAAGTAATGAGCCCACGAGGTGGCGGCGAGCCTAATGGAGACGTTGCAAAAGTAGTTGATTATTATTTCAATACCTTTGACAACTTAAAAGATCAACTGTCTAAAGCAGCAATTAGCCGTTTTGGAAGTGGTTATGGATGGCTTGTCCTTGATGGTGAAGAACTTACTGTAATGAGTACACCTAATCAAGATACACCTTTGCAAGAAGGCAAAATTCCATTACTTGTCATTGATGTATGGGAACATGCCTATTATTTAAAGTACCAAAATCGTCGCCCAGAATTTGTTACCAACTGGTGGCATACAGTGAACTGGGACCGGGTAAATGAAAAATATTTACAAGCAATTCAATCACAAAAACATTAGTCGTGCGTATAAGGTAAGTTTGGTAATGTAAAATTAGTATTGTCGAAATCCTCCAGAATCCCCCGGATTGCCACCGGGGGATTTATGATTATTTCATTGCATGTATGTAATAACGTAATACTTTTTCCATTTCTATTTTCAACCCTCGGAACGGGAATCCTAATTCATTAGCTTTTCCATTATGTAATGTACAATTAGTCACTTCATTATAAGGTGCTACATGATCTCCTACTTCTTGAATGAGTGATTTTATTCCCGTATTTTCTTCTATAAAATGAATAATTTCCCGAGTAGAAACTACCCCGTTGCTACAAGCATTAATTGGCCCTTCTATTTCTTTCATCCCACACCAAGCTAAAAATTCCCCGGCTTCTTCTTCATGTATAAACGACAATTTTCCATCTAGATCATTCACTGCGACAGGTTCTTCTCTCACAATATGTTCAACATAAAATTGTAACCTTTTCGTATAATCGTTTTTTCCAATAACAACTGGAAAACGAACTGCAACAACTGGAAATGTTGCTTGTTGAAATACAACTGCTTCGGCTAATCTCTTCCCTTCACCATAATTGAAGTCATTCCTATCTCCATACGCAATTGCATACTCGTACGGATTGAAGTCCTCTTCTAATAAACTTAGTGTTGGTTCATAGACAGCCATTGAAGATGTCATAACGTATTTCTTCGTTTTCCCTCGTAACACTTCACATATTATCTTCGCTGCGTTCGAGCTATAGCATAAATTATCGAATACAATATCATAACTTTTATCTGCTAGACGCTCTGCTAGTTGTTTTTCATCTTCTCTATCTACAATAAGTCTTTTTACTCTACTCCCAAAAGAATCTTCCGTAATTCCTCTCGTCGCAATCGTTACATCGTGCCCATCTTGCAAAAGTGCTTCTACTAAATGTTTACCAAAAAATCTAGTTCCCCCTAGCACCAATACCTTCTTCAACTTTATCATCCCCATTTCGATAAATTGTAAAATACTACCTCTCTATTATAAATGCTAACATATAAAAAGCATGGAACTCGTTTAACGATTCCATGCTTTTCTACAAAAAATATATTAACGTACTCGATATTTATAAATACAATAACAGAAGTATAAAATAGAAATTACAGATACATAAACCCATAATTCATATACGAATCCCTCTCCCCATACTCCCATAAAATAAAAGAGTGAAGGTAACGTCAATGTTACCCATGATTGTACGAAGGCAATCCTTCCAAGATATTGATTGATGTTCTTTTTTTGTGTATTTAATACAAAGAATAAATACCAAAGTAATGCCCACATAAACCACGTTAACGCATTCACAACATCGTGGAATTGAACAAATGAAACAACCATATAGAATAAAGCAATAATTGCTACCCAAATGCAGAACCAACCTAAACCGCTACTATCCATTCCTTTTATAAAAGTAACACCTACATATAAATAGGTTAATCCGAATAAGAAAGTAGCTGCATATGAATATACCGTCCAATTACTTTGATCAGAAATCATGATTAAATAGAACGGGATAATAATTTGTAGTGCACCCACAAATAAATTAAAAACACCTGCACTTTTCATCTCTGCTTTTCCTAATATAACAAGACTATTTAAAAATAAAGCTGCACCCGAAAGTAATAATCCTACGTAACCCATATGTATTCGTGTGAAAGTCTTTCCCTTTCACACTTTTAACCTCCCCACAATATAAAGTGATTCTTTATTATTTTTCTTCCTATTTAAAACTACATACATAATTTTTAATCCAAATAGGTCAGACTTCCTACCTTGAAGAACACCAAATTTAAAACGCTTTCAATCATAAATAACCCTATCAGAACATTAATAGGATTCCTTGATTATAAACGTACTCTAACCATGACACAAGTATTGATGTTATTTTAAATATTACGTTTTTTATTTCTATAAAAATTAATAGGATAATGCACTTTTTCTATCTTATTCTACTAATTTCTAACATGGAATATTATAAAATGAGCTAGTCAGTAATACATTCATCTTTATAAGATAATCGTATACTGACCTAAACTTTCATAGTCAATATTGATAGTTTCTCATCCCTAATAATTGCTATTTATCATAAATATCATTCGGATTAATTGTAGGAATAAATCCATTTATAGAACTATATTTTTTAGATACGGTATTTGGAGTAACGGTAAACGTTACAATCTTATTACTTTGTTGTTTAAAATAGCGCATCCAATTTTGACTCCATTCATCTTTCGTAATAACTTGTTTATTGAAGTCCTCCCACAATACACCATGTATAAAATTCAAGGATGTATTTTTGATTGTGTCAAATCCCCAATTCTGTATAAGAAGCAAATCAGAATCAACACCTTTTATTTCTTTTAATAAATTTACATATGCTTCGCGAAATTTCCCTTGTGTAACTGGCTGATCATAAAAATAGTCGTCAATATCACCAGCGGTATCTAAAAACACACCGTCTATTCCTTTTCCAATAACTTGCTGTTTCACTTTATTTACAACAATCCGCCGGTAATGTTCATCAGCTAAATTCATAATATATGTATCCCACTGCTCAATCTTCATTTTCTTACCGTCTCGATAATAATAGTCTGATTCAACTACTTGCGATTTATGCCACGATTCTAATTCTAAAACACTAACATACCCAAGGACTACTGTTCCTGATTTTTTTAATTGCTGAACTTGCTCTTTCGAAAATGCATATGGCTCTATAATGACCATGTCATACTTTGAAAGTCCCTCAATTACTTGCTCATTTGCTTCACCATAATAAATTTTATAACTTCGTACATTTTTTAAAACTGGTTCCACGACATTTGCTTGGGCGAATGTACTTGAGGAAAAAATAAAAGAAAATATAGCTAAAAAGCATATGGAACGTTTCCACTCCATAATAATATTCCCCCCCTATAAAACTGTAATTTTTTATCATTTTAAATATTAATACAAGTATAGTAATACAATAACATTTTACATTTTTTCAAGCTCGATATTTAATAAAAATTCCAATAAATACAATACATTAACAAAAATTAGAATTTATTTCACTTGAATTTACTACATCTCTGTTGATAAAATGATTTGGGCTTTATATATTTTAAAATAATTCTTTTAAATTATGTATTTTATTTCAGTGTACTATTCCTCAAAATTAAATTCGCAAACGAAAGAAGGGATTTTTTATGCACTATAGACAATCTAATTTATTACAAAAAATGATTGAACCTACGATTCTCTTTATTGCTCTATTTTTTCTCTCAATACTAACTGATTTTCTAACACCAACGTATGAATACTTCTTACTCTTATTTATTACATTAATTATTTCTAGCCGGTATGGCATATCTATCGCCCTTTTCACCTTTCTAGAAGCAATGATTTATATTTTTGTAAGCGGTATATATAAGGAAGATGATATATTACTGTACTTTTATTCATTAGATTACTGGATTAATTGGATTTTCTTACTTGTTATTAGTTTATGTTGTGGACTAATGAGTACTGCACAAAAGGAACGGTATGAAGATGTACATATGATAAATAATGAGCTAAAAGCCGAAAATAAAGAATTAAAATATGTTGTGAAACAATTGGATGAAACACGTATTACACTACGTTCTCGTGTACTTGAATCAAATAATCACTTATCTAAAATGTATCATATGTTTAAAGCTTTAAATCATACACATCCTGAAATTGTACTCGATGAGGGGATAAATGTATTAAAAATGTATTTCGGAGCAAAAAAAATTGGTATCTATCACGTCGATAACAATAAACAATCACTTCGTATTAAATTAAGAGCAGAAACTGGTAAAAATACATTACCTCAATCCATTTTTGTTAAAAATGCTTCGCTAGTCATCAAAAATGCCCTAGCACATAATCGACCTTTTTTCCGTACAGAAGAGGATTTTCAAGACGCTCCACTTTTAGTTGGTCCCGTCCTATTCCAAGATGATGTACAATACGTCATTATATTAGACGAAATTGAATTTTCAAAAGTAACTTCTGAGCAATTCGAACTTTTCACATGGTATTTACGCTGGATGGGTGATCGTTTACAAAATGCTTCTAATCTTTGGCTATCAAGTCAAGAGGATCGTACATTCCCTAAAACGAGCATTTATTATGAAGATGAATTTGAACATTTACTAAAAATAGAAAAGAAACGTTACGAAACATTATCTTATCCATATTCCTATTTTGAATTTACTGTTCCACAAGATTCCTTAGAAATGATAAATTCTATTTTAAAAGATCATTTGCGTGATATTGATATATTCGGTTATAGCACGCTCGAGCAAAAAATTATGATTCTATTACCTGGCACTGAAGAAAAATTTTTATTACCAGTCAAAACTCGTATACAAAACGCTCTTTCTTCTAAAGGAGTGGTATTCTAATGATTTTACTCCTTCTTTACTTTATTTATGCTATTTTGGTTTTTCTTTTATTTCGATTTACGAAAGGTTTGATTACTGAAGATAAGAAAGGAATTATTGAGTTTTGCTTAATTATCTCTCTCCTTTTCCCGCTTGTCGGACTTATTGTATCAGCAATCATGTTATTACTGAATATAAGACGCTCCAAGACCGAGTGGTTACAGCAATACTCTGAGTATGTTTCCTTTCAAGTTGATCATTATGAAGATATTTTGGCATCAGCAAAACAAGATATGGACCTAATTTCATTTTCTTCTGGATTAGAACTAGATAAGCCTGAGTTACATAAACAACTCATTGTACAGTTAAGCTCCTCCCCTATTTCCAATGAAGGAGGCTTATTGAAAGAAGCCATTCACCATAAAGATCCTGAAACTGTACATTACGCAGCAACTACTATTAATTTACTAAATGAACGGTACGAAAAACAGATCGAATACTTAAATAAGCAATTTCTACAAAATCCACAAAATGAAATTGCAAAAGAATTGGTTTCTAACTATTTAAGATATATAGACAGTGGTCTTCTTTCTAATCAGCAAAAAGAAAAAATAATCGCCGAATTTATGAATTTTATTACACAAAGTGTAGAACTATTCCCTACCGAACCTCTTTATCCTTTCCACCTTGGAAATCTGTTTCTACATACAAAACAATATGCAAAGTCTGAAGAACAATTTTTAAATCTTATTCATTTCTATCCTGAATCATATTACGGTTATGTTGGGTTACTTGAAATATATTATGAGCAAAAGTTATGGGACGAGCTCTATAACTTAATCAATAATCTAGCAGCTGCAAAAAGAGTTCATATACTACCGCGTAAATATCAATTATTTGTAAGGCAGTTTGGAGGCGCACACATTGAAAAAGGGGATTAATATATATATCGGAATTGTTAGTATCATTTTATTTCTCTTAATTATATCTATCCTTATATATCGAACAGAAAATTTCTATCAAAAGTTTTCTGTTCCTAAAACTAAAAAAACAGATATTGTTAAAACACTCAAAGCAAAAGATGTAGCCCAAAATGGACAAAAAATGCAATTATACGTTTTAAAAACGGATAATACATTAGGGCAACAAGTCGAATTTAATACGAAAAAGGCAATGGATTACGCACACCTACACTATAAAAATATTACAGCTAATGAAATTAAGGGACTTACTCCCTCTCCCTATACAGGAATTATTATTACAGGTGAAATAATGGCGCAACTTCCACAAGCTGATATTCAAAATTTTGTACAAATGGGCGGAAGGATTATTATCGCAAACCGACTTGATTCAGATTCTTCCTGGAACACATTATTTGGTATTACAAAAAAAGAAGGCTTCAAAGATGTGAAAGGATTAACCTTTGAAGAAGTTTTATTCCCTGGTTATCCTGATCTCTCAAGTTCTTCTCCATTGTTCACTCATAGCTCAATGAATATTACGCTAGATGAGAATACAACTAATACTTTGATTACTGCAGAAGATACTCCCATCCTTTGGACCAATGACTACGGTGAAGGAAAAGTCTTATATTGGAATACAACAGCATTGAACGATAAATTAGGTAGAGGTATGTTCGTTCAATCACTGGGTACTATTTTCCCGACTTTCGCTACAGTACAACTTGGAGCGGAGATTATGTATATCGATGACTTCCCATCTCCAATTCCAAGTGGAGAACTAAAAAACTTAACAACAGAAAAAATTTCTGTTGAAGAATTTTATAAAAAACATTGGTGGAAAAATATGAAGGATATCTCTGAAGAGCTTGATATTAAATATACAGGGGTTGCAATTGGGACATATCAAAATAAAGTAACGCCACCCTTTGAAAATTTTACAGGTAAAAATAGAAATACCTATTTATTATTTGGGAGAGAATTATTAAGTCACGGTGGAGAAATCGGTATTCATGGCTATAACCATCAACCTTTATTATTACCACCAGACCCAGTAGATAAAGCGCTTGAATATGTTCCATGGAATTCAAAAGAGGACATGGAGAGATCCTTAGATGCTTTACAAAAACTCGTGTATAACTTCTTTCCAAACGAAAAACTAAAAACCTATGTACCACCATCCAATATTATAAATACAACTGGATTAAGTGCATTAAACGACGCGGTTCCAACTATGGAAACAGTTGCTTCTCTATATGTGGGAAGTAAAAGTAACGGCAGTTTAATTCAAGAATTTGGACCAGACGAGCACAACAAAAATATTTATCACTTCCCACGTATTACGAGTGGCTATGCTATTTCAGATGAAGAACAATTTATTTTAGCTGATGTTACTGCAAATTTAGGGGTTATCTCACATTTCGTCCATCCAGATGATATCCTTGATGAAAAACGTTCGGGTAATTTAACGTGGGAAGAATTATTTAAAGCTTATAAAACGACAATTAAAGAAATACGAGAAAGATATCCTTATATAAAAAGTATGACACAAAGTGAAGCAACTGCTTCCATGAAAATTTATCAAACCGGTGATTTAGCTGTTTCTTATGAAGATGATGCTGTTCACATTGCATATAAAGGATTACCAAACCACACTGCAACGATTATACGTGTGGAAGAAGGGAAAAAATTGAAAACCGGTTCATTCCCATACGGCACAGTTACAAAGCTAGATTCACAAATTTATAGCGTTATATTAAAACAAGCTAACGCTACAATTCCAATTAAAGGGGTATAGCAGATGAGAATAGGTTTAGTCGTTGAAGGAAGTTATCCTTTTGTCAGTGGCGGAGTAGCAAGTTGGGTACAAATGATTATCCAACAATTTAAAGAACATGAATTCACCATTTTTGCGATCGTACCGCAAATAAAAACAGAAGAGGAATATCAATATGAAATTCCTAACAATGTAAAAGATATCATTATGATTCCCTTACAATCAGAAAGTGACTCAAACCATATAAAAACCAATTTAACGACTGATGAAGTACAAACACTTCAAAAATGGTTTACATTCCAAGCTAACGACACAGAAGCATTACAAATATTAGGGAACAAGCAAAAGCTAGGAACACTACATTCCTTCTTCGAAAGTCGTGAATTTTATGAAATAGTAAAAGAAAGCTATTTGTATGAAGAAAGTAGTGGCTCTTTCTTAAATTACTTTTGGATGTGGAGATCTATGTTCACACCAATCATTCAAATTTTACAAATTGATTTTCCTGAATTAGATCTTATCCATTCTGTATCTACAGGCTATGGTGGGCTTCTTGGTGCTGCAATTGGTGCCAAATCTGATATACCATTTATTCTAACGGAGCATGGTATTTATTCCCGGGAACGTGAAGAGGAAATACTCCAATCAACTTGGATACCAATTGAATATAAAAAAAGGTGGGTTTCTTTCTTCCATCATTTATCTCACCAAGCATATGAACAAGCTGCTGATGTGATTACGTTATTCGGACGGAATAGTGCATATCAAAAAGAACTAGGAGCTCCGGCCCATAAACTAAACATTATTCCAAATGGTGTTACTTTATCTGACTATAAAGGGCTACGTAAGCCAAAACATAATTCAGATAAACTCATTATTTCTGCTATTATACGAGTTGTGCCAATTAAAGACGTAAAAACAATGATTTATGCAGCTAAATTATTATTAGAAAAAGATATTCCATTTATCTTCTACTTATTAGGTCCTGATACAGAAGAACCAGAGTATGCCCAAGAATGTCGTGATTTAATTCAGCAACTTGGATTAAAAGAACATGTAATAATGACTGGCAGAGTAAACATTAAAGATTACTTAAAACAAACGGATATTCTCGTATTAACTAGCATATCTGAAGGGCAACCACTAGCTATGTTAGAAGGAATGGCATCGGGATTACCATGGGTTGTTACAGACGTTGGTTCTTGTAAGGAGTTAATTTATGGACAAGATGAAGATCCTTACGGCCAATGTGGCTTTGTTGTACCACCTGTATCTCCTGAACAAGTTGCCACCCACTTAGAATGGTATTATCGCCACCCTGAATCCATTCAACAATTCGGAAACAATGGGCGTAATCGTATTGAAGCATATTATCAATTATCAGGTGTTGTTGATAGTTATCGTAAGCTTTATTTAGAAAGGGGTGCGAAAACATGGCAGGTATAGGATTTCGATTACAAAAATTATTTCAGGAAGACTACTATTCTTCAAGGGTAAAAGCTTATGGATTTTCGTTATTTGTTACAGCTGGTCCTTGGTTAGTCGTTATTTTAGCAGTAACAACTATTCGATTCATTTTGAGTTTATTTCATTCTATTTCAATTGAAGAACAGCGTCTTTTCACTATTTCAATTTCATATTGCTTTATTTTTTCTCAAATTATTTACGGAGCATTGCAGCTCATTGTAACTAGATATGTAGCTGACCTTTTATACGAACAAAAAGCTGATAAAGTATTTTCTTCATTTTTAGGAATGACGAAGATTACACTTTTTTTAGCTATTATGTTATGGCTTTTGTTTGCATTTTTCACACCGTTAGCTTTATATTATAAAATCGTGATGCTATTTTTATTTTTAGCTTTAAATATCATCTGGATTCAGTCCATTTATTTAACAGCAGCTAAAGATTATCAATCAATTGCACTGGCATTTTTAATTGGATCCATTTTTTCCCTATTAGGAATTATCCTAGTAGCTTACTGGCACCCTACACTTGGGTTAGAACATGGATCTGCCCTATTGCTTTTAATTTCTTTTACACTCGGTACTTTCATTACACTAGTATGGTTAAGTATCGTTATTGTACGAATGTTTCCAAATAGTGATGCTACTGAACAATTTACCTTTCTGTCTTATTTAGATAAATATCCAGAATTATTTTGGTCAAGCCTCTTTTACAATGTGGGTATTTGGGTATGTAATTTTGTTATTTGGTTTGGAGACGGTCGAGGAAATATTGAAAACACATTTATTTATCATCAAATTTATGATACTTCTGTTTTCTGGGCGTATTTAAGTATTATCCCAACCTATATTTTCTTTGTAGTATCCATTGAAACCAGGTTTTATGAAAGATATAAAAAGTTCTTCGGTTCGGTAAATAATGGCGGAACATTACATACGCTTTTACAATTGAAAGATTCCATGAACTTTGTCTTAAAGCAGGAAATGGAACGTATACTTCGTAATCAAGGTATTTTTTCCTTACTTATTATTTTTATAATATGGATGTTTAGTTCGCAATCTGGAAAGACAACACTTAATTACTCTATTCTGCAACTAACTATAGTTGGTGCTTATGCAAATGGAATGGTGCTCGTTATTACATTACTACTCCTATACTTTGAGGATCGTAAAGGGGCATTTCGAACATCAGCTATTTTCTTTTTTGCAAACTTGTTATTAAGCCTTATCCTACTTCCATTTGGATTCAATGGTTACGGCATTAGTTTCGCCGTTGGATCTTCTATTACATTCCTATATGCTATTTCTAGGCTCTTTACTTACATTAAAGATATTGATTATTATACATTTTGCCAGTCAAATATTCCTATAAAACAGCGGACCTTTTTTACCAAATTAGCTAATAAACTTAACGGGAAATAAATACAAAAATGACCTTTGCTCATGCAAAGGTCATTTTTTGTATCTACATATTAAACTTCCAAATAGCCATTTTTATTATTTGATTGCCATCTCCAAGAATCTGCACACATTTCTTCTAATCCACGTTTTGCTTCCCATCCTAGTTCACGTTTTGCCTTTGATGCATCTGCAAAACATATTGCCACATCGCCAGGACGACGCTCTGTAATTTTATAAGGAACTTTTTTTCCTGAAACCCTTTCAAATGCTTCAACCATCTCAAGTACACTATACCCTGTACCTGTGCCCAAATTATAAGCATCTACTCCTGTTGTATTCAGTACTTTCTCTAGCGCTTTTACGTGACCTTTTGCTAAGTCTACAACATGTATGTAGTCACGGATGCCTGTTCCATCTTTCGTTGGGTAGTCATTTCCAAATACACTTAATTCTTTTAGCTTACCTACTGCCACTTGTGTGACATATGGCATTAAGTTATTTGGAATTCCATTTGGATCCTCTCCAATACGTCCACTTTCATGTGCACCAAATGGGTTGAAATAGCGAAGTAACGCGATACTCCATTCTCTATCTGCAAACGCTACATCACGCATAATTTGCTCAATCATTAATTTTGTTTGACCATATGGATTTGTTGCACTTAATGGAAACTCCTCTGTAATCGGTGACGTTTCCGGGATACCATATACAGTTGCGGATGAACTAAAAATCATCTTCTTTACATTATGTTTCTGCATTACTTCACATAGCACTAAAGTGCTCGTAATGTTGTTATGATAATATGTTAATGGAATTGCTACTGATTCCCCTACAGCTTTAAATCCTGCAAAGTGAATAACTGCTTCGATTGCATTTTCTTCAAAAATTGCGTCAAGTGCTTCTTGATTTAAAACATCTTCTTTATAAAACTTAAATTGTTTTCCTGTTATTTCTTTCACTCGATTTATAGATTCTACCGAGCTATTCGAAAGATTATCAACTACTATAATTTCGTAACCGCTATTTAGTAATTCTACACATGTATGACTACCAATATACCCTGCTCCACCTGTTACAAGTATTGCCATAATTATAGTCCTCCATATTTCATTCATTATAAACTTCTCAAAGTATATCACATATTTCTTATCCTATGTTTAATATGCGAACACAGAAACTTACATTTTATCCCATAATAATTTTATAACATATACGATTCCAATCAAATAATAAGAAAAACGCCACATAATTTTTGTTATGTGGCATTTTTCTTATTAAATTACGTAACAATATACACTTAGAAAATGTGCAAGACTACCTAATAATACAAAAACGTGAAAAATTTCATGATGTCCCATATATTTAAACTCTAGCCACTTTGGCTTTGTTCCATAAATAAATCCACCAATTGTATAAAAAATGCCCCCAAGTACTAAGAAAACAATGCCCCCTGTACTTAAATTCTCAGCTAACGGTGCAAAGAATAAAACAATTAACCAACCCATCGTAATATAAATTGCTGTCGATAACCATCTTGGACAATTAAACCAAAACATTTTAAACACAATGCCACAAATCGCAGTTGCATAGACTAAACAAAATAATAGCAAACCACTTGCTGAATTTAATGTAATTAAGCAAAAGGGTGCATATGTACCTGCAATTAATATAAAAATCATAGAATGATCTAGCTTCCTAAAGAAGTAAATAACACGTTCATTGGCCACAACACTATGATATACAGCTGATGCCGTATAAAGGACCATCATTCCAATCCCAAACAAAATAACAGCTGTAATTGCAGCAAATGATGGCATCTTGATAGAAACTTTCACAAGCATAGCTAATAAGGCAATAAATGATAATATCGCTCCACCTAAGTGAGTAAATGCATTAACTGGTTCTCTTACGTAAGTATTCATAATAACACCCCTCATATAATTACATGTAGTTTTAATAACTACGTGTAATTATATACACATTTCTTTTTAAGGTCAACATTTACAATTTATTTGTTTCGTAATACCATATTTAAGGATGTATTAGACATTAAGTTCCACTAAGTTATAAAAGTGAGGGATTCTACGTGGAAAATATAAATGAATTACTTGAGACATTGCATTTAGAAAAAAATATTAAACTTGAGGATATTCCAAATGTGGACTTATATGTAGATCAAGTTGTCCAACTATTTGAGAATACTTATGCAGATACAACGAGAACTGATGATGAAAAAGTATTAACAAAAACGATGATTAATAATTACGCAAAAGGGAAACTATTCATCCCTATCAAAAATAAAAAGTATTCAAAAGAGCATATGATTTTAATTAGCCTAATTTATCAATTAAAAGGTGCTCTTTCCATTAACGACATAAAAAGTTCATTAGAAACTATAAATGACTCCTTATTAAATGATGATTCATTCGAATTAAATACGTTATACAAAAATTATCTTGCTCTTACTGAAAGCAATGTCGAAAGCTTTAAACAAGACGTAAATAACCGTGTTACAGAAGTAAATGAGATTTCTTCCTTAGAAGACACAAAGCTAGAAAAATTTCTACTACTAACATCCTTCGTGACTATGAGTAATATGTATAGACGTTTAGCGGAGCAACTAGTGGATGATTTAAAAGAATCATAAATAAAAAACTATCCACCTATTAAAGTGGATAGTTTTTATTTACTTAATTGCTTCATGAACTTTTAGTTGTTTCCCTTTAATCGTTGTAGTCTTCATGACTTTCAAGACAAGTGGTCCTTTTCCATTTAATATTTCAACGTAAGAAACATTATCTTGTATCGTAATAATGCCTATATCTTCTGCTGTAATACCTTTAATTTTAGCGATTGTACCGACGAAATCTACCGCCCTAATTTTCTTTTTCTTCCCGCCATTAAAGTAAAGCTTCATAATGCCTTTGTTGATGTCTGCATTTTTATCTTTCTTTATAATTGGTTTAGCATGTATCTTTTCTTCAAATGCAGCTTTCCCTTTCATAACTTCTTCTTTTGAAGGTCCAATTGCCTTTGGAATTTCAAAGCCAATATACTCCTCAATCTCTTCTAAAAATCTATTTTCATATGGTGTTATAAATGTAATAGCTTTTCCACTATTTCCAGCTCGTCCCGTTCTTCCAGTACGATGTACATAGCTTTCTTTTTCAAGTGGAATATCATAATTAATAACATGTGTAATATTATCAATATCAATTCCCCTTGCAGCCACGTCTGTTGCTACTAAATAACGGAATTTTCCTTTTCTAAAATCATCCATGACCTCAAAACGATCTTCTTGTACCATACCGCCATGTATTTTGTCACAAGGATAGTTAGCTCGTTTTAATTGTCTATATACATGATCTACATTATCTTGTGTACGGCAGAAAATAATACAACTATCCGGATTCTCAATCGTTGTTACATCTTTAAGTAATGAAAGCTTCTCGTCTTCTATCACCTCAAAAAGAACATGTTCAATTTTATCCGTCGTAACCCCAGCCGCTTTAATTTCAATATGAGTTGGTGAATTCATATATGTACGAGACAATTTCTCAACATCTTCTGGGAGTGTTGCTGAAAATAACATTGTCATTCTTTTTGTAGGTAATTCATCAATAATTGCCTCTACTTGATCGATAAAGCCCATATTTAGCATCTCATCTGCTTCATCAATAACTAAATACTTCAAACACTCTAAAGAAAGGGTACCCTTCTCAATATGATCCAACACACGACCAGGAGTCCCAACTACAATATGTGTCTTTTGTTTTAATTCTAATTTTTGACGTGCAAATGGGGATTTCCCATAAACTGCCGCAGCTTTGATTCTTTTGAATCGACCTATATTTGTAATATCTTCTTTTACCTGTACCGCAAGCTCTCTCGTTGGTGTTAAAACTAATGCTTGTGGTTTATTCTCTTCCCACTCCACCATTTCACAAAGTGGAATACCAAATGAAGCTGTTTTTCCACTTCCCGTCTGGGACTTCACAACAAGATCCTTCTTTTGTAATGCGACTGGAATAACCTCACCTTGTACTTCTGTTGGATGATCATACCCTAACCCAGTAAGTGCCCTTACAATTTCTTTACTTAATTTATACTCAAAAAAAACTTTTCCACTCATATATTAACCTCATTTTATTCTGTATTATTTTCTTATTTATCTTTTGTATACGTTACTATCGCCCTACTTATTATACTTGAAACCTCACACAAAAAGATGGATTATGCCAGATTCATCTTTTTACATAGAAATAAACCTTATCATTTCATATATTGTTCAACTACTTGATAACATCTTTTGCTCGTATTGTTAGCATTAACCTTTTCATAGAATCCTACATCCACTCAAAAAAAAATAAAAAGAATACATACATCCTTGTGTAATCATCTTAATTTTCAAATCTTTTTATAGACGAACAATATAAACAAAAAAACGTTTTAAATTCGTTTTTAACGGTGTTTTTTAGATATAAAATCTACTTTTTAAAAAAACGTTAAGAAATCCTTTGACTTTTTAATGAAAACAATGTAAATTATCATATGGACGAACATTTTTTATTAATAAAAATAAAATATTCGTATTTTAGGGGTGTAAATGATGGAAAACGTATTCGACTATGAAGATATTCAATTAATTCCTGCAAAATGTATTGTGAACAGCCGCTCTGAATGTGATACAACTGTCACTTTAGGTAAACATAAATTTAAATTACCTGTCGTACCTGCAAATATGCAAACGATTATTGATGAAAGAATTGCAACGTATTTAGCTGAAAATAATTACTTCTATATCATGCATCGTTTCCAACCAGAGAAACGAATCTCATTCATTAGAGATATGCAATCACGTGGATTAATCGCTTCTATTAGCGTTGGTGTAAAAGAAGACGAGTATGAATTCGTACAACAATTAGCTGCTGAGCATCTTACGCCTGAATACATCACGATTGATATCGCGCATGGACATTCTAATGCTGTAATCAACATGATTCAACATATTAAAAAGCATTTACCAGAAAGCTTCGTTATCGCTGGAAACGTTGGAACTCCAGAAGCGGTAAGAGAATTAGAAAACGCTGGTGCTGACGCAACAAAAGTTGGTATTGGACCTGGTAAAGTTTGTATCACTAAAATTAAAACAGGATTTGGAACTGGCGGTTGGCAGCTAGCTGCACTTCGCTGGTGTGCAAAAGCTGCAAGTAAACCAATTATCGCTGACGGTGGTATTCGTACACATGGCGACGTAGCTAAATCTATTCGATTTGGGGCGACTATGGTTATGATCGGTTCTCTATTCGCTGGTCATGAAGAGTCTCCAGGGGAAACAATCGAAAAAGACGGCAAACTTTATAAAGAGTACTTCGGTTCAGCTTCTGAATTCCAAAAAGGTGAGAAGAAAAACGTTGAAGGTAAGAAAATGTTCGTTGAGCATAAAGGTTCTTTAGAAGACACTTTAATCGAAATGGAACAAGATCTTCAATCTTCTATCTCTTACGCTGGTGGAACAAAATTAGACTCTATTCGTACTGTAGATTATGTAGTCGTGAAAAACTCTATTTTCAACGGTGATAAAGTATATTAATTTTTAAATTTAACTCGAAGGACAAGCAGTTTTATGCTTGTCCTTCTTTTTCATATATAGAAATGTAAAATATTTTCATTTTACTGAATTTTCTAGTATCATGTTTTTAGATACTTATAATAAGGGGGATATAATATATGAAAGATGTAATTGAGAAACGCCATATTCGTGCAGAAGTTCCTACTGAATTAACATGGGACCTCTCTGATTTATACGAATCTGATAAAGAGTGGGAAACTGCATTACGTGTATTAACAGATGATATAAAAAAACTTGATGCGTTTAAAGGTCAATTACACACTAGCCCCACTATCTTATTACATTGCCTACTTTTAGAAGAAGAGCTTTTAATGAAGTTAACAAAACTATACTCCTACGCAAATTTAAAAGAATCTACCGACCGTACAAATCCAGTTATTCAAGCGAACTCTTCCAAAGTTGCTGCTTTATGGACGAAAGTACATACGGCGCTATCCTTTATTCATAATGAAATTCTCTCATTAGAAGAAGGCACAATTGAAAAATATTTAACTGAAGAAACAAAACTCGAACCTTTCCGTAAATCATTACTAGACATACTACAAAAAAGGCCGCACACGCTCTCTCCTGAAACTGAAGAAGCACTTGCTGCACTTGGCGAGGTACATAGTTCTCCATACAAAATTTACGGTATGACTAAATTAGCCGATATGGATTTTAACTCCATACAAGACGAACAAGGAAATGAACTTCCTGTCTCATTTGCATTATTTGAAAGTAAATATGAGTTTTCTCCAAGCGTAGACATACGCAGAAAGGCATACTCATCATTTGTGTCCACTTTGAAGCGATATAAAAATACCGTGGCAACAACATATGCTACCGAGGTCAAAAAACAAGTAACACTCTCTCGTTTACGCAAATTCGAATCTGTTACTCATATGCTTTTAGAACCTCAAAAAGTTCCACTTGAAATGTATAACAATCAACTCGATATTATTTATAAAGAATTGGCGCCTCATATGCGCCGTTTTGCAGATTTAAAAAAGAAAGTGTTAGGACTCGATCAAATGCTGTTCTGCGACTTACATGCACCTTTAGATCCCGAATTTAATCCAGCAATTACTTACGAAGAAGCTGGAAAACTCATTCAAGAATCTTTACAAGTACTTGGCGATGAATATAGTGCCATTATCGAAAAAGGATTCAAAGAAAGATGGGTCGACCTTGCAGATAACGTAGGCAAATCAACTGGGGCATTTTGTTCAAGTCCATACGGTTCTCATCCATACATTTTAATTACATGGCAAAATACGATGCGTGGCTGCTTCACATTAGCTCATGAATTTGGGCATGCTGGTCATTTTTATTTAGCAAATAAAAACCAGCGTATTATGAATGTACGTCCATCTATGTACTTTGTTGAAGCACCATCTACAATGAATGAATTACTATTAGCTCAGCATTTATTAGCGACCACTGACGATAAGAGAATGCGTAGATGGGTCATTCTGCAACTACTCGGCACATATTATCATAACTTTGTTACTCACTTACTTGAGGGAGAATATCAAAGAAGAGTATACAGCCTAGCAGAAGAAGATGGAGCACTTACAGCTACAACTTTAACTGAAATAAAAGCAAATGTACTTTCAACATTCTGGGGAGATTCCGTAGAAATTGATGAAGGTGCTGGCTTAACCTGGATGCGTCAACCTCATTATTATATGGGCTTATATTCTTACACATATTCCGCAGGCCTCACTGCATCTACTGCGGTGGCTCAAATGATTAAAGAAGAAGGACAACCTGCCGTTGATCGCTGGTTAGATGTACTTCGCGCTGGTGGTACGATGAAACCACTTGAATTAATGAAACATGCCGGAGTCGATATGTCAAAACCAGACGCAATCCGCAGGGCTGTTTCTTACGTTGGTTCCTTAATTGATGAATTAGAGCGCTCTTATCAAGAATAAAGTGAAACTTTAATCAGTGGGGGGTGTCCATCCCCCACTGATTATTAGCCCTCACCAATCGGGCTTTTACGGGCAGCCCGCTCCCTACCTAACTTCTTTGCTTCCGCTGAATTTTGAGGTGGGGATCTTACTGCCCGGCAAATAGCGGGATAAAAAATAAGCCCTCACTTTATGAGGGTTTATTTTTTATTTACTTTCCAAACCTTTTACGGTATCCACATTTTCTACATAGCTCTTCAACTGCAACTCTTCTCGAAAATCCATCAACAATGTTTGTTGCTCTTTCACCTTCTATAATGTTAGAGAATGAATCATTATTAATATTTCCAAGGTTAATAATCCCTTCACCATCTAAACAACAAGGAATAACCGTTCCGTTCGCTAAAATACCAGCTTGATTTCGAAGACCATGACAGAATCCTTTTCCATCATCCTCTTCTTCATGCAACGCTGGCCACTGGAATTCATAGTCTTGATTAATAAAGACGCGTTCGGCAATTTTTATACCTTTTCCTGGTGTAAGCTTCTCTTCAATTTGATAAGATAGATCAAACTCATTTTCAATGATGGATAATAACTCTCTATTTTTCTGGATTTCAGCATTCGTTTTATTATCCTGCGTTAAATTCCATAATCTTAGTGAAACAATTAAATCTGATTGGCTTGTTGCCTCTCTAATGAAGGAAAGTATACTTCTTACATACCCCTCTTTGTCTTGTGAGCCTGGGTGCCCATCAAAACTATGCAGTGAAAAATTCATTTGTCTTAAAGCAGGCTTATTTAACAATCTATGCCTTCTCTTATTAATTAACGTTCCGTTCGTTGTAATATTAACTTTAAACCCTTTTTCATGGCTTAAATCTAACAATTGATCTATTTTTGGATGCAGCAACGGCTCACCCTTCACGTGCAAATAAATGTAGTCTGTGTGTGGTTTAATTTGGTCTAACCTTTTTGCAAAATCCTCCACAGAAATGAATTGCTTCTGTCTTTCCGTCGGCGGACAAAAGCTGCACGCAAGATTACATACACTCGTAATCTCCAAGTAAAATTTCTTAAACTTCTTCACCTTTAACTCCTCACTTCTATGACTACTTATACTTTTTCCTCTTCATATTACAGCATACTTTTTTAGAAATAGAAACATACTTATTTTAGGAAATATAGAAAACGGCCACATCTGTAGCCGTTTGAATGTACTATTACTATTTATGATACGGTTCCCCACGATTAATACGAAACGCTCTATACACTTGCTCAAGCAATACTAATCGCATTAATTGGTGTGGTAACGTCATCTTTGAAAAAGAAAGTGATTCATTTGAACGCTTCATTACTTCTGAACTTAGTCCAAGTGATCCACCAATTACGAATGCAACTTTACTCTTCCCATATGTAGCAAGACGATCTAAGCTTACTGCAAATTCTTCTGATGATTTTTGCTTTCCTTCTATCGCTAACGCAATGACATGCGTATCATCAGAAATTTTATCTAGTATACGTATACCTTCTTTTTCTTTTACAATTAACATTTCTGCTTCACTTAAATTTTCTGGTGCCTTTTCATCTGGCAATTCAATTACTTCTACTTTTGCGTATGCAGATAATCGTTTTAAGTATTCTGCTATACCTTGTTTTAAATATTTTTCTTTTAATTTCCCAATTGAAATAATCGAGATATTCACACGTATTCCCCACCTTACAAACATGTTATCCACATAACTTATCCACATATCCACAATTGTTACCCACATATTGTGTGAGAATCTGTGTTCGATACAACATATGTCGCCTCATTTTGACAAAATTCACATGTTTTTTTCTCTTTTTCCGAGTTATCCACATTGTTAATAACCGGCGCGACTTCACACTCATCCACAATAATATCTAACGCTAATTCAACATGTTCTAAACAACAAGGTAAGTTCATATTCTTCACCTCACTTTTCTACAATAGAAAACAGGAGGTAGGCCCTCCTGTTTTTAATACTTTTGAATGCCTAGTTTAACCGTTGTTGTTGCTCGTTTTGTACCACGATAAAACGTAAGAGTCATTTTATCATTAATTTTTTTATCATATAAGGCCGTACGGAATCCGATAATATCGCGAACTGGTTTTCCATCTACTGCTACAATCACATCGTGTTCTCGCAAACCAGCATCTGTACCTGGCGAAGGACTTTTCACATCTAAAATGCAAACTCCCTCTGTTACATTGCCTGGTAAATGCAACGTTTTTGACCAATAGTAGTTTGGAATTTCATTTAATGATCTAAGTTCAATTCCAACATACGGTCTTCTTACTTTTCCGTACTTCTCTAATTCATTCATAATTGGAACAGCTCTAGTAACAGGAATAGCTAGTCCAATTCCTTCTACTTCTTTTGCCGCAATTTTCATTGAGTTAATACCAATTAATTGACCAGCTGCGTTTACAAGCGCCCCACCACTATTACCCGGATTAATTGCTGCGTCTGTTTGCAATACTTCTACTTGCCAATCATAATGTCCATCTTGATCTAAATCTACAGGGACAATACGCTCATTAGCCGAGATAATACCTTGTGTGACGGTTCCAGAAAATTGTAGCCCGAGCGGGTTTCCAATCGCAATGACTGGTTCTCCTCTACGAACAGTATTAGAATCGCCAATCTCAATTACTTTTTTCACATGCTTTGCATCTATCTCCAGTACAGCCAAATCTGTGACCACATCGGTTCCTAATACCTTTCCAGGGACCTTCTTACCATCACTTAAACTTACTTCAATACGATTTGCTCCAGCAACAACATGATTATTCGTTACAATATAAGCTTGACCATCTGTCTTCTTATAAATTACACCTGATCCCGTACCTGCTTCTGAATCTGCCTCTGAAAAATTATCTCGTTGAATATTAATAACTCCAACAACAGCTTCAGATGCACGATCAACAGCATCGACAAAGCTAATCTGTTTAATTCCTTGCGCTTGGGCCATATTACTTCCACTTGCTTCTGCTTGTGGAAACGCGCCTGCATCATTTGAAAACAAAGGAGCTCCAAATGCAAATAACGAAGCTCCTACAATTGTTCCAGCTATACTAGAAATAACAATACCTTTATGCTTCTTTTTTCTTGCACGTTTCATACGATAATTTTCTTCATCAATAAAGGACATATTTGTTCACCTATCTTCCTGAAAACAACTATATTCACCTTTATTGTTTACTAAAATGAAGAATTATACGTATTGAATTTTTGTCGGCATTTTTGGATCTGTATCGTGAATTTCGAAGGCTTCTCCTACTCCAAATCCCTTTTCCTCTAATACTTGTGATACTGACATACGTGCTAGTTCTTTCATGTTATTATCTAAACTTAAATGGGCTAAATAAATATGTTTTGTCTCATCTGTAATTACATCCGCCATCGCTAATGCAGCATCTTCATTACAAACGTGCCCCACATCACTTAAAATACGTCGTTTAATACTCCATGGATAACGTCCCATACGAAGCATTTCTACGTCATGATTACTTTCAAATACGAAAGCATTAGCTCCCTTAATAACACCTTTCATACGGTCACTCACGTACCCTGTATCTGTAATAAGGGCTAACTTTCTATTATTGTTATGAAAAGCATAGAACATCGGCTCTGCCGCATCATGAGACACCCCAAATGACTCGACCTCAATATCACCAAATGTTTTCACATCCCCAACTGAGAAAATAAACTTTTGCTCAGTTGGGATATTTCCTATTAAGTGTTCCATTGCATTCCATGTTTTCTCATTTGCATAAACAGGTAAATCATATTTACGTGCCAATACACCTAAGCCTTTAATATGGTCACTATGTTCATGTGTTACAAGAATACCCGATACATCATTTATATTTAATTCTGCCTGTTTAAATAAAGCCTCTGTTGCTTTACCACTTAAACCTGCATCGACAAGTAACTTCTTTTCATCTGTTCCTACATATAGCATATTCCCTGTACTTCCACTTGCAAGTACGCTAAAATGCAAACCCATTCTTTCTCACTCCAGTATGTTCATCAACCACTTGATTTTCCTTTTCCCCTAATTCCATAACTTGTCCTTCAATTGCATTTACAAAGAAGTCCTGCTTCTGCTCCGTCTTTAAGTTCCACGTTGGAGCAAGTACTTGGTTATTAGAAGTAGATGCGGTAAGGTTGGCATAACCAATTTGCGCTTCTTTTACATGTGTATTCCCATGAATTTTATTTTTTAAATACAGATTTTCTAAAGCGGTTTGGGCAGTAATAATTTCTTGCTGTTTCGTTTTTTCACTTTCGCCCATTTCTTTTAAATCTGTTAACATCGTCTGCGTGTACGACACAAGTTCATTTTTCTCATTTAATTCCACAACAATCATTGCCTGATCGTTATAGAAAATAGGCTTATCTTTATATTTTTGGAAGAAGTAAATTTTAGAGTCTTTCATCGCTCCAAACTCATACTTTTGTCCATCTAATACATAGTTCTTCAAAAAATCATTATACTTATCTTTTGATAAAGATTTTGTATTTAAAAAGGGCTCTTTTAGCTTACTTTCTATTTTGTACATATTTTGTATATGCGCCGTTTGATTTTTTAAAGACTGTATGTCTTCTTCTTTAAATGCCTTGTTTTCAGCCCTAATAAATGACTCTTTTTTCGGTTCTTTAGGGAAATTACCCATCGTAATTTTGTTTGCTTTTAATTCTTGATCTATCTTCGTTTCTGCAATAAGCTCCAATTGATTACTATCTTGCTTTTGAATGAATTGAAAAATGAGAAAGAGGTCCAAAACAAAAAAGGTCACAATAAATATGGTTTTAATCCGATCCCAATCCATTTAGTCCCCCCTCATTCCACTCATATATTTTTTGTTTGCCAGCTTCATCTTCAACAAACTTTACATACCAAATTGGCTGTAGTCGCGCTACTTGCCCATCTAGTGATAATTTGTATCCAATCCCAATGTCTTTAATGGATCTTTTATCTACCGCGGCATTATTTTCTAAGGATGCTATTACAACATGACCTGACGGAAGAGTAACCTTCTGCTCTATACCTTTCGTATTTAAAGAAAGCAACGGTCTTTCATATTCCATTACTTCTTCTGATCCCCATACTTGTCTCAATTCAGCTAATCCATCAGTATTGAATACGGGATATCCATCTTCCTGTAAGCGGAATACTGTCTGTCCTTTATTCATATAGTCCAAACGATATGAATCCAAACTCCCACTATGACCATTTACAAAATCAAAACTTTTTTGTAAAAGCATTAAATTATCTGGCTTTTTCTCACTTAAAACAGAAGAATTTTTATACTTTAGCATATGCTGATCATTTTCAATCTCCATAGACCTAATACCATCTGTAAATATTTCTTTCGATTGCTCGGTAATCGGGCTTAAATAACGTGGGTCACTAAAAAGAGCATTCTTAAATGTATCAACCGCCAAATTAGATGAAATATATGTTATATTACTTAATTCTGTCGTTCCATCTGGTAAAAATAGCTTTTTCATATCATTAATTTGATAGTCAAAATAAGGTTTCGCTGATACTATAAATTGATTTTGTGCATTTACAATATCTTTTAAATACACACCACTTAATTTTGCTTCATATATTCTAGAGTTATCACCATCGGAAACAAAATTAATTTTAATTTCTTGATCCCTACTTCTAGAAGGGTCAAGAATAATTCGATTAAAGTGTTTAGGCTTATCTATACTTTTTTCTTTCATACTAAACATAGATTTAACTGCATCAAATGGGATGTTGGTAGGGAAAATAAGTTCAATTTTCCCTTCACCATGCACATAAGAAAGAAAGTCAGCCTTAGCAATCGATATCTCTTTGAACTCATGTAATTCCCCTGCTTCCAAAGTTCTATAGATTGATTCTATATCTCCCTCTCTTTTGCTCCCGTAATGATTTTTATCTTTATGCACAATGATAGAAGTAGGGCGGACAACATCAGCGATTTTCGTTTGAGTATTTCCCTCATTCCCCTGTACAAATTTTGCGTTTTGCATAGATGTGGAATCTGGCACATACGTCCATAAGTTAAAAGTAAGAAATAGACTAATTACAACTAAATTAATTAAAACTATCGTTTTAACATTCTCCATACTCATTCCCATTCGTCCTCTTCATCTGCTGCCATAGGCAATGTGAAATAAATCGTTGTCCCTTTTCCTTCCTCACTCTTTGCCCAAATCGAGCCACCATGTGCCTCAATCATTTCTTTCGCAATTGCTAATCCAAGTCCTGTACCGCCCATTTGTCTTGAACGTGCTTTATCTACGCGATAAAAACGTTCAAAGATTTTATCGACGTTTTCTTTCGGAATACCCATTCCTTGATCACTTACACTAATCTCCAATAATTCTCCGCGATCACGTAAACGATATGTTACTGTTCCACCTTCTGGTGAATACTTTAATGCATTCGAAATAATGTTATACAATACTTGCGTAATTTTATCCGTATCCATATCAATAAATCGAGATTTTTTAGAGAAAGATCGTTTGAAGCTTACGTTTTGCTCTTTAGACATTTCAAAACGATCAATAATGTTATTAAAGAAGTCAGTAAAGTCGACCCATTCTTTCATTAAACGATGTTCTGTACTATCGAGTTTAGATAGTTGCAATAACGCATTTACAAGTCTAATCATTCTTTCTGTTTCTTCTTGTGTAACTGTTAAAAATTGTGGTGCAATATTTGGATCTTGCCACGCACCGTCTGTAAGTGCCTCTAAGTAACTGCGCATTGTCGTTAATGGCGTTCTTAATTCATGAGAGACGTTTGCTACAAACTCGCGTCGTTCTCTTTCTATACGCTCCTGCTCAGTCACATCATATAATACGGCAATTAAACCATTTGCTTTCCCTGTCTCTTTTTGAATAACAGAGAAACTAGCGCGTAAAATATATGGCTCATTTCTCGTACTAAAATCTAATAAAACAGAATCCGGCTCTTCGTATAAATGATCGAGCGTAAATTCTTCTTGTATTCCCAACACTTCTAAAACAGATTGATCGAGCGCCGTTTCACGCGAAACATTTAGCATCTTTTCCGCAGGATCATTTAATAAAATAATGTCCCCTTTTCGGTCAGTAGCAATTACTCCATCTGTCATATGTGATAATACGGATGACAATTTACGTCTTTCACTTTCTGTTGAAGAACGAGCTTGTTGTAATTTTTTTGATAAATTATTGAAAGATAATGCTAATTGTCCAATTTCATCATGGCTATGCACTTTTACTTTTCTTGAATAGTTTCCTTTTGCCATTTCAATTGCTTGTCTTCGCATATCAGAGATTGGTCTCGTAATCGTTTGAGCTAACAAAATTCCAAGTACAGCTGTTACGAGTAATGCAATAACGGTTCCGGTCGCAAAGATTTGATTAATATCCTTCATCTGCTTATAAACATCTTCCATGGATGCAACAACGTAAATAGCACCAAGTGCATCTTTGTTATTATCATCCATAATAGGAGTAATCATAACTTGTACACGGTGACCTGTACGACCATCCTTCTCAATTTTCACTTCTGGTTTTTTTTGTACCAATACCCGCTGAACAGCTATATCAGTTGACGTTCTATTTACCTTGTTTTGCTTTGACTCATCTGAAATAGCGAGCAGCTTTCTATTGGCATCAAATACACTTACCTCTTGAATATCCTTCTTTCGATCAGAGGCAAATTTTCGAATGGAAGTTTTAATCGTTTCACCTGTTGATTCTGTCTCTGCTTTTGTATAACTTTTTTTAAACTCTTGTTTCAAGTTATACGATAATAAGTTCGTTTGTTGCGTTAAAGAATCTCTAAAACCTTGTACAAGACTCTTTTCTAACTCTCTTACGAAATATACTCCAATAACTTGCATAGCTATCAATATTAATAGCATATATATGAGTACAAATTTTAAATGAATAGATTGAAAAAAACCGACTTTCTTCATATACTATTCCTGCTCTGGGTCACGCAAGTAATACCCTACTCCACGTCTAGTGACAATTAATGTAGGATGACTTGGATTATCTTCAATTTTTTCACGTAGACGACGTACTGTTACATCCACTGTACGTACATCTCCAAAATAGTCATAACCCCAAACTGTTTGCAATAAATGTTCACGTGTCATAACTTGTCCTAAATGTTTTGCTAAATAATGTAATAGCTCAAATTCACGGTGTGTAAGCTCAATATTTTCCTCACGTTTCGTTACACTATACGCATTTGGATTGATAACAATTGGTCCAATAACCATTTCCGTATTTTCTTCTTTTTCTGCCGCACCACCTTGCTGATGGCGACGTAAATTCGCCTTCACGCGAGCAAGTAATTCCCTCGTACTAAATGGCTTCGTTACATAATCATCTGCCCCAAGCTCAAGTCCTAATACTTTATCGATTTCAGAGTCCTTCGCTGTAAGCATAATAATCGGCATTTCTGAGCTTTTACGTATTTCCCGGCAAACCTCTAAGCCATCCTTACCTGGTAGCATAATATCTAATAAAACCATATCTGGTTGTTCTTCAGTTGCTTTTTCAATTGCTTCATCACCATCATGCGCCATTACAATTTCGAAACCTTCTTTTTCTAGGTTGAACTTCAAAATATCTGCAATCGGCTTTTCATCATCAACTACTAAAATTTTCTTTCCCATCATCGTTTATTTCCTCCTTATAAAGTGAAGCTTTAATTAGCCCTCACTAATTGGGCTTTCACGGGCAGCCCTCCCCCCACCTAACTTCTTTGCTTTCGCTGAATTTTAAAGTGGAGGCCTTACTGCCCATTAAATAGCGGGGTAAAAATATGGTCAATATCCCTAAACACATTGATGTCTACATAGTATGTCCCTATATGACCGCATCTTTTGCTTAAGTACTTTCTCCTCTATTCTCACAGACTCATGTATGATCCACTTTTACACGGAATCCTATACGATCTATAGAAAAACCTCTAGCTTCAACTGCTAGAGGCTCCTCATTCTATTTTAAAATAACTACTCAATTTTGTAAAATTACACAAATAAAAAGGATATTAAGTGGGCCCACTTAATATCCTGAGAGTGGCTCGGGACGGAATCGAACCGCCGACACGAGGATTTTCAGTCCTCTGCTCTACCGACTGAGCTACCGAGCCAAAACTATATATAAAACCACTAATGGTGGTATAAACAAAAGTGGCGGTCCCGACCGGGGTCGAACCGGCGATCTCCTGCGTGACAGGCAGGCATGTTAACCACTACACCACGGGACCAAAAATGAACATAAAAAAACATGACCCGTACGGGATTCGAACCCGTGTTACCGCCGTGAAAGGGCGGTGTCTTAACCACTTGACCAACGGGCCACGAAAAATAAAATGGTGAGCCATGAAGGACTCGAACCTTCGACCCTCTGATTAAAAGTCAGATGCTCTACCAACTGAGCTAATGGCTCATACTCACCAACGTCATATTTTCGTGACGACAAGATGTATCATAACATGTTTTATTTATTTTTTGCAATACCTTTTTTTATTTTTTATAAAAAACAAGAAAAAACTCATGCGGACATGAGTTTTTTCTTAAAAATATCAATTAAGCTTCGTATACGTTACGAACGATATTCGTTTGATTACGATCTGGTCCAACTGAGAACATAGATAATTGAATTCCTGTTAACTCAGAAACACGTTCTACGTATTTTCTTGCATTCTCAGGAAGTTCGTCTAATGATCTTACACCAGTAATATCTTCTGTCCAACCTGGAAGCTCTTCGTATACAGGCTCACATTTCGCTAAAATGTTTAAGTTTGCTGGAACTTCGTCGATAACTTCGCCATTGTATTTGTAAGCAACACAAATTTTAAGAGTTGGAATACCAGTTAGAACGTCGATAGAGTTTAATGATAAATCTGTTAAACCACTAACACGACGCGCATGTCTTACAACAACGCTATCAAACCAACCTACGCGGCGTGGACGACCAGTTGTCGTTCCATACTCACGACCAACTTCACGAATTTGATGACCAATTTCGTCATGAAGCTCAGTAGGGAACGGACCATCACCTACGCGGCTTGTATATGCTTTACATACACCTACAACGCGAGTAACTTTTGCAGGGCCAACTCCAGTTCCAACTGTTACACCACCAGCAATTGGGTTAGAAGATGTAACGAACGGATACGTACCGTGGTCGATATCAAGCATAACACCTTGTGCACCTTCAAATAATACACGGTGATTATTATCTAATGCATCATTTAATACAACAGACGTATCACACACATATTGCGCGATTTGTTGTCCGTACTCGAAGTACTCTTCGAAGATTTCTTCTACACTGAAACCTTCTGTATCGTACATTTTTTCAAACAAACGATTTTTTTGTGCTAAATTGCGCTCAAGCTTCTCTTTAAATGCTTCACGGTCTAAAAGATCAGCCATACGAATACCAATACGAGCAGCTTTGTCCATGTATGCAGGACCGATACCTTTTTTCGTTGTACCGATTTTGTTATCACCTTTACTTGCTTCTTCTAACTCATCTTGTTTTAAGTGATAAGGCAAAATAACGTGAGCACGGTTACTTACGCGTAAATTATCAGTACTTACACCACGATCGTGTAAGTATTTTAACTCTTCAAGTAATGCTTTCGGATCTACTACTAAGCCGTTTCCGATTACACAAATTTTCTCTTTATAGAAAATACCAGATGGAATTAAGTGTAATTTATATTTAACTCCGCCAAAAACAATTGTATGTCCTGCGTTATTTCCACCTTGATATCTTGCAACTACTTCCGCATGCTCAGAAAGAAAATCAGTGATTTTACCTTTTCCTTCGTCGCCCCATTGTGTTCCTACAACTACTACTGAAGACATTATTAAAGCACCTCCGCAATTTTCAAACGATCTATTCAAACAATATAATTGTACCAAAACCGAAAAAGAAGTCAACCAAAAAGCGAACATTTTTTTATCAAAAAACTTTTTCGTTCGTAAGAATTATATTTTCACACTATGAAAGCCTTATCTTTTCTATAAAAAAAAAGAAACACATCTTATTATAAGAAATGCGTTTCTTTTTTATACTATCGTTATGCCGGCGGCGCATGTCCATCTTCGAAACGACGTTCTAAGTTAACGAACTTATTGAACTCTTTAACGAATGCAAGCTCTACTGAGCCTACTGGACCATTACGCTGCTTTGCAATAATAATTTCAATCGTATTTTTATTTTCCGTTTCTCGGTCATAGTAATCTTCACGATATAGGAAGGCTACGATATCGGCATCCTGCTCGATACTTCCCGATTCACGAATATCAGACATCATCGGACGTTTATCTTGACGAGATTCTACACCACGAGATAACTGTGACAAGGCAATAACAGGAACTTGTAATTCACGCGCAATCCCTTTTAGTGTACGAGAAATCTCAGATACTTCCTGCTGACGGTTCTCTCCTGATTTCCCACTTCCTTGAATAAGCTGTAAGTAGTCAATCAAGATCATACCAAGACCCTGTTCTTGTTTTAATCTACGACATTTTGCTCGAATCTCATTTACTTTAATCCCCGGCGTATCATCAATATAAATACCAGCATTAGAAAGGCTACCCATTGCCATCGTTAATTTCGCCCAATCATCAGAAGTTAACGATCCGGTACGAAGTCTTTGTGCATCAATATTCCCTTCTGCACAAAGCATACGCATAACAAGCTGATCAGCACCCATCTCTAGACTAAAAATCGCTACATTTTCATCCGTTTTCGTCGCTACGTTTTGTGCGATATTTAATGAAAATGCCGTTTTACCTACCGACGGACGTGCCGCCACGATGATTAAATCATTTCGCTGAAACCCTGCCGTCATCTTATCTAATTCAGTAAATCCAGTTGGTATCCCGGTCACTTCACCTTTTTGATTATGCAAAAGTTCGATTTTATCGTAAGCATCTACAAGAACGTCTTTAATATTTTGGAATGCTTTCGCATTCGTCTGATGAGATACTTCTAATATTTTTTTCTCAGCCTCATTTAAAAGACCATCCACATCATCTTCTCTCTCATATCCATCAGACACAATATGAGTCGCCGTTCGAATTAAACGACGTAACAGAGCTTTTTCAGCGATGATTCTTGCATAATACTCTACGTTAGCGGCAGTCGGAACAACTTCTGCTAATTCTGCTAAGTAAGAAACCCCACCAACTTCTTCTAGTAATCCTTGATCAGCCATTGCTGACGTCATCATTACTAAGTCAATTGGCTCCCCCTTATCAGATAAACCAAGCATGACTTCAAAAATCTTTTGATGTTTCGTTCGATAAAATGAGTCAGGTACTAATAGTTCCGATGCCGATGTTAACGCATCCTGATCAATCAATATAGCACCTAAGACTGCCTGCTCAGCTTCTATATTATGCGGAGGGGTACGATCAGCCATTACATCACTCATACGCAATCCTCCTTGCTTAACTTAGTTTTATTGTTCACTAACATGAACTTTTACTGTTGCTGTTACTTGCGGATGCAATTTCACAGTAACGTTTGTATAGCCTAATGCACGAATTGCATCATCCATTTCAAATTTACGCTTATCAAGTTTAATATTGTGAGATTTTTGCATTGCATCTACGATTTGTTTACTTGTGATTGAACCGAATAGACGGCCGCCTTCTCCAGATTTAGCCTTTAATTCTACAGTTAGTTTCTCTAACGTTTCTTTTAATTGTTTTGCATTTTCAAGCTCTGCTGCTGCATCTTTTTCTTCTTTGCGCTTTTGAGCTTCTAAAGTTTTCATACTGCTATTCGTCGCTTCAGCAGCTAATCCTTGTTTTAGTAAGAAGTTATTTGCATAACCATCTGGTACGTTTTTTACTTCCCCTTTTTTCCCTTTACCTTTTACGTCTTTTAGAAAAATTACTTTCATGATTGTGTGCCTCCCTGTAAATAGTCATCAATAACAAATCGAAGCTTCTCCTCAGCTTCATCTACTGTAACATTTTTCATTTGTGTGGCTGCATTCGTTAAATGCCCGCCACCACCTAAGTTTTCCATAATTAGCTGCACATTCACTTCACCTAAAGACCTGCCGCTAATTCCAATGAAATTCTCGCCACGTTTTGCAATAACAAATGATGCAATAATTCCTGTCATTGTTAATAATGTGTCCGCTGATTGCGCAATAAGCACTTGATCGTAGTAATCATCGCTATCAACTTTTGCAATCGCAATTCCATTTTTATAAATGTACGCATTTTTAATAGCTTTTGCAACCCGTAAATACTGATCCATATCTTCTTTTAAAAGCTCTTGTACAAGTACAGTATCTGCACCGTGTGAGCGTAAATAAGAAGCAGCATCAAACGTACGAGCACCTGTCCGGAATGTAAAGCTTTTCGTATCAACAATAATACCTGCTAATAATGCTGTTGCTTCTAACATTGTCATTTTTAAATTTTTCGGTTGGTATTCAAGTAATTCCGTAACAAGTTCCGCCGTGGAAGAAGCGTATGGCTCCATGTAAACAAGCAATGGATCTTCAATAAAATCTTCTCCTCGGCGATGATGGTCAATAACAACTACATTTTCAATTTTGCGTAACAGCTTTTCTTCCATCACCATTGAAGGCTTATGCGTATCAACAACAACAAGTAATGAATCATCATTTGCAAATTCCATCGCTTGTTCTGGTGTAATAAAGTGAGACCATAACTCTTCATTTTGTTTCACTTTATCCATTAAACGCTTAATTCCCTTATCAGAATCATTTTCATCGAGCACAATATATCCTTTGCGCTCATTTAATTGCGCTACCTTTAAAATACCAATCGCAGCACCAATTGCGTCCATATCAGGAGCCCTATGCCCCATTATAATGACATTGCTACTTTCTAATACTAAATCCTTTAATGCATGTGAAATCACTCTAGCACGTACACGAGTACGTTTTTCCACCGGATTTGTCTTACCACCATAAAACTTAACTTTACCTGTCGCTTGTTTAATAGCTACTTGATCTCCACCACGCCCAAGCGCAAGGTCTAGACCTGATTGAGCCATCGCCCCAAGCTCGGATAAAGGTAAATCACCTGATCCAACACCTACACTTAATGTAAGTGGTATATTTCTTTTGGATGTTTCTTCACGTACTTGGTCTAAAATACTAAATTTCCCTTTCTCCATCTGCGCTAAAATACTTTCATTTAGTACAACGAAGAATCTTTCCGAAGATGCACGTTTTAAATATGCCCCATACTTAACGGCCCATTCATTTAGACGGGATGTCACAAGACTTGTTATATTCGTACGTAATTGATCATCTAATCCTTGTGTAACTTCATCATAATTATCTAAATAAATGACAGCTAAAACAGTACGTTGATCCTCGTACATCTTTTCAATCTCTGTTTGTTCTGTTACATCAAAGAAATAAATTAACTTTTCTTCTTTCCTTACAAAGACACGAAACTTTCGATTATTTAAAGAGACTATATCATCGGATGTTTCTCCCTTAATAAAAAGAAGTAACGTTTCTGATACATCATAAAGGTGCCATCCAGCTAATGCATGCTGCCCCAGACATGAAGATAAATAAGGATTTGCCCAATCAATCCCATAATCCTTATTGTATAACAAAATACCAATCGGCATCTGGTTAAATGCCTCATTACTCACTTTCTTTACCCTTGTAATCATATCTGTCGTATGTTTTTCAAAATTCTTTTGGAAAGTAAGTTCAAATCGTACAACAACAAAAAGGACGATACAAAAAATAAAGAAGGAGACTATCCCCATTAGTAAATGAAAATAACAGAGGATTGAAATGAGCACAAACACAAAAAATGCCAATACGTAAACAGGATATAAAAACCACTGTTTCTTATAAAATTCAGGCATGTATACAACTCCTATAAAGTAAAACTAACTTATCTTCCAGTTAGTTTTACAGATTAAAATAGTATAAGGAATATTATTTTATCCTCCTATTTTAGAACGCAATGAAATCCCTAAATCAATTATACCTAAGATTGTCACAAGAGGAAACAGCATCGGGATAAACATGCAGGCGATAAAACTAATAATAGGAACCCCTTTCGTAAAACCTTTGCTATGCGCTAAAAAAGTGATAAACGTCAGGCCTTGCAGCACTAGTAATAAAGCAAATATGACATATAGGTTAGAAAATACCATATGTAAATATGATGTCGGTTCTACTTTTATAAAAGTTGATAGCAAAATAAATATAACGTAATACCAAACAATACTCTTTGGTAATTGTATATCTTTGAACTTAGGCCAAGGTATAACATCATGCTTTAGCTTTCTTAAAGCACTACCTGATATTATTATGGTAATCCAAGAAAGACATACAGAAACCATCACAAGTATACTCGGGAATACCGCTTGTAATATATCATTCATTTGTACAAATAACTCTTTTTGCTCTTTACTAATCGGCATACCGGCAACACTTGCTATCTTTTCACTTTGCACTATGCTTTTATTAAACATATTTTGTATTTGCTTTATAAAATCTATGTTAAAAAACTTTATACTGGCAACATAAATTAGCATAATACTGATTAAGTATGCAAGTGAACCGGTTATTAAAATCTCCAATGGCTTTCTTTGTTTTTTATACATGCACCCTAAAACAATACCCATCAACCCAAATACGACCGTCTTTACTAGACCTATCGGCTGACTTACAAAAACAGCAATTAAAAATGCAGCCGTAAAAATTACAAATACATTCGATAATTTATATCTTATCGTTAACAATATAAATGGCAACGGCAACGCAAACGTTACAACTGTACCTAAAATCGGAACATACATAGATATAAACAATAACATTACATATATAGCCAACAACGCGGCTCCTTCAGTAATAAATCTCGCTTGCTTCACATTTTAACCTCTCTTTCAAAAAAGAAAAGCATAGCAAAATGCACAGTAGAGTCCGACTCTACTGTGCATTTCATACGCTATTATTCACCAACATATGGTAAAAGTGCCATTTGACGAGCACGTTTAATTGCAACTGTAAGTTTGCGTTGGTATTTTGCGCTTGTTCCTGTTACACGACGAGGTAAAATTTTACCACGCTCAGAAACGAAACGTTTTAATAAATCAACATCTTTATAATCGATGCGAGTGATGCCGTTAGCTGTGAAGAAACACACCTTACGACGTTTCGCACGTCCACCTTTGCGTCCTGCCATGTCTATTTCCCTCCATTCTTTGTTAAAACTAACAAATTTACTGTATTAGAACGGTAAATCGTCGTCGGAAATGTCGATCGGTTGACCTACATTTGAAAATGGATCGTCATTCTTCGTAAATCCAGAGTTACCTTGGTTACCTGAATTACTAGATTGACCAAATGGGTTAGAGCCTTGGTTACCGAAACCAGCTCCTGATGGTTGCTGATTAAATGAACCGCGTTGCTCCCCACCGCCATTACGCGGCTCTAAAAATTGTACGCTTTCCGCAAGAACTTCTGTTACGTATACACGTTTACCATCTTGTCCCTCGTAATTACGAGTTTGAAGACGCCCATCTACGCCTGCTAAGCTACCTTTTTTCAAATAATTTGCTACGTTTTCTGCTTGTTTACGCCATATAACACAATTAATAAAGTCAGCTTCACGCTCACCTTGTTGATTGGCAAATGCGCGATTCACAGCTAACGTAAAAGTAGCTACTGCAACACCATTGGGCGTGTAACGTAAGTCAGGGTCCTTAGTTAAACGACCAACGAGGATAACACGATTCATCAATCGAACCACTCTCCCTTATATATCAATTATTTTTCTTCTTCTTTAACAACGATATGACGAAGGATGTCTTCGTTGATCTTAGCTAAACGGTCGAATTCGTTAATCGCTTCTGCGTTAGATTTCACGTTTAAGATCATGTAGAAACCTTCACGTAAGTCGTTGATTTCGTAAGCTAAACGACGCTTACCCCACTCTTTCGTGTTAATGATTTCTGCACCATTGTTTGTTAAAACACCTGCAAAACGTTCAACTAAAGCTTTTTGAGCTTCTTCTTCAACGCCAGGACGAATGATGTACATAATTTCGTACTTTCTCATTACACTTTCACCTCCTTTTGGTCTAAACGGCCCATAATGGGCAAGGAGCAATTAATTTTTAGTAATTACTCACGAGTTTAGATTATATCATAGTAAGTTAGATGAATCAACTCACCCATACATAAAAAACTTGGCAAACATATAATATATTTGCCAAGCTCATATCTTTATTTTTCCTAGGAAATATTAAATTAAACGTTGAAACGGAAGTGCATAACATCTCCGTCTTTTACGATATACTCTTTTCCTTCTAAACGAACTTTACCAGCTTCTTTTGCAGCTGTCATAGAACCGTTTGTCATTAAGTCTTCGTAAGAAACTGTTTCTGCACGAATAAATCCACGCTCAAAGTCTGTATGAATTACACCAGCACATTGTGGTGCTTTCATACCTTGTTTGAATGTCCATGCACGTACTTCTTGTACACCAGCTGTGAAATAAGTAGCAAGTCCTAATAAATCATATGCAGCACGAATTAATTGATCTAAACCAGATTCTTCAATGCCTAGTTCTTCAAGGAATACCTTTTTCTCTTCTTCGTCTAACTCAGCGATTTCTGATTCGATTTTTGCACATACAACAATTACTTGAGAATTTTCATTTGCAGCAAATTCTTTTACCATTTGTACGTATTTGTTTTCAGAAGGATCGATTACATCGTCCTCGCTTACGTTTGCTACGTATAACATTTCTTTCGTTGTCAATAAATGAAGACCTTTCACAATCTTCATTTGCTCTTCTGTAAATTCAACGGTACGAGCTGGTTTTCCCTCTTCGAAAGCTTCTTTTAAACGTACTAAAATTTCATGTTCATATACTGCTTCTTTATCTTTTTGTCTTGCTAATTTCGCAACACGTTCGATACGTTTATCAACTGATTCTAAATCGGCTAAGATTAGTTCTAGGTTGATTGTTTCAATATCATCAATTGGATCTACTTTCCCTGAAACGTGCGTAATATTTTCGTCTTCAAAACAACGAACAACTTGGCAAATTGCATCTACTTGGCGAATGTGAGATAAGAATTTATTTCCTAAACCTTCGCCTTTACTAGCACCTTTTACGATACCTGCAATATCAGTAAACTCAAATACAGTCGGAACAGTTTTTTTCGGTTCTACTAATTCCGTTAATTTATTTAAACGCTCATCTGGTACTTCTACAATTCCTACGTTTGGATCAATTGTACAGAATGGATAGTTTGCAGATTCTGCTCCTGCTTGTGTAATTGCATTAAATAAAGTGGACTTCCCTACGTTAGGTAATCCAACAATCCCAGCCGTTAATCCCATATTTTTCACTCCTATGTCTCAATCTTTCATCATTATAGATAGTAACGAAAAAAATGACAAGTTTCCTCCAAACGAAAAAAAGTAACAGCTACCCACTGCAACTGTTACTTTCTCTCTATTCTTCGTGCTTCACAAGTATTTTTTTTACCTTACGATCGAACTCTCTTCGAGGAATCATTACTGAATGGTCACATCCCTCGCACTTAATGCGGATATCCATTCCCATACGAATAATCTTCCAACGATTCTCCCCACATGGGTGGGCTTTCTTCATTTCCACAACATCATACAAGTTATACTGCTTTTGCTCCATTCTCCAAACCCCTCTCCATACTAAATTGCTTTTTCACTCACTAATTCTTCACGATTATATAAAACCATACGTGGATATGGAATTTCAATACCATGTAAATCTAGACGATTTTTAATTTCTTTACGAAGTGCCCTTGCAATAACTGCATGTTGCATTGGCTCTACTTCAGCAATAACACGTAGTATAACTTCTGAAGCAGCTAATGTTTGTACACCTAACAACTGAGGTGTTGTTACCATTTGTTCATACTTTGCAGGTAATTCCTCTAATAACTCTTCAATGACTTGCTCTGCTTTTGCAATATCCGCCTCATATGAAATAGATACATCCACAAATGCTACACTATTACTTACCGAGAAGTTCGTAACTTGAACAATACTTCCATTTGGTAAAGTATGAATTTCACCTGTCCAACTTTTTACTTTTGTTGTACGAAGTCCAATTTCTAAAACGACACCTTCAAACTGCCCAATTCTTACATAGTCACCTACTGAAAATTGATCTTCTAGCAAGATAAATAATCCTGTAATAACATCTTTCACTAAACTTTGAGCACCAAATCCGACTGCTAAACCAATTACCCCAGCACCGGCTAATAAACCTGATGCATTAATATCGAACACACCTAAAATCGCAATTAACATAATAAACATAACAACGTATGCCACAATATTCTCAAGTAATTTTGCTACTGTAACTGTACGACGTTCTGAAATTTGAATTGGAGAACGACTTCCCATGCGAAACGCATTTCGTACAACCGCTCTTGCAATTCGTACTACAATTGCACCAATTGTTAAAATGATACATATTTTTAATGTCGCAATTCCAATATGAGCCCAACGATCAGCATCTAATAAATACTGTCTCGTAGCATTAAACCACTTCGTTAATAAATCCATGTACCTCTACCTCTCCAGCCAAAATTTCTTTTTAGTTATCCTTCTTATTGTATCAGAAGTCTCCTAATTGCTGAAAAAATTTTATGTCTTTAATTACATTTATTAACTTCCGTGCAGGTATAAAATGGAACGAATATATATATACTAGTACTATTATTTCCGTTCTCACTTAAGTTTTACAGCAAGTACGCACTTATAGTTTTCCATTTTACTCACCATATAACATATTTTGAAAATTTATTAAAAGGATGGGTGCTTCATGAATATTGGAAGTTTTCGCTTACCTTTTTTCGAAAAAGAAACTCAAAACGTTATGCACCAAGATTTAGAAGCCTCTGAGACAATTAGTAACTTCTTACTTTCCCACATCCCTATTAAGACTCATATACCAATTATTCTCGTTTGTATCGGAACAGATCGTTCTACAGGCGATGCACTCGGGCCATTAGTCGGTACGAAACTAGAACAAGTAGGAATTACAAACTTCCAAGTGTTCGGCACACTAGATGAACCAGTACATGCGCTAAATTTAGAAGAAAAAATTCAGAATATACAGAAAGATAATCCTACTTCATTTATAATTGCGGTTGATGCTTGTTTAGGAAAATCTCAAAATATCGGTTCCATCACTACCGGAATGGGACCTAGTAAACCTGGAGCTGCGATGAATAAGAAATTACCAGCAGTTGGTGATTTACATATTCATGGCATCGTAAATCTAAATGGTTTTATGGAGTTTTTCGTCCTGCAAAATACAAGATTAAGTTTAGTTATGAAAATGGCTGACGTAATTGCACAAAGCATAATAGAAACAGACCAAAAATTATCTGTATTAAAAAAAGCAAACCATCTATAAATAATAAGATGGTTTGCTTTTTAGTTTTGCTGCGCTAATAATTCTAAAATACGATTTAAATCTTCTTTATTGAAAAATTCAATTTCGATTTTACCTTTTTCCTTTTTTGTTTCTTTAATTTTTACCTCTGTGCCAAACTTTTCTCTTAAGAACGTTTCGCGTTCTACGAAAAATATGTTTCTCTCTTTTTTTACTTGTTTTGTTTCACGTGAAACGCGTTGATTAATCTCCTGAACAATTTTCTCTAATTGACGAACATTTAATCCTTCTTTTTCAATTCGTTTCAGTAAAGATTTCAACTGCTCTTCATCTTTTATCGTAAGTAAAGTTCTCCCATGAGCCATTGAAAGTTGACCGTTTGCAATCATATCTTGCACAAAAGAAGGGAGGCTTAATAATCGCGTATAGTTTGCAATGTAAGGTCTACTCTTACCAAGACGTTTTGCTAATTGTTCTTGCGTCACATTTAGCTCATTCATTAACATTTGATATGCCATTGCTTCTTCCATTGGATTTAAATCTTCTCGTTGTAAGTTTTCAAGCAATGCAAACTCCATCATTTGCTGTTCATTTAATTGTCTTACAACGGCAGGTACTTTTTCGAGTCCCGCCTCTTTAGCAGCACGATATCTTCTTTCACCTGCAACAATTTCATATCCTTTAATACTCTTTCTAGCAATCAATGGTTGTAATATGCCGTGCTCTTTAATAGAGGCCGATAATTCCTGAATCGCCTCTTTATTAAAGTGTTTACGTGGTTGATATGGATTCGGTCTTAATTCAGTTATCGTAATCTCCTGAATTGTCTCTTCTTCTTTCACATCTAAATCAGGAAAAAACACATTGATTCCTCTTCCTAATCCTTTAGCCACCTGCAATCACTTCCTCTGCTAAATCTATATATACTTCTGCCCCTCTTGATTTAGCGTCATACTGCATAATTGGTTTCCCATGACTTGGTGCTTCACTCAAGCGAACATTACGAGGGATAATCGAACGGTATACTTTATCTCTAAAGTATTTTTTCACTTCATCTATAACCTGAATCCCTAAATTTGTACGGGCATCTAACATTGTTAGCAATACGCCTTGAATTGCTAGATTTTTATTTAAGTGCTTTTGCACAAGTCGAACTGTATTTAATAGCTGACTTAACCCTTCTAGTGCGTAATATTCGCATTGAACAGGAATAATAACAGAATCTGCTGCAGTTAATGCATTAATCGTTAATAACCCTAAGGACGGGGGACAGTCGATAATAATATAATCATATTCATCACGAACTGGCTGTAATGCCCTTTGCAAACGTACTTCCCGGGAAATAGTCGGTACCAATTCAATTTCAGCACCTGCTAATTGAATTGTAGCGGGTAGAACATCTAAGTTTTCAGTTGCGGTTTTCTGTATAACCCCTTGAACATCTGCATCTTCCACAAGAACATTGTAAATACATTGATCTAATTCGGATTTTTCAATTCCCACACCCGTCGTTGCATTTCCTTGAGCATCAATATCTACAAGAAGGACCTTTTTACCTACTTGTGCCAATCCAGCCCCTAAATTAACAGATGTTGTTGTTTTTCCAACGCCACCCTTTTGATTGGCTATAGCAATGATTTTTCCCATGATGTCACCTACTTTCAACCTTTCTATCTTATTCTAGTAACAATTACGTTTATTGTAACATGAAATAAAAGTTTTTCTTTTACGTCCTTATTAAACTTCAAAATTTATTTGTAAACTCCTTCTTCATCTAACAAGAAAATATAGTAAAAGAGACCTATCCAATAGGATCAGGTCTCTAACACGCCATTATTATTTTTTCTTCGGAATTTGAATTGTAATTTGATAGTACTCGTCAAACTCTTCTTCCTCAGAATTAACATTTAAACCACTGTCAGCAACCATTTGTAATGACTGCCTAATTGTATTCATGGCAATTCTCGTATCTCGACTTACTGCTTTTTGCTTTGCCTTACGCTTCGGTTTTGCTTCCTCTAGTAATTTCGCAATTCGTTCCTCTGTTTGCTTTACATTCAGTTGTTTCTCCACAATTTCCTGTAAAACCTTCAGTTGTAATTCCTCATTCTTTAAAGGGATGAGCGCACGGGCATGGCGTTCTGTAATACTTTTTTCTAATAACGCATTTTTTATTTCTTCAGGCAACTTTAACAATCGCAACTTATTTGCGATTGTGGATTGTCCTTTTCCGAGTCTTTGTGCCAATGCTTCTTGCGTTAAATTATGTAACTCAATTAGCTTTTGATATGCCACAGCTTCCTCGATTGCTGTTAGTTCCTCACGTTGCAAGTTTTCAATTAAAGCCACAGAAGCTGTTTCTGTATCATTTAAGTTTTTTATAATTGCAGGAACCTTTTCCCACCCTAACTTTGTTGCTGCACGGAAACGCCTTTCTCCAGCAATAATCTCGTACTTATCATCCTCATATTGCCTCACAACAATTGGCTGAATAAGTCCATGTGTACGAATCGTTAATGCTAGTTCCTCAATACGCGCGTCATCAAAAACTGTTCGTGGTTGATAACGGTTAGGGGTAATATTTACTATCGGAATTTCTTGTATTTCTTCATATACCTTTTTATCTATTTCTTCATGGCTTTCGTCTTGTAATTCGAATTCGCTCTCTTTATCTCCAAAGCCAAATAAACGAGAAAACGTATTTTTCATACATATTCCACCACCTTTAGGCCTATTGACTATTCTCCATAAAATGTTTCCTATGAAACATTTACGTTTTCATTTATATAATTTAATCTTACGTCTAATAAGATTTATTTTTCAATAGGTAATTTATTGGGTGTTCCCGGTTTGCGTGGATATTTCTTTGGTGTCTTGCGCTTTTTCTCGATTAATAAAATATTACGTTCACTTTCTTCAAACGGTAATTGGAACGTAGACATTTCTTTTAAATCTCCGCCTAGCACCTCTAAAGCATACTTGCCATTTTCAATTTCTTCGTTTGCTGCAGCACCTTTCATTGCAATGAATGTTCCCCCAACTTTTACAAGTGGTAAACACAGCTCACTTAATACTGAAAGACGTGCGACTGCACGTGCCATTACAATGTCGTACGCTTCACGTACACCTTCTTTTTTTCCAAATGTTTCAGCACGATCATGACAAAACGCGACGTCACTCAATTCCAACTTTTGTGCTAAATGATTTAAGAAATTAATACGTTTTTGCAATGAGTCTACAATCGTCACTTTTAAATGCGGGAAACAGATTTTTAAAGGAATACTTGGGAATCCAGCTCCTGCGCCAACATCACAAATTGAGAATGGTTTTGAAAAATCGTAATAAAAAGCAGCTGTAATGGAATCAAAAAAGTGTTTTAAATATACTTCCTCTTTTTCCGTAATAGCCGTTAAATTCATTTTTTCATTCCATTCTACTAATGTTTCGAAGTAGATTTCGAACTGCTCTAACTGTCTAGAAGAGAGGGTGATACCCTTCTCTTCTAGCATAGATTGAAATTGTTCTATGTTCATCTAACAATATCTCCTTACTATTTATTGGTTCGATACTCGCGCAATTTTTCCTTGTTCAATATACACAAGTAAAATGGAAATGTCCGCTGGATTTACGCCCGATATACGTGAAGCCTGCCCCACTGAAAGTGGACGAACATCTTTCAATTTCTGTCTAGCTTCTGATGCAAGGCTAGAAATCGCATCATAATCAATATCGACAGGAATTTTTTTACTTTCCATCTTTTTCATACGCTCTACTTGCTGTAAAGATTTTTCGATATATCCTTCGTACTTAATCTGAATTTCAACTTGTTCTGTAACTTCATCACTTAATTCTACTTCACTTGGTACTAAAAGATGGATATGCTCATATGTCATCTCTGGACGACGTAATAAGTCACTTGCACGTATTCCATCTTTCAATTCACTTCCACCAATATTGCGAATTAATTCTTGAACTTCAGGACGTGGTTTAATAATAATGCTACTTAAACGTTCCTTTTCCTGTTCAATTTGTAATTTTTTATTTGTAAATCGCTCATAGCGTTCTTCTTTAATTAATCCAATTTCATGACCAATTTCAGTTAAACGAAGATCCGCATTATCATGGCGTAATAATAGACGATACTCTGCACGAGACGTTAATAAACGATATGGTTCATTCGTACCTTTCGTTACAAGATCATCAATTAAGACACCAATATAAGCATCCTCACGACCTAAAATCACTTCTTTTTTACCTAAAGAACGACATGCTGCATTAATTCCGGCCATAAGCCCTTGTCCTGCCGCCTCTTCGTAACCAGAAGTTCCGTTAATTTGTCCTGCTGTATATAAATTTTTAATTTTTTTCGTTTCAAGTGTTGGCCATAGTTGCGTTGGCACAATTGCATCATATTCAATTGCATAACCTGTACGCATCATTTCAACATTTTCTAGACCAGGGATTGTTCTAAGCATATCACGCTGTACGTCTTCTGGTAAGCTTGTGGATAAACCTTGTACGTACACTTCTTGTGTGTTACGTCCTTCTGGCTCTAAGAAAATTTGATGACGTGGTTTATCATTAAACCTTACTACCTTGTCTTCAATTGAAGGACAATATCTAGGACCTGTTCCCTTAATCATACCAGAATACATAGCTGAGCGATGTAGGTTTTCATCTATTAAACGATGTGTTTCCGTACTCGTATACGTTAACCAACATGGAATTTGATCCATAATAAACTTTGTCGTTTCAAAAGAGAAAGCTCGTGGCTTATCATCACCTGGCTGAATTTCTGTTTTACTGTAATCAATCGTATTACTATTTACGCGCGGAGGTGTACCTGTTTTAAATCTAACAAGATCAAATCCAAGCTCCTCTAAATGTTCCGATAAAGTAATAGATGGTTGTTGATTATTTGGACCACTCGAATATTTTAAATCTCCCATAATAATCTCACCACGTAAAAACGTTCCAGTCGTAATTACGACTGTCTTTGCTGTATATTCAGCACCAGCTTGCGTAATTACCCCTTTACATTCGCCGTCTTCAACGATTAAACGCTCTACCATTCCTTGGAACAACGTTAAGTTTGGTGTTTCTTCAATTGTTTTCTTTAATTCATGCTGGTAAGAGAACTTATCTGCTTGTGCTCGAAGTGCACGTACAGCTGGCCCTTTACCTGTATTTAACATACGCATTTGAATATGCGTTTTATCAATGTTGCGTCCCATTTCTCCGCCTAATGCATCAATTTCACGAACAACAATCCCTTTTGCTGGTCCACCAACAGAAGGGTTACATGGCATAAACGCTACCATATCTAAGTTAATTGTTAACATTAATGTTTTGGAGCCCATTCGTGCTGCCGCAAGACCAGCTTCACATCCTGCATGACCTGCACCGATTACTATGACATCGTATGAACCGGCATTGTATCCCATTGTTTATTCCTCCTAATAATCTCTATCTTTCTGAAACATCACTATATTATTTTCCTAAACAAAATTGAGAGAACAACTGGTCAATTAAGCTTTCATGAACGGTGTCACCAGTAATTTCACCAAGTATTTCCCACGTTCTTGTTAAATCAATCTGCACCATATCAATTGGAACACCATTTTCTATCGCCTCAATTGCATCTCCAATTGTTTTTCCTGCTTGTGTTAATAATCCAATATGTCTCGCGTTAGAAACATATGTTACATCTGCAGAATCAATTGTTCCTTCAAAGAATAAATCAGCGATTGCCGTTTCAAGCTCATCTATCCCCTGTTCCTCAATTAACGACGTTGTAATAATACGATTACCCGCTGCCAATTCTATAACACGTTCCATATCAATTGCTTGCGGTAAATCTGTCTTATTTACAATAACAATGAAATCTTTTCCTTGTACGGCACGGAATAGATCTTCATCCTCATTCGTTAAAGCTTCGCTATAATTAACGACAACTAACACTAAATCAGCTTGACTCATCATTTCTTTTGAACGCTCTACACCAATTCGTTCAACAACATCTTCTGTTTCACGAATTCCGGCCGTATCTATAAGTTTAAGTGGTACACCACGCACATTAACGTACTCTTCAATAACATCACGAGTTGTTCCTGCAATATCAGTTACAATTGCCTTTTTCTCCTGAACGAGACTATTTAATAGCGATGATTTCCCAACATTAGGTCTACCGATGATTGCAGTAGCAATACCCTCACGTAAAATCTTTCCTTGCTTTGATGTTTCTAATATTTTTGCAATTTCAGCACGAACATGTGTAGCTTTCTCAATTAAAATATTATGTGTCATTTCTTCCACATCATCATATTCCGGGTAATCTATGTTTACCTCAACATGAGCTAACGTTTCTAATATGTCCTGACGCAGACGGCCGATTAATTTAGATAATCGTCCCTCCATTTGATTAATCGCTACGTTCATTGCACGATCTGTTTTTGCACGGATTAAGTCCATAACAGCTTCTGCTTGTGATAAATCAATACGGCCATTTAAAAAAGCACGTTTTGTAAATTCACCAGGTTCCGCTAATCGTACTCCTTGCGCTAAAATAAGCTGCAATACTTTATTTACTGAAACAAGTCCACCATGACAGTTAATTTCTACTATATTTTCACGTGTAAAAGTCCTTGGTGCACGCATAATGGACACCATTACTTCTTCAATAACCTGATTTGTATCTAAATCAACAATATGACCATAATGAATTGTATGAGAAGGAACCTCTGTTAAATCCTTCCCTTTAAAAATACGATTAACTTTTTCAACCGCATCATCCCCACTTACTCGAACAATGGCAATTGCACCCTCTCCAAGCGCTGTGGAAATCGCGGCAATTGTATCAAATTCCATGTCCTTTCACCTCACTTGCTTATTTATCTCTATTTCAACATGATTATTTTCTTCACTAAATTATTAGAATACCATAACGAACCTATCTACAAAAGAATAATAACTCATTTTATTATGTCCTCATGTAAAAAACACTAAACTTATTCACAGTGGATAAGTTTAGTGTTTTTAGTTATCCACACCTATTTTCCCCTCAAAAAAACCGGCACTCAATTGAGTAACCGGTCACTTGGAAGATATTACAACATGTCGATGTGGTTCTTTTCCTTCAGAAGTTGTAATGATATTTTGATGATTAGATAATGCTTGGTGGATAATCTTTCGTTCAAAAGATGGCATAGGCTCCAATACAACTCTTTTTTTCGTACTTATCACTTGTTTTGCTAATCGATAAGAAAGTGCTTCTAACGTAGCTTTTCTTTTACTACGATAATTTTCAGCATCTAATGTGATACCAATGTACTGCTTCGTATTACGATTCGCCACAAGTTTTGTTAAATACTGTAAAGAATTCAAGGTGTTTCCTCTTTTCCCAATTAAAACACCTACATTTTCGCCGTAAATTGTAAATTCAACTTCTCGTCCTTTTACAATTTTACTAATCTCAGCTTCCACACCCATATCGTGAATAACATTTTTTAAATATTCTTCACATTCTTGAATTGGATCTTTCTTCAATACAACTTCTACTACTGCAGGTCGGTTCCCAAATAAGCCTAAGAACCCTCTCTTACCCTCATCGATAATATTTATATATACTCGGTCTTTTGAAACATTTAATTGCCTTAAAGCATCCTGTACTGCCAGCTCGACTGTTTGTCCTTTAGCAGTAATTATACTCACTTGCTTGATCCTCCTGCCTTACTAGCCTTAATTTCCGGCCCTTTGATCAAGTACATTTGAGCGATACCAAAGATATTACCAACAACCCAGTAAAGTGATAATGCAGCTGGGAAGTTAATTGCAAAGATTAAAATCATGATTGGCATTAACCAAATCATCATTGCCATTTGCGGATTTTGACCAGCAGTTCCTGCCATAGCAAGTTTTTGCTGAATAAATGTCGTAATTGCTGCAACAACCGGTAAAATATATAACGGATCTGCTTGTCCTAAGTCGAACCATAAGAATGTATGCTTACTAATTTCTGATGTTCTCATAATCGCATGGTAAAACGCGAATAAAATAGGCATCTGAACAAAGATTGGTAAACATCCTGCTAATGGATTTACACCATTTTTTTGATACAACTGCATCATTTCTTGTTGTAGTTTTTGCTGCGTTGCTTGATCTTTAGAACTATATTTCTCTTTTAACTTCACCATTTCTGGTTGTAACGCTTGCATTGCTTTCGTACTCTTCGTTTGTTTAATCATTAATGGTAATAATGCAAAACGAATAATAAGAGTTGTAACAACAATCGCTAAACCGTAATTACTACCAAATAAGTTGGCAAAATACGTAATTAACTGAGAAAGCGGGTATACGAAGTATTCATTCCAAATTCCAGTGCTTTTTGGTGTAATTGGCTGATTTACTTCACTACAGCCAGCAGTAATCGCCATTAATGCAACAACCATGGCTAGTAAACCTAATTTCTTTTTCAAAGCCTACTCCTCCTTGTATCGGTATGTATATAGTGTAATTCATTTCCTTACGCTACTTTTTTATTCTTTTCATACCAGAGCGTTTAAAGACATGAATTAAGCTTTTCTTCAATTCTTCATATGTCATCTCTGCACAAGGCTTCCTTGCTATTATAACAAAATCTTTTCCAGAATCTATCTCATCTTTTAATTCTGTGATCGACTGGCGAATCATACGTTTAATTCGGTTACGCACTACTGCATTTCCTATTTTCTTGCTGACAGAAAGGCCAATACGAAAGTTTGGCTGCTCTTCTTTATCTAGTTGATACACAACAAATTGACGATTCGCAGTCGATTTTCCTTTTTGAAAAACCGTCTGGAATTCATCATTCTTTTTTATACGATGTTTTTTCTTCATATCAATTGACACTCCTGTAGTTCATCAGCGGAAATTCACTATTATTAGAAAAAAAGACCACTGAACGATCAGTGGTCTACGCAGATAATACTTTTCTTCCTTTACGACGACGAGCTGCTAGCACTTTACGTCCGTTCGCTGTGCTCATACGGCTGCGGAAACCATGTACTTTGCTGCGCTTACGTTTATTTGGTTGGTAAGTTCTTTTCATTATATGACACCTCCCTGAGGAATATCTGTTAAAGACAGTCTTATAAATTATAGTTAATCAACTAGGAAAATGTCAATGGTTCTAGAAATTTTCATCAAATATTCATTTTGAACCTATTCACATACTTTTTCACAGACGCTATATTTCCTTGTGGATAAATATTTTTTCTTGTTTTTTATATCCACAAACTCTTTTCGTACTTTTACACAGTATATCGTGTTGTGGACAAGTTTATTCCACAAGGTATTGATTTTGTGGATAACTTTCTTAATTTCATTGCTATAGCTACTTTTTTTTGATATTATAGTTGTGTTTTCACTTTGAATAAGTTTTCCACATCTTTATCTTATCCACAATTTGTGTATAACATGTGGACAGTTTTAATCACATGTGGGTAAATGATTATCCACATTTGCTTTTTTTGTCGAAAACCCTATCTCATATACAAACGACGTTTTTAGGTTTTAAAATACGTTTCGTATAAATATACATTTTATATTTATTTAGGTTGTACATTTGTTGCGCAACCTTATTCTTTTACCATCTTAGTAAAGGAGGGACACCTTTGGAAAACATCTCTGATTTATGGAACAGCGCCTTAAAAGAACTAGAAAAAAAGGTCAGTAAACCAAGTTATGAAACATGGTTAAAATCAACGACCGCACATAATTTAAAGAAAGATGTATTAACAATTACGGCTCCAAATGAATTCGCCCGCGATTGGCTAGAATCTCATTATTCAGAGCTAATTTCAGAAACACTTTATGATTTAACAGGGGCAAAATTAGCTATTCGCTTTATTATTCCCCAAAGTCAAGCTGAAGAGGAGATCGATCTTCCTCCTTCTAAACCGAATTCAGCACAAGATGATTCTAATCATTTACCACAGAGTATGCTAAATCCAAAATATACGTTTGATACGTTTGTTATTGGCTCTGGTAACCGTTTTGCTCACGCTGCTTCATTGGCCGTAGCCGAAGCGCCAGCTAAAGCATATAATCCCCTCTTTATTTATGGGGGAGTTGGACTTGGAAAGACCCATTTAATGCATGCAATTGGTCATTATGTAATTGAACATAACCCAAATGCCAAAGTTGTATATTTATCATCAGAAAAATTTACAAATGAATTCATTAATTCTATTCGTGATAATAAAGCTGTCGATTTTCGTAATAAATACCGCAATGTGGATGTTTTATTGATAGATGATATTCAATTTTTAGCGGGAAAAGAACAAACTCAAGAAGAGTTTTTCCATACATTCAATGCATTACACGAAGAAAGTAAACAAATTGTAATTTCCAGTGATCGGCCACCAAAAGAAATTCCAACTTTAGAAGATCGTCTTCGTTCTCGCTTTGAATGGGGACTCATTACGGATATTACGCCACCAGATTTAGAAACGCGGATTGCAATTTTGCGCAAAAAGGCAAAGGCTGAAGGACTTGATATACCAAATGAGGTCATGCTTTATATTGCAAATCAAATCGATTCAAATATTCGTGAACTAGAAGGTGCACTCATCCGAGTTGTAGCTTATTCATCTTTAATTAACAAAGATATTAATGCTGATTTAGCAGCCGAAGCACTTAAAGATATTATTCCAAATTCTAAACCAAAAATTATCTCCATTTATGATATTCAAAAAGCTGTAGGAGATGTTTATCAAGTAAAATTGGAAGATTTCAAGGCGAAAAAGCGAACGAAATCAGTTGCCTTTCCTCGCCAAATTGCAATGTATTTATCACGTGAACTGACAGACTCCTCCTTACCTAAAATAGGTGAAGAATTCGGTGGACGTGATCATACAACAGTTATCCATGCTCATGAAAAAATTTCTAAGCTACTTAAGACGGATACGCAATTACAAAAGCAAGTTGAAGAAATTAACGATATTTTAAAGTAGTAGCTGAATAGTGTGAATAACTTTCCTTGTTTTACGCACAGTCTATCCACATGTAGATAGACTGTTTTTACATCCTTTAACAGGGTTATCCACATATCCACAAGCCCTATTACTATTACTACTATTTTTTATCTTTATTAATTAAATAAAATCTTATACTTACCGGAGGTTTTTCTTTATGCGTTTTACAATACAAAAAGACTATCTTGTAAGAAGTGTACAAGATGTAATGAAGGCTGTTTCTTCTCGTACAACAATTCCGATCCTTACGGGGATTAAAGTTGTCGCTACGGAAGAAGGAGTTACATTAACAGGAAGCGATGCTGATATTTCAATTGAATCTTTCATTCCAGTTGAAGAGAATGGAAAAGAAATCGTAGAAGTGAATCAATCAGGAAGTATTGTTTTACAGGCTAAATATTTTAGTGAAATTGTAAAGAAGTTGCCTAAAGAAACTGTAGAAATTTCTGTGGAAAATCATTTGATGACAAAAATAACTTCTGGAAAATCAGAGTTTAATTTAAATGGTTTAGATTCTGCAGAATATCCATTGTTACCACAAATTGAAGAACATCATGTTTTTAAGATTCCAACGGATTTACTTAAACATATGATTAGACAAACTGTATTTGCAGTTTCCACTTCTGAAACAAGACCAATCTTGACAGGTGTAAACTGGAAGGTATATAACAGCGAACTAACTGGCATTGCTACAGATAGTCACAGACTAGCTCTTCGAAAAGCAAAAATCGAAGGCATTGCAGATGAGTTCCAAGCAAATGTTGTTATTCCAGGAAAAAGTTTAAATGAATTAAGCAAAATTCTAGATGAGTCTGAAGAAATGGTAGATATCGTTATTACGGAGTATCAAGTATTATTCCGTACAAAACATTTATTATTCTTCTCAAGATTGTTAGAAGGAAATTACCCTGATACAACTCGCTTAATTCCAGCGGAGAGCAAAACAGATATTTTTGTAAATACAAAAGAATTTTTACAAGCAATTGATCGTGCATCTCTTTTAGCAAGAGATGGTCGTAATAATGTTGTAAAATTATCAACTTTAGAGCAAGCAATGCTAGAAATTTCCTCGAATTCACCAGAAATCGGAAAAGTAGTAGAAGAAGTTCAATGTGAAAAAGTAGATGGAGAAGAGTTAAAAATATCTTTTAGTGCAAAATATATGATGGATGCACTAAAAGCATTAGATAGTACTGAAATTAAGATTAGCTTTACTGGAGCAATGAGACCATTCTTAATTCGTACAGTAAATGATGAATCCATTATTCAATTAATTTTACCGGTTCGTACTTACTAAGTAAGAAATAAGGGTTGCTAGTTTTCAGATGCTAGTAGCCCTTATTTGATTTTTGGGTATTACTTTCCTAATGCTAGTTTATTTAGTACAATGAAAGAATGAACACTTTCAGAAAGTGAGCGATTTTATGAAACGTATTAAAATTTCAACAGAGTATATTACACTAGGGCAATTTTTAAAGTTAGCCGATGTAATTGATACAGGTGGCGCTGTAAAATGGTTTTTACAAGAATATGAAGTGTACGTGAATCAAGAACTTGAAAATAGAAGAGGTCGCAAACTATATGCGAACGATATTATTGAAATTCCAGGAAGCGGAAGTTTCCAAGTTCAGTCATAAAGGGGGAGCCCTTTGTTTATTTCAGAAATACAATTAAAAAACTATCGCAATTATGAAAAGTTAGAGCTTTCCTTTGAAGATAAGGTAAATGTAATTATCGGCGAGAATGCGCAAGGGAAAACGAATTTGATGGAAGCTATTTATGTTTTAGCGATGGCGAAATCTCATAGAACCTCTAATGATCGCGAGCTTATCCGTTGGGATGAAGATTTCGGTCAAATTAAAGGAAAGCTACAAAAGAGAAATAGTTCTTTGTCTTTGGAATTAAATATCTCGAAAAAAGGTAAAAAGGCAAAATTAAATCAACTTGAACAACAAAAACTGAGTCAATATATTGGCGTGATGAATGTTGTCATGTTTGCCCCAGAAGATTTAAATCTTGTAAAAGGAAGCCCTCAAGTAAGAAGACGCTTTTTAGATATGGAATTAGGCCAAATAGCTCCGGTCTATTTGTATGAATTGAGTCAATATCAAAAGGTGCTCACACAACGAAATCACTTGCTAAAAAAGATGCAAGGGAATAGTAAGAATGAGGAAACGATGTTGGATGTATTTACACTTCAACTTATTGAGCATGGTACAAAAATTTTGCAAAAACGCTTTGAATTTTTGCATTTACTACAAGAATGGGCAGCTCCAATTCATCGTGGTATAAGCCGTGGGTTAGAAGAATTAGAAATTGTCTATAAACCGAGTGTAGATGTATCAGAATCAATGGATTTGTCGAAAATAAAAGAAGTATACTATGAAAGTTTTCAATCCGTGAAACAACGTGAAATTTTCCGTGGTACGACTTTAATTGGTCCTCATCGTGATGATTTACAATTCTTCGTTAATAGTAAAAATGTTCAAGTCTTTGGTTCGCAAGGACAACAACGAACGACCGCACTGTCCCTAAAATTAGCTGAAATTGAATTGATTTACTCAGAAGTTAAAGAATATCCGATTCTTCTATTGGATGATGTATTATCAGAATTAGATGATTATCGTCAATCGCATCTGTTAAATACAATTCAAGGAAAAGTGCAAACATTTGTGACAACGACGAGTGTCGACGGAATTGAACACGAAACATTAAAAGAAGCGAAAACAATTCATGTAACGAACGGCACGGTAGATTGTGAAATAGATAGGGCGTAATCCCTGTTTAAATGGAAAAGTAGGTGATCTTTGTGTCAATGGAACAAAAGCAAATGCAAGAAAATTCATATGATGAAAGTCAAATACAGGTACTTGAAGGGCTAGAAGCAGTTCGAAAACGCCCTGGTATGTATATTGGATCTACAAGCGGAAAAGGACTTCACCATCTTGTATGGGAAATCGTCGATAATAGTATTGATGAGGCACTTGCAGGGTACTGTGATGAAATTAACGTTAGTATCGAAGAAGATAATAGTATTCGTGTAACGGATAATGGACGTGGTATTCCAGTTGGTATACAAGAAAAAATGGGACGTCCTGCTGTAGAAGTTATTATGACCGTTCTTCATGCTGGTGGTAAGTTTGGCGGCGGCGGTTATAAAGTTTCTGGTGGTTTGCATGGTGTTGGGGCATCTGTAGTAAATGCCCTATCAACAGAACTAGAGGTATTTGTACATCGTGAAGGTAAAATCCATTATCAAAAATACGAAAGAGGTATTCCGGTTGCGGATTTAAAAGTCATTGGTGACACAGATCAAACAGGAACGATAACTCGATTTAAACCAGATCCAGAAATTTTTCAGGAAACAACAGTATACGAATTTGATACGCTCGCAACTCGTATGCGTGAATTAGCATTTTTAAATCGTAATATTAAATTAACAATTGAAGATAAACGTGAACATAAGCAAAAGAAAGAATTCCATTATGAAGGTGGAATTAAATCATACGTCGAGCATTTAAATCGCTCAAAACAACCAATCCATGAAGAACCTGTATACGTAGAAGGATCAAAAGATGGTATTCAAGTTGAGGTTTCCTTACAGTATAACGAAGGATATACAAATAATATCTACTCATTTACGAATAACATTCATACGTATGAAGGTGGAACACATGAAGTAGGGTTTAAAACAGCTTTAACTCGTGTGATTAACGATTATGGACGTAAAAATAGTATTTTAAAAGATGCAGACAGTAACTTAACGGGTGAGGATGTTCGTGAAGGTTTAACTGCAATTGTATCAATTAAACATCCAAACCCACAATTTGAAGGACAAACGAAGACGAAACTTGGGAATAGTGAAGCAAGAACGATTACAGAGTCTGTGTTTTCAGAGGCATTTGAAAAGTTCTTACTAGAAAACCCGAATGTTGCACGAAAAATCGTAGAAAAAGGTACGATGGCAGCACGTGCACGTGTTGCAGCGAAAAAAGCACGTGAATTGACACGCCGCAAGAGCGCATTAGAAGTTTCAAGTTTACCTGGTAAATTAGCAGATTGCTCTTCGAAAGATCCAGCAATTAGTGAAATTTACATTGTAGAGGGTGACTCTGCCGGTGGATCAGCAAAACAAGGGCGTGATCGTCACTTCCAAGCGATTTTACCGCTAAAAGGTAAAATTATTAACGTTGAAAAAGCAAGATTGGATAAAATTTTATCTAACGATGAAGTGCGTACAATTATTACTGCAATTGGTACGAACATTGGCGGCGATTTTGATATCGAGAAAGCTCGTTATCATAAAGTTATTATTATGACGGATGCCGACGTAGATGGTGCGCATATTCGTACCCTATTATTAACGTTCTTCTATCGTTATATGCGTCAAATTATTGAACACGGTTATATCTATATTGCACAGCCACCGTTGTTTAAAATACAACAAGGTAAAAAAATTCAATATGCTTATAATGAAAAAGAGCTTGAAAAGATTTTAGCTGAATTACCAGCTCAACCTAAACCTGGTATCCAACGTTACAAAGGTTTAGGAGAAATGAACCCAACCCAGCTTTGGGAAACAACAATGGACCCAGAAGTGCGTTCATTACTCCAAGTTTCCCTTCAAGATGCAATTGAAGCAGATGAAACATTTGAAATTTTAATGGGGGATAAAGTAGAGCCACGTCGTAACTTTATCCAAGAAAATGCAAAATACGTGAAAAACCTTGATATTTAAATGAGTAATGACAGGAATCTGAGTATTCCTGTCTTCTACATATAAATCAATGTATGTGTAACGGAAATGTAAGAGGAGGTGCTCGTTGATGTCAGACAATCAACAACAAGCACGAATTCGAGAAATTAATATTAGTCATGAAATGCGTACCTCATTTTTAGATTACGCAATGAGTGTTATCGTATCTCGTGCATTACCAGATGTTCGTGATGGATTAAAACCTGTGCATCGTAGGGTTTTATATGCGATGAATGATTTAGGAATTACAGCTGATAAAGCGTATAAGAAATCAGCACGTATTGTTGGTGAAGTAATCGGTAAGTATCACCCTCATGGTGATTCAGCTGTTTATGAAACAATGGTACGTATGGCGCAAGATTTCAGTCAACGTTATATGCTTGTTGATGGGCATGGTAACTTTGGATCTGTCGATGGAGATTCAGCGGCAGCAATGCGTTATACAGAAGCAAGAATGTCTAAAATCTCTATGGAATTAATACGTGATATTTCAAAAAATACGATTGATTATCAAGATAACTACGATGGTTCTGAAAGAGAGCCGATTGTATTACCAGCGCGCTTTCCTAATTTACTAGTAAATGGTACGACAGGTATTGCAGTTGGTATGGCAACGAATATTCCGCCCCATCAACTTGGCGAAGTAATTGATGGCGTATTGGCATTAAGTCATAATCCCGATATTACTATTGCAGAATTAATGGAGTGCATTCCAGGACCAGATTTCCCGACGGCAGGTTTAATTTTAGGAAGAAGTGGTATTCGTAGAGCTTATGAAACAGGACGCGGTTCTATTATACTTCGTGCTAAAGTTGAAATTGAAGAGAAGTCAAATGGCAAACAATCTATTATCGTAACGGAACTACCTTATCAAGTAAATAAGGCGCGATTAATTGAAAAAATTGCAGAATTAGTTCGCGATAAGAAAATTGAAGGTATTACAGATTTACGTGATGAATCAGATCGAAATGGTATGCGTATTGTTATGGAAGTACGTCGTGATGCCAATGCTAATGTATTATTAAACAACTTATATAAACATACAGCACTTCAAACAAGTTTCGGTATTAACATGCTGTCTCTTGTAAATGGAGAGCCACAAGTGCTGAACTTAAAACAAAATTTATATCATTACTTGGAACATCAAAAGGTAGTAATTCGTAGACGTACAGCTTATGAACTAGAAAAAGCAGAAGCGCGTGCTCATATTTTAGAAGGATTACGAATTGCCTTAGATCATCTGGATGAAGTTATTACATTAATTCGTAGTTCGAAAACAGCGGAAATTGCAAAGCAAGGTTTAATGGAACGTTTCGGCTTAAGTGAAAAACAAGCGCAAGCTATTTTAGATATGCGTTTGCAACGTTTAACAGGTTTAGAACGCGAAAAGATTGAACAAGAATATCAGGACTTAATGAAGTTAATCGCTGAATTAAAAGCAATCTTAGCAGATGAAGAAAAGGTTCTTGAGATTATTCGTGAAGAATTAACGGAAGTAAAAGAGCGCTTCAATGATAAGAGACGCACAGAAATTACAATTGGTGGTATGGAGTCTATTGAAGATGAAGACTTGATTCCAGAACAAAATATCGCCATTACGTTAACTCATAATGGTTATATTAAGAGGTTACCAGCTTCCACGTATAAAACACAGAACCGTGGTGGACGTGGTGTGCAAGGAATGGGGACAAATGATGATGATTTCGTAGAGCATTTATTAACTACTTCTACGCATGATCATATTCTATTCTTCACTAATAAGGGGAAAGTATACCGTACGAAAGGATATGAAATCCCAGAGTATAGTCGTACAGCGAAAGGTATACCTATTATTAACCTATTAGGTGTAGATAAGGGTGAATGGATTAACGCCATTATTCCAATTCGTGAATTTGGTGACGATGAATTCTTATTCTTCACAACAAAACAAGGTATCTCTAAGAGAACACCACTTTCATCATTTGCAAATATCCGTACGAATGGCTTAATTGCAATCTCTCTTCGTGAAGAGGATGAAGTAATATCTGTACGTTTAACATCTGGTGATAAGGATATTATTGTAGGAACAAGCAATGGTATGTTAATTCGTTTTAACGAGCAAGATGTGCGTTCTATGGGACGTAACGCGGCTGGTGTAAAAGCAATTACATTAGGTGAAGAAGATCAAGTTGTAGGTATGGAAATTGTCGAAGAGGATGTAAATGTTTTAATTGTAACGAAAAATGGTTATGGAAAACGTACGCCGATTGATGAATACCGTCTACAAAGCCGTGGTGGTAAAGGTCTGAAGACTTGTAATATTACAGATAAAAACGGGAAATTAGTAGCTGTTAAATCTGTAACAGGTGATGAAGATATTATGTTAATTACAGCAGCGGGTGTTATTATTCGTATGCCAGTTGATCAAATCTCTCAAATGGGACGTAATACACAAGGTGTTCGTCTAATTCGATTAGAGGATGAGCAAGAGGTAGCGACAGTAGCAAAAGCACAAAAAGATGATGAGGAAGAAACGAGCGAAGAGGTTTCTTCAGAAGAATAAGAGGGGAGATATCTCCCCTCTTTATTTTTTTATAATAATACTTGCATAGGGACGGGAAAGCCTATATAATAGGCAGAGTCAGTAAATGAGAGATATAAGTTATCGAAAAAACTTGTTGACGAAAATAATATACTATGATATATTATAAAAGTCGCTGAAACGCGATGTTGAACTTTGAAAACTAAACGAAACAAACAACGTGAAACGTCAATTTTTATTTTAGATGCTAGACAAACTAACTTTATTGGAGAGTTTGATCCTGGCTCAGGATGAACGCTGGCGGCGTGCCTAATACATGC
>NZ_VEPX01000008.1:0-227012 GCF_006349665.1 Bacillus sp. CD3-5 | reverse complement strand
CCTAAAGTGTAACGGAGGCGCCCAAAGGTTCCCTCAGAATGGTTGGAAATCATTCGTAGAGTGCAAAGGCATAAGGGAGCTTGACTGCGAGACCTACAAGTCGAGCAGGGACGAAAGTCGGGCTTAGTGATCCGGTGGTTCCGCATGGAAGGGCCATCGCTCAACGGATAAAAGCTACCCCGGGGATAACAGGCTTATCTCCCCCAAGAGTCCACATCGACGGGGAGGTTTGGCACCTCGATGTCGGCTCATCGCATCCTGGGGCTGTAGTCGGTCCCAAGGGTTGGGCTGTTCGCCCATTAAAGCGGTACGCGAGCTGGGTTCAGAACGTCGTGAGACAGTTCGGTCCCTATCCGTCGTGGGCGTAGGAAATTTGAGAGGAGCTGTCCTTAGTACGAGAGGACCGGGATGGACGCACCGCTGGTGTACCAGTTGTTCTGCCAAGGGCATAGCTGGGTAGCTATGTGCGGAAGGGATAAGTGCTGAAAGCATCTAAGCATGAAGCCCCCCTCAAGATGAGATTTCCCATAGCGTAAGCTAGTAAGATCCCTGAAAGATGATCAGGTTGATAGGTTCGAGGTGGAAGCATGGTGACATGTGGAGCTGACGAATACTAATAGATCGAGGACTTAACCATATAATATGTAGCAATGTTATCTAGTTTTGAAGGAATATGCCTTCAATAGTTTGGTGATGATGGCAGAGAGGTCACACCCGTTCCCATACCGAACACGGAAGTTAAGCTCTCTAGCGCCGATGGTAGTTGGGACCTTGTCCCTGTGAGAGTAGGACGTCGCCAAGCAAAAACCTAAGTCGTTTCGACTTAGGTTTTTTTGTGTTTATTTTTATATATCAAATGTCATAATCCGTAAATTTAGTAATCGTAATGAGAGAAAAGAATGAAAATGAGGCTATTGAGGGTAACTGTTATTTCTTACTACAAGTATATATTTTACATAATGAGAGTAAGAAAAGCGGGATGATATAAGAATGAAAATAAGTATTCAATCATTACAGTAATGAATGCGATACAAAGGAATAGAAACGATATGCTTTATTCCGCATTAACGGGCAGTAAGACCCCCACCTCAAATTTCAGCGGAAGCAAAGAAGCTAGGTGTGGGATCAACTGCCCGTAAAAGCCCGATTGTTGAAGGTTGATTAAAGTTTCACTTTATATAAAAGCATACGGAATTAATATACAAACCGTTTTGTGTATGGTAGATCTCTAGAAATATATATTCTAATTGCTTATCCTTCTTGCATATAGTTACAATTATTCTTTTGAATATAACTAAAACACGAACGTTATTGATGAGTAATAAAAAAACATTCGATTATTTGTTGACATTGTTTATGAAATATTGTTAATATAGCCATAGAAAGAATAATATATAAGACCTCATATAATCGCGGGGATATGGCCTGCAAGTCTCTACCTAACGACCGTTATTCGTTAGACTATGAGGGAAAGTCACTCGGTATTTTTCTATTCACAAGGGATACGTATGCCTGAGTAGAGCGCTTTCTCTCATAGTAAAAGAGAAAATGTTCTATTTCAGGCTTTTTTTATTTGAATCGGGGGGATTCTAATATGAAATCACTAGTTGGAGTCATAATGGGAAGCACGTCAGACTGGGAAACAATGAAATATGCTTGTGACATTTTAGATGAATTAAATATACCGTATGAGAAAAAAGTTGTATCCGCTCATCGGACTCCGGATTATATGTTTGAATATGCAGAGACGGCTCGTGAACGTGGATTGAAAGTTATTATTGCTGGAGCTGGTGGAGCAGCGCATTTACCAGGAATGGTTGCAGCGAAGACGAATCTTCCTGTAATCGGAGTTCCAGTTCAATCAAAAGCGTTAAACGGCTTAGATTCATTATTATCCATCGTCCAAATGCCAGGAGGGGTTCCAGTTGCAACTGTTGCAATTGGTAAGGCTGGTTCAACAAATGCTGGTTTACTTGCTGCACAAATACTTGGATCATTCCATGATGACATATATGATGCATTAGAATTGAGAAGAGAAGCAATTGAAAAAGATGTGCGCGAAGGTAGTGAGCTAGTATGACGAGAATCATTTTACCTGGAAAAACAATCGGTATTATTGGAGGCGGCCAGCTAGGAAGAATGATGGCATTGGCAGCTAAGGAGATGGGATATAAAATTGCTGTTTTAGATCCTACAAAAAACTCACCATGTGCACAAGTTGCTGATATTGAAATTGTTGCATCATATGACGATTTAAAAGCAATTCAGCATTTAGCGGAGATCAGTGATGTTGTCACATATGAATTTGAGAATATTGATTATAGATGTTTACAATGGCTTGAAAAACATGCTTACTTACCGCAAGGCAGTCAGTTGTTAAGTAAAACACAAAATCGTTTTACAGAAAAGAATGCGATTGAGAAAGCAGGATTACCAGTAGCAACGTATAGATTAGTTCAAAATCAAGATCAGCTTACTGAAGCAATCGCTGAATTATCATATCCTTCCGTCTTAAAAACGACGACAGGCGGATATGATGGGAAAGGGCAAGTTGTTTTAAGAAGTGAGGATGACGTTGATACAGCGCGAGAGCTTGCGAATGCAGCAGAGTGTATTTTAGAGAAATGGGTGCCTTTTGAAAAAGAAGTATCAGTTATTGTCATTCGTAGTGTAAGTGGTGAAACGAAAGTATTTCCGGTAGCGGAAAATATTCATGTAAATAACATTTTGCATGAATCCATCGTTCCGGCTCGCATTACAGAAGAACTTTCTCAAAAAGCTATTGCTTATGCAAAAGTGCTTGCGGATGAACTAGGACTTGTGGGAACACTAGCGGTAGAGATGTTTGTTACAGCTGATGGTAAGATTTACATTAATGAATTAGCACCAAGACCTCACAATTCAGGACACTATACACAGGATGCATGTGAAACGAGTCAATTCGGCCAACATATTCGAGCAATCTGTAATTTACCTCTTGGAGAAACAAATTTGTTAAAACCAGTTGTCATGGTAAACATTTTAGGCGAACATATAGAAGGGGTCCTAAGACAAGTGAATAGATTAACCGGGTGCTATTTACACTTGTATGGAAAAGAAGAAGCAAAAGCGCAGCGAAAAATGGGGCATGTTAATATTTTAAATGATAATATTGAAGTCGCTCTAGAAAAAGCGAAGAGTTTGCATATTTGGGACCATCAAGAACAACTGTTGGAGGGAAAAAGATGATTAGTCGTTATACACGCCCAGAAATGGGTGCAATTTGGACGGAAGAGAACAAATTTAAAGCATGGTTAGAAGTTGAGATTTTAGCTTGTGAAGCATGGGCTGAGCTTGGCGATATTCCGAAAGAAGATGTTAAGAAAATTCGTGAGCATGCATCATTTGATATTGATCGTATTTATGAAATTGAAAAAGAGACACGTCATGACGTAGTTGCATTCACTCGTGCTGTATCAGAAACACCAGCATTAGGCGAGGAACGTAAATGGATTCATTACGGTTTAACATCTACAGACGTAGTAGATACAGCGTTATCTTATATCTTAAAACAAGCGAATGAAATCATATTAAAAGACTTAGAAAACTTCGTAAGTATTTTAGCTAATAAAGCAAAAGAGCATAAATACACGATCATGATGGGAAGAACACACGGTGTTCATGCAGAACCAACAACATTCGGTTTAAAACTTGGTCTTTGGTATGAAGAAATGAAACGTAACGTAGAGCGTTTCAAACAAGCTGCTAATACAGTTCGTGTTGGTAAATTATCTGGTGCGGTTGGTACATATGCAAATATCGATCCATTCGTAGAAAAGTATGTTTGTGAAAACTTAGGATTAGAAGCAGCACCAATTTCAACACAAACATTGCAACGTGATCGCCATGCTCATTACATGTCAACACTTGCATTAATCGCAACGTCTATCGAAAAGATGGCAGTTGAGATTCGTGGTTTACAAAAGAGTGAAACACGTGAAGTTGAAGAAGCTTTCGCAAAAGGTCAAAAAGGTTCTTCTGCAATGCCGCATAAGCGTAATCCAATTGGATCTGAAAATATGACTGGTTTAGCTCGTGTTATCCGCGGTTATATGATGACAGCTTATGAGAATGTTCCATTATGGCATGAGCGTGATATTTCTCATTCTTCAGCAGAACGCGTAATTTTACCAGATGCTACAATCGCGTTAAATTACATGCTAAATCGCTTTGGTAATATCGTTAAAAACTTAACTGTATACCCAGAGAATATGAAACGCAATATGACAAGAACATACGGCTTAATTTATTCTCAGCGCGTAATGCTTACATTAATCGATAAAGGTATGGTGCGTGAAGAAGCTTACGATATCGTACAACCTAAAGCGATGGAAGCGTGGGAAACACAAGTACAATTTAAAGAGCTTGTAGAAGCTGATGAGCGTATTACGAGCAAGTTAACACAAGAAGAAATTAATGAATGCTTCAACTATGAGCATCATATGCAACACGTTGATACAATCTTTGAACGCCTCGGATTAAACGAAGCGTAAAATTTCATATGGCACAGAATAGAGTCATTCTGTGCCATTCTTTATAAAAAAATTATTCACATTTTTCAAACTACAGGGGGCTTGCGAAATGCAAAAGCTAGAATTGCTGTATGAAGGTAAGGCAAAAAGAATTTATCGTACAGAATCAGCAGATATGGTTTGGGTAGAGTACAAAGATAGTGCGACTGCTTTCAATGGGGAGAAAAAAGAGACGATTACAGGAAAAGGTCGTTTGAACAATGAGATTACAACTTTATTGTTCAGAAAGTTACAAGAAGTAGGAATTAAAACACACTTTGTTGAGAAGCTATCTGAAACAGAACAACTTGTTAAAAAAGTGAGTATTATTCCTTTAGAAGTTGTCACAAGAAATGTAATTGCAGGAAGTCTTTCAAAACGATTAGGAATGGAAGAGGGAACTGTACTTGCAGAACCAATCGTAGAATTTTACTTCAAAGATGATGATTTAGGAGATCCGCTTGTAACGGAAGATCATATTCGTGTATTAAACGTTGCATCGCCAGAGCAAGTAAGCGTATTACGAGATATGGCTCTACAAATCAATCAAGTGTTGATTGATCATTTCGCAAGCTGTCGTGTAAGATTAGTAGATTTCAAATTAGAGTTTGGTGTAACGGATGAAGGAGAAATCATTTTAGCAGATGAAATTTCACCAGATACTTGCCGTTTATGGGATGAAACGAGCAATGAGAAGTTTGATAAAGACGTATTCCGTCGTGATCTTGGAAATTTAACAGATGCTTATGAAGAGATTTTAAAACGTTTAGGGGGAATTTCACATGTATAAAGTTAAGGTATATGTAACATTAAGAGAAAGCGTATTAGATCCACAAGGAACAGCAGTAAAAGGAGCACTTCATAGCCTTTCATTCACAGAAGTACAGGATGTTCGAATTGGAAAATACATGGAACTAACAATTGATAAATCGGTAACTGACTTAGATAGCAAGGTAAAGGAAATGTGTGAAAAACTATTAGCAAACGTTGTAATGGAAGACTTCCGTTATGAAGTTGAGGAGGTTGTCGCACAGTGAAATTTGCCGTAATAGTATTTCCAGGTTCGAACTGTGATGTCGATATGTTCCATGCAATTAAAGATGAGCTTGGCGAAGAAGTAGATTACGTTTGGCACGATACAGAGAATTTAGATGAATATGATGCAATTCTACTACCAGGTGGTTTCTCTTACGGTGACTACTTACGCTGCGGTGCTATTTCTCGCTTTGCAAATGCAATGAAAGCAGTACAAAAAGCTGCTGAGCAAGGAAAGCCAATTTTAGGTGTATGTAATGGATTCCAGATTCTTGTTGAATCAGGATTATTACCAGGAGCATTAATGAGAAATGAAAACTTAAAATTTATGTGTCGAACAGTTCAGTTACGTGTTGAAAATAATGAAACGATGTTTACATCACAATATGAAAAAGATGAAGTAATCAATATTCCAATTGCACATGGTGAGGGGAATTACTATTGTGATGAAGAGACTCTTAAACAATTAGAAGAGAATAATCAAATCGCATTTCGTTACGTAGAAAACCCGAACGGAAGCGTTTCAGATATTGCTGGTATTGTAAATGAAAAAGGAAATGTACTTGGTATGATGCCACACCCAGAGCGTGCTGTAGATGAACTACTTGGCGGTGCTGAAGGGTTAAAAGTCTTTCAATCTATCTTAAAACAGTGGAGGGAAACATATGTCGTTAATGCTTGAACCAAATCCAACACAAATTAAAGAAGAGCGCATATATGCGGAAATGGGGCTAACAGACGAAGAGTTTGCCATGGTTGAAAAGATTTTAGGTCGTCTGCCAAATTATACAGAAACAGGTTTATTCTCTGTAATGTGGTCAGAACATTGTAGTTATAAAAATTCAAAACCAGTGCTTAGAAAATTCCCAACAACAGGTGAGCGCGTCTTGCAAGGACCTGGGGAAGGTGCTGGAATTGTAGATATCGGTGATAATCAAGCGGTTGTATTTAAAATGGAAAGCCATAACCATCCTTCTGCTATTGAACCATATCAAGGAGCAGCAACAGGCGTTGGTGGTATTATCCGTGACGTATTCTCTATGGGAGCACGTCCAGTAGCTCTATTAAACTCACTTCGATTTGGGGAATTACAATCACCACGTGTGAAATATTTATTCGAAGAAGTAGTAGCAGGGATTGCAGGATACGGTAACTGTATCGGTATTCCGACTGTTGGCGGCGAAGTACAGTTCGATCCATGTTATGAAGGAAATCCACTTGTAAATGCAATGTGTGTAGGCTTAATTAACCACGAAGATATTAAAAAAGGGCAAGCGCACGGTGCTGGAAATACAGTAATGTACGTAGGAGCATCAACTGGTCGTGACGGTATTCACGGTGCAACATTCGCATCTGAAGAGTTATCTGAAAGCTCAGAAGCGAAGCGTCCAGCAGTTCAAGTAGGAGACCCATTTATGGAGAAACTTCTTATTGAAGCTTGCTTAGAACTTATTCAATCAGATGCACTTGTTGGAATTCAAGATATGGGGGCAGCTGGTTTAACATCATCTTCTGCAGAAATGGCAAGTAAAGCAGGAATGGGTATTGAAATGTACTTAGATGATGTACCACAGCGTGAAACAGGAATGACACCATATGAAATGATGCTATCTGAATCACAAGAGCGTATGCTAATAGTTGTGAAAAAAGGTAGAGAGCAAGAAATAGTAGATTTATTTGAGAAGTATGGTCTTGCAGCCGTTACGATGGGGAAAGTAACGGAAGACAAAATGCTTCGTTTATTCCATAAAGGTGAAATGGTAGCTGAAGTGCCAGCAGATGCCCTTGCAGAAGAAGCGCCAATTTATCATAAACCATCAAAAGAAGCAGCATACTTTGCTGAATTCCAGCAGATGAAAATGGAAACACCAAAAGTAGAAAATTATAAAGAAACGCTATTCGCTCTATTACAACAACCGACGATTGCAAGTAAAGAGTGGGTTTATGATCAATATGATTATCAAGTTCGCACAAGCACAGTTGTTACACCAGGTTCAGATGCAGCGGTTGTACGTGTACGCGGTACAGAAAAAGGATTAGCAATGACGACAGACTGTAACTCTCGCTACATTTATTTAGATCCAGAAATGGGCGGTAAAATTGCAGTAGCAGAGGCAGCACGTAATATCGTATGTTCTGGCGGGGAGCCACTTGCAATTACAGATTGCTTAAACTTCGGTAACCCAGAAAAACCAGAAATCTTCTGGCAAATTGAGAAATCAGTAGATGGTATGAGTGAAGCTTGTCGCACATTACAAACACCAGTTATTGGCGGAAATGTATCAATGTATAACGAACGTAGTGGTGAAGCGGTATACCCAACACCGACAGTTGGGATGGTTGGACTTGTACACGATTTAAAACATGTAACAACACAAGAGTTTAAGCAAGCTGGCGATTTAGTTTATGTTATCGGAGAGACGAAAGCTGAGTTTGGTGGAAGTGAATTACAGAAAATGCTTCACGGCAAAATTTTCGGCAAATCACCAAGTATCGATCTAGACGTAGAATTAAAACGTCAAAAACAAGTATTAGCAGCAATTCAAGCTGGCCTTGTTCAATCTGCACATGACGTTGCTGAAGGTGGTTTAGCAGTTGCGATTTCAGAAAGTGCAATTGGTGCTAACGGCTTAGGTGCTACTGTGAAATTAGACGGGGAAGCAACAGCGGCATTATTTGCGGAATCACAATCTCGCTTCGTGATAACTGTAAAACGTGAAAATAAAGAAGCGTTTGAGAAAGCGGTAGAAGCAATTCAAGTTGGAGAAGTAACAAATACAAATGAAGTGACAATTCATAATGAAGAAAATGAAGTGTTACTTACAGCAAATGTAGATGAAATGAGAAAGGCTTGGAAAGGGGCAATCCCATGCTTGCTGAAATAAAGGGGTTAAACGAAGAATGTGGCGTTTTCGGAATTTGGGGGCATGAAAATGCGGCACAAGTTTCATACTACGGATTGCACAGTTTACAGCACCGTGGACAAGAAGGCGCAGGCATTGTCGTAAATAATGGAGAAAAAATCGTCGGTCACAAGGGGTTAGGCTTAATATCAGAAGTGTTTTCAAGAGGAGAGCTAGAAGGATTGAACGGAAAATCAGCAATCGGACACGTACGATACGCGACGGCTGGTGGAAGTGAAGTGGCTAACGTTCAACCATTACTATTCCGTTTTTCTGATCATAGTATGGCATTAGCTCATAACGGGAATTTAATTAATGCAAAAATGCTTCGCCGTGAATTAGAGGCAGAGGGAAGTATTTTTCAAACAAGTTCAGATACAGAAGTACTTTTACATCTTATTAAACGTAGTACGAAAGATTCGTTAATTGAAAGTGTAAAAGAAGCTCTAAATAAAGTGAAAGGTGCGTTTGCATATCTTTTACTAACTGGAAATGAAATGATTGTTGCGCTAGATCCAAATGGATTCCGTCCCCTTTCAATTGGAAAGATGGGAGATGCTTACGTTGTAGCGTCTGAAACATGTGCTTTTGATGTAGTAGGTGCAACATACATTCGTGATGTAGAACCGGGTGAATTACTTATCATTAATGATGAAGGAATTCACGTAGATCGTTTTACAAATGATGTAGAACATGCAATTTGCAGTATGGAATACATTTACTTCGCACGCCCAGATTCAAATATCGCTGGTGTTAATGTCCATGCAGCACGTAAAAACATGGGGAAACGTTTGGCGGCAGAAGCTCCTATTGAAGCTGATGTTGTTACTGGTGTACCAGACTCTAGCATTTCAGCAGCAATTGGTTATGCGGAGGCGACAGGCATTCCATATGAGTTAGGATTAATTAAAAATCGTTACGTTGGACGTACGTTTATTCAACCTTCTCAGGAACTGCGAGAGCAAGGGGTTAAGATGAAGCTTTCAGCAGTAAGAGGTGTAGTTGAAGGGAAACGAGTTGTTATGATTGATGATTCTATCGTACGAGGAACAACGAGTAAACGAATTGTTCGTATGCTTCGCGAGGCTGGAGCGACAGAAGTTCACGTAAGAATAGCTTCACCACCTTTGAAATATCCATGTTTCTATGGCATTGATATTCAAACGAGAAAAGAATTAATTGCAGCAAATCATACGGTAGAAGAAATTCGTGAAATGATTGGTGCAGACTCATTAACATTTTTAAGTGAAGATGGATTAGTAGATGCAATTGGACGTCCATATGAAGGGAAATACGGTGGCCTATGTATGGCGTACTTCAATGGAGATTATCCAACAGCTCTTTATGATTATGAGCAAGAGCTTTTAGAAAGTATAAAATAAGAAGAAAAAAGCTTCTACTTCTTTTTGATGTAGAAGCTAGCTTCTTTCTTAAAACGGCCCGCACAGGATAGGGAGAAATTAAAAGACGAGGTGTAGATAACGATGGCGAATGCATATAAGCAAGCAGGAGTAGATATTGAAGCTGGATATGAAGCGGTATCTCGCATGAAAAAACACGTACAAACAACAATGAGAAAAGAAGTACTAGGCGGTTTAGGCGGTTTTGGAGGTATGTTTGACCTATCAAAATTTGCATTAGAAGAACCTGTATTAGTATCTGGAACAGATGGCGTGGGAACGAAATTGATGCTCGCTTTTATGGCAGATAAACATGACACAATTGGTATTGATGCGGTTGCAATGTGTGTAAATGATATTGTTGTGCAAGGAGCAGAGCCGCTTTTCTTTCTTGATTATATTGCTTGTGGTAAAGCTGAACCTAGTAAAATTGAAAACATCGTCAAAGGTATATCAGAGGGCTGTCGCCAAGCAGGCTGTGCTTTAATTGGTGGAGAAACAGCTGAAATGCCAGGAATGTATTCTACAGAAGAATACGATTTAGCTGGTTTTACAGTTGGGATCGTTGATAAAAAGAAAATTGTAACAGGTGAAAAAATTGAAGCTGGTCACGTATTAATTGGCTTAGCATCTAGCGGTATTCATAGTAACGGTTATTCTTTAGTACGAAAAGTATTACTAGAAGATGGAGAACTATCTTTAGATCGCATTTACGGACGCTTAGAGCTACCTCTTGGTGAAGAATTATTAAAACCAACGAAAATTTATGTCAAACCTATTTTAGAACTATTGAAGAAATATGAAGTATACGGTATGGCACATATTACAGGTGGCGGATTCATTGAAAATATTCCACGTATGTTACCAGAAGGAATCGGTGCAGAAATTGAATTAGGATCTTGGGAAATTCAGCCGATCTTTAGTTTACTTCAAGAAGTTGGCAAGTTGGAAGAGAAAGAAATGTTCAATATTTTTAACATGGGTATTGGTATGGTAGTAGCGGTGAAGGAAGAAGATGCAAAAGATGTTGTTCGTCTTCTTGAAGAGCAAGGAGAAACTGCTCGTATTATTGGACGCACTGTACAAGGAGCTGGCGTTACTTTTAATGGAGGCACAGCGCTATGAGTAGATTAGCAGTTTTTGCTTCTGGAAGCGGATCTAACTTTCAATCTCTCGTTAATGCAGTAGAAGAAAAAAGATTGGATGCGGAAATTAGTTTATTAGTATGTGATAAACCAGAAGCACGCGCTGTTGGGCGAGCACATTATCATCATATCCCGTGTTTCGCTTTTTCAGCGAAAGCATATGAGTCAAAAGAAGCGTTTGAAAAAGAGATATTAAAGAAGCTAGAAGAGTATGAAATTGATTATGTTATTTTAGCCGGATATATGCGTTTAATTGGACCAACTTTACTAGAAGCTTACGGCGGAAGGATTATTAATATTCATCCATCACTATTACCGAGTTTTCCAGGGAAAGATGCTGTTGGTCAAGCGTTAGAAGCAGGTGTGAAAGTAACTGGAGTAACGATTCATTATGTAGACGCAGGTATGGATACAGGGCCAATTATTGCACAAGAAGCAGTAGTTGTTTCTGAAGGGGATACGAGAGAAAGCTTACAAACGAAAATTCAACAAGTTGAACATAAGTTATACGTAAATACAGTGAATCAAATTGTTCAATCTACGAAAGAACCAACTGTTAACTAACATACAATCAGGGGTGAAGGGTAAATGAAAAAGCGTGCATTAGTAAGTGTTTCAGATAAAACAGGAGTAGTAGAATTTGTTAAAGGTTTACTAGAACAAGGGATCGAAGTTATATCAACAGGCGGTACAAAAAAATTACTAGAAGAAAACGGCTTACAAGTAATCGGTATTTCTGAAGTAACTGGTTTCCCAGAAATCATGGATGGTCGTGTGAAAACATTACATCCAAATATTCATGGTGGTCTATTAGCAGTTCGCGATAATGAAACGCATGTAGCACAAATGAACGAGTTAGGTATAGAGCCAATTGATTTTGTTGTCGTTAACTTATACCCATTCAAAGAAACAATCGCTAAGCCTGATGTAACATTTGCTGATGCAATTGAAAATATTGATATTGGTGGCCCAACAATGATTCGCTCTGCTGCGAAAAATCACAAATTTGTATCGGTAATTGTAGATCCAGTAGATTACGATGTTGTATTAGCAGAACTGAAAGAGAACGGTGAAGTAAAAGAAGAAACGAAACGTAAATTAGCAGCGAAAGTATTCCGCCATACAGCAGCATATGATGCGTTAATCTCTAACTACTTAACAGAGCAAATGGGTGAAGAAAGTCCTGAAACATTAACTGTGACATTTGAGAAAAAGCAAGATTTACGTTATGGCGAGAACCCACATCAAAAAGCAACTTTCTATAAAGCGCCATTCGCAGCAACTTCTTCTGTTGCATACGCAGAACAATTACATGGCAAAGAATTATCGTATAACAATATTAACGATGCAGATGCAGCGCTTAGTATCGTGAAAGAATTTACAGAACCAGCAGTAGTAGCAGTAAAACATATGAATCCATGTGGTGTTGGAGTAGGTACGGATATTCATGAAGCATACACACGTGCTTATGAAGCGGATCCAGTATCCATTTTTGGAGGCATTATTGCAGCGAATCGTGAAATTGATAAAGCTACAGCTGAAAAGTTACACGAAATTTTCTTAGAGATTATTATCGCACCTTCTTTCTCGAAAGAAGCTTTAGAAGTGTTACAAAGTAAGAAAAACTTACGTTTATTAACTGTAAATATTGAAAAGGCGACAAGCGCAAGCAAAAAATTAACTTCTGTACAAGGTGGCCTTCTCGTTCAAGAGGAAGATACGTTATCATTAGATGAAAGTACAATTTCAATTCCAACGAAACGTGAACCTTCAGAGCAAGAATGGAAAGATTTAAAATTAGCTTGGAAAGTTGTAAAGCATGTGAAATCAAATGCAATTGTTTTAGCAAAAGATGATATGACAATTGGTGTCGGTGCTGGACAGATGAACCGTGTAGGTTCTGCAAAAATCGCAATTACACAAGCTGGTGAAAAAGCACAAGGTAGCGCACTTGCATCTGATGCTTTCTTCCCAATGCCAGATACAGTGGAAGAAGCAGCAAAAGCAGGGATTACAGCAATCATTCAACCAGGCGGATCAATCCGTGACGAAGATTCTATTAAAGTGGCGGATACGTATGGGATTGCTATGGTGTTCACTGGCGTACGTCATTTCAAACACTAATAGAGGAAGTTTAAAAAGTCCGGTTAAGATAACCTTCCTTTTTAAACTTTGATTGATATGAAAAAACAAACTAGGAGCATAGCTTCTAGTTTGTACTTATTTAAATATTGGGGGATGAAATATGAATGTTTTAGTAATTGGACGCGGTGGGCGTGAGCATGCTTTAGCTTGGAAGTTTGCACAATCTGAAAAAGTAGAAAAGGTATATGTAGCACCAGGTAATGAAGGTATGCGTGATGTTGCAACACCAATTGATATTGATGAAAATGATTTTGATGCATTAGTTTTATTTGCGAAAGAGAATCATATTGAGTTAACTTTCGTTGGACCAGAAATTCCACTTATGAATGGAATTGTTGATCGTTTTAAAGAAGAGGGACTTCGCGTATTTGGTCCGAATCAAGCGGCTGCTGTTATTGAAGGTAGTAAAGCTTTTACAAAAGAGCTTATGAAAAAATATAATATTCCAACTGCAGCGTACGAAACTTTTACAGACTATGAAGAAGCAGTAAAGTACATTGAAAAGGTTGGTGCACCAATTGTTATTAAGGCAGACGGTTTAGCGGCTGGTAAAGGTGTAACGGTAGCAATGACACTTGAAGAGGCATTACAAGCTGTGAAAGAAATGCTGCAAGATGTAAAGTTCGGGGAAGCGAGTAAGAAAGTTGTTATTGAAGAGTTTTTAGATGGACAAGAATTTTCATTAATGGCATTTGTGAATGGAACAACTGTACATCCGATGGTAATTGCACAAGATCATAAACGAGCTTTTGATGGTGATAAAGGTCCAAATACTGGCGGAATGGGTGCATATTCTCCAGTACCACAAATTTCGGAGTCAGCAGTTCAAGAGGCGATTGAAACGGTGTTACATCCAACTGCTAAAGCGATGATCCAAGAAAATCGATCGTTTACAGGAATTTTATATGCGGGACTTATTTTAACAAATGATGGTCCAAAGGTAATTGAATTTAATGCACGTTTTGGCGATCCTGAAACTGAAGTTGTATTACCTCGTTTAGAAAATGATTTAGTGGACGTATGTAACGCTGTATTAGATGAAAGTGAGTTAACGTTACAATGGTCAGAGGAATCGGTAATTGGTGTTGTGCTTGCTTCGAAAGGATACCCGGAAGCATATAAAAAAGGTGAAATTATTAAAGGGCTAGATGCATTGCAAGATGTAATTGTTTTCCATGCGGGTACAGCAATGAAACATGGTGACTTTGTGACAAACGGTGGTCGTGTACTATTTGTTGCTTGTAAGGCGAATAGTTTACAAGAAGCAAAAGATAAAGTATATAAAGAAATCGGTAAAATTGAGAGTGATGGTCTATTTTACCGAAGTGATATAGGATATCGTGCAATTGGGCATGAGATGACGAGAAATTAATATGTGAAAAATCCCGCTGATTCCTCAGCGGGATTTTTTATGCATCTTTATCCTTTTTTAATTTCCCTTTTTGCTTTGCCATTTCTCGAAGTAAATATTCGATGTGTGCATTGACGCTACGAAACTCATCATTCGCCCATTTTTCGATGACTGCGTGTAATTCAGGATCAATACGTAATGGAAAGCTTTTCTTTTTAGCCATAAGGATTTACAACCTTTTAGTATAGGCTTCCTGTATTAATAACTGGTTGCGCACCTTTGTCTGAAACGATGGCAACTAATAAGTTGTTCACCATATTTGCTTTACGCTCGTCATCGAGTTCTAGTACGCCTTCTTCATCTAACATATGGATTGAATCTTTGGCCATCTTCACAGCACCTTCAACAATCTCTTTTCTAGCAGCTAATACTGCTTTTGCTTGTTGACGTTGTAGCATTGCATGGGCAATTTCTGTTGCGTAAGCTAAATGTGTTAAACGAGTTTCTAATACTTCTACGCCAGCAATTTCAAGGCGTGCTTCTAACTCACGTTTTAATTCTTCAGAGATTTCTTCAGTGTTTCCACGTAACGTAATGCAAGTTTCATCTTGAAAATTGTCATAAGGATATTTCGTTGCAACGTGGCGGATTGCCGTTTCGCTTTGAATTTCTACAAATCGATCATAATGTTCGACGCCGAACATTGCTTTTGCAGAATCAACAACTTTATATACGATAACAGCTGCAATTTCAATTGGGTTGCCGTCGACATCATTTACTTTTAATTTTTTACTATTAAAGTTTTCAACACGTAACGATACAGTTTGACGGAACGCGAACGGAATCGTTAAAAATAAACCGTTTTGACGAATTGTTCCTAAATAATTACCGAAAAACGTAATGACTTTTGCTTGATTTGGCTGAACAATCCCGATACCTGTAGCAAGAACTGCAGCTAAAATAATAGTTAATGCTGCTCCTATGAAAATTTCTTGTACAAGGAAAAATACACCGATAGCGGCTAAAATTAAAATTCCAATAATCCCAAGAAAACCATTAACGTAAAATACTTGTTTTTCTTTCATATGATCGCCTCCTGATATAAAAATGATATCACTTTTATATCATTTTAAGCAAGGGGTTTACACCTAATTTTCTGAATTTTATTGATTATGTATATTTAAATACTTAAAATAAGAATGTACGTTCTGTTTCGTGGTAAAATAAAGAAGACTTAACCGCCCACTGCAGCAGCTAAGTCCCTTTGAGAGCATCTTGCATCGTGACAAATGATTCAAAGCGGTTTTGCCAGGATTATATCTTCAATCGCTGACTCAATCTCTTTGTCAGAAGCGTCATAACTTCCATTTGACTGTGGTTTGTCGTGATTGGAAGTTTGATTCGCTTCTTCTTTAGTATGTCCCTTTTTAGCAAAATCCATGCTAGGCATTTTAAATGCCCCCATGTTCATGTATTTTCCGAATTTCCACATTTCAACAATAGGGCAGAAACGAACAATTCCCTCTGCAACTTTCATTGCACCAATCCATAGCAAAATGTTAGACCAAGTGCACCAAGGTTTGCGCACGAGTTTCGTTGCACTACAACCGAAGAGGACAAGTCCGAGTGTAATTCGAATTAGGGCATTTATTGTACCGATATTTTGCTTCATTAGAAAAACACTCCTTTTATGAAAGTTGAAATAGATAATACTATTTCTTTTATTAGTATCCCTTTTGATTTTTCGGATATGTAATCCAACATTTGACGTGGAAAAAGATGTTGGATTGTGCGTGTGTGTAAGTAGCTTTTTTTGTTATAATGAAAGAATGCATAAAAGGAAGTTCAAAATTAAATCCTCGCGTTTAAAAAATGTGGAACAGGGGATTTCAAGCTTAATTCTCCGCTTTAAACAAATATTTAAGGTGAACTAAAAAAATCCTAATGAAAATAAACTGTTATTTTAAACAGAAATATATACAACTTGAGAAAAGAAAGGGTGTTTTCATGTACGATATTTCCGGATGGAAACATGTATTTAAACTTGATCCGAATAAGGAATTAAGTGACGAACATTTAGAAATGATTTGTGAGTCTGGAACAGATGCTGTTATTGTAGGCGGAAGTGATGGGGTGACAATTGATAATGTACTACACATGCTAGTTAGCATTCGTAGATATGCAGTTCCTTGTGTGTTAGAGGTTTCTGATGTGGAAGCAATTACACCAGGATTCGATTTTTATTATATCCCAAGCGTTTTAAATAGCCGAAAGGTGGAATGGGTAACAGGCGTTCATCATGAGGCTTTGAAAGAATTTGGGGATATTATGGATTGGGACGAAATTTTTATGGAAGGATATTGTGTTTTAAATCCTGAAGCGAAAGTAGCCCAGCTTACAGATGCAAAGTGTGATGTAACAGAAGATGATGTAATTGCATACGCGCGTTTAGCAGACAAGCTATTACGTTTACCGATATTTTATTTAGAATATAGCGGTACGTATGGAGATGTTGAACTTGTTAAAAATGTGAAAGCAGAATTGAAACAAGCTAAGTTATATTATGGCGGTGGTATTTCTAATGCTGAACAAGCGAAGGAAATGGCGCAGTATGCTGATACAGTAGTTGTTGGAAATATTATTTATGATGATATAAAAGCAGCGTTAAAAACGGTTAAAGCAGTAAAAGGAGAGTAGGTGCAGGCATATATGAGTATGACAGATAGATTATTAAATGGTTTAAATCCGCAGCAACAAAAAGCAGTACAAACAACGAACGGACCACTTCTATTAATGGCAGGCGCAGGCAGTGGTAAAACACGTGTGTTAACACATCGTATTGCGTATTTACTTGGTGAAAAAGGAGTAGCACCATGGAATGTACTAGCTATTACCTTTACAAATAAAGCGGCTCGTGAAATGCGCGAGCGTATTGATACACTTGTCGGACCAGAAGCAGAAGATATTTGGATTTCTACGTTCCACTCTATGTGTGTACGTATTTTACGACGTGATATCGATCGCATTGGTATTAATCGTAACTTTACAATTTTAGATTCAGGTGATCAGTTAACTGTAGTCAAAAAAATTATGAAAGAGCGCAATATTGATCCGAAGAAATTTGAACCGCGCTCTATTTTAGCTGGTATTAGTAATGCGAAAAATGAATTGTTATCTGCGGATAAATATGCAAAGAAAATTACAATTGCTGATCCATATGAAAAATTAACGAGCGATGTATATACAGAATATCAAAAACGTCTTTTGAAAAATAACTCATTAGACTTTGATGATTTAATTATGACGACGATTCAACTATTTGAACGTGTTCCAGAAGTACTAGAGTTTTATCAGCGTAAATTCCAGTATATTCACGTGGATGAGTATCAAGATACGAACAAAGCGCAGTACCTTCTTGTTAAACATTTGGCAGCACGTTTTAAAAATTTATGTGTTGTAGGTGACTCAGATCAGTCAATTTATCGCTGGCGTGGTGCGGACATTTCTAACATTTTGTCATTTGAAAAAGATTATGAGAATGCGCAAGTTATTCTGTTAGAACAAAATTATCGTTCATCACAAAATATTTTAAATGCAGCGAATGCTGTCATTGAAAGAAATACGAATCGTAAACCGAAGAAATTATGGACAGATAATGAAGTTGGAAGCAAAATCTCTTACTATCGTGCTGCAACGGAAAAGGACGAGGCGTACTTTGTTGCGAAAAAAATTCGTGACGATATTCAAATGGGAAAACGAAAATATACTGATTTTGCGGTGTTATATCGTACAAATGCGCAGTCTCGTATGGTCGAGGAGATTTTCCTGAAATCTAATATTCCTTACAAAATTGTCGGCGGTACGAAGTTCTACGACCGTAAAGAGATTAAAGACATTTTGGCGTATTTACGCTTAATTGGGAATCCAGATGATGAGATTAGTTTCGCACGTATTATTAACGTGCCAAAGCGCGGAATTGGTGCGACTTCTATCGATAAAATTATTAATTACGGTGTACAAAATGGAATTTCATTAACAGCTGTATTCGATGAGATTGAGCACGTTGGAGTAAGTGCAAAGGTTACAAAGGCAGTAAAAGAATTCGCAGGTTTATTACACAACTGGGTAAATATGCAAGAGTATTTATCTGTTACAGAATTGGTAGAAGAAGTTATTGAGAAAACAGGCTATCGCGACATGTTGAAAAACGAGCGTACGTTAGAAGCGGAAGGTCGTCTAGAGAACTTAGATGAGTTTTTATCTGTTACGCAAACATTTGAATCTCAAAGCGAAGATAAGAGCCTTGTTGCATTCTTAACAGACTTAGCACTTGTTGCAGATATTGATCGTGTAGATGAAGACCCAACTGCTGGTGAGGAAGTTATTTTAATGACGATGCACTCAGCGAAAGGATTAGAATTCCCAGTTGTCTTTATTGTTGGTTTAGAGGAAGGAATATTCCCGCATACTCGTTCTCTAATGGAAGAAGATGAAATGCAAGAAGAGCGTCGTCTTGCTTATGTAGGTATTACTCGTGCAGAAGAAGAGTTGTATTTATCAAATGCACAAATGCGTACTTTATTTGGTAGAACAAGTATGAATGCCGCATCCCGATTCATTACAGAAATCCCGACAGAACTAGTAGAATCATTAAATGAAACAGCGCCGAAGCGTGAAACTTCGTTTGGTGCAAAAGGAAGAACGGCAAGTAGCAGTAAAACGACAACTACAACTACAACTACAACACGTTCTCGCTCAGCTTTCGCGCGTCCTGCAGCTAAGACGACAGGCGGCGAACAAATCGGCTGGGCAGTAGGCGATAAAGCTTCCCACCAAAAATGGGGAATCGGTACAGTTGTAAGTGTAAAAGGTGAAGGTGATGCAAAAGAATTAGATATTGCGTTCCCAAGCCCAATTGGTGTTAAACGCTTGTTAGCAAAATTTGCACCTGTGACGAAACAATAGGAAAGGAATGAGGATATGTCAAAAGAGATAGTAAAAAAACGTATAGAAGAACTACGTGATTTGTTAAATACATTTAACTATCAATATCACGTGTTAGACAATCCTTCTGTTTCTGATGCGGAGTATGACCGTAATATGCAGGAGCTTATAAAATTAGAAGCAGAGAACCCAGAGTTTATGAGTGAAGATTCTCCCTCCGTTCGCGTTGGGGGAACGGTTCTTGATATATTTGAAAAAGTAACACACAAGTCACCGATGTTAAGTTTGGGAAATGCATTTAACGAAGGAGATTTACGTGATTTTGACCGACGAGTACGTCAAGGAATTGATGATGCGAATGTAAGATATATATGCGAATTAAAAATTGACGGACTTGCTGTTTCACTTCATTATGAAAAAGGACGCTTCATTCAAGGGGCAACACGTGGTGATGGTGTAACAGGTGAAGATATTACCCAAAATTTAAAAACGATTAAAGCAATCCCGCTTCGTTTAAATGAAGAAGTAACGTTAGAGGCACGAGGCGAAGCTTATATGCCGAAGCGTTCATTCGTTAAGTTAAATGAAGAAAAAGAGCAAAATGGTGAAGATGTATTTGCGAATCCGCGTAATGCGGCAGCAGGTTCAATCCGCCAACTTGATCCGAAAATTGCAGCGAAGCGTAACTTATCTATGTTTGTATACGGTCTTGCGAATGTAGAAGAAAAAACAATCCTATCACATAGTGAATCGCTTGATTTCTTAGGTGAACTTGGATTCAAAACAAATCCAAATCGACGCACATGTGAAACAATTGAAGAAGTTATAGCTTATGTAGAAGAATGGCAAGAAAAACGTCCGCATCTTGATTATGAGATTGACGGGATCGTTATAAAAGTAGATGATGTTGCTCTTCAAGAAAGTCTAGGCACTACAGCAAAGAGTCCAAGATGGGCAATTGCTTATAAATTCCCAGCTGAAGAAGTTGTAACAAGATTAACAGGCATTGAATTAAGTGTTGGTCGTACAGGGGTTGTAACACCGACTGCAGAGCTAGAGCCAGTGCGAGTGGCTGGTACGATCGTTCGTCGTGCTTCTTTACATAACGAAGATTTAATTCGTGAAAAAGATATTCGAATTGGTGACTACGTTGTTGTGAAGAAGGCTGGAGATATTATTCCTGAAGTTGTGAATGTTATTTTCGATAAGCGTACTGGTGAGGAAGAAGAATATCATATGCCAACGCATTGCCCAGCATGTGAGAGTGAACTAGTTCGTTTAGAAGAAGAGGTAGCACTTCGTTGTATAAATCCAACTTGTCCTGCTCAAATTCGAGAAGGGTTAATCCATTTCGTTTCAAGAAATGCAATGAATATTGATGGACTTGGAGAACGTGTCATTACACAACTCTTTGAGGCAGATTATATTCGTACATTTGCTGATTTATATTCGTTGACGAAAGAGCAATTATTACAGCTAGAACGATTTGGAGAAAAATCAGCAACGAATTTAGTACAAGCAATTGAGAATTCTAAAGAAAACTCATTAGAGCGATTATTATTCGGTCTTGGTATTCGCCATGTTGGAGCGAAAGCGGCACGTACATTTGCAGAGCATTTCGAAACGATGGATGCGCTTGTGAAGGCAACGGAAGAAGAACTAAAAGCAATTAATGAAATTGGTGAAAAAATGGCTCAATCCGTAGTAACGTATTTCGATAATGAAGACGTATTAGAGTTATTACAACAATTTAAAGAATACGGCGTGAACATGACATATAAAGGCATGAAAATTGCTGATTTACAAAACGTTGAGTCGTACTTCGCAGGAAAAACTGTCGTTTTAACAGGGAAATTAGCAGTGATGGGACGTAGTGAAGCGAAGAAGAAGATTGAGGCATTAGGTGGAAAAGTAACAGGAAGTGTTAGTAAAAGCACGGATTTAGTTGTTGCAGGTGAAGCGGCAGGTTCGAAATTAGCACAAGCGGAGAAACATAATGTTGAGGTTTGGAATGAAGAGAGGTTCTTACAAGAGCTAAATAAGTAAGAGGTGCAAACTTACCATGAAAAAAATAGCATTAGCGGTATTAAGCCTTGGCCTACTTGTAAGTGGGTGTAGTGCAGGTGCCGATAAAGATGAAAAAGTGGTTGAGAAATCGGGGAAAGCAAAAGAGCAAGCAATCGTCCCGAATTACTCTATTTCGGATGAATATTATAAGACGACTATTCCATTTGAGGGAGGAAACGCACGAGGCTTAGTTGTGCAAGGAGTAAGTAATCGTCTTGATATAGATGAATTTGAAACAGGATTAATGCGTATTGCGAAAGAATCATTTAGTACGAAAGAACATTTCTTTAAAGGTGGAGATGTTCTAGATGCTCAAACTATACAAATGCTTGTTAAAAGAAAGCGTACAGTTGCTGAACAAAAAGAACTAGAGGACAAATTAAAAAAGGATGCAGTTAAGTTTCCAAACATTGGTTTAAACCCAGCGTTAGGTGAAGGATCTGGATCATTAGAGGAAAAAAATAAAAAAAATCCAATATATATTTCGAATATTTTAGAGCATGATTATTATGTGAAAAAAGACGAGAAAGATGAGAAAGGTGAGCTCCAAGGCATTGTAGTTGGCTTAGCGATGAATTCGGTTCATTATTATGAGGAAGAGCATGGTTATCCGCGTGAGGCTAAAATTGAGCAAGAAAAAATGTTAGCTGAAGGGAAAAAAATGGCGCAAGAAATCTTGAAAGTTATGCACGAAAAAAAGTCTGAAGCAAAAAATGTTCCGATAACATTTGCGATTTATCGTCAGGCTCCAAAGTCTTCGCTCGTGCCAGGTAACTTTGTTTCTTATGCGAATGTCGAAAAAGGTAGTGAAACGGTTGAGGATTGGAAACAAATTAATGAGAAATATTATTTGTTCCCATCTGAACAAGCGAAAACAGATAATAAACGTGAAGATCTGGCGAGAGTATCAAACTTCAAGGCAAAATTAAGCGATTATTTCCAAGGCGACTATACAGCTGTTATCGGTACTGGTATGTATAGAGACGATGAATTAAGAGAAATAAAGCTCGATATTCCTGTCCAGTTTAATGGGAAAGCAGAAATAATTGGCTTTACACAATATGTAGCCGGGCTTGTTATGGAATACTTCCCGAATTATATGAAAGTACAAGTAACGATTAAATCTGTAGAACGTCCAGAAGCGATTATTATACGTGAGGCGAAGCAAGATGAGCCGTATGTGAAAATTTTAGATTAATTAGAAGGGCCGTTCCTTTATGGAACGGCTTTTTTTCTTGGGTAATTTTGTTATAATTTAAAATGTTATAAATAATGGGATAAGGGGTAAAGCGCATGGACGAATTAAGTTTTCAAGTCATTATTTTATTAATTGCATTCGGTTTTTTAGCAGCTTTTATTGATTCAGTTGTTGGTGGTGGAGGATTAATTTCGCTTCCGGCACTTATGTTTGTTGGTTTACCACCAGCTTCGGCAATTGCAACGAATAAATTAGCTGCAACGATGGGGACGTTTACGAGTGCGATTTACTTTATTCGATCGGGAAAGGTCGATTTTAAAATTGTAGGAAAGTTAATCCCGTTAACTGTTATAGGAGCAGTAGCAGGTGCTTTAGTAGTAAAGTTTATTCCTCCAGATATTTTACGTCCGTTAGTGCTTGTAATGTTGGTATTTATTGCTATTTATATTATTGCGAAAAAGGATTGGGGAAGTGTATCTACCTATAAGAAGATGACGAAAAGAAAAACATTAATATTTTTCTTTGTTATTTTAATGATAGGGTTTTACGATGGATTTTTTGGACCAGGGACAGGATCCTTTTTAATTTTTGCATTTTTATTAATTGGTTTGGATTTTATTCAAGCGGCAGCATCTGGAAAACTTTTGAATTTTGTTAGTAATATCGTATCGTTAATCACTTTTTTATTTTTAGACGTAATTCATTTTGAATACGGTATTATTATGGGATTATCGATGATTTTGGGCGCTTATTTTGGATCGAAATTTGCAGTTCAAAAAGGTGTTGGATATGTAAGAACTTTATTCTTGTTAGTAACTATTTTATTGATTAGCAAAAACGTTTTGGAATATACTCATATTTTGTAGAGTTATACATTTGTATAACTCTGTTTTTTTATTATATTTTAAAAATTAATTAATTTTTAAAATATAAGTCTAGGAATATTTGAATAAATCTAAATTATCGTGTAGAATAATGTTGTAAAATGTAAACGTTTTTCTAAGGGGAGGCTAAAAATAATGGTAGTAGCATACAAACATGAGCCATTTACAGATTTTTCAGTGGAGGCTAACAAATTAGCGTTTGAAGAAGGTTTAAAGAAAGTAGAATCTTATCTTGGGCAAGACTATCCATTAATTATTGGGGGAGAAAAAATCACTACAGAAGACAAAATTGTTTCTGTAAACCCTGCAAATAAAGAGGAACTTGTTGGTCGTGTTTCAAAAGCAAGCCGTGAGTTAGCTGAAAAAGCAATGCAAGTAGCGGATGAAACATTCCAAACTTGGAGAAAATCAAAGCCAGAAATGCGTGCAGACATTTTATTCCGCGCTGCAGCGATCGTTCGTCGTAGAAAACATGAATTCTCTGCTATTCTTGTAAAAGAAGCAGGTAAACCATGGAATGAGGCAGATGCTGATACAGCAGAAGCAATCGACTTTATGGAATATTATGGTCGTCAAATGTTGAAATTAAAAGACGGAATTCCAGTAGAAAGCCGTCCAATTGAATATAATCGTTTCTCTTACATTCCATTAGGAGTAGGTGTTATCATTTCTCCTTGGAATTTCCCATTCGCAATTATGGCAGGTATGACAACAGCTGCTTTAGTTTCTGGTAACACAGTATTACTAAAACCAGCTAGTACAACTCCTGTAGTAGCAGCGAAATTCATGGAAGTATTAGAAGAAGCTGGCTTACCAGCTGGCGTAGTAAACTTCGTACCAGGTAATGGTTCTGAAGTTGGTGACTACTTAGTAGATCACCCTCGTACACGTTTCATTAGCTTCACTGGATCTCGTGATGTAGGTATCCGTATTTATGAGCGCGCAGCGAAAGTAAACCCAGGCCAAATTTGGTTAAAACGCGTTATCGCTGAAATGGGCGGTAAAGATACAATCGTTGTTGATAAAGAAGCAGATCTTGAATTAGCAGCTAAATCTATCGTTGCATCAGCATTCGGATTCTCAGGACAAAAATGTTCTGCATGTTCTCGTGCAGTAATCCACGAAGATGTATACGATCACGTATTAAATCGTGCTGTTGAATTAACGAAAGAATTAACAGTTGCTAACCCAGCTGTATTAGGTACAAACATGGGTCCTGTTAATGACCAAGCTGCATTCGATAAAGTAATGAGCTATGTTGCAATTGGTAAAGAAGAAGGTAGAATTTTAGCAGGTGGCGAAGGAGACGATTCTAAAGGCTGGTTCATCCAACCAACAATCGTTGCTGACGTTGCAGAAGATGCTCGCCTAATGAAAGAAGAAATCTTCGGACCAGTAGTAGCATTCTGTAAAGCAAAAGACTTTGACCATGCACTTGCAATTGCAAACAATACAGAATACGGTTTAACAGGAGCAGTTATCTCTAACAACCGTGACCATATTGAAAAAGCACGTGAAGACTTCCACGTAGGTAACTTATACTTCAACCGTGGATGTACTGGTGCAATCGTAGGATACCAACCATTCGGTGGCTTTAACATGTCTGGTACAGACTCTAAAGCTGGTGGCCCTGACTACTTAGCACTTCACATGCAAGCAAAAACTACTTCTGAAACTTTATAAGAAATAGTAGAAGAGATCTTCGCAGTCTGCGAAGATCTCTTTTTTTTGAAAAACTTTCTATATGTGGATTAAGATACATATAAGTAGAAAAACTAATATAAGGTTTACTTCAGTAAAATAAGGTATATTATATTGGTTGAATAAATTCTCTTTCAAGATAAGAAAAGTAGGTGAACAAAGTGGGAAAATATCAATTGGATTACAAAGGTCAGGTAGCTGTCGCGAAGTTTCATGAAAAACAGACGCCTGTCAAATTTGATAAAAAGCAGCAAATTGAAAAATTGCGTGCGGAGTATTTGAAAAAGAAACAAAAACAAACAGATAAATAATAGGAGAAATTAGTTAATTTGCATTAAAAAACACTTACCATATATTACTATTTGGTAAGTGGAACTAGCTAAAACCTATTCATATCGGGATAAACATGTAAATAGAAATAAAACAATGAGAAAAGTTGACTTATTAGTCACATTTTTTTGTATTCATTTTAAGGATTTCCTGTATAATACAATTTGAAAGAAAATCTATGGTTTGACAAGAAACACTCTTTTCGGTTTTGCTCACTGAAGAGAGTGTTTTTTTGTAGCTAAAAACTCCTCTGTACTCATTACATTTGCATATACGCCATTTAAACTAGCTAAAATTGTATTATGAATATAAACAGCTGGTATCGTAGCATTCTTAAAAGAAAGATCTTTTGTCGCACAAGCATCATGTATAACAGTACATTGCAAGCCGAAATCAAAGGCAGCCCTTACGGTAGCATCAATACACATATGAGTCATCATCCCGCATATGACGAGGTGCTCAATATTTAAACGTTGTAATTGCTCTAGAAGATCGGTTTCGCGAAAACTATTTGGATAATGTTTGAGTATAACGGTTTCTTCTTTAAGTGGGCGTACGCTTTCATGAATATGTACACCTTCTGTATTGGGTAGGAAAAAAGTAGCGTCCTCTTTTATTGCTACATGTTGGATATGAAAAATAGGTTCGTTTTTCTTTCTAAAGAGCTGTAGTAGCCGACGGGCATATGCGCTTGCTTCGACTGGATTACGTAATTCCATTTTGCCGTGTGGAAAATAATCATTTTGAATATCAATGAGTAAAAGAGCTGTTTTCATATATTTATCTTCCTCCGATTTCATATTCAAATAATGGTATTCAATTAGTAGAGAAGATTATCCTTTAAAAAATATGCAAGAGGATAATTTTACATAACTTTAAAGATTACTATTTTTTCTTGAATTTTTCATCTGAAAATTTTAATAAAGAAATAATTAATATTTTTCTAAAAAATGTATTGACTCTTATTATTCTGAGTTCTATAATGAGAATTAATTAAACGACAATTAAATCGATACATTCTTATCCAGAGAGGTGGAGGGACTGGCCCTACGATACCTCAGCAACGGGTTTTTTTAATACCGTGCTAACTCCAGCAAGTCTATGAAAGGCTTGGAAGATGAGAAGATGTGAACGAGTACATATAAGTGCTCTCCTTCTTATCTTTATGGTTGATAAGAAGGAGAGCACTTTTTATTTTACCTCGAGAGCTCTGCTTCAAGTTTTCACAGCATATAGGAGGGGAAAAAATGATTTCTTTTAACAATGTAAGTAAAGTATATGAAACAGGTGGGCAATCTGTTCATGCGGTGGAGGATGTAACGTTATCAGTTGAGAAAGGCGAAATTTTTGGCATTATTGGTTTTAGTGGCGCTGGAAAGAGTACGTTATTACGCCTAGTAAACATGTTAGAGAGACCAACGGCAGGAACGATTTCAATAGATGATAAAGAGATTACATCATTATCGACGAAAGAATTACGGAAGCTAAGACAAAGAATCGGGATGATTTTTCAAAGCTTTAATTTATTTAATTCAAGAACAGTATTTGGGAATATTGCTTATCCATTAAAGTTAGCAAAAGTACCAAAGAATGAAATAAAAGAAAGAGTAAATGAATTGCTGAAGTTTGTAGGGTTAGAAGATAAAGCAAACAATTACCCAGAGCAGCTATCAGGCGGACAAAAGCAGCGTGTAGGTATTGCTAGAGCACTTGCAACATCACCAGATATTCTTATATGTGATGAGGCAACATCAGCTTTAGATCCAGAAACAACGACAGAAATTCTAAACTTATTAAAGAAAGTAAATCGAGAATATAATTTAACAATTCTTCTTATTACACATGAAATGCATGTCGTGAAAGAAATTTGTCACCGTGTAGCTGTAATGGAAAAAGGAAAAGTTATTGAAGAAGGAAAACTGTTTGATGTTTTCACACAACCAAAAACAACGACGACTCAAAACTTTGTACGTTCTGTTATTAATGATCATTTACCGGAAAGTGTTTTAGCAAAAATTCAAAATGGTGGTCAGATTTATCGCCTAACATTTACTGGTGAGGAAACAGGACAGCCGGTACTATCATATATCGCAAAAAACTATAACGTGGATGTAAATGTACTGTACGGAAATATTATTGAACTTCAAAATGTGCTATTTGGAAATCTTCTTGTAGAATTGCAAGGTGAACAGAGGGAAATTCAAAAAGCATTACAACATCTAAGACTGCAAGTGCAGCTGAAGGAGGTAGAAGCTCATGCGAGTTGATTGGAGTATATTTTGGCCGCGCATACTAGATGCGACGGGAGATACCCTCTTAATGGTAATTGTAACCCTTATATTCGCTACAATTCTTGGTATACCTCTAGGTTTACTTTTATATGTAACGAGAAAAGGAAACTTTTTAGAAAATAAATGGGTCTTTTCTATTCTTAATATCATCATTAATACAATTCGTCCGATTCCATTCATTATCTTCTTAGTAGCTTTAAGCCCGTTAACAAGAAGTGTTATCGGAACGACAATTGGAACAGCAGCAGCAATTTTTCCAATGACGTTAGTTGCATCAATTGGTATCGCTAGAATGGTTGAAACAAATCTTGTTTCTGTTCCGAAAGGGGTAATTGAAGCAGCGCAAGCGATGGGTGCTTCACCAATTAGAATTGTTTTTGAAATCCTTGTACCAGAAGCGTTAGCACCATTAATTTTAGGTGTTACATTTATGACAGTTGGTTTAATTGAATTTTCTGCAGTTGCTGGGCTTGTCGGTGGTGGCGGTCTTGGTGATTTAGCAATGACATATGGTTATCAACGTTTTGATACATCAGTTATGTTCGTAACGGTCGTTTTACTTATCATTCTCGTACAATTAGCTCAAAACTTAGGAAACTATTTTGCGAAAGTCTTTTTACGCAGATCATAAAAAGGAAGAGGGGAAAAGAAAATGAAGAAAATTTTAGCATTTGCATTATCAGCAATTGTAGGGGTTTCAGCATTAAGCGGCTGCTCAAGTGGAGACACAGGGGCAGGGGCGAAAGAAAAAGTAGTTCGCGTCGGTGTAACTGGAACGGATGGAGACGCTTGGGAAATTTTGAAGAGGAAAGCTGAAAAAGAAGGAATTAAAATTAAACTGGTTGAGTTCTCTGATTACACAACGCCAAATAAAGCGTTAGCTGATGGAGATATTGAATTAAACTCATTCCAGCACATTGCATTCTTAGAACAATTTAAAAAAGAGCATAAGCTAGATATTACAGCTGTTGGTACAACGCAAATTGCGCCAATGGGTTTATACTCTGAAAAATATAAGAAAGCAAATGAAATTCCAGATGGTTCAGAAATTGCAATTCCAAACGATCCAACGAACCAAGCACGTGCATTAAAACTTCTTGATGCAGCTGGATTATTAAAGCTTAAAAAAGACTTTGGTCTATTTGGAGATCCAAGTGGTATTGCTGAAAATCCGAAGAAATTAAAAATTACACCGGTTATCGCACAGCAAACACCTCGTGTGTTAAAAGATGTTGCAGCATCAGTTATTAATAACGGTGTTGCTGGTCAAGCTGGATTAGATCCAGCGAAGGATCCAATTTTCTTAGAAGATCCAAAGAATGAAAATGCGAAGCCATATATTAATATTTTCGCATCTCGTACGAAAGATAAAGATGATCCAACACTGAAAAAAGTAATTGAATTATATCATTCAAAAGAAGTAACAGATGCAATTAAGAAAGAAACAAATGATGGTTCAATTTCAGTAGATCTTTCACTTGATGAGCTTGAAAAAATCGTAAAATAATGATTGGGTTTAATGGACTAACAGAAGGAACCCCTCCGCTGTTAGTTCGTTCAACATATAATCTACTTAACAAACAAAACAAACCCTAATTCTGTACCTTCCAATTCTGTATAACATAGAATCCAATGTTTGTTAAGTAGAGTAATGGACCAGGAGTTTTCCTGGTCTTTTTATGAATGAAAGTAGCTAGCGAATAGTAAGGTAATCCAAATTATAATAGGATAAGAAAATAAGCTGAAAGCGAGTGTAATTAAGAATTTATTTTTATGAATTAAGTGTTTTTGGGATGAAAAAAAGAAAATAGAAAAGATAACAATGAAAACTGCGGATATTACGCCAGGATTATAGGAGCGATAAATAAAAAACAAAATAATATGTTGAACAGAGTTGAAGAAGATAGCCCCCTGTATAAAAATAATCCAGTATATAGAAGACAAGATGTTTATTTGATATAGAAAGACGATAAGTAAAACAAAGAGAGTCAATATAGAAATCGCAATGGAAAATTGTTGACTAGTTATAAAAGTAATTGAAAATTGATTAGCAAGATATTGTGGCATTTGGAAAGATTCTTCAAGGTTATGAATGAGAAATAACAAGGGAATTATCCAAAGCATAATAGTGGAATGTTTTTTAAACAACTTACATCACTCCAATATAGAGATAGAAAGCCTAGAAAGGCCCTCTATCCAGAGATGTTCATTCAATTATAATACTTTTCAAATTATCTTCACGATGCCCTTGTTCTTTCGGATAAGCAGCTAGCTCCTCTTGTAAAATATTTAGTATTTGCTTAGCTGATTGCTGGATTGGTGCAGGTAACTCTTCTAATATATGCATACCGATTTTTATTTTTGTACGAATTACCTTCCTTATTAATTCCTCATGCATGCACGACACCTCCAAATCGAATGTTTAGTACATCATCTTCGAATTTTGCTCCTTGAATAGAAAGGTGTGTTAACGTTTTGGGTAATGTGATGTTTCGTTTAACAGAACCAGCACGAATGATAAGCTCGTCACCTTTTTGATTTAATGCAAGTTCACTTTTGTTAGAGAAGGGAATGGACAGAACGAAAATATACTCATCGCCATCTTTTTTTACATATTGAGTGCGACCGTTAAATTTTACTTCAGTAGGACAATAATCTTTTTTAAATAAAGCATCTCCAACGCGTTCTAACATAGGTAAGCCAACAACTTCTTGTTCAAACATTGGAGCTTCGTAAATAGGAAGCGGATCAAAGCTATTTTGAATTAATGTTTTATATTTCTTTTGAGTATCTTTCCAAGCTTGAAAATAAGGATCGATGACAGTGTTAGGGATGACGCGGTTAATCATAATCGCATCTACGTTATAATCGTATAAATTTAAATACGTAAAGCTACGCTGAGCCTCTTTAATAACCATTTTTTCGGGATTTACAACGATGCGGATACTTGTTACGTCTCGGTTTGATAAAATATCTCTCATTTCTCCAAGTTGTTCAAGTGTATTTGTTAATTCGTCCATAATATCATCGGTTGGAAGGGGGACGCCAAGAAGTGGTTGCGCTACAGGGCGAACAACTTTTAAAACTTTTCTTTTAATAGGGAAGAGTTTTTCCATCCACCAGCCGAGCATGTCTGGAAAACTGAGCATGGCTAATGTTTCTCCTGTTGGGGCACAATCAATGATAATAACATCATATGTGTTTTGTTTATAATAATCGAGTACACGAAGTAAGCTAATTAAATCTTCCATACCAGGAAACATCGTTAACTCTTCTGTTGTAATATCATCAGCTGCTTTGGAAGTGAAGAGTAGTGTAATATATTTCTGTAATTTCCCCCAGCCTTTTTCCATCTCATAAATCGTATTAATTTCTTGTGCCCATAGGTTTTCACGAATTTCTAATGGTTCAGAAGATAGTTTTACACCAAATGAATCTCCTAAACTATGAGCTGGGTCTGTGCTCATTACTAAAGTTTTTAATCCTTGTTTTGCGCTTTGAAGTGCAGTTGCTGCTGAAATGCTAGTTTTTCCCACGCCGCCTTTACCTGTATACAAAATAATTCTCATCATTCATATCCCCCTTATTTCGAGTATCGAATATTACGAGTGGCGAAATAAACGATTGAATAAAAACCCAGCTAGGGTTTTATTCAATCGGAATGTTTTTCATTTTAGGTGTTGAAACCTTTTCTTCTGTTTTTTGTTGTGACGTAGCAATGTGATTCATAATCTTTTGGAAGATTTGTAGTAAAAATGCTTTTTCTTCTTCCGATAATGCTTCGGTCACTAGGTTAAAATAATGGGCTGCATTTTGTTTTACTTCTTGAACGAGCAATACGCCGTTTTCTGTTAAACGAATTAATACAATGCGTCGGTCATTTTCGTCACGGTATCTTTCAATATATCCCTTTTTTACAAGACGATTTACAACACCTGTCGTTGTACTCATCGGTATATCAAGAAGGTCAGCGATTTTTGTCATTGTAATATCTGTATTTCGCTCCATCCAAAGTAAACAAAATACTTCAGTTTTAGAAAGTGTTAAATCTAAGCTTACCCATTCTTCAGGATAGAAAAGTTTCTTGGCATTATCTAGCAGTAAGTCTAAAAAATGTTCGTATTGCAACAATTAATTCCACTCCCGTATATTTCGAGGTTCGTAATATTTGTTTTTATTTTATGTAGAATTGAAATAAATGTCAATGGTTTCAATTGTTTTTTCGGATTAGACAGAAAATTCACCTTGAAATATTATTCTTTTATGAAAGATTTATAAATATAAAACTAGAATTTACATAAAGTGAAACTTTAATCAGTGGGGATTTTCTTCATCCCCACTGATTATTAGTTGAACCAATCGGACTTTTATGGGCAGTTGATCCCCCACCTAACTTCTTTGCTTTCGCTGAATTTTGAGGTGGGGGTCTTACTGCCCATTAAAGTGGGATAAAAATTCATCATAGTAAATATACTTATCTATAATAGATGTACAGCTAACGAGGGGGAGAACGATGAGAAGACGTAATACGCAAGCGTTCACGTTTTTAGCATGGACTTCATTTGTTTGCGCGCTTTCAGGTATGCTAATTGGGATTTATACGCTAGATGAAACGCTTAGTGTAAAAGGATACTATTTAATTGGAACACTATTTTTAACGATGTCTTGTTTTGTATTACAAAAAACAATTCGTGATAATGAAGAAGATAACGAGAGATTTCCGAAAAATAAACCGTCAGATAAAGAGTAAATCGTAAAGAAAGGCGTTTGCCTTTCTTTTTTTATGTAAAAATGCTGTAAGTGCCGTGTGTTGACTTGCTTGAAGTACTGAAAATTTGGTATCATCAATAGTATTGTAGATTGAACGATATATTATGGAGGTGGCCTAGCCGTGTCAAGAATTTCCGTTGAGAATGTAAAGCACGTAGCACATTTAGCACGTCTTGCAATTACTGATCAAGAAGCAGAAAAATTTCAAAAACAACTAGATGCAATTGTTACATTTGCAGAACAGTTAAATGAATTAGATACAACAGATGTAAAACCAACAACTCATGTATTAACTATGAAAAATGTTATGCGTGAAGATGTACCAGAAAAAGGTTTACCAGTTGAAGAAGTATTAAAAAATGCACCGGATCACAAAGATAATCAAATCCGTGTTCCAGCAGTATTAGAATAGAGGAGGGGAATTTCGATGTCATTATTTGATCATTCAGTATCAGAGTTACATAAGAAATTAAACAACAAAGAAATTTCCGTTACGGATTTAGTAGAAGAATCTTACAAACGTATTGCGGATGTTGAAGATAACGTAAAAGCTTTTCTTACATTAGATGAAGAAAACGCACGCGCGAAAGCGAAAGAATTAGACGCGAAAATTGGTGCTGAAGATAATGGTTTATTATTCGGTATGCCAATCGGTGTTAAAGATAACATTGTAACTAACGGTCTTCGTACGACTTGTGCAAGCAAAATGTTAGCAAACTTCGATCCAATTTATGATGCGACAGTTGTGCAAAAGCTAAAAGCTGCTGACACAATTACAATCGGTAAATTAAATATGGACGAGTTCGCAATGGGTTCTTCAAATGAAAACTCAGGTTTCTACGCTACGAAAAATCCATGGAACTTAGATTACGTTCCAGGTGGATCTAGTGGTGGTTCTGCAGCAGCTGTAGCAGCAGGAGAAGTATTATTCTCTCTAGGTTCTGATACGGGTGGTTCTATCCGTCAACCAGCTGCATATTGTGGCGTTGTAGGTTTAAAACCAACCTACGGACGTGTATCTCGTTACGGATTAGTAGCATTTGCATCTTCACTTGACCAAATCGGACCGATTACACGTACAGTAGAAGACAATGCATACTTATTACAAGCTATTTCAGGTCTTGACCGTATGGATGCAACTTCTGCTAACGTTGAAGTAGGAAACTACTTAGCTGGTTTAACAGGCGACGTTAAAGGTTTACGCATTGCTGTACCGAAAGAATACTTAGGAGAAGGTGTTGGCGAAGAAGCTCGTGAGTCAGTACTAGCTGCTTTAAAAGTATTAGAAGGTATGGGCGCAACTTGGGAGGAAGTATCTCTTCCACACTCTAAATACGCTCTAGCAACGTATTACTTATTATCTTCTTCTGAAGCATCAGCTAACCTTTCACGCTTTGATGGTGTACGTTATGGTGTTCGTTCTGATAATGTGAATAACTTAATGGATCTTTACAAAAACACACGTAGCGAAGGCTTCGGTGATGAAGTAAAACGTCGTATTATGCTTGGTACATTTGCTCTTAGCTCTGGTTACTATGATGCATATTACAAAAAAGCACAACAAGTACGTACATTAATTAAAAACGACTTTGAAAATGTATTTGCTAACTACGATGTTATTATTGGACCAACAACGCCAACTCCAGCATTTAAAGTGGGCGAAAAAGTTGATGATCCAATGACAATGTATGCAAATGACATTTTAACAATCCCAGTAAACTTAGCAGGTGTTCCAGCGATTTCTGTTCCATGTGGATTCGGTGCTAACAACATGCCACTTGGTTTACAAATCATTGGTAAACACTTCGATGAAGCGACAATTTACCGCGTTGCACATGCGTTTGAGCAAGCAACAGACCATCATACAAAAAAAGCAAGTCTGTAAGGAGGCGAGCATAGATGAATTTAGAAACAATTATTGGTTTAGAGGTTCACGTTGAGTTAAAAACAAATTCGAAAATTTTCTCTGCGAGTCCAACAGAATTCGGAGCGGAACCAAATACACAAACAAGTGTAATTGACTTAGGATACCCAGGAGTACTTCCTACTTTAAATAAAGAAGCAGTTAACTTTGCAATGAAAGCTGCAATGGCATTAAACTGTGAAATCGCAACAGAAACGAAGTTTGACCGTAAAAACTATTTCTATCCAGATAATCCGAAAGCTTACCAAATCTCTCAGTTTGATAAGCCAATTGGTGAAAATGGTTGGATTGAAATTGAAGTAGACGGTAAAAAGAAACGTATCGGTATTACACGTCTTCATTTAGAAGAAGATGCTGGTAAATCAACGCATACAGCTGACGGCTCATTAGTAGACTACAACCGTCAAGGTATGCCTTTAATTGAGATCGTATCTGAGCCAGATATGCGTACGCCAGAAGAAGCATATGCATACTTAGAGAAGTTAAAATCAATCATTCAATACACTGGCGTATCTGATTGTAAGATGGAAGAAGGTTCCTTGCGTTGTGATGCGAACATTTCCCTTCGTCCAGTTGGACAAGAGAAGTTCGGTACAAAAGCGGAACTGAAAAACTTAAACTCTTTTACTTACGTACAAAAAGGTCTTGAGTTTGAGCAAGCTCGCCAAGAAAAAGAATTATTATCTGGTGGTATCATCCAACAAGAAACACGTCGTTATGATGAAGCAACGAAGAAAACAATCTTAATGCGTGTGAAAGAAGGATCTGATGATTACCGTTACTTCCCAGAGCCGGACTTAGTTGAACTTTATATCGACGATGAGTGGAAAGAAGCAGTTCGTGCTTCTATTCCAGAACTTCCAGATGCACGTAAAGCTCGCTACGTTGCAGAATTAGGCTTACCAGCTTATGATGCACACGTATTAACATTAACGAAAGAAATGTCTGATTTCTTTGAAGCAACTGTTGCCGACGGTGCTGATGCGAAATTAACATCAAACTGGTTAATGGGTGAAGTACTTGCATACCTAAACAAACAACAAAAAGAATTAAAAGACGTTGCATTAACGCCTGCTGGTTTATCTAAAATGGTTCAATTAATTGAAAAAGGTACAATTTCTTCTAAAATTGCGAAGAAAGTATTTAACGAATTAATTGAAAAAGGTGGAGACCCAGAAGAAATCGTTAAAGCGAAAGGCCTTGTTCAAATTTCTGACGAGGGTACACTTCGTAAAGTTGTAACAGAAATTCTTGATAATAATGAGCAATCTATCGAAGACTTTAAAAACGGTAAAGACCGTGCAATTGGCTTCTTAGTTGGTCAAATTATGAAAGCTACAAAAGGACAAGCAAATCCACCGCTTGTTAACAAAATCTTACTTGAAGAGATTAATAAGCGATAATAGTAGTAACTTTTAAAGATTAAGCAGAAAAACACCCGTACATGGGTGTTTTTCTAGGTTAATCAAACGTTTGTTTAAATGAGAGAAAATTATTTAAACAAACGTTTGATTAACTGTCAAAAGTGGAAAAATGTTTGTATAGCAACTATGGTATGATAGTTGCAAAAAGGTGGGAATAATGATAAATCTAGAAATAGAGGTTTTTTCATCTCATGAAATAATAGATAATTATTATTCGTTATATGTAAATTGTTGTGAGGAAATAGATGGACATAAATTTTTTGTCAAATAAAACAAAACCATTGAAATGAATATTTACTTTTGATGGGCTACACGAATCGGGTTCTTACTGCCTGTTTGAGCGAGATAAAAGAAGGATAGGAAGATGAGAGGAGGTAGGCATGGGAATACTGAATAGAAGTTCGGTATGTTCTTTGTCGATACATAAAGAAATTTCCTGTGCTAATAAATGATGAAGCGAGCAAGAATTATTTATAATCCTACTTCTGGGCGTGAGCTATTTAAGAAGAGCTTACCGGAAGTATTACAAAAATTAGAACAAGCTGGATATGAAGCATCTTGTCATGCGACAACGGGTCCTGGAGACGCAACTGTGGCGGCGAGGCAAGCTGTAGAGCGTAAATTTGATGTTGTTATTGCGGCTGGTGGTGACGGCACGTTAAATGAAGTCGTAAACGGTCTAGTTGGTCATGAATTCCGTCCGAAATTTGGAATTATTCCAGTTGGAACGACAAATGACTTTGCACGTGCAATCGGTGTACCTCGTTCTATTGAAGAGGCAGCGGATATTATTTGTGAAGGAAAAACTGTGCCATTAGACCTTGGTAGAGCAAACGATACATATTTTATTAACATCGCTGGTGGCGGTCGTATTACAGAATTAACATATGAAGTACCAAGTAAGCTAAAGACTGTATTAGGACAACTTGCTTATTATTTAAAAGGTATCGAAATGCTACCATCACTACATCCAACATACGTTGAAATTGAGTATGATGGAAAATTACTACAAGAAGAAATTACGATGTTTTTAATTACGAATACTCGTTCAGTGGGTGGCTTTGAAAAGGTAGCACCATATGCATCGATTAACGATGGCTTATTTGATTTATTAGTGCTGAAAAAAGGTTCGATTGCAGACTTAATTAAAGCTGCAACACAAGCGCAGCGTGGTGAACATATTAACAATCCAAAAGTACTATACACACAAGCGAACCGAATTAAAGTGCATTCACCAGATAAACTAATGATTAATTTAGATGGTGAATATGGTGGAGATGCACCGATGGAATTCGAAAATATGTATCATTGTCTGGAACTATTTGTTCCTGAACATCAAGAGGATGCCCTGTAAAGGCATCCTTTTTTATTATATAGAAGAATTGTAAATTTGAAGTTAGTTTGATTTTCATGGTATTTTTACAATTCGTTTATTTTATATCCATATTTTATTGATACACTGGAGGATATAAGAAACGAGAGGTGGGGTGTTATGGAGAAGGTAAAAGCAATACTATTTGATAAAGATGGAACATTAATGGATTTTCATTCAATTTGGATAAAAGTGGCTGAAGAACTTGTGGCTGAATGTATAAAATTATACCAACTGCCACAATCAATGCAGCCGACTTTATTGAAAGAAATCGGTGTGGATGGGGTATTTGTTCACCCACGTAGCGCAATAGCGGCAGGAACAAGCCTTGATGTGGCAAAGGGGCTTTGTAAGTATATTACGTCATGTAAGGAAGAGGAAATGCATGAGTGGGTAAGTGAAAAGTTATTTTCTCTTATGTATGAGCATCGTTCCTATATGAAAATGACGGCGGATTTACCGAGAGTTTTACAAGGTTTAAAGGATAGAGGATTTATTTTAGGCGTTGTTACAGCTGATGATTTCGCACCGACAGAATTATTTTTAAAACAGTATCAATTAGAGTCTTATTTTGATTATGTTGTAGCTTCAGATACGTTTCCGGCACAAAAACCAGATAAAAGAATTGTAGAATCGTTTTGCGAAAGGTTTCATTTAGAGGCGTGTGAAGTAGCGGTCGTTGGAGATACACCAACTGATTTATATTTAGCGAGAAATGGCGGTGATTGCTATGCAATTGGAGTGCTATCTGGTACGGGAGACCGTCAAACGTTAGAACCACTTGCTGATTTAGTAGTGCAATCTGTTGGTGAGTTTATTTCTCATTCGGGTGAGTTCATTTGGGAACAAGGAAAGTCTAATGTGTAAGAAAAATAAGTCTATAAAGACTCTTAATGAGTCTTTATAGACTTATTTTTTATGTTGAAATAGAAGGCATATAGGATGAATGCTTGAAAAGAATGTTGGCATACATTTTGCAATGAAAAGAGAAAACAATGTAAAGAAAAGGATGGGATACGTAATGAACACAAAAAAATTTGCTAAAGTAAATGAACAAATTCCTGGACCGAAAGCAGCGTCTTTATTAGAACGCCGCCAAAATATAGTACCAAAAGGAGTAAGTAACGGCATCCCAACGTTTGTACAATCTGCAAATGGTGCTCTTGTAACAGATGTTGATGGCAATCAGTACATTGATTTCGCGGGAGCAATTGGAACAATTAACGTAGGACATTGTCACCCAGCTGTGAAAGAAGCACTCCATAAACAAGTAGATCAATACATTCATACTGGATTTAATGTCATGATGTATGAGCCATATATTGAATTAGCAGAAAAACTTGCGGCATTAGCGCCAGGAAGTTTTGATAAGCAAGTACTATTTCTAAATAGTGGTGCAGAAGCAGTTGAGAATGCGGTGAAAATCGCTCGTAAATATACAAAAAGACCTGGTATTATTGCGTTTTCTAAAGGTTTCCACGGACGTACATTAATGACAATGACGATGACAAGTAAAGTAAAACCATATAAATTTGGATTTGGCCCATTTGCACCGGAAGTATATAAAGCGCCATTCCCATACGAATATCGTCGCCCAGAAGGACTAACTGAAGAGCAGTACGATGACTTTATGATTGAAGAATTTAAGAATTTCTTCATATCAGAAGTAGCACCAGAAACAATTGCAGCCGTTGTTATGGAACCTGTTCAAGGGGAAGGCGGATTTATCGTTCCAAGTAAGAAGTTTGTGCAAGCAGTACGCAATATTTGTTCAGAACACGGCATCTTATTTGTAGCGGATGAAATTCAAACAGGATTTAGTCGTACCGGAAAATATTTTGCCATTGATCATTATGATGTCGTTCCAGATTTAATTACGGTATCTAAATCATTAGGTGCTGGTGTACCGATTAGTGGTGTTATTGGGCGCAAAGAAATTATGAATGAGTCTGCACCAGGAGAACTTGGTGGAACGTATGCAGGAAGCCCGCTAGGATGTGCGGCAGCATTAGCAGTACTTGATGTAATAGAAAAAGAGAATTTAAATGATAGAGCGATAGAATTAGGAAAAGTCGTAATGAACCGATTCGAAGAGATGAAAAATAAATATAATTGCATCGGTGATGTGCGTGGTTTAGGAGCAATGTGTGCATTTGAGCTCGTTCAAGATCGTAAGACGAAAGCACCTGATAAAACGTTAACAGCTAATTTATGCGCAGAAGCAAATAAACGTGGCTTACTTCTACTATCAGCAGGAACATACGGTAATGTTATTCGTGTGCTAATGCCATTAGTGATTACAGATGAGCAACTGGAAGAAGGATTAACAATCATTGAAGAATCGTTGCAAGTCTGTTATGAGAAAGCAAATATTGCTCGTGTTTAAAAGTTAAATAATAAAACAGCAAACATTCTAGCTGACTCTATATAAAATGCAGAAAATTCACTTTATAATAAAGGTATTGAAGTGAATCGATGGATTGGAAGTTAGGGGTGGCTAGGATGGTTGCAGAAAAGGAACGAGTGTTAATGGATTTACAAGATGTATTTGAATATGCGTTTGACGAAATTTTTGTGACTGACGAAAAGGGAATCGTTGTACGTGTAAATAGTACATGTGAAAGGCACTATCAATTGGCTGCAAAAGAGTTAGTAGGTAAACATGTAAAAGAATTGCAGAAAGATGGTATCTTTTATCCATCAGCAACGTTAGAAGTAATTGAAAAAAAGAGGCCAATCGAACTAGTTCAGACCACAAAATCAGGAGAGTATTTACACGTTCGTACAAGGCCTGTTTTTGATGAAGAGGGCAATTTAAGAAGAGTAATTAGTTACTCTCGTGATCTTACAGAACTCTATCAATTACGTCAAAAGGTAGAAGAAATGGATAATCAGTTAAAAACATATAAAAAAGAATTAAGAGAAACATATGAACATGAAGGACTTATTTTTAAAAGTATCGCTATGCAAAAAATAGTCGAGACAATCAAGAAAGTATCCGTAGTAGATAGTACGGTTCTCGTTTTAGGTGAGACAGGAGTAGGAAAGAGTCGATTGGTGCGTCATTTACATGAAGTGAGTAACCGGAAGAATGAAAGTTTCTATGAAATTAACTGTGCGGCATTGCCGACAAATTTAATTGAATCAGAGCTTTTTGGATACTCAGGCGGATCCTTTACAGGTGCGAATCGTGAAGGGAAAAAGGGACTATTAGAATCAGCGCATAAAGGAACGCTATTCTTAGATGAAATTGGCGAAATGCCGCTTGAAACTCAAGCAAAGCTTTTGCAAGTGTTGCAAGAAAAAACGTTTCGCCCTATAGGCGGAAGAGAATTAAAAAAGGTGGACGTTAGAGTTGTAGCGGCAACAAATAGAGATTTAAGTATGATGGTGAAACAAGGAACATTTCGGAAAGATTTATATTATCGTCTGAATGTCATTCCCATTGTAATCCCGCCACTACGGGAAAGAACAGAAGACATTTTGCCACTTATTTATCATTATTTACAACACTTTAACGAGAAATATGGTAGAAATGTAAAATTAGCGCCTAGCACATTACAAATGTTTGTTGGTTACCCGTGGGAAGGAAATAATAGAGAGATTGAAAATGTGATTGAGCGAATTGTTATAACTGCCGATGATATCGTTACGATAGAAGATTTACCAATAGCGATGCAAGAATCAACGGTTGAACAGTCCGGTCAAAGTCTCTATAAAATGTTAGAAGAAGTAGAACGGAATATTATTTTGAAAGCATATAAAACATATGGATCGAGTTATAAGGTAGCGGAGTTTTTAAAAATAAGTCAATCTGCTGCGACTAGGAAAATAAAGAAACTTATAGAGGAGGAAGAGAATATTGGATAAAAAAGCGACGTTTGTAAATGTAGAGAAAAAGGCGATGTATATAAATGGTGAGTGGATTACATTGCAAGAGCAAATCGAAGTAAATAATCCAGCAACGAAGGAAATATTTGCGACTGTACCAAAGGGCGGGGTAACAGAGGCAAAGCAAGCTGTTGATGCTGCGCATGAAGCTTTTAAATTATGGTCTAAGTTAACAGCGGCAGATCGTGCAGCGAAATTAAAAAAATGGTTCACACTTATTGAGGAAAATAAAGAAGAGATTGCAGCGATCATGACGAAAGAACAAGGAAAGCCGTTTGCAGAAGCGCTTGGTGAAGTGAATTATGCAAATAGTTTTGTTGAATGGTATGCAGAAGAAGGAAAACGCGTATATGGTGAAATGATTCCTGCTTCTCATCAGAATAAACGTATTTTAGTCATGAAGCAACCAGTTGGCGTTATGGCAGCTATTACGCCTTGGAACTTCCCGGCTGCTATGATTACGAGAAAGGTAGCTCCGGCGCTTGCAGCAGGATGTACAGCGGTTGTAAAACCTGCAAGTCAAACGCCGTTAACTGCGTTAAAATTAGCTGAATTAGCTCATGAAGCAGACATTCCAAAAGGCGTAATAAATATTGTAACAGGTAGTGCGAAAGCAATTGCTGATACGTGGATGGAAGATGGGCGTGTTCGAAAAGTGTCCTTTACAGGATCAACGGAAATTGGGAAAGAGTTAATGGCTAGTGCGGCACAAACGATGAAAAAGGTTTCACTTGAGTTAGGTGGTCACGCACCGTTTATTGTTATGAATGATGCAGACTTAGATAAAGCAGTAGAGGCAGTAATCGGTTCGAAATTCCGTAACGCAGGACAAACGTGTATATGTACAAACCGAGTATTTGTTCAGGAAGAAGTTTACGAAGTATTCGCAGAGAAGTTTCAAAAGGCAGTAGGGAAGTTGAAAGTAGGAGACGGTTTCGGTGACGGAACGACTGTAGGACCACTTATTGACGAGAATGCAGTTTCAAAAGTACAAGAACATATTGAAGATGCTATTCAAAAAGGTGGAACAGTTTTATATGGTGGTCAAAAGGTTGCAGAGCTAGACGGACACTTTATGCAACCGACTGTAATTGGATTGGCGAATGATACGATGCTTTGTATGAATGAAGAAACATTTGGACCGGTTGCACCAGTTGCGAAATTTAAAACGGTTGAAGAAGTAATTGAGCGTGCAAATAATACGCCATATGGTTTAGCAGCGTACATTTTCACGAAAGATATTAGTCAAGCATTCCAAATTAGTGAAGCGTTAGAGTACGGTATTATCGGTTTAAATGATGGCCTCCCATCAGTTGCACAAGCACCGTTCGGTGGGTTTAAAGAAAGCGGTATTGGCCGTGAAGGTGGTCATTTCGGTATCGAGGAATATTTAGAAATTAAATATATTTCATTAGGACTATAAGTAGTATACTAGAATCTCTATAAGGTAACAGAGAAGGAGATTCTAGTATGGTATATTGGCTATTATTACTTGTAACAATTATTTTTGAAGTAGCTGGAACAATTGCAATGAAATTATCGAATGGTTTAACAAAGCTCGTTCCAAGTGTACTTATTTTCGTATTTTATGGAATTTGTTTCAGCGTATTTGCTATCGTCGTAAAGAAGATTAACTTAAGTATTGCTTATGCAATTTGGTCGGGCCTCGGGACACTTCTTATTACGATTATTAGTGTGTACTTTTTCAAAGAGCATATTAACTTATTCCAAGCATTTTGCATTTTATTTATTGTTTTAGGAGTAATTGGACTGAAAGTGTCATCGGCATCATGAAAGCTATCTTTTGTAGAAGATAGCTTTTTTCTATTTGTGCAGTTAGCAATTACTACGACAAAATATGACAAGAAAAGGTAAAGGGGGTTTGTTATGGTATATGAAATGTTGTCTTATGTGGAGGGAAGAGAATGTTCACGATAAAGTTTAAAAAATAGGAAAGATAGTGGACGTGATGGTTTTCCCGATGAAAAATAATAGTAAAAAGGACATACCTTTTGCATTTTACGAATTTGAGATTATCGATACGGGTTCTGGTGCAAAAATAAAGTACATGTATTCCTAGCAGGATTGCATTTTATGCTACTCGCCCAAACAACTGACAAATGAATTTTTTCTGATTTTGAATATAGTGGTCCCGTAAATAAACCTGTACTTTTTGGATTATATACATGGCTTTAAAATAGCTCAATATAGAAATCACTGTTTTGAAATGATTCAAGTCCAACATAGAATGCACAATCTTTTTAATAAAAAGATTGTGCATTCTACTATATTGTTGCAATATCTAACTTGCTTTAGTTTAGGTATATGTTGATTTTCTTTTAACTCTTGGAGTAGCTACAGAATAGGCAGGACTCTTATCTTCTGTTATCACATAAATTTTGAGGGGAAGTGAAAAAGCGCTTGGCTGATTATTTATCTCTTGACTGACTTAGATAAGGCTCAATTGTATAATCTTCTGAATCGACTGCAAGATATAATTATATATGTTTATATTTTATATAAATATATTTTTATCAACTCTACAAGAGTCATTTGTTGGCTTCAGGTTCATTGTGTGAGCAATTGATAATCCTTTTTCTCCATTATTTCCACCATGTTATGAAAGCTCAACTTATATTACTGTTAATAAGATTGGTCACGGCTGATAAGGCTCTCGTTTGAACAAATTCTCTCTGACAGTTACATATAAAATTATGAAGGGGGATTAGGTTCATTTTCAAAAGTAGTGATAGATGTAACTGCAGTTTTTTTAGATACGTAATTTAGAGATGAAATAACTGTAAATATTAATAACGAAGTTTGTAAAACCAATAGAAATTTTTTCATAAAAAATACCTCCGGAATAAATGATTTAATATATATCACTTTAAAATACTGCTAGCAATTTCAGTTGACTTTTGATACGATTTTTTATTTTGAAAATGATTAAAAGCTAACTTTCCATATTCTTTTGCTTCGCTTATACAATTATTTTTTGTAAAGAAGGGTAATGCTTCTTCATAAATATAATCATATAATTGATCATCTTGATTATATTTCATTAGCAATATATTAAATAAAAGGTAATATTTCTTTTCTTTTATTTGCTTAGAAATAATGATTCCATCTAATATAAATTTTTTTAGTGTATTACAGTCATCTATGTGATTCTTTAGTTTGAATGAACAGTGTATATAAGAATATAATGAAGTTAAGTATATATAGGAATTCTTATCTTTTAACTGCATAGACATGCGATAATAGTTAGCAGCTTGTTGGTAGTCTTTTAAAAGTAAGTAATTATAACCAATGTTATGATATATTTTAGATTTTCTTTCTGAATCATCCATATCCCTCAAGAGTAAAAGAAGCTTTTGGAATTTATCTAAAGATTGTTCAATACCGATTCTTTCACCAGAGCTCAGCAATAGTGCTAATAGCATTTCTGCGTCAATAATCCTTTTGAAATTATTGTTATATCTAAAAAGGTCTAGTGCAATTATTATATAATGATAAGAATTTATGTAAGATTTATTATGGTAATATGCCAAGGATAAATAATAAGAATAATCACCATCTTTATCTATTAAATTGTCCAGTTTATTTAAATAAGTTAAGGATTTAACAGAATCACCAGACCATGTATAGTATACACCTAAGCAATAAATAAGTGAATTGAAATCTGATTCTTCCAATAATTTTTGATTTTCCTCAAGGAATTCAGCCAAATCTTTTGCTTCTTTCTTTAAATTCATCATTAAAAGATACCTTAATTTATATAGTAAAACTTTAAATTTTAATGGGGTCAATTGTATATAATCATCCATATCCTCAAGCTTGTCTATTAATGTAGTAGCTGTGGGGGTATCAAGATAGACGATTGAATTGTAGAATTCTTCTAACAATTCTTCCGAATATTCATATTGATGGGTTTCCTCTTCTATTGAAATAGATAAACGTTTACAAATTAATTCAATAACATCACTTGTAACGTTAGTAGTGCCACTTTCTATCTTACTGAGATGCGTTATAGAACAAATCTCTTTACAAAGTTCCCCTTGAGTTATTCCTTTTTTTATACGGTTTAGTTTTATAATTTGGCCAATATTCATTAAAAGCCCTCCGTTAGTACATTAAATAAGTTTAATTAAATTTATAATATTATACTTTTAAATAATATCACTATAATAGGAGATTTGGGGGAAATTCTTTTGAAAAAATAGAATTTTATCCCAATTGAAAATGAATTTGATACTTGTTACATTTAAGTCAGGAAATGGTTACTGAATCGGTAATCACTTCTCATACATAAAAAAAGGAGGAAATGTCATGAACAAAACTGTAGAAAAACAAAATGCACTTAAAGAGGTAGCTAAAGCAAAAAATGAGAAAAAAGCATCTTTATTCACTGTTAAATCTGCACCTGCTTTAGGTCAAGTAGTACGCGAACAATGTTGTATTCGTTAGTTTAAAGAGAAGCAGTCCAAGCTAACAATGCTTGGGCTGCTTTCTTAATTTAAAATTAAGAATAGGAATCCTGTTATAGGAGGAGTTTATATATGGAAGTTACTTATTTGGGACATGCATGTTATTTAATAAAGATAAATGAATTAAATATATTAGTTGATCCTATACTTACCAATAGTTTTCAAGGGGGAACCGCAGCGGTTAGTCCGGCTTGTTCAATAAATGTGGACTCTTTACCATATATTGATGCTGTAATTATTACCCACTGTCATCCAGGACATCTAGAGGTGGATAGTTTAGCTTTATTACCCAATGAAACTGTAGTATTTTACCCTGCTGATCCTACAGTCGAATTAGTATTAGAGGGACTAGGTTTTAATAATCGTAATATCTTAAAAGCTGGCCAAGAAGTGGAGTTTGCTGGGGGGAAATTTATAGTAACAGGGACTACCACAAATGTACCAGAAATAGGGATTGTTTTTCAAGAAGCGGATGCAACCTGTTGGTATTTAGCTGATACCAATGTAACACCTGAAATTATCGGAAGTGTACTGGACGATGTAAAGACTATTGATTTCTTAATATGTAATTTTCCAGGATACCACCATCAATTCTTTACAGGCTCGCATTTAAGCTTCCCTATTAATGACTTGTCAACAACATTGGAACAAGTTTTACGTGTAAAACCTAAGCTTGTTGCTCCAAATTTTAGTGGTTTACGATATCTTGGAGATGCTTCATGGATTAATAGAATAATGTTCCCTATGTCACCAGAACTTTTTTTGGAAGAAGTTAGAAAGTTAAATACAAATCAACAAGTAGCAAATTTGTTACCTGGTGATGTAGTTATAGTTTCAGTTGGAAGTTGTAAGATACATAGCAGAAGATCTGAAATAATAAATTTATTGGAAGAAGTCCAGTTAAATTCCTTTGATCCTATGAAAGAAATCCCGTTATTAAAAGATCCTAATCCTGAAAACTTGGAATCGAAAGAATTAGAATTTCATACTCAAAATTTTCTTTTAAACGAATTAGTACCATGGATAAAGAATAATTGTGATAAACAGGGTAGTTTATTAGCTACATATAAACAGTTGGGCATAAAATTTAGATTAACGGTTATATATCCAAATGAGCTGGAGGAAAATTGGATTATTACCTTGAATAATCAAGAAATTAATTGTGTTAAATTAGAAAATTTAAAAGAATATTCTTTTCACTTTGGATTAAGAATAGCTGCTTCAGTATTAGATAGATGGCATAAAGCTGAAATACCTTATTACCACGTATATTGCTATGCACGTCCATATGGGCAAATATATAAAACCGGAGTAGCATCAGATAATAGTGTTTATGCTGAACAGGTTCCAACAAGGGATCTAGTTTCATTATATTTAAGCGGAAATACTGAAACGGTGTATCATCCTTGGTTACGTAAACAAATAGCTAAATATAGGGGTGTTATAGCATGAAAATAAAACAGTCTTCGGGTTTAATGGTGTTAAATAAGCTAAATAACTTAGAGGTTTATGATTCTATTAGTTTACAGCGCTGGACAGAAGAAATGTTAAATCAAGAAACGCTTGTTTCCTTACTATCTTTTTGTAATGAATGGAGAGAGGAAAGAGAAGTTATAGAATTAATATCGAGTGAGAATAAAGTTGGGGAAAATATAGCTAAAGATTCCTTGGATGAATTGTTATCATTAGGTTTATTAATTACTGAGGAAAATCAAAATCATAACTATACAGGTGAGCATGGTGAACATTGGTTGGGAAAAGGATGGAAAGAACCGTTTGTCTATCATTTTCACACTAATAAAATTCCAAAAGACGATTATAGTTTAGATCCAAAAGGACTAGATGATAAAGCTTCAATGAAGAAATATTTAAGCGAAGAAAATCCCCCTGATAACTATAAAGTAATTAGCGGGCCAAGCATCGAGCTTTTAAAAGATGAAAAGCTCGAACATAAGTCATTAACTACTATTTTTAACGATCATGTAGGGATGTATCGTGATAGCAGGGCTCTTTCATTCCAAGAATTTTCTCGACTTATGTATTTATCATTTGGAGAAACGAGTAAAAGGAAACTTCCTGTCACTGGAGATCATATAGCTAAAACGGTTCCTTCTGGTGGAAGCCGTCATCCATCTGAAATTTATACAATTATCTCCGACGTAGAAGGTATTGATATGGGTTTATATCATTATAACGTTAAAAATCATGCACTAACTTTGATAAAAGAGGGTGACTATAGAGAATTTGTCCAAGAGCATATTATTACGCATCCTGAACGTCCTAATTTTAAGGTAAATGTATGTTTTGTATTTTCAACAATATTTGATCGTAGTATGTATCGATATCGAGAATCAAGATCTTATCGAGTTATGCAATATGATTTAGGGCATTTAATGCAAAATTTAGCATTTATATCAAGTTCTTTAGATAGAAGTTCTTACAGAGGATATTCTTTACATGATAGCAAAGTAGATGAATTTTTGGGGATCGATGGTTTAATGGAATCTACTATGACATTTGCATTAATAGGATAAGGAGGACTTAATCATGGTATTAAAAATTGCTACAGGAAATTTACAACTTAATCCTTTTTTTCGGATTCGTTTAGGATCACCTATTACGTGTGATCTTTTTTTAGAGAATAAAACACTTGAATTACCGAGTCCGTTATATTTAAAGCTGTTTACTAAATTAACCAATCTAATATCAAAAGAAGAAATTATTACAGTGATTCAACAGACTTTTTCATTAGATGATGCTGAATCTAATGAAGTATTAGATAATCTAATTTCCAACAAATTATTGGTGGATTCTAAATACGGTGATGGAAAATTACAAGGGATTCAGCATTGGATTGATAGGGGTTGGTTGGATGCTTTATTATTACACTTAAAAAGTTGTGACTTAGAGTTTGATGATAGTACTAATGATGAACCTGATAACTTTAATTCTGAGGGATTTCGGGAGTTAATAAGGCAAGAAGGTTTACCTGAATTTTGGAAAGAAATTAAAGGTATTAATACTGTAAATTTACCAAACCCAACAAAACTACCAACGAATTATAGTTTTGATGAAATCCTTTTAAAAAGACGTTCTAATCGACCATGGAAACAGAAAATTATAGAATTGCAAGAACTTAGTAACATTCTTCATTACTCTAATATAGAAACAGTAAGATTAAGAACAGAAGCAGAAAAAAATTTAGAAGAAAAGCCAGAATTACTTCTCAATTCCGCATTTTCCGCATTAGAAACCTATTTTTTTGCATTTAATATAGAAGGTCTTGAGCCAGGACTCTATCATTATGATCCTAAAAATCATGCTGTTATTTTAATAAAGGATGGTATGTTTAGAGATGAATTGGTTCATATGGTTATCGGACAAGACCGCCCTAGAAATGCAGCATGTGCTTTTGTAATATCAGCAGTATGGAGCCGATATATGTACCGATATCGTCATCCTCGTGCTTATAGAACACTATTAGTAAATATTGGGGAATTAGCTCAAAAGTATCTTACCCTTGGCACAGCGTATGATTATAGTACGTTTTTAACGCCAGCATTACGTGATGAATATGCCGATTCTATGTTAGAGGTTAACGGTTATGAGGAGGCACCTTTGTATGTCGTCGCAATCGGTTGATCAACAAAATTTAAACGTGTTACAAGCAATGAAAGAATATGCGTGGGCTTCAAATGCATATCATTTTGTTTCTAGTTTTGGCGAATTTAATGAACCGTGTGCTCCCTTTTTTGTATCTTCATCAGATAATGGAGAAATAAAGAAATGGGATATTAATACTAAATTATTGGAGGCACCTTTACATGAAGCACTTACTAGAAGGAAATCTTCAAGAGATTTTGGAGATGACCTTTTAGATTTGGAGAAATTATACACTCTTCTTTGGTCTACGTATGGTTACACTTTTACTGATAATGAAGGGGAGCATAGGACAGTTCCTTCTGCTGGGGCGTTATTTCCGTTAAGAGTGTATGTTATTTCCTTAGGGATAGAAGAACTTAATAAAGGGGTCTATCAATATAATCCATTAAATAATGAAATAAATATTATGGATAATGTGGAACTTCCTCAAAATTTATCAGATTGGTTTCTAACTAAACATATTGACTATGATAAAGCAAGTGCAATCATTTTATTTGTAGGACAAATGGATAGAATTTGTCCTAAATATGGGGAACGAGGGTATCGTTATTTATTACTTGAAGCTGGACATGCTGCCCAGAATTTATGTCTAACTTCTTCAATTTTGTCAATACCTACTGTCCCTGTAGGAGGATTTAATGATTCAATGATTAATCAAGCATTGCATTTAAAAGAAGATTGTGAAGTAACAGTATATAGTGTGGCCTTAGGGAGGACTAAATAGTTGTTGTTAGAAAATTCGTCTTTTAACCTAAAAAATATTCAAGCTCCTTGTGAAGATTGTATTAAATTATGGATATCTTCTGTAGAGGATTATAAAAACATGGGTAATGTAGTTCTTGAGCCGTCCCCTTGTAACAAAAATAAATATCGAGAACTTGAAGTTTCATTTTCTAATGAGGGAGTAGAATACAAAGGTATTTATTTCCCTCACCCTGAATGTACAAGTCATTTAATATCATTACAAAAATATTCACTTGATATTATGGAATCTGGTATATGGAGTCCAATAAAAAAAATAATAAAAAAAGAAGACTGTGACGATGGTGTGTATATATATATAGCACTAATAGATTCACCATCAAATGTAAAATTTCCTTATTTAGTCGGGCGGGGAATTGATAATGATGAATCTTTATCACATATTAAAGCAGTTGCAGAAGCTTTGGAACGGTATAGTGCTTGTTTACCTCCACGTACAAGATTACATTATGGAAAAGCGAATGAATTTGAAAATGTAATTGTTAATTGTATTAAAAATTACACGAAGGACATTTGGTGGTGCGAAGGTGAAGATTTATTAACAAAACAATTAAAATACCTTCCAATTGAATATGTTCAATTAGAGAGTTTAAGTACTGTAAAAGATCCTATTTTCAATTCTGACTCTACTGGAATGGCCATTCATCCAAATTATAAAGATGCAATAAATATCGGATTGTCAGAAGTTTTAGAAAGAAAAGATTTATATGAGATAGTAACGCAAAGCTTTTCGCCAGTTTTGTGGGATAATTCTTCATTACCAGAAGAAGCGAAGAGGTTTATAACCTTATTTGAAAATCGTGGTTACAATACCTTAATAATTCCTCATAGTTCTGTAAAAGGATTTACCTCTTGTATAATTTTACTAGTTAAACAACACAAGACTAATAATGGACCTGCATTAATATGTGGGGCAGGAGGGGCATGGTCAAAAAAAGAATCTCTTCTCAAAGGACTAATGGAAGCCTATGTGCAGCTAATACATGGTTTAGAGGTAGGGGAATTAGACCGTCAAATTAGAGAATATAATTTTAGTGATCCTTACCATCATTTTTTATATTATTTTAATTCAGAAAACGCTAATAATCTATTAGAGAATTGGGGGATTTATCAATCTCTTCATGTTGACTTTAAAGAATATTCTGATTTTAAAACTTCACTAGAAGCTAAAGCGAAAGTTATAGAGAAAGAATTAGTTGTGGTAGATCGCGGAAATATATTAACTGATTTTCTTAATTTAAGTGCTATCCAGATCGTGGCACCTGAAATACCTAGGATTTCTCCTACTACATTAGGACCTGGAAATATGCCACATCCTTTTTCATAAGAAAGGAGAAAATATGAGTTTATACATAAGAAATCCCTTAACCTCAATTGTATATAGCTCAGGGGAATGGGTAATTATAAATTTTCAAAGTAACAAACAGTTAGCAATAGAAGATATGAATGAAGAATCAATGCATATATTGTCAAAAGTAAGTACATTTTGTAATCAAACAAAATCCCAAAAACAAATTATTGATTATATGATTAAATTAGGTATTAATGCCCCTGATGCAAGGCACATTTTTGATGAGTTTAACAATTTAGAGGTTATTGTAGAGTACTTTGATAATGATATATTAAATTTATTTGAAAAAAGCTCTCTTATTAATAGGGAGTTTTTTGAATACTTTTCAGCTAAAGATTCAATAAATCATGCGGATTATTCTAAACCTGATATTTATAAAGAAGATGCGGAAGATATGAAAAGATTTTTACAAGAATCTTCATATCCCGATATAACTAAAAGTTATTTGCATAATTTATTTATTAATTTGCCTCATCCAGCAACAAGTACAGGGACAGAGAGTTTATGGGAATTAGGGAACCTGTTGTTTTGGTCTGGAGGACGTTTGAGAAATGCAACATTTTTAGAAGTACTACCTGTAATGTTAAAACCAGTTCCCTCAAAAGGAGCAAGGACACCTTTCGAGTTTTATTTATCCGTTGGAGAAAATTGTAAATTACCTCAAGGCCTCTATCACTATAATGTAAACAATCATTATCTGTCGTATATTGGTGAAATTGAGACAGATATATCTGAAGGGAATTATACTCTTTTTATAACTGCTATTTATGATCGGTATCAGTGGCGTTATCGTTCTGGATGGGCCTATAAAGATTTGTTTTTTGAACTAGGTCATGTAAAGGAGACAATAAATTTTGTTGCCAGAGAATTAGATATCAAAGTATGCCCTACATACAAATATACTAATGCGTTTCTAGATGAGTTTTTATATGAAGAATGTTTATACTCTATTAAATTGAAAAATATATAAGGAGAAAAAATATGAAAATAACTACAGAAGACGTGTATATTGATTCAAGCAAGGATATAAATCATTCATTGTTAGAAGAATTAGTGAATTTTGATGTTTATTTACAAAAGTCCGCAAGTCATGAATTTCTGTTTGATAACATGTATAAATTGGAAGAAGAATTGTTAGAGCATGGAGTTAGTAAACGTTTATTAGAGGCTATAAAAGAAGGATTAAAATACAATCATTGGGATAATGCAGTATTAGAGTTTGGTTTAGCTCGTGAACAATCTATCAATTTTTATTTAGGACCAATGTGTGCGATGGAAGGAAAAGAGTTTAAGGATGGAATAATTTTAACGAAACAAACTTCAAATTCTTCTAAAATAGTTTCAAAGGTAGAGTCTTTATGTCATGAATTAGGTAATAGATTATTTGGCTTTCCATGTGATTTTCATGATCGTCATATAGAATTTTATGATTTATTGTTTAGTTCGGGACCTTTTTCTGATTCTAATGGGAAATATATTGCACTATTTACACCATTTTATTTAGGGCATTGGAAAGACTCAAACAAACAATTTCAGCATAAACGTTCTATATTATTTCATAATCTAGTCAAAATGAGGTTTTCGACACTTACTTTACCAGTTGCTAAAGCAAATATGAGAATTAATAATATTACACCTACTTTTATAGATGCTAGTAAACAGGATATTGATGATGCACTAACCTTATGGTTAACCCTACATGAATTAATACATGGAAGTGGGCCAATACCATTGTTTAACTCTTCTGTTCAAAAATTACCACTTGGATTAAAGTATGCTGGTATTGAGGAAATGAGAACGGATATGACAGTTTGGTTATTGTTAGATATATGTCAGGATCTCTTTGGAAATATAGCAAGATTAGCTCAGGAGATTATTGTCGCTGAAAGGATATTTAGGTCAGCCAGAGCTGGGTTATGGGCCAATCCAACTCAAGGATGGATACAGAAGAGTTCAGATGGAGAACAAGGTGCTTTGTGGTTGGCATTACTACTTCAACATAATGCTATAGAGTCTAATACAGACTTTATTAATATAGATTATGAAAAGACTAAAGAAACATTACAGTATATTCTTAGCGAGGTTTATGATATAGAATCTAATGCATTGAAATCAGAAAATGGACAACAGAAGTTATTAGATTATGCCGATAAATTAAGAGAAAGAATGTTTAGAAATTTAGATGGAGTATTAATTTATCCAAAGGAATCACTAAACTTTTTAAAACGAATTGAGAATCAACCTACTCATGTAGCATTAAATTACAGATAATTATTTTAAAATACATGTCTTTAGGGAGAAATAAGAATGAAAAATAATAGTGTTCAAACAAAGGCTAAGTTTAAAGATTTAATGTCTCATAAAAACTATTTACTTTTTTTTACTGGACAAGCTATATCGCAATTAGGAGATAAGATGACTTTAATAGCAGTGCCTCTGTTAATATATCATCTAACTAATTCTCCAATTCAACTAGGGATGGCATTTCTTATTGAATCTTTACCGTGGATATTTTTGGGGCCGATTGCTGGAACGATAATAGACCGCTTTAATCCTATAAGGATATTGGTTTTAGTGGATGTTGTAAGAGTTTTACTGTGCTTAACTCTTTTTATGACAGATTCAATTGTTATGATATATGCCATTGGTCTCTTGTCCCAAACTTGTTCTTGTATTTTTGCTCCAGCAAGATCTGCTATTTTTCCGGATTTAACAGGGAAAAAGTTGTTTAATAAAGGATTAACGCTTAGTCTGACTACTGGACAATTAATTGATGTACTAGGACCATCTATTGCTACATTATGTATTAGCATATTTCACGGTCCAAGATTTATATTTGTAATCGACGCTGTTACTTTTACAATATCTGCAGTATTAACATCTTTAATTGTTTTACAACAAGCGAGTATCCAAAAACAAAATTCATCTTTTCAAAGTAGATTTAAAGAAGGATATAGATTTATTAATAAAAATAAGAAAGTGAAATTTTTATTAATAATTGGTTTAATTAGAACAATAGCAACTTCAGCAATACCAATTTTGTTATTATTACAAGCAAAATATATCTTTGGAAATGAATTAGGGGATAGATATTATGGTTTTCTTGTTTCCGCAGTTGCGTTTGGAATAGTAACTGGAAGTTGGATAATTGGTATTATTGATCGAAATACGTTAAGGAAAAATTATATAATTTTTGGAATTATGGTGCAATCTATAATATACGCAATTATATATTATACAGATAATATTGAAATACTATTAGGATTATTTTTCTTATCTGGTGTAGCTACAAGTGGCACTCTTACACCGGTTAGTTCATTTTATGCAGAGTATATCCCAAGGGAAATACGAGGTAGAGTTTTTTCAGCAATAAATTCTATATTGCAGATTATGGGGATGATTGTATACTTTACAATAGGTTTTTTTGCCGAGTTTATCCAACCCAATAAACTATTATTAGGCATAGGGTGTTTAATGACAGTTAGTATACTACTTATGACATGGATTTTTAAAGGGTGGTCTTTATTACGAAATGATGAGGAAAATAAATCCAAAAAAATAGTGGCAAATTGATTTGGTTTTGCTGCAAAAGTATAATAAATTGCATAGATTCCTAAAGGAATTGCGTCTTATGCTACAGACCAAAACAATTGCTGGATGAATTATTTCTGATTTTGGACAGGTTGGTCCTGTAAATCAAACTGTTCTTTTTATGATATGTATGGTTCCTACTCCAGAAAGAATGGATGTAGTTGTGTTAAAATATTTGAATCCTAGCATACGAATTTACTACTTTATAAAGCGACAATCTTGTTCTACTATGTTATTCCAGTACTTTTGTTGCCCAAGTCGCATACCACCAGGTATGCTTTTTCTTTATTTAACTGTTCAATTGCTATAGGATAAGCTGGATTTTTATTGACTATTATAACATGAGATTTTGAAACACGAAAAGACTGCAAGGATTTCTTGAAAAAGTGTTTTGTAGCCTGCGAGTCTCTTGTTTTGTTTAGAAGAAATTTGATTGTATTCTCTTTCGAATCAACAGCACGATACAGGTATATCCATTGACCTTTTACTTTGATATATGTTTCATCGATTTTCCTGGAGTTATTTGTTTATTTAAGGTGAAATCGGATTCGCTTATCTAACTTAGAACCGTGCTGATGAACCAAACGCATAATGGTTATATGAGAAATAGATAAGCTTTGTTTCTTCATCATTTCCGCTAAATCACGAAAACTGAGGTTGTAGCGTAGACACCATCTTACCGTTAATAAAATAATATTAGGGAGAAAGCGCTTTTGTTTGAATGTATTTTCTTTTTTTCATACCAATCAAGCACCTTCTCTAGACTAGTAGTACCAGTATGTCTAAGATTTGTAGATTTGTTGCAATTGTCCTAAAGCCTCTATACCAGAAATAAAATAAGAAAAGTACAAATTTTAAAGAATATGATAGCTTTACCAGTAAAAAGGTAGCACCAGATGAAAAAATCAAGATGTGATGCTATTTGATTCAGCGAAAGAAAATACATATAGGCCTGAGTTTACGCATGAGAATAGAACGATAAAATTTGAATTGAAGCCGAATAAATAAAAACACATTGGGTAATCCAATGTGTTTTTATGATGGTTAACTTAAAACGCCCAGTTACCTTTACGAAAGATAGGCTCATGTCTGCCATCGGCTGTAATACCGTCGATATCAAGCTCAGCTGATCCAATCATGAAATCTTCGTGTGTAATACTAGCGTTTGCGCCATTTTCAGCAAGTTCTTCTTTAGACATCGTTTTTCCGCCAACTAAGTTAAATGCATAAGCATTTCCGATTGCAAGGTGGCAAGATGCGTTTTCATCAAATAGCGTGTTGTAGAATAAAATATTTGTGTTTGAAATTGGTGAATCATGAGGTACTAAAGCTACTTCTCCTAAGAAGTGAGAACCTTCATCTGTTTCTACTAAATGTTTTAAAGCTTCTTCTCCAACTTCAGCTTTATAATCTACGATACGTCCGTTTTCAAATGTTAACGTGAAGTTATCGATAATGTTACCTGCAAATGCTAACGGTTTTGTACTAGATACTTGGCCATTTACACCTGTTTTAAGTGGCATTGTAAACACTTCTTCAGTTGGAATGTTCGCCATAAATGGTACGTTCTTTTCATTTAAGCTACCAGCACCAGCCCATACATGTTTTTCTGGAAGTTCGATCGTTAAATCTGTTCCAGGACCTGTATAGTGAAGAGCTTTATAATGCTTTTCGTTTAAGTAATCAACTTTTGTATGTAATGTTTTATCGTGTTCTTTCCATGCTTCCACAGGATTTTCTAAATCAGCACGAGTAGCTTTGAAAATAGCATCCCATAGTTTTGCTTCTTGTTCTTCTGGTGCAACGTCAGGGAATACTTTCGCAGCCCATTCTTTCGTAGGAACAGAAATGACACACCAGCTTACTTTATCAGCTTGTACGTAATCACGGTATACTTTCATTGCTTCACCAGCTACTTTATGAGCTGTTGCGATACGCGTTGGTTCTACACCTTTTAATAAATCAGGGTTTTCTGCATAAATAGACATAAATGCAGCGCCTTCTTTTGCTAATTCTTCACGAGCGTGTGCTTTCCAAGATGGAAACTCAGCGAATGCTTCTTCAGGAGCTAGATCGAACTTTAAGCGTGTTAACGTCTCATCATTCCAATCCACATATACGTGTTTTGCACCAGATTTATATGCTTTTTCTGTAACGAGGCGTACAAATTGTACAGCTTCAAGAGGTGCGCTAATTGATAATGTTTGTCCTGGTTGAATATTAACACCAACATTGACTGCAAGGGCAGCATATTTCTCTAACGTTTGTTCAAATGACATATGTATAATCTCCTTTAATTTGAAAGATTTCTTACTATATATAATACAAGAAAATTCAAAAAATATATATAAATATAGCGTAAAAAGAGAGCTCAAAATATATTGAGCCCTCATCGTTATTTAATCGAAGAAGCAAACTGTTCTCCGGTCGTCGTATGGTGTATGCGAACACGCTTCATTTTTAACAATTCATCGGGTTCACCTTTTGTAATGAATTTTCCGGGTTTTGTTGTCGTCGCAAATTGATAATATTTCTTCGTTTCTGCAACGACTTTATCATCTACATGACCGAATGGATAAGCAACTGCGATAACGGGCTTACCTGTTATTTTTTCTAACTTTTCTTTTGATCCTTTTAATTCCTCTTCATAGTTTGTAATTTTCGGTAAGTCTGCATGCGTCGCTGTATGAGATTGCACTGAGAAAATGCCGGAATCGACCATTTCTTTTATTTCAGAAGTAGACAGTGATCCTTCTACATCAACGTTATCAACAATCATATATTCTGTTGCCGCCGGTTTAAATGTATCGTCTTTTAGCTTTTGTAAAACATGGAATGCATTCATATTATTTTTCATACCGTCATCAAATGTAACAAAGATAGGTTTATTTACTTTATTAATATCACCCCAACGTTCAAAAGTTAGTAATGTATAGCTGTTGTCTTTTAAATATTTCATTTGGGCTTCAAAGTTAGCAGGTGAGACGAATAAATCTTTAATGCCTTGTCCGTGATAATCATCGATTGCATGATACATAAGAACGGGAACCTTTTGTTCGAAAGTAATAGCAGATTTTGTGAGTGGAATGGTTTTCCCATCTTCTTTTATGCCTATTGCTTCAATTTGGAACTCACCACGTTTTCCTTCAAATTCTTTTATATCAAAAAGAAGTGTAAACTGTTTCTCCTTTTCTTTAGAAGAAAAAGATTTAGTGTGTTCCTTTCCATCAGCAGTACGCCAAATTTTATATTGTACTTCAGTTAAAGTATCTTTTATATCTGTCATATGAATAGTAGTATTTGTAGACTCGTGTGTAATGGGCTGATAAGAAATTTTACCTTGTTCTTGCACAGTTTCTGTTTGTTTCTTAACTTCTTGAACCTTTTTCTCTTTTTTAGGTTCCTGGCTTACATTGCTAGTATTACAACCTGCTAGAATGGCAGATGTACATAAAGCAATTGCTGCGTATTTTCTCATAAAATCACCTTCTATTGTGTAGTATGTTACATATTTACATTAAAATCCCCACCGCTATAAGAGTGGTGGGGGTATACCCTTGTTCATCATATCATTTGAAGAAAATGGATGGAATGAGAAAAGTAACAATAGATAAAAAAATCACCTTACTTCAACGAGTAAGGTGATTTTTACTAAATAAACAATCCAGCGATTGTTGCAGATAAAATAGAAGCAAGTGTTGATGCAAATAGCATTTTCCAACCAAATTTCGATACGACGCTTCCTTGTTTCTCAGAAAGAGCACGAATTGTACCAACGATCGCGCCAATTTGGCTAATACTTGCGAAGCTAATTAAAAATACTGTAACGATTCCAACTGTACGTGGAGATAATGTTGCTGCAACACCTTTTAAATCAAGGATTGCTACAAACTCGTTTAATACAATCTTCGTACCCATAATTCCGCCAGCTGGGATAATATCTTGAGCTGGAATCCCCATTAAGAATGCGAATGGAGCAAGTACGTAACCGAAGATTTGTTGTAACGTAATAGCATGTCCCATTGCACCTGAAGCTGCGCTAATTACGTAGTTTACAACTTCCATAACACCGATGAAAGCGATCATTAATGCGGCAACGATACCAGCTACTTTTAAACCATCAAGCGCACCGTTAATCATTGCGCCAATAAAGCTGTCTCCGAATAAAGTACGATCAAATTTCTGAACTACTTCGTCTTCTTTTTTCGTATCAACAGGTGTTAATAACGAACAAACGATTAAGCTTGAGAATAAGTTTAGCGGAAGAGCTGCTAGTACGTATTTTGCATCTAACATCATTACGTATGATGCTGTAACAGAAGCAGAAACTGAGCTCATTGCAGAACAACAAATGATAAACATACGGTTTTTATTGAAATGTTGTAAATCATTTTTAATAACGATTAACGCTTCACTTGAACCGAAGAATACAGAGTTTACCGCATGGAACGATTCAACGCGTGGTAAACCAGTAATTTTTGAAATCGCACCGCCGACAACGCGAACGATGAATGGTAAAACACCTAAATAACTAAAGATAGAAAGTAGTGCTGAGAAAAATACGATAATTAATAGTACGTTTAAGAAAAAGACAAAGTCTCTTTGAATTCCATTAAAGAGAAAATCAACACCTGTCGTACCAAGTTTAATTAGTTTGTTGAAAACTTTACTAATGAAAATAATGATTTGTTGACCAATCTTTGTGCCAAACATAAACCAACCGATTAAAATTTGAAAACCAATCATAATAGCAATTGCACGGAAGTTGATTTTACTTTTGTTGTTTGACAAAGCAAAACATAAACCTAAAACGACAAGAATACCGATAATACTCATTACATATTGCATGTAGTTGCCCCTTTCAGAAGTTCGTATAAAGTTTGTACATAAAACGCTCGTTATATTACTAAAAATAACACAAATAGGTTTTATGTCATACGTAAGATGTCTGACCTTTTAGAAAAATAAAAATAAAAAAAGACCCATATGGATTCACTTTCATCTATGAGAGAAAGCTAATCAATATGAGTCCTTTTTGCACATGGTCTAATATTCATTAGTTTTCCCCATAGTCCAGCAATTTAAGGTTGCCGGGTAGAAACTCTCGATCCATATTATCGAGTATATATGAGGTAACATCGTCCGTATTAAATTAGTAGTAGCGTAACATTAACAGAGAACTATCGTCAATAGCTTTTTTTCTTCCAATAGAAATAGACCATATAAGTATGATAAAATGTAACGCAGTGTTATGAAAAAGAGAGGTCGGAAAATGAGTACAAAAATGACGCCACCAGTTGAAAAAAACGAGTTTATAGATGTAGTATTTGAAGATTTAACACATGATGGTGCCGGTGTTGCGAAAGTAAAAGGCTATCCTATTTTCGTTAAAAACGGATTACCAGGTGAAGAAGCGCAAATTAAAATTATTAAAGTGAAGAAAAACTTCGCATTCGGTCGTTTAATGAAGCTTCATACAGAGAGCCCATATCGTAAAGATGCCGAATGCCCAGTGTACAATCAATGCGGCGGTTGTCAGCTTCAGCATTTAACATATGAAGGACAATTACAAGCGAAAGAAAAACAAGTACGCGACGTTATGCAGCGCATTGGAGGACTAAGCGATGTTCCTGTTCATCCTGTACTTGGCATGAAGAATCCGTGGGTATACCGTAATAAAGCACAAGTACCAATTGGAGAACGTGAAGGCGGACTTGTAGCTGGTTTCTATCGTCAAGGAACGCATGACATTATTAATATGGAATCATGTTTAATTCAAGCAGAAGAAAACGATACATTGATTCAAGAAGTAAAACGAATTTGTGAAAAACACGGTATTTCGGCGTACAACGAAGAGCGTAACAAAGGAACACTTCGTCACGTAATGGCTCGTTACGGACAAGTAACAGGGGAGATTATGCTTGTCTTCATTACTCGTACAGCAGAACTGCCAAACAAAAAAGCAATCATTGAAGAAATTGCTACGAAATTCCCAGAAGTAAAATCAATTGTTCAAAACGTAAACCCGAAACGTACAAATGTAATCTTCGGAGAAAAAACGACAGTACTGTACGGATCAGAATATATTTATGACTTTATCGGCGATATTAAATTTGCGATTTCAGCACGTTCATTCTACCAAGTAAACCCAGAACAAACGAAAGTGTTATACGATAAAACGTTAGAATATGCAAAATTAGATGGCAATGAAACAGTAATTGATGCCTATTGCGGAATTGGATCAATCTCCTTATTCCTAGCACAAAAAGCGAAAAAAGTGTACGGCGTTGAAATCGTCCCAGAAGCAATCGAAGACGCAAAGCGTAACGCAGCATTAAACAACATGACAAACGCTGAATTTGGCGTAGGAGAAGCAGAAGTAGTTATTCCAAAATGGTACAAAGAAGGCGTAATCGCTGACACAATGGTCGTAGATCCACCGCGTAAAGGCTGTGATGAAGCATTACTAAACACAATTATCGACATGAAACCAAAACGCGTCGTATACGTATCATGTAACCCAGCAACATTAGCACGTGACTTAAAAGTACTAGAAGAAGGCGGATATAAAACGCAGGAAGTACAACCTGTTGATATGTTCCCACATACGACTCATGTAGAGTGTGTGGCTTGGCTTAAGTTGGTATAATAGAAAAGCAGTTGATATAGGAAAATCTATACCATCTGCTTTTTGGTTTATTGAGAGTTTGAAATTGTATTCATATTGAGAGGATTTGAATTTGAAATGATAGATAATTTTTGGCGTGAATTACCACGACCGTTTTTCGTACTTGCACCAATGGAAGATGTGACAGATGTTGTTTTCCGTCACGTAGTAAGTGAAGCTGGTCGTCCGGACGTATTCTTCACAGAGTTTACAAACTCGGATAGCTATTGTCATCCAGAAGGTATGAAAAGTGTACGTGGCCGTTTAATTTTTACAGAAGACGAACAACCGATGGTAGCACATATTTGGGGAGACAATCCCGAATACTTCCGTCAAATGAGTATTGGTATGGCAGAACTAGGATTTAAAGGCATCGATATTAACATGGGTTGCCCAGTACCGAACGTAGCATCAAGAGGAAAAGGGAGTGGCCTTATTCTACGTCCAGATGTTGCGGCAGAACTTATTCAAGCTGCAAAAGCAGGCGGACTACCTGTTAGCGTAAAAACACGACTTGGCTTTAAAGAGTTAAGCGAATGGGAAGATTGGTTAACGCACATTTTCAAACAAGATATTGCGAACCTTTCTATTCATTTACGCACAAGAGAAGAAATGAGCCAAGTAGATGCACACTGGGAGCTAATTCCGGAAATTAAAAAATTACGTGATCGTATTGCACCAAATACGCTACTAACAATAAATGGTGACATCCCTGACCGTAAGACTGGGCTGGAACTTGCTGAAAAATACGGCATTGATGGCGTAATGATTGGACGAGGTATCTTTAAAAATCCGTTTGCTTTCGAAAAAGAACCAAGAGAGCATAGCAGTAAAGAACATCTAGATCTTTTAAGACTACAACTTGATCTTCAAGATCAATATGCAGAAGTACTGCCACGCTCAATCACAGGACTTCATCGCTTCTTCAAAATTTATGTAAAAGGCTTCCCAGGAGCTGCTGAATTGAGAAATCAATTGATGAGTACGAAATCGACTGATGAAGTGCGTGCATTGCTTGATAAGTTTGAGGCGAGTGTTAGTGAGACACAGGGTAGTGAAACGGTGTAACTTTTGAAAGTTAGAGGGGGTGGAGTGTAGTAATTTTATTAGTGTAAGGTGAACCGTATCATAAGTAAGTGAGGTATTCTATATAAAACGAGGGTAAGAAAAGAATACAGGAGAAAATGGTAGGTTGATCTTGATGTTCACTGATATTAGCATGTTTATTTTACCCCGCTATTTGCGGGCAGTAAAACTCCCACCTTAAAATTCTGCTAGTGCAAAGAGGTTAGGTTGGATTCAGGCTGATAATAAGTGGGGGGATGAATCACCCCCCCCTCACTTATTAAAGTTGCACTTTATTACGCCTATAATTGGAGGCTATGCAAATGTTAAGTGATCAGACGAGATATTCTAGGCTCGCGAATATAACCAAAATAATAAATACAAAATTAGAATTACGTGAAGTATTGCAGCGTGTAACAATGGCGATATCAGAGGAGATTGTTAGGTGTGACGCTGTTGGAATTTATTTACCTGAAGAAGATGGAACGTTTAGAGGGTTTGCAGGAAAACCAGAGACCATAAATGGCGTAACGCTCGATACGCAGGTAATTGATCCTGAAGTAGACTTACTGGCAAAAGAAGTTATTGAAACTAAAAAAACCATCTATATTCCTGATACCTCAAAGGATCATCGACCGGATTCGAGACCAGTCGATGCGTTTAAAATTAAGTCTTTATTAGCTCTGCCTATCTCATTTGGGCAAGAGTTATTTGGTCTTGTTTTTTTATTTGATTATGGAGTTCCAATGAACTTAACAGATTCAGAAATTCAAAGTGTTGAAGCTTATGTAAACATGGCGGCGGTCGCCATTCAAAACGCAAAAAATTTAACCCAAAAAGAAAATCTTATTGCCGAGAAGCAGCTGTTACTAAATGTTACCCGTGATTTATCAATGTGTTCCTCAATACAGGAGAGTTTTGATAAATGCTTTTTTTACTTAGGACAGATTTTAGAGAGTAAAAACATGGCTGCCCACCTTTTAGATCCGCTAGACAAAACAACGATTAAGACAACGAAGTTAAGCTCGGGCTGTGATTGGATAGAAGCAGATTGGATGGAGAAAAACTATGAAGCCAAGATTCAAGAGATTATTCGAACAAAAAATATAGATAGTAAGGGTTTACTGATGATTCCATTGGTTTCAATGGGAGAAGTATTAGGGGTAATCGTCGTTGGCAAAGAGGAAAAAACTCATAATTACGATGATTCCCGAATTCAACTGGCAAAATCTATCGTTGATGCCACAGCTCCTACGTTTTCAAACTTGTTATATATGGATCAACTTGAAAGCATGGTGGAAGAAAGAACGAGAGAACTAGCTGCTGCTAATGAAAAAGTTACAAGTGTGATTGAAAGTATTACGGATGGATTCTTGACTTTGAATAATAAATGGGAATTTATGTATGTAAATAAACATCAACATTTCCCGCAAAGAAAAACAGTAAAAGACGTATTAGGTAAGAATATATGGGAGGTCTTCCCAAGTAGCGTAGATACAGTTATATATAAGGAGCTTCATCGTGTAATGTCAGAGCGAACTACAGTCCATTTTGAATTTTTTTCTACCTCTGATGAATATTGGCATGAAGTTATTGCATATCCGTATGATGATGGTATTTGTTGTATTTGTAAAAACATAACAGAAAAAAAGCAATATGAGCAGGAATTGAAAAGGTTATCCAACATAGAGTTAATAGGGCAAATGGCAGCAGGTATCAGCCACGAGATTAGAAATCCAATGACAACAGTACGAGGATTTTTGCAGTTATTAAAAGAAGAGAACAACTATGAGAAACATAGTAAGTACTTTAATTTAATGGTTGAAGAACTTGATCGTGTCAATTCTATTATTACTGAATTTCTCTCAATAGGTAATACAAAGAAATCAGATTTACAGATGTTAGATTTAAATTCGATTATCTACGATATTATTCCTTTAATAAAGATAGATACGCATAATCAAAATAAATATATTCAAGTCGATACAAATGACGTTCCAGTATTACTTTTAAATCGTAATGAGATACGGCAATTATTAATGAACCTATACCGTAATGGCTTAGAAGCGATGAGTACAGGGAAAACTCTAACTATTAGCACCTATAAGGAAGGGCAAAATTGTGTGGTGCTTGCAGTGCGGGATGAAGGGAAAGGTATCAGCCCTGAAGTATTAGAGAAACTGGGGACTCCATTTTACACAACCAAAGATAATGGAACTGGATTGGGATTAGGCGTATGTTATGCCATTGCTACCCGTCATAATGCAAAAATAGAAATTCAAACAGGATCGGAAGGCACTACCTTTTTTGTTAAATTCAATTATCAAGATAATGGAAACTAATCTTATTTAGATTAGTTTTGTTGAACTGTACCAAAAATATTTATATTTGAGTAGTATAAAAAATGGACAAACCTATATTAGATTTGTCCATTTTTAAGTGTGTTAATTAATAGTAAATCCCCAACCGTAATTTCGCACGGTTATCCCATCCTGTTTTGCTTTATTAATATCATCCTCAAAGGAAGGTGCTATCCCACTACCAACTAAAATACCTTTTACAGTATTTAATTTTAATTCTTTTTTACATAGTTTAATATAATGTTTAATTTGATTTAAAGCGTTTCTATCAATAGGTCCTTTCTTAATTTCTACTACAATAAATTCGTTATTAGTAGTATCTCTTAATAACAAATCTAAACGTGATTCATCTGAGAAGATATGTTGGGATTTTTCAATTGTATAGTTTACATCAAGTATTGAAGGGTTAGAAATAATAAATTTCTCGATATCTCTTTCTAAGATTTGAAATACTTCTTCAGCGGTTAAAACTCTATTAGTAAGTCTACCCTTGGACTCATTTTGCTCAATTAAATCTAGTAATAAATTGATATCAGATGTATTCAATTCTTTCCAAGTACGAAGAGCAGAAGAAATTGCACTTAATAAAGATTGATTAGGATTAAGGTTTGCAGGCCTAGATAATTTACTCAATAATTCAGGCGTAATTTCCAAAGGAACTTGAAGGACTTTAGATTGAATAGGGTTTCCAAACGCAATACATTCACTTGGTGTCAGTTGTTGTATCTCTTTCTTTAGGTGGGGATTATCATATTTATTTATGATTAAACGATTCTGTTTGATATCTTTTACAAGCACGACTTCTTCGACCAGATAATATGCGGTTATATATCGCTTGTTATGTATTGTTTTATGAAAGAATAGAAAATCTCCCTTTTGTACTTTTTGGAGTTTGTCGGTATTAGCCCCTGACTCTCCATATGTATATTCTGTTAGCATCGGGTCCTCATGTCCGAAATTTCGTTCAGCATCTTTATAACCAATTAGATAATTCACTATTGATTCCCTCCCATATAAACTCTAGTATCATTATAATCCAATTGGTTTTAAATGGATAATTTTAAGCGCCTAATCAGCATATGTTGCTGTTTTAAAATCATCTCCACAAGCATTAATCCACCTAAGACTACAAAACCACCTCCTAAAATGTTAAAGTAGTAATTTGACGACATTCATTTACACATGCTACAAGCATTATGATAATCAACATTTCAGGAGGAAACCCAATGGCAATGAGCAACAACGATATATTAAAAAGAGTAAGATATGCTTTAGATATAAAAGATATAGATATGGTAGAAATTTTTAAACTTGGCGGAATGGAAGTAACGAAAGAAGACGTAGTTGATATGCTTACAAAAATAAAGAGAGCGCCTCAGCACGAACCTGAAAACCCTGATGTGGAAGAAGATGAGTACGTAAAAACATGCGATATGATGATGTTAGAGGCATTTTTAAATGGATTTATTACTTTAAAAAGAGGTAAGCAAGATCCGAAACCAGGGCAACCGGCACCTGTACAAAGCAAAGAAAGTGCGAATAACCTTCTTCTAAAGAAAATGAAAATAGCACTATCTTTAACGAGTGAGGATGTACTTGATATATTAGATAGCGTAGGCGTTACGGTGACTAAGGGAGAACTAGGCGCTCTATTAAGAAAAAAAGGCCATAAAAATTACAAAGAGTGCGGCGATAGATACGCAAGGAATTTCATTAAAGGATTAGCTGTAAAGTATAGAGGATAATGATTCCGTTAAAGCGGTAAATGATATAATAGGTAGAGTAGGGTGTTCGTATCCTACTCTTTTTTATATGTAAAATAATACGTTAGGTGATGAAATGGTACATACATATTTAGGTGAGACAATTAATTTTCATATAACTTATAAAAAGAAAAGATCGGTGCGTTTTTTGGTAGATTCTTACGGAAATGTGGAAGTACAGGCGCCGAAAGGGACCCCTGTTGAATACTTAATCCAGTTGCTAGAAGAGAAGTGGGATTGGATTCAGACAACACGTAAGGAAATGGCGGAGCGAGCGCGTGGACCACAGGAAAAGGATTATGATCAAGGAGAAGGCTTTTTGTATTTAGGAAGTACGTATCCGATACAAATTTCTCAAGATACAAATATTACGCAAGACAATGCAGTGTTTGAAGGGGATAAGCTACATATTTATGTGAAAGATCTTAAAGATGAGAAAATACAGCAAGCTTTAAAACGATTTTACTATAAGCAGTGTAAGTCATTAGTAGAGAAGAGTATTAAAGCGCATCAAAGTAACTTTAAAACAAAACCACGTTCTATTCGTATTACAGATAGTAGCCGAACATGGGGCACTTGCGATTCAAATTTACAGCTAACATTCAATTGGAAACTAGCGATGGCACCACAGCGAGTAATTGATTATGTAGTTGTCCATGAAATGTGTCATATGGTTCATTTAAATCATGATCGATCTTTTTGGCGTCTTGTCGGGAAAATAATGCCTGATTATAAGGAAATGGAAAATTGGTTAGCGTTATCTAGTTGGAAGATGACGGTTTAGTGTTACGCTTTGTATAGGGTGCGATTATTGTCAATCTTTGTCGGTAAGTCGATATATTTTGGAAATCGCTGATATATTTGGAGTTGCGCCGATATATTTCAAAAATCGCTGATATATTTGAAGTTGCAATCGATATGTTCAATGAAGAGAAAGCAAAAGGAGATGTCACAGCAGACATCTCCTTTTTTTCTGGCGTAGCAATTATCGTCCAAACTTCACAACAAAATCTCCGTCCACTTTCTCCATTTCATACCCGCGATAACCATCCGAAAGCAAAGCCTGCTGTCCAACAGCATCACTCATCGGAACACTCTTAATCTCCGTCCAATCTCTTTCCTTGTCCCCACGCAATTCCTTCACAAAAACATACCGCAGACTCCCACCATACTTTTCCTTCAGCGCAGCAATCTCCATCCCTTGTGAGAACTTATCTTTTAAGCTTGGAATGTTAAAAGGTGCAACGGTGCAGCACACATAATCATATTTGCTGTTTTCTTTTTGTAATTCGTCCATGATGACTGTCGCTAATATTTTTTGCATCCCATTACCTCGGCAGTTCGGGTGAACGTTTGAGATTTCTTGATAGATGACGCGGTGTAGTTCACTTTCTGGTAAGCCGATATCAAGTCCTAAATGTTCATCGTCGATAGGAGGGACGAGTAGGGCGCGAAATGCGATGAGTTCGTTTTCGATAAAAGCACCGATCATCATGCCGTTTCCTTCTAGAATGTATTGAAATTCTTCTAACGATAGTGGTTGTAAGCGACTTTTATCCTCTAGCGTCTCAATTACAACGTTTTGTAGCGATAAGATTTGTTCGATGTTCTCTATTGTGAGTAATGTAACGTGAAATAGCTCGTTATTTTGTTTTAATCTGCCTTCGTATAGAACTGTCATGCGTTAGTCCTCCTTTAGCGTACAACGTCTTGAAAGACGGTGAGTTCTTGCAGGATATCCTCATTTATTTCAATGCCGAGTCCTGGCTGTTCGTTTAAGCGAATAAATGGTACGTCGTAATGTAAGTTTCCGATGTCTTTCGTGAACTTTAATGGACCTGTTAGCTCGACGCTCGTAATGATTTTTTTCGAGAAAGCGACATGGAATCCTGCGGAAGAGGCAACGGATGATTCGACCATGGATCCAACTTGGCATTCGATGCCGACCATTTCTGCTTGGTGAGCGAGTTTTACAGCGGGATATATGCCACCGCATTTCATTAGTTTTATATTTACTTTATCAGCCGCGTCTAATTTAATGATTTGGCGCATTTCACGAGAACCTTTTAATCCTTCATCAATCATAAGCGGAAGGTCTGTTTTCGAACGAATGTGAGCCATTGCGTCAATATCGTCTGCAATGACAGGCTGTTCAATCCAGTCGATGTTTAAATGACCTAATGAACGAAGTGCTGTTAATGTGTTGGCGCTATTTTTCCAACCTTGGTTTACATCAACACGAATCGCAATATCATTTCCTACACGTTCACGTACCGCTTCAATTCTTTTTACATCTTCTTTTACATTTGTACCGACTTTCATTTTGAAAGATTGGTAACCTTTTTGAATCATGGAAGCAGCTTCTTTTGCCATGGCTTCAGGTTCGGCGATACTTAAGACGTGAGTGACAGGAAATTCCTCATGATATCGTCCGCCAATTAATTGATATACAGGTTGATTTAATTTTTTACCCATTATATCGAAACAAGCAATATCTATTGCAGCTTTTGCAGTAGGAACACCGTAAATTGTATTATCCATCATATCGTGTATTTTCTCGATATTCATTGGATTTTGCCCGATAAGAGCAGGAGCTAGTGTATGCTTTAAAGTATGGAAAGTACTTTCCCACGATTCACCTGTAACGTGATCATCAGCGACGCCTTCACCATAACCGATAATGCCTTCGTCTGTTTCCATTTTGACAATAATAGAAGGCATATCAGAATAAGAACCGTAACTAATAACAAACGGATCGCGAAGCGGTAAACGAATTGCATAAAGATGAATAGCTGTAATTTTCATTAGGTAGAGACCCCTTCCTGTTTACAATGGTTTTGTACATTTGATATAGTTGACGTTAAATAGTCGTTAATTAATGATAAGGAGTTAGAGAAATGATGATAAAAATTGCAGTTGTCGGTTCAAAAGAGTTTATGGAGACAATTTTACCTATTGCTCATAAACTAGAAGAAATAGAGATTGATCCATATATTTACCTTCATCCGGCAGAATCTTCTGAACTATTAAAGCGTTTAAAGCCTTGTGATGTCATCTTTTTCTCAGGTGCTTTACCTTATTATATGGCAAAAGAAATAAGAGAACAATTACGAATTCCAAGTACGTACTTACAGCAAGACGAGACAACTGTCGCATCTTCCATTCTTTCTATCATGTATCATCAAAGTATTCAACCACATAACATTTCTATCGATTTAGTAGACCGCTCGTTTATTACAAATGTGTTCCATGATATCGGTATAAAAGAAAGTCCACAAGTGTTTGATTATGAAAATATGCTGTGGAGTAAAGATGAAATAAATAGAGTTATTGATTTTCATGTAGCTAAATATCAATCTGGAGAGGCTCATTTAGCTTTAACTAGTATTCACGCTGTTTACGACGAGCTTCAAAAACTAGGTGTTCCTTCAGAGCGAATGATTGATCCAACACAGTCCATTATACATGGGTTAAAAGGTGCAAAAATAAAAGCTGAGTTAGCAAAAAGCTATTCAGCTACTGTTGGTGCTTGTATTATTTCTTCCTTAGAATTACGAACGAATTTGCTTGAAAAACTAGATGTCATTTCAAAAGAACTACGTGGTTCATTTAAACAAGTGGATGAAATGACATGCATTTTGTATACAACTCGTGGTGATATCGAATCCATTATAAAAACAAATATAATAAATAATTTATTTGCGAGTATAGAAGGAACGATAGCTATTGGATTTGGTTACGGAAAAACTGTGAAAGAAGCGGAGCAAAATGCAAAAATTGCTCAAAGTTTTGCAAAGAATAATCCAATAGATCGTTGTTTTTATATACTAACAAGTGATAAAGATTTATTTGGTCCGTTCCCGAAAGAACAGAGAGTACAAAGTTTGAAAAATGATAATCCGGAACTAATGAAAATAGCGAAGGAAACGAAGCTTAGTCCGGCCAACTTGTCAAAAATTATTCAATTTAGTCAATCGCATCCGTCATTGAAGTTTACAGCAGCTGACCTTTCTGAGTACTTACAAGTGACTCGAAGATCGACAGAAAGGTTGTTAAAGAAATTAGTTGATTACGGGTATGCTCATATTTGCGGCGAGGAAATGCCCTATCAACAAGGGCGACCTCGCGCACTATATGAACTGAATTTACCGCTATTTTTAAGCTTCTAGTTGAGCTTTTTGTTTCTTTAGTAGTTCTGCTTTTTCAATGTCTGATAGTTTTGTAATTGTGAGACCAGTTATACCGTAAATGATTGAGATAATAGGTACAATGAAATTCAAAATAGCATAAGGGGCATATTCAAATGCACCTACGCCAAGTGTTGCGAGAATAAATACACCGCACGTATTCCAAGGAACAAAGACAGAAGTTAATGTTCCACCATCTTCTAATGCTCTGGATAAGTTTTTTGAATGTAGTCCTTTTTCCGTGTATGCATTTGCGTACATTCTTGAAGGGACGACAATTGAAATATATTGTTCAGAGCAAGTAAGGTTTGTTGCAAAGCAAGATGCGATAGTAGAAGCGATAAGCCCTTTTGCTGATGTCGCTAATTTTAAAATTTGATTTACAATGGAGCGAAGAATACCTGTATGTTCTAATACTCCTCCGAAAGTCATAGCGACAATTGTCATAGAGACTGTATTCATCATCGAATCTAAGCCACCGCGGTTAAATAGTTCGTCTACTAGCTTGTTTCCAGTGTCTATAACAAATCCAGCTTGGAGTGCACCGACAGATGCGGAGACAGAACCACCTTGAATAAAGACTTGTGATAAAAATCCTAAAATAATACCGACGAGAATGGCTGGTATGGCAGGAACTTTTTTAGCAACCAATACCATAACAACTACAGGTATGATTAATAGGAAAGGTGAGATAACAAAGTTTTGCTGCAATACTTGTAATGTTTGCTCGATACTTTTGGCATCAATATTGTTAGCACCGAAGCTTCTTCCTAAGAACGCATAAACGATAAGAGTAATAATTAAACCTGGAATTGTAGTAAATAACATATGACGAATATGTGTGAATAAATCTGTATTTGTTAATCCTGCGGCTAAGTTTGTTGTGTCTGAAAGCGGTGACATTTTATCGCCGAAATAAGAACCGGAAATGATAGCACCGGCAACCATTGGAGCTGGGATTCCCATACTAAGGCCAATGCCCATTCCTGCAACACCAATTGTTCCCATTGTAGACCAAGAGCTACCAATAGCTAATGCAACAATAGAACAAATAATTGTAATTGAAACTAAAAATAGTGATGGAGTTAATAGATTTAAACCGTAATAAATCATTGTTGCGACGATTCCACCACCAATCCAAGCACCGATCGTTAAACCTACTAGGATAATGATAACGATAGCGGGTAATGCGAGGCGAATTCCTTTATACATTGCTTCTTCAATGTCGTTCCATTTGTAACCGTAACGCCAAGCGACGATGGAAGCAACGGTTGTACCGATAATAAGTGGGACGTGAGGGCTTTGTTTTAATACAACAATTGTAACCATCATAACTGCAACTGTAATGATAATAGGGATCATGGCTACACCAAAAGGTATTTCTTTTTTCATAAATGTCCTCCTTGTTATGTATGTTTGTTTGTATTTTTAGAATTGTCGTAAAATAGACGTTTATTAGGTTATGATAACTAAAAGTTTATGTAAGCGTCAACATAAAAAACAGAAAATAACGAATGTTCTAGTTGTTTGTTTAGTTTGTAATATAGGTGAGAAGTAAGCTTTTTAAGTATTTAAAAATAAATAATTGACTTTTTTCTTAAAATTCAATATGTTCATAAAAACATCTGTTTTTCATAAGTATAATTAATCCGAATCGTTTGTAATGTGGGAAGGAGACTGGAACGTTGAAAACATTAGAACTACAAGAGCGCTTAACGGAGATTTTTCAGCATTTACACGAAAACCCTGAAGTAAGTTGGAAAGAATATGAAACGACAGCATATATTACTGACTTTTTAAAAGAAGAAGGAATTTCATATAGAACATTTGATGATTGTCCAGGTGTAATTGCTGAGATTGGAGGCGGGAATCCAGTTATTGCGATTCGTGCTGATATGGATGCACTTTGGCAAGAAGTAAATGGAGAATTTAAAGCGAACCATTCATGTGGCCATGATGCTCATATGACCATTGTAATGGGGCTTATTTTACAATTGAAAAATATGAGATGGAAAAGTGGTACGGTTAGATTTATTTTTCAACCGGCAGAAGAGAAGGGTAATGGTGCTTTGAAGATGGTGGAGAAAGGTGCTGTAGATGATGCCGATTTCTTATTTGGCGTCCATCTAAGACCAATTGAAGAACTATCTTTGAAACAAGCAGCCCCATCTATTCGTCATGGAGCAGCAGGGTTTTTAGAGGGTATGATTCATGGGGAGGATGCACACGGTGCAAGACCACACCAAGGTGTGAATGCAATTGATGTCATTTCCATGATTAATATCGGTTTGAAAAATATTTGGCTGCCACCGCAAAGTTCTTATTCAGTAAAAATGACGAGATGCCAAGCTGGTGGTGATAATTTAAATATCATTCCGGGAAATGGTCATTTCAGTTTAGATGTAAGAGCAGAGAGTAATATACTATTAGAAGAATTAAAGAAAAAGATTGAGCATGTAATAGAATCAGCTGCATCGATGGGATCAAAAACTTCATACGAATGGATGGATCTTGCACCAGGAGCAGAGGTTTCCGAAGAAGCTGAGCGCTTTATGCGTAAAGGTATTCTCGAAGTGTATGGGGAAGAGAGATGCACAGGGCCTCTCTATACGACAGGAAGCGATGATTTCCATTACTATACAGTGAAAAGACCACATTTAAAAGCTGTCATGCTTGGACTAGGAGCAGACCTACAACCTGGATTACACCATCCGTATATGAGGTTTGATCATAGTTGTATTATGGATGGGGTAGAAATATTGAAACAAACTGTATTGAAAGTGTTAGAAGACAGGGGCTAGAGAGCTCCTGTTTTTTGGCGTGAATTGTCGGCAAATCGATATATTTGAAAAACCGTTGATATATTTTGAGTTATGATAGATATATTGAGAAAATCGTTGATATATTTGAAGTTACGATAGATATATTAAGAAAACCGTTAATATAATTTCACGTACCTATTAATTTGATGAAAAATGAGCCTCCAGTACATGGTGTATAATAATAAGTACCATTTTCTAATAGGAGAAGACGAATGAACGAACAATATTACGATGCAGTTTTACATATAAAAACAGTCGGTGAGCAAAAAGGGTTTAACAAGTCTATGCATTATCATCGCTATGAACCGACACCGTATAGCGGGTTAGATGAGTTATTGAATCAATATGAAATACGAAGTAGCGACCGAATTGTAGACTTTGGGTGCGGAAAAGGGCGATTAAACTTTTATATGCATCATAAATGTGGTGCTTCAGCAGTTGGAATTGAAATGAGTGAAGAGTTTTATAAAGAAGCGTTGGATAATCTTGATCGTTATGCACGCAAGGTAAGAAACAGTAAAGATAAAATTGGGTTTGAATGCTGTTTAGCGCAGGAATATGAGATTGATCCACGTGATAACCGATTTTATTTCTTCAACCCATTTTCTGTACAAGTATTTATGAACGTAGTAAATAACATTTTACTTTCTGTAGAAGAAACGGGGAGAGAAGTGGATATTATTTTATATTATCCTTCTGAGGACTATATTTTCTTCTTAGAAAATCAGACTGCGTTTGAGCTGAAGAGGGAAGTAAGATTGCCTGGGGCTTATGAGAAGAATGGGAATGAGAGGTTTTTAGTGTATAGATTGGAGTGTTAATGTATGGGTGCTTGGGGAGTAGCAATATTATCAGACGATATTGCTGAAGATATTAAGTTACTATATAAGGATTTGTTAGCAAATGAATATTCAAATGAGGAAGCAAGTAGGATTGTAATTGAGGAGTACAAGAATGAATTAGATGATGAAGAAACTATTGCCTTTTGGTTAGTATTTGCTTCCATACAATGGAGGTTAGGGAGACTTCAAGAGAATGTTAAGCAGGAGGCATTGCAAATAATAGAGAGTGGTACAGATTTAGCTCGCTGGGAAGAAGAACCTAAATTACAGAAGAAACGTGAAGTAGTTTTAAATAAATTAAGAGAACAGTTAAATTCTCCGCAGCCAGAAGCGAAAAAAGTACCGAAGAGATTTATAGCTAATACTTCTTTAAAAGCAGGTGATGCTGTTAGTTATGAATTAGCATCAGGGAATTATATTATCCTTAAAGTCATTGAGATTGTTGAGGAATGGCATGGAGATCGATACCCTCTGTTCGAAATGTGTGATTGGGAAGGAAAAGAGATTCCTTCAAAAGAAGAAATAGACCAATTAGAATTGAAAATAAAGATTTATGAGGGTGGAAAACAGGAAGTTGTAAAAATTGCTATTTATCCGGCCGGAAAAAGAGACAGCACATTAAAAAGAATCAAAGTAGTGGCAGAGGATGTAAAAGTAGTATTGGATATAGGGTCGCCGTATACAATACTATGTTGGAAGGATTTTGACGACTACGTAGATACATTGTAATAAAAAAGACGCATTACCTAATTGGTAATGCGTCTTTTACTCACGTCTATATTAGTTACGGATTAAGTAATCAAATGCACCTAAAGCTGCGTTTGCACCTGAACCCATAGAGATGATGATTTGTTTGTACGGATTATTTGTACAGTCACCTGCAGCAAACACTCCTGGTACGTTTGTAGCGCCGTGCTTGTCTGTTACGATTTCACCGCGAACGCGTTCAACTGTTTCGCCTAACCAGTCTGTGTTTGGAACAAGACCGATTTGTACGAATACACCTTGTAATTCAACGTGATGAACTTCTTCAGTTTCACGATCGATGTAAGAAATACCGTTTACTTTATCAGTACCAGTAATTTCTTTTGTTTGAACGTTTTTCAGAACAGTTACGTTTGGTAAGCTGTTAAGACGTTCTTGTAATACAGCATCAGCTTTTAATTCTGGCATGAATTCAAGAACAGTTACGTGCTTAACAATACCAGCTAAGTCGATAGCTGCTTCAATACCAGAGTTACCTCCACCGATAACTGCTACGTCTTTTCCAGTGAATAATGGACCGTCACAGTGTGGGCAGTATGCTACACCTTTATTTTTGAACTCAGCTTCACCTGGTACGCCAACATTACGCCAGCGAGCACCTGTTGAAACGATTACGCTCTTACTTTTCAGAATAGCGCCGTTTTCAAGTTCCACTTCAATAAGTTCTTTTTTCTCTAAACGTTTCGCACGTTGTAGATTCATTACATCGATGTCGTATTCTTTAACGTGCTCTTCAAGACTTGCCACTAGCTTAGGACCTTCAGTGCGTTTTACGCTGATGAAGTTCTCAATGCCCATAGTATCCATTACTTGACCACCGAAGCGCTCAGCAACGATACCAGTGCGGATTCCTTTACGTGCTGCATAAATTGCTGCACTTGCACCAGCAGGGCCGCCACCAACAACAAGAACATCGTATGGATCTTTATCAGAAAGCTCTGATGCATCTGGACCGTTACCCATTTTAGCTAAAATTTCTTCAAGTGTCATACGACCGCTGCCGAAAGATTCGCCGTTTAGGAAAACTGTTGGTACTGCCATGATGTCTTTGCTTTCTACTTCCTCTTTGAATGCAGCGCCATCAATCATAGTATGTGTAATACCAGAGTTAAGAACGCTCATTACGTTAAGAGCTTGTACAACATCAGGACAGTTATGACAACTTAGGCTGATATAAGATTCAAAATGATATTCGCCTTGAATGTTTTTAATTTGATCGATTAATTTTTGTTCAACTTTTGGAGCGCGTCCACTTACTTGTAGTAAAGCTAACACTAATGAAGTAAATTCGTGTCCTAATGGAATACCAGCGAATACGACACCAGTGTCTTCACCAGGGCGGTTTACGCTAAAGCTTGGTGTTCTCTCTAATTCAACTTTTTCTACTGTAATCTTAGATGACATAGTAGCTAATTCGTCTACTAGAGCTAACATATCTTTAGATACGTCATCGTCTCCTGCGCTTACTTTAAGTAAAATATCGTTCTCCATTAATTGAAGATATTGGGATAGTTGTGTTTTTATATCTGCATCTAGTATCATTTTGATCGAACTCCTTAGATTTTGCCTACAAGGTCAAGGCTTGGTTTAAGTGTAGCAGAACCCTCTTGCCATTTAGCTGGGCAAACTTCACCTGGGTTGTTACGTACGTATTGAGCTGCTTTAATTTTGTTAACAAGAATGCTTGCGTCACGGCCGATACCGTCAGCATTGATTTCCATAGATTGGATAACGCCGTCTGGATCGATGATGAATGTACCACGAGCAGCAAGACCTTCTTCTTCCATTAAAACGTTGAAGTTTGTAGTGATTGTGCGAGTTGGGTCACCAATCATGATGTACTCGATTTTACCGATAGTTTCTGAGCTATCATGCCATGCTTTGTGAGTGAAGTGAGTGTCTGTAGATACAGAGTATACTTCAACGCCTAACTCTTTAAGAGTTGCATATTGGTTTTGTAAGTCTTCAAGTTCAGTTGGGCAAACGAATGTGAAGTCAGCTGGGTAGAAACAAACTACACTCCATTTTCCTTTTAAACTTTCGTCAGTAACTTGGATAAATTCTCCATTATGGTAAGCGTTAGCTTTAAACGGTTTTACTTCTGTGCCGATTAATAACATATTAAAATTCCTCCTAAATGTTGGTTTTGAGCATCAAAAAATAGTGTGCTCATAAAATATATTTTTTAATTAACTATAATAATTCTAATTCGATATTAATTATCATATAGAAGTGGTTATTTTGTCAAGCGAATAAACGAACTTTATATCAATTTAATTAATATTTATTCTCAATTAAGGATAACAGGGAATGGAAAGGTAATTTTAAGTTTATAAATTTTCAATGAGTGCTTGAAAGAGTAGTGTGTATGTTAGAGATATGATGTAAGTATAAATTCTTAGGAAGGAAATATTTCTTAGAAGTTGTCTTTTTGAAAAGGAACTGCGTATTTCTATTTTACAAAGAATTGTGTGATAAATAAAATAAAATGAACTAGAATCTTTTTGAACAATTTTTGTCCTCTCAAATATATAATTAGGAAGCATATTGCAATGATATAGAAACGTTGACTCAAGATATTAACAAGATATAATAAAACCTAGATATACATTTCAAAAAGAAGAACATATATTATAGGATGAAAGATTTAATCCTATTATTTTTTATAGCTTTTAGAAAACGCTTACAATTAGTGTGGAGGGGAAACCATGTCTAAGTTCACAAAGTATTTTTTAATGGAAGCTAACGATGTGATTGTATATGTGAAAGAGAAATTATCTAAGTTTGAGGATGCAAAGGGGTTACAGTGTAAAGAAATAGGCGATGGTAATTTAAATTATGTATTCCGTATTTGGGATGAACAGGAGAATATTTCTGTCATTGTAAAGCAAGCTGGGGATACAGCGCGGATTTCAGATGAGTTTAAGTTGTCGACGAATCGTATTCGTATAGAATCAGATGTTTTGCAGTTAGAGGAGGAGTTAGCACCTGGGCTTGTGCCAAAGGTATATTTGTTTGATAGTGTGATGAATTGTTGCGTAATGGAGGATTTATCGGATCACACAATATTACGTACAGCACTTATAAATCATGAAATATTTCCGAGGCTTGCGGATGATTTAACTACCTTTATGGTGAATACACTCTTATTAACATCGGATGTTGTAATGAATCATAAAGAGAAGAAGGAGCTTGTGAAGAATTATATAAATCCTGAGTTATGTGAGATTACAGAAGAACTCGTATACGCTGAGCCATTTACAAATCATAATAAGCGTAATGAGTTATTTCCGTTAAATGATGGATGGATTAGAGAACATATTTATAGTGATAAAGAGCTCCGTATAGAAGTAGCTAAACTTAAGTTTTCTTTTATGACGAATGCACAGGCGCTTATTCACGGTGATTTGCATACTGGTTCTGTTTTTGTAAAAAATGATTCCACAAAGGTAATCGATCCTGAGTTTGCCTTTTATGGACCAATGGGATATGACGTTGGGAATGTAATGGCGAATTTAATGTTTGCTTGGGTGAATGCAGATGCAACCATGCCGCCCGGTGCTGAGAAAGATACGTATATGAGTTGGTTACAAACGACAATGGTAGAGGTAATTGATTTGTTTAAGAAGAAGTTTTTAAGTGCATGGGATATTCATGTGACCGAGATTATGGCGAAGGAAGAAGGCTTTAACGAAGTATATTTACAGTCTGTATTAGAGGATACAGCTGCAGTAACAGGCCTTGAGTTAATTCGTCGTATTGTTGGGCTAGCGAAAGTAAAAGATATTACTTGCATTGAGAATGAGGAAGCACGTGCTAGAGCAGAGCGTATTTGTCTTCAAGTAGCGAAGAAATTTATTTTACAGGCGAATCAATATAAAACAGGCACAAGCTTTGTAGAAACGTTAAAAGAACAGTCGATGAACTACGCGAAGTAAGGGGAGAAGATGATGGAAGAGCAATTAATACCAATCCAGTGGAAAGATGATGCTTTAGTTTTATTAGATCAAACATTATTACCGAATGAAGTTGTCTATGAATCTTTTAAAACAGCTGAAAGCGTTTGGGATGCCATTCAAGTAATGAAAGTAAGAGGAGCGCCAGCAATTGGTGTTTCAGCAGCTTATGGTGTGTATTTAGGAACAAAGGAAGTTATTCAAAATAAGATGGAAGACTTTATAGAGGAAGTCAAAAAGGTATGTGCATATTTGGCAACATCAAGGCCAACAGCGGTAAACTTATTTTGGGCACTTGAAAGAATGGAGGCAGTCGCGACAGAGAACGCACACTTATCAATCGCCCAGTTGAAAGATAGATTATTAGAAGAGGCAAAAGAGATTCATAGAGAAGATGAAGAAATTAACCGTCACATTGGAGAACATGCACTAACATTATTCCATGATGGAATGGGAGTATTAACACATTGTAATGCAGGTGCGTTAGCGACGACTAAGTATGGTACTGCGACAGCTCCAATGTACTTAGCGAAAGAAAAAGGATGGGACTTGAAAATCTATTCAGATGAGACACGTCCTAGATTACAAGGTTCAACGTTAACGGCATTAGAATTGCAGCGAGCGGGAATTGACGTCACTGTCATTACAGATAATATGGCAGCTATGGTCATGTCACAAGGGAAGATTGATGCGGTAATCGTTGGATGCGACCGTGTGGCAGCAAATGGTGATATAGCAAATAAAATTGGGACATTAGGCGTATCTATTTTAGCGAAATACTACAACATTCCGTTTTATGTAGCAGCACCAACACCGACAATCGACTTAAAAACACCGACAGGAAAAGAAATTCCGATTGAGGAAAGGGATGTTTCTGAAGTGATTAATCGCTTTGGGCAATATTCTGCTCCGAAAGAAAGTAAAGTATATAATCCAGCATTTGATGTCACGCCACATGAAAATGTAACAGCGATTATTACAGAAAAAGGGATTGTAAAAGCACCGTTTACGGAGAACTTAAAAAATCTATTTCAATAAGTAGATAGATACAAAGTCAGTCATCATAAGCTTCATACTTAGGGGGATGTATATGTTATTACAAAAAGAGAGAGAAGAAATTGTAGCGTATGGAAAGAAAATGATTTCTAGCGGTTTAACAAAGGGGACAGGCGGTAATATTAGTATTTTCAATCGGGAGCAAGGCCTTGTTGCCATTAGCCCAAGTGGTTTAGATTATTATGAAACGAAGCCTGAAGATGTAGTTATATTAAACTTAGATGGCGATGTAGTAGAGGGAGAGAGAAAACCATCAAGCGAACTTGATATGCATCTTATTTATTATAGAAAGCGTGAAGATATAAATGCGCTTGTGCATACACATTCTCCTTATGCAAAGACGATTGCATCATTAGGATGGGAACTGCCCGCAGTATCGTATTTAATTGCTTTCGCAGGTCCTAATGTTCGCTGTGCACCGTATGAAACATTTGGTACGAAGCAATTAGCAGAGGCGGCTTTCGAAGGGATGATTGATCGTCGTGCCGTTTTACTTGCGAACCACGGTTTAATTGCAGGTGCAAATAACATAAAAATGGCATTTACCGTTGCAGAAGAAATTGAGTTTTGTGCGCAAATTTATTATCAAACGAAAAGCGTCGGAGAACCGAAGTTATTGCCGGAAGATGAGATGGAGAATTTGGCGAAGAAGTTTGAAGGATATGGGCAGCAGTAGAATAAAAACACCCTCAAGAAAAAATCTTGAGGGTGTTTCTTACGCCTTCTTAAGCAACAAATACATAAAGTAAGGAGCACCAATTAAAGCGACAACAATACCTGCTGGGATACCGTTAGGTTCAACGATATTTCGTCCAATTGTGTCTGCTAATAGCAATAGCCACCCGCCGATTAAAAGGGCGATAGGCATGAAAATTTGATGTCTTGGACCTACTAAAGATTTTGCGATATGAGGAGCCATTAGTCCGATAAAGCTAATTCCTCCTGTTACGGAAACTGCAGCAGCTGCAAGCGCAACGGCTGCCACTAATAAGTATCTGCGTTCTTTTTCAATTTCAATTCCAACGCCAATTGCGACCGGTTCGTTTAATGCTAGAATGTTTAATCGGTTTGCTTTATAGAAAACGAACGGAATGAATACGATTAACCATGGAAGCATTGCTAAAACGAAGATCCAGTCATCTCCCCAAATGTTACCGGCAATCCATTTGGCGATAAAGTCCACTTTCATACGATCTGCGGATGAAATAAGGACAATCATCATTCCAGATAGTGCAAATGCAAAACCGATACCGGTTAATGTTAATCGCACCGGCTGAAGTCCAGTTGATTTACTATATGAAAACAAGTAGATTAGAACAGCTGTTAGAAATGCTCCAATAAATCCAACGACAGGTAGTAAGTAAAGAAATGAGCCTACATCTATTGGAAAGTATAAAAAGAAAATAGCAACAGCAACACCGGCCCCAGAGTTGATTCCGAGAATACCAGGTTCAGCTAAATCATTTCGGGTAATTCCTTGCAGAATAGCTCCTGATAAAGCGAGAGCCATACCAGCTAATAATGTAATGATAATTCTAGGTAGCCTTAAAGAGTATAAAACAAATTCCTCTTTAAAAGTTCCTTGTCCCATTAGTGTTGGGAGTAGTCGCTCATAAGATAAAGATGCTGAACCGAGCCCCATTCCAATTACAATAGTTGTAATGGTTAGTATAAGTAAAGCGAGTATAATAAGACGTTGTTTTCTTAGAATAGATGGGATCATGAGAACATTTTTCCTCCTTTACGTACAATGAATAGGAAGAATGGTAATCCTACAATTGCGACAATAGCGGCAACTGGTGTTTCGTACGGAGCGTTAATGGTACGTCCAATTGTATCTGCAAGTAGCATAAAGGAAGCACCAGCAATTGCTGACATCGGTATAACAAATCGGTAATCTGGACCGACAATTGGGCGTACCATGTGAGGTACCATTAAACCGATAAATGCCATATTTCCGACAAGTGCTACAGACGCACCTGCAAGCAAGATAATAATGATAAATAGAATGGTTTTAATAACAATAATTTTTTGACCTAGTCCAATAGCCACTTCTTCACTGAAACTAAGAACTGTCAATTTTTTTGCTAGTAAGATAGCGATAAAGATACTAATTGAAATGACTGGAATAATAACTTTCAATTGGCTCCAAGTAGTTCCGATTACGCCTCCAGCAGTCCAAAGTGATACATCTTGTGAAATTTTGAAGTAAATGCCGACTCCTTCTGAAATTGCGAGTAGAAATGCTGAAACGGCAGCACCAGCTAATACAATTCGAAGAGGGGAGAGCCCGCCTTTTTTCACCATACCAATTCCAAATACCATAATTGCGCCAACTGCAGCACCGATAAAGCAAGCTAATGTTAAGTAAAGATAGCTTATGGAAGGATTGAAAGCAAGTGTTAGTGCAAGCGCAGCATTTGCTCCACCAGATAGCCCGAGTAATCCAGGATCGGCAAGTGGATTTCTTGTTAATCCTTGCATAATTGCTCCAGAAACAGCAAGTCCAGCTCCTACAAAAATAGCGGCAACTTCACGGGGCAAACGTATTTCGCGAATAATAGATATTTTATCCCCTTTAGCGGAGGAAGTGAGTGCTGACCATACGTCTTTTATTGAAGTATCTGCAGCACCTAATACCATTGCTACCATAAAAATAAGAAAGAATGCAATTATGCTCAAAATTAGTTTGTATGTAAAAGCTATAGAACGTGGATTGTCGTGATCTTTTGTCATTCGTTTCACATCTTTTCTGTTCATAGAATAAAGGAAGAGGAATTCTTAAATTAAGAATTCCTCATGTTTGTATTATTTACCAAGAAAGCTCTTCTTGAAGAAGTCTAGTTGGAAGTCTAATGTAAGTGGATCATTGAAATAGAATTCCATCATGTTTGCTTCGTATACGCGATTATTTTTTACTGCTGGGATGTTTTTATATGATTCTGTCTCTTGGAATGAGTTATCAGTATCTTTGTTTTTACTTAAGATTAAGTAATCACCAGCAAATTCAGGTAATACTTCAGTAGATAATGCGTAGTAACCTTCTTTTAATGCTTTTTCTTTTACTTTTTCAGGCATTTTTAATTTCATTTCTTGGTACAGAATTTCTGTTCCACGGCCCCAGTTTTCGCCGTATACATAAAGCTGTTTGTTGAAGTTTTCTACAACAGAAACTGTTGCATCTTCACCGATTTTTGCTTTAATTTCTTTACCAGCGTCTTGTGCACGTTTCTTGAAGTCATCAACCCAAGTTTTTGCTTCTTTTTCTTTATTTAATAACTTACCGATTTCTAAATGCTGTGTTAAGTAATCAACTTTTCCGTAAGTGTACGTTACAGTAGGAGCGATCTTCTTTAACTTATCAACATTTTTAATATTTGATAAACCAATGATTAAATCTGGATTTAGTTCAGCGATTTTTTCAACATTTTCATCTGATACTTCAGCAACATCTTTCAGTTTGCTATCAAAACGTGGGTTTTGTTTAGACCATGAATCTACCCCAACAAGATTTACATCTAATGACATTACGTTACCAGCGAACGATGATAAAACAACAACACGTTTTGGATTCGCAGGAACTTCTACTTTACCATTTTCAGATTGGTATGTAATTGTTTCTGATTTACTACCTTTTGCATCGTTCTTTTTGTCTGTAGAGCCATTGCTACAAGCACTCATAACAAGAACGAAAAGAACTGTTAGTGAAATAAATAACTTTTTCATTGTCTTTCTCCTTTAACATAGATGGTATGTGTATACGATAATTTGTTTAACTGCAATCTGTTTGAAAGAGTAGTGGTAATGCAAAATATTTATTAAAAATCTTGAATGTGAGATTCTACAATATAGTATTAACCATATTAATGAGAGAAGATGTAATCTCAAATTTACTAATTATTAACAAATTGATAATGATTCTCACTATTGATTCTTTAAATAATATAATTTTATATAGGTGTATTGTCAATAGTAATTTTGATTGTAAATTTTGCGGAAACAGGTTATATTTTATTGAGAATGATAATCAATGATTGATAGCTGAGGAGTGAGCACGAATGAATCGAGAAGAATTGTTTGATGTAACTGTGATAGGCGGAGGACCTGCAGGGCTTTATTCAGCTTTTTATAGTGGACTCAGAGAAATGAAAACAAAAATAATAGAATTCCAACCACAGTTAGGTGGAAAAATACATGTTTATCCGGAGAAAATGATTTGGGATATTGGCGGATTATTACCGGTTACTGGTGAAAAGTTAATTGAGCAACTTGTGCAACAAGGATTAACATTTCAGCCAGAAGTTGTATTGAATACAAAAGTAGAATCGATTATTCGTAATAAAGATGGTATTTTTACGTTAAAAACAAGCACTGGAGAAGAACACTTTTCAAAAACAGTGATCGTTGCAACTGGAAGTGGTATATTGAATCCACAAAAGTTATCCATTGAAGGTGCGGAGCGATTTGAAGTATCGAACTTAAATTATACAGTTAAATCGTTAAAACGTTTCAAAGATAAAACGATCATTATTTCAGGCGGAGGTAACTCTGCAATTGATTGGGCAAACGAGTTAGAACCAATTGCGAAAAAAGTATATGTAACATATAGAAAAGAAGAGTTATCTGGTCATGAAGCACAAGTGAAGCAACTGTTGAACAGCTCAGCGGAGTGTTTCTTTAATACATCGATTACAAAATTAATTGCTGGTGATAATCATGAAACGATTGAATATGTAGAATTAACGAATCACGAGACGGGTGAAGTTTCACATTTACCTATTGATGAAGTTATTATTAACCACGGATATGAACGTGACATTACGTTATTAGAAAATAGTGAGTTAGACGTTGCAATTATAGATAATTATTATATTGCAGGGAATGCAAATAGTGAGTCTTCTGTAGATGGCTTATATGCTGCGGGAGATATTTTAAAGCATGATGGGAAATTACACTTAATTGCGGGAGCATTCCAAGATGCTGGAAATGCTGTAAATAAAGCGAAACAATTTATTCAGCCAGATGCAAGTGAGTACGGAATGGTTTCTTCGCATAATGAAGTATTTAAGAAGAGAAATCGTGAATTGATCAAGCAGATGATGAAATAATAGTAAATAAAACAGAGTGATCTTCTTAGGTCTCTCTGTTTTATTTATATAGATGAATATCATTCGATTATTTCTAAATTCAACGCCTCTAATTCAATGTTCGTTGTAATTAAATCAAGCTTTTTTTCTAAACAATGGGCAATAATAGCATCTCGTGTATCTCTAAAATATAAATCGTTATAGCCGCCTTTTTTAAAAAAAGGTTAGTTTCAGAAACGTTTAATTGAAAAGCGAAGCATAAGCTAATTAACGTATTTCTACTTGGATGTTTTTGTCCTTTTTTTATTTGGTAAAAATATGATTTACTTAGGTTAGCTGCATTAAAGATATCTGTATTTTTCACATCGAGTTTTTTACAGATGTTTTCAATGTAATAGCTGATTAAGGTTGGTTGTCCTTTTATATCGTTGTTTAACATAGATATCTTTTTAATTAATGCTTTCACATTTAATGCACCTAGGACTATAGACTTTAAGGGATTATACGAGACAGCGCTAGTTGCCAGAGGTCCAAGTTCATTTGTAATCTCTAATATAATATTACGTTCTGATTTCATAGATTTCCTCCGTTTGGTCTGCTTTTAGTGGACCATTTTTTATAAGTATATATGTATAATTAAATTATAGTAACGAATTACAGAAAAAGGTAGGCTATAAAAAAATATAGGGATTGGGTAGTATGGTGAAAAAAATAAAGTGCAGTTTAAAAGAGTGGAGTTACAAATATTTTAATGATGTAGTAATAAAAGGAACTAACGCTAGAAAGATAACGTCTTGGTTTTTTAATATTGGAAATATAACAGCGATGTGTCTTTCATGGGAAAGAAACCACTCAGTATTTTGGTTATTTATTAATACATTTTTTGGATGGTTTTATGTCCTGTATTATTGCGTCGTAAATTTTTTATTTTGATTATATAAGTTAAATAATGAAGGAGTGTAGGATCTATGTTTAATAAGAAAAATATTAAAGAGAAATTTGATAGTAAAAAATTTGAAAAAGAAAATAAAAAGTATCAAAATCGGGCTAGTGCATACTTAGAAGATGAAAGTAAAATACAAACTTTAATACAAAAAGGGATGAAAATATCTCAAAATAATAAAGGGGCTTTAACTGATGTTTGGGATAATCTTCAAGTTTTATTTGAAATGATGAATTGTTGGAGAAAAGGGGAATATCGGGAAATTCCGAAGAAATCACTTCTTGCTATTGTAGGCGCAATTTTATATTTTGTATCACCAATAGATTTAATTCCAGATGTCATTTTAGGATTAGGGCTAATAGATGATGTAGCGATAGTTAGTTTAGCCATTAAACAAGTTAGTAGTGACATTGAAAAATTTAAAGAGTGGAGAAATGAATTGGATAACGAGGATAATGTTAGTAATTTCGAATAAAATGTTTAGGGCCCCCATTTACTTCTCTTTTCGAGTGACGAGAGAGGTAAATGGGGGTTTTCCTGTTTACTATATTTTCAATCATTATAATGACACCGGTTTCATCAGTTCATGTGAAATGAACGTTTTATTTGTAAATCTTCCTATAAAACAATGAGTCTATGTTTTGCTGACGCAGAACAGTCTTACATTATGCTGTTCCTTTAGCTCGTTCGTTAGGAAATGGCATATTTAATATAGAAGCAATGTACTGCTTTCCATGCATTCGAGCTAATGATTCTAATATTTGACGGACACGTTTTGTAAGATGTCCTTGTGCCTTTATAGCTTCACAATATGCGTCATAGAAAGCGTATTTAGCCCAAAGGAAATCATCTTGTTGGAATAAAAAATGATTTTTGTACCATTCCCCAATTGTATGGTAACAATTGTTTTCATGTATTGCTGCGCTTTGAGAAAGAATACGATCAGATAAAGATGTAGTTAAATGCGAAATTGTGTTTTCTGTTTCAACCTGTAATGTTTTTTCTAACATTGTAATGATGTGACGAGTAGCCATATGTTAACTCTCCTTTGTGTAAATGGGTAATACCATTCTATATTTAAAAAAATCCTTACTATATTATTATACAATATATGGAATGCATCCACCTTCTTTTTAAATTGCATTTACAAAATCTTTTTTATCAATTTAGCCAAGAAGACTCCTTCCTCAAGGAACGTGAAGGACGTAGTCCAGTGAGTAGGTGGGAGATGAATTGGCTTCGAACAAGAGATGACAGGAAGTCATCTTAATTGTTCGACATATGTAAAGTGTTACCCAACAATTTGTAATAATCACTTCACTACCAATCGAATGTATGTTTGGTATATAATAGACATATATCGAAATGGAGGTGAAACGAAGGATGATTAATAAAGCGTATAAATTTCGTATCTATCCAAATAAAGCACAAGCGATCCTGATTAATAAAACGATTGGTTGTTCGCGTTTTGTATTCAATCACTTCCTATCTCTATGGGATAATGCATACAAAGAAACAGGAAAAGGTTTGACATATGGTACATGCTCTGCCAAACTTCCTGCCATGAAGAAGGAGTTTGTTTGGCTAAAAGAAGTGGATAGTATTGCTATTCAAGCGTCTGTTCGCAACCTTGCGGATGCTTACACACGCTTTTTTAAAAAACAAAACAGTGCCCCGCGTTTCAAATCTAAAAAGAACAACGTACAATCTTATACCACAAAATAAACAAATGAAAACATTGCTGTTGTGGGAAACAAAATGAAATTGCCGAAACTAGGTCTTGTTCGATTTGCCAAAAGTCGTGAAGTAAAGGGACGTATTTTAAATGCTACGGTTAGACGGAACCCTTCTGGTAGATACTTTGTGTCATTGTTAGTTGAAACAGAAGTGCAAGAACTTCCGAAAACACATTCTTATATTGGAATGGATGTAGGATTAAAAGATTTCGCCATTTTGTCAGATGGAACAACCTATAAAAACCCTAAATTTTTTCGCTCATTGGAAGAGAAGTTGGCAAAAGCACAGCGTGTTCTTTCTAGAAGAATGAAAGGATCTTCTCGCTGGAATAAACAAAGAGTAAGGGTAGCTAGAATTCATGAATATATAGCTAATGCTAGAAAAGATTACTTGGACAAAATCTCAACTGAAATCATCAAAAACCACGATGTTATCGGTATAGAAGATTTACAAGTATCGAATATGTTAAAAAATCATAAGTTAACAAAAGCGATTAGTGAAGTATCTTGGTCACAATTTAGAACATTGCTAGAATACAAGGCAAAATGGTATGGAAAACAAGTCATTCCGGTATCCAAAACATTTGCTTCAAGCCAATTATGTTCTTGTTGTGGGTATCAAAACAAAGACGTTAAGAATCTAAATCTACGTGAATGGGATTGTCCTGCGTGCAATAGTCATCACGACAGAGATATTAACGCAAGTATCAATCTTAAAAAAGAAGCTTTAAGGCTTCTAACCGTAGGAACTACGGGGATAGCCTAATGAATTAGAAGCCACTAGGTTTCTGTACTTAGGAATCTCCCACTTTAAACAGTCCATAAGGACGTTAAGTGGTGAGTAGTTCAATTGTTTACAAAAATAAAGTAAGATACAGTATATAAGAAAAAATAATAAAGGAATGAACACGTTGTATATAACAGTAGAAGAAGCTGCGGAGTATTTGAATTTGCCAAAGTCGTATATTGAAGAGTTAATTCAGCAAAAGAAAATTCGTGCACTATTTGATGGAGAGCAATATTTATTAAATAAAGAACAATTCAATACACATTTAGAACAAATGGAGAAATATAAGCAATTAGTGGAAGAAATATTGAACGAACCAATTCCAGAAGATATGGATGTTAAAGACGAAGATTAAACTATGGGAAATCCCTTATGAAGATATGCAGAAATGTATCTTCATAAGGGATTTTTTTGTTTAAAGATATTAAAAGCATAAGGAGTTCTTAGCCTTTCTTCAAATTTTGATAGGTAGTAGTCTACCATGTTAAAAGCATATTTTTTTCTAGCTAGGACAAACATAGAGAACGTAACCTGTACAGATACATATACTATCAGTGCAAAAGCTTATAAATTAATGGAAGGGGTTTTCTCGTGAGTTTATTTCATTGGGATTTTTTGAAAGACTTAATTGGATCTTTTGTAAGAGTAAACAGGGGTGGTCCAGAATCTCAAAAAGGAACAATAATATCAGTATGTCCGGACTACTTCGTATTGCAGAATGAAAAAGGTGAGCTTTATTACTATCAACTTAATCATCTGAAAAGTATTACAAAAAATGCGAAAGAATGTGGATCAAGTGATTGCGAGTGGGAAGATTGCGCCTGTGCAGAAGACTTTGAAGCACTGCTTGAAAGTTTCAAATATTGCTGGGTGAAAATTAATCGCGGTGGTCCAGAGAAAGTGGAAGGCATTTTACAAGATGTTTCTTGTGACTTCGTAACATTAATCGTAAAAGAAGAAATTATATTAATTGCAATAAAGCATATTAAAAGTGTTAACTATAATGCTTTAGCTTGTGGAGAGAGCGATGAGAGCGACGATAGCAAGGAAAGTAGCGATAATTCAGGTCGTGCTCGTGCACAAAGACAATCAAGTAGAGGAAGATAATAAGAAAGGGGGATACAAAATTGGTATTATGCTGTGACCAAATTAAATGTTTAGTTGGTGAGACTGTAAAAGTAAACCTTCACGGACCAGAAAGTCGAGTTGGTGAGCTTGTATCGTTAGGCAAAGATTATCTAACGTTACAATTACCACATGGTGAATTAGTATATTATCACTTGAAGCATGTGAAGAGTCTAGTTAAGAAAGTAAAAGAAAGTAAATGTGGCGATTGCTATAGTTCATGTTTTTGCTCCGATGAGGATACTTTTCTAGATATATTAAAAGACTTGAAGTATAAGTGGGTAAAAATTAATCGTGGCGGTCCAGAATGTGTGGAAGGTTTGTTAAGTGAGGTACACCATGGCTGCATTACACTAGTAAATGGCGATGAAGTTATTTATGTAGTTAAGTCTCATATTAAGAGTGTGAGTCAAGTAGTTAAATGTAAAAAGAATGAAGATGAATAATGTTTAATAAATAAGAGGGGCATTATGAGGGAAAGAGAAGAACAATTTCTTATTTCGATAGTATGAAAAGGAATTACTTACTATTAAAACAGAACTTTGCCCTGATTATTTTTTTAGAAATGAAAGACAGGAAAGAAGAAATTCATAGGAAGGAGGATATAGATGAATGAGTTAAACAAAAGTATTGGAGAAAATATATATGTTAAATTAATTGGTGAAAAAAGGTTTAAAGGTGTATTAATAGACGTAGGAAATGATATCGTTGTTCTTTACAATGGACAAGACTACGTATATATATCTTTATACCATGTACAATATTATAAATTTTTACGACCACATGATGAAGAAATCTCAAAACCAGATGTGGATTCTGTAATTAAGAGAGAGTCACCTTCAATTTCTTTGAGGAAAGTATTAAGTACTTCCAAAGGGATTTTTACGGAAATTTATGTAGCAGGAAATGCTCCAATACATGGGTATGTTACAAGTGTAATGAACGATTATATTGTTTTTTATAGTCCAGTTTATAAAACTGTATATATATCTTTAAAACACTTGAAATGGTTAATTCCGTATAAAGAAAATCAAGTGCCTTACGCCCTCAATAAAAATGAACTCCCCGTGAATCCCTTAAATATTACGTTAGCTCGAACGTTTGAAGAACAACTTATTAAAATGTCTGGCAAAATTATGGTGTTCGATTTAGGTGAGGAATATAATAAAATCGGAAAGATGGCGAAGATTGATGAAGGGCATATTGAAATATTAAAAGCGCGTGATGCGAAAATGTATGTAAATATTCAACATGTAAAATCTGTCCATTGTCCGTAAGTTAATTGAAAGGGCTGGCTTTTTCTTTTATATGCAGAAGAAAAGGTCGAGCCTATTTGTTTAGCTTGATCTGAATATGAGGGGAAAAATGAATTGAATATAAATATGTTAGTATGACTGTTGAAGAGGAAATTTTGTACTAAATTATAAAGAATATGTACGAGCTATCTTTTGATGTATTCAATTTATTTTTTTGAGGGAGAACTGCTTAACTAATATATTAAAGGGGTTTTGTTGGTGGAGCAGTTTCCAAATTCGTTATCGATTACATTACTTGGTAGTGCTGGTGGAGCAGCAAAAGCAGTTTTAGCGATTTTAAATCAAGCGATAGTAAATGAAAAAGACCCGATTTATGAAGTGATAAAGAATGTTACATTTTATTTGGTTGATATAAAACAAAAAGATAGGACGTATTATGACGAGTTGTTTCCAAATTTGGAAGATCAATTGTTTTTATCCGAAATAGATCTCCAAGATGTAGTGACATTTAAAAAACATTTAAAAGAAAGTAGTACGAGCGTTGTGATTGATGTTTCAGGGGCAGATACGATCAGAGTATTAAGCTGTTGTAATGAACTTGGAATTTGTTATATTAATTCAGCTTTGGAAAACGAGGCAGTAGATCAGGACGATAGTTTAATCGGCTTTCAGCTTACGGAAAGATATACGAGATTTGAGAAGGAAAAAGATAAATTTAAAAATACAAAAGCAATTATAGGTTCAGGTATGAATCCAGGGGTTGTTCAATGGATGGTTGTTGAACTTATGAAGGAACGCCCGAATGAAAAGCCAAGAGCATGCTATATAGTAGAACATGATACGTCATTTTTGAATGATACAGCACTGATAAAGCCTCATACACTGTATGCTTCATGGGCAGTAGAGCGATTTCTAGATGAAGCGATATGGAGTTATCCGATGTATATGAGTCATCATCGTCCTCTTTACTTTTATGAAGATGTATATGCTTCAGAGTATAAAGTAAAGTTGGGAGAGAAAGAGTTTTACGGTTGTTTGATGCCGCATGAGGAAGTTTTAATTTTAGGGAAAAACTTTAACATGGAAGTAGGGTTTCTTTACCGAATTAACGAGTATACAACAAATATAATTAGACAGAATTTAGATAAGGTAGAAGATCTATGGAATTGGAATCGTAAAGTATTTAATCCAGCCGAAGAAGAGATTGCGGGCGAGGATCTAGTCGGTGTATTACTCGTTTATGAAAATAGCGAGACCTATATGTATAACGTGATGAATAGCAGTCAAGTTTTTCATAAATATAAAACGAATGCGACATACTTCCAAGTAGGATGTGGCATTTATGCTGGCTTGTGTAGTTTACTGTTCGATAACTTTAAACAAGGTGCCTATTATGTAGAGGAATTATTATTAAATACAGAAAGTAAGTACGGAGAATATTTGAATTTATATATGAATGATTTTGTAGTTGGTGGAAATGACTTTACGGATGGACTGCTACATGATCGAGTAAGGTGGATATAAATTGTGATAAAAAGGAAGGGGAAATCTCCTTCCTTTTCCCGTTATAAGGTTACAGATTGCTCTGAAAGTAATTTCATACTTATAATTTAATGAGATAATATGTAGAGTTTTTGTATTGATCATGAGGAGTAGCAAGGAAGTATTGCGATTCAAAGTAGCGGAGAGCTAGGAATGAAAGTGGAGATTTTTTTACTGATAGTATAATGTGCTAGAAGAAAATATTTTTCAGAAAAGTGTTCTTGTTGTGTAAATATAAACATTTGATAAAATGTTTCAAGAAGGGTTTTTTTTATAAAATACTTCGTTTATAATGGAGGAAAATATCGACATGAGATTTGTTATTCATGTAACGGTTCGGTAGTGTTAGAAAAAGAAGGGGTGCACGCGCATCCTTTTTTCTATGCAGATATGATGAAAGAGGTGGTATGATGGAATTAACATTAAATTCGACTGTATGCTTGCACACAATTCAATTTCGAAAAGAGCAAAAGAATTATATTGTAAAAGATACAATTACAGGAGAAAAATATGAAATGCCGCCACTTTGGATTGATGCATTGGCAATGATGCGTGACGGTTTTTTATTAGGGGAAATTGAGGAGAAATTAAAAGAAGAGTATCCGGAAGAAGAAATAAATATGTTAGCATTTACGAGGCAACTGTTAGAGCTAGAGCTTGTCGGAATGGTCGATGGGGAAGAAATAGCTTGTACAAAGAAGAAAGAGAAAGATTATTTAGCTTGGTTACGTCCTCGCGTTGAGCAATTCTTTCTTAGTTTAAATAAAAGAAATAGAAGCAAAGGTCAATGATGATCTTTGCTTTTTTGTATAGTTTGTTTAAAAAATTACAGCGAATGCTCTTGCGAAAGCACCGTCGCTATTTTTAATTTTTAAAGGTGCCGCTGAGAAAAAGAAACGTTTCGCATTAATGGCATCTAAGTTTGTTAAGTTTTCGATTAAATAAATATTATTCCCAAGTAGTATGTGATGAATTGGCGATGTTTCTGTCGTTACCTCGTCAGGAGAAATGAAATCTAAACCGACAGATTTTACTTTTAATTGAACTAATTCTTCAGCTAATTCTTCGGAAAGATAAAAGGCTTCTTGTTCATACGCTTCTGTATTCCATTTATTAGATAGGTTGGAATGGAAAATGACAATATCACCTTCTTTTATGTCAGCATTGTGTAATACTTCTTTACGTAGTTTTCGTTCTTGTACATGAGTTACGTCGATAAGAACAGCTTCACCTACAAATTGGTCTAGGGGCAATTGATCAATAGTCGTTGCGCCTGAAATGAAATGAGCAGGAGCATCACAATGTGTACCAACATGAACGACAGAATGAAAATCTGTAACTTGATAACCTGTTTCTTCAACGCTTGTAATGGCTTCTAAATTGATTTTTGGTGTTCCAGGAAATTGAGACATATTTTTTTCAAATGTTTGGGATAGGTCAATTACTTTCACTTTAAATACCTCCAAATATATATTTTGAAATATAAAAAACTCACCTTTCATAATCAAGAAAGATGAGTTTTGCACACAATAGTTACGTTTTATCTTTCAAAATGCAATGCATTTTGCAGGAATTAGCACCTATTCAGTTTGTATAAACTGAGGTTGCTGGGCTTCAAAGGGCCGGTCCCTCTGCCTCTCTTGATAAAGGTATATTCAATTTAAAGTTCGGAATTTTCGTGATAATAAAATTGTAATTCATTTCCTTTTTCTGTGCAACACAAAATAGGTATTCACCCAAATAAAGTTGCTCGCATATTGTAGCTTATGTAAATAGAATGCTGCGAAGGAGTGAGTGCAGTGACAGGAAATGTATTGAATTATTATGCTGGTGGAAATACAGCTAGAGGATTTCATAATTTATATGAAGAGAATTTAAAAGGACTAAACAGATTATTTATTTTAAAGGGTGGACCTGGAACGGGAAAATCTTCTTTAATTAAGGTAATAGGTCGTGAATGGGTTGAAAAGGGATATGATATTGAATTTTTACACTGTTCTTCTGATAATAAATCGGTTGATGGTGTCATTATACCGAAGTTAAAAGTAGGAATTGTTGATGGAACATCACCGCATGTTATTGAGCCAAAAATGCCAGGAGTTGTCGAGGAGTATATTAATTTAGGAATTGCTTGGGATTCAGATAAGTTAAGAAAGCAGAAAGTGGAAATTGAACGATTTGTTTCAGAAGCAAGCAAAGCTTTTCAAGCTGCTTACGCTCGTTTTAACGAGGCATTAGTTATACATGATGAGTGGGAGAAAATATATATTAGTAATATTGATTTTAATAAAGCGAACGAACTAACCGAGCAGCTCATTCGGAAATTATTTACAGATAAAGTTGGGAAACAATCGCTTGTGAAACATCGGTTTTTAGGAGCAGCTACACCGAAAGGAGCAGTTGATTTTGTTCCTAATTTAACAGAAGGATTACCACATCGTTATTTTATAAAAGGACGCCCAGGTTCTGGGAAATCAACAATGCTCAAAAAATTAGCTAAGGCAGCAGAAGAAAAAGGATTTGAAGTTGAAGTATATCATTGTGGGTTTGATCCAAATAGTCTTGATATGGTGATCGTAAGAGAATTAGGGTTTGCGATTTTCGATAGCACCGCACCACATGAATATTTTCCGAGCCGTGAAGGTGATGAAATTATAGATATGTATGCCCTTATTGTAACACCAGGGACGGATGAGAAGTATGCGGAGGAAATTCGTGACGTCTCTATTCAATATAAAGCAAAAATGAATGAGGCGATGTCTTTTTTAGCGAAAGCGAAATCAGTTCGTGATAAATTAGAACGAATTTATATTGCTGCTATGGACTTTTCAAAAGTAGATGCATACAAAGAGGAGATTCAAAAAGAGTTTGAACGAATTGCGGTTAGTGTAACTGAAAAGAACAAGTAAAAAATAACGAATTTTGACAGGCTGTCGGAAATTTTCTGACAGCTATTTTAGTATGTAGTAAACTTAGTAATATATTTGTCGAATTTCCAAGGAAATAATCAAAAAATGGAGAGGGTATGAAATGAGAGAGAAAATTAAGTTGGAGTTAGAACGAATTGAGAAAGAAAATGATGTGAAAATTTTATTCGCTGTGGAGTCAGGGAGTCGTGCATGGGGATTTCCATCAAAAGATAGTGATTATGATGTTAGATTCGTTTATATGCACCCGGTAGAATGGTATTTATCCATTCATGATAAACGAGATGTAATTGAGTATCCGATTAGTGATGATTTAGATATAAGTGGATGGGATATTAAAAAAGCGTTACAACTATTTGCAAAGTCAAATCCAGCTTTACTCGAATGGATTCGATCCCCCATTTTTTATTCGAAAAACTCTAATTTTCCAGAACAGCTTCAGCAAATGAGTGAAAAGAACTTTGATCCGAAAGCAACGATATATCATTACTTACATATGGCTTCAAAAAATTATCGTGAATTTTTGCAAGGTGAGAATGTAAAGTTAAAAAAGTACTTTTATGTATTGCGTCCTATTTTGGCTTGTAAGTGGCTAGAGGAGAAAACAACTTTGCCTCCTGTAGAATTCGATCGATTAATTACAGAATTATCATTGGAGCGTAGCGTATTAGATGAAATTGAACAGTTGTTAATAAAGAAAAAGACAGGTACTGAATTAGATGTTGGATTAAAAATTGATGTGTTGAATCAATTTTTAGAAGAACAAATTCATTACTATCAGCAATATGTAAAAGGAATTGAAAAGGGATTAGGGATCGATATTGAGATTTTAAATACATTGTTTCGAGATATGTTGTTTGCGGGATATGAAAAAGAGCACAAGTAAGTTGAACTGCACCCCAATTGTTAGACACAGTCTAACAATTGGGGTGCAGTTTTTCTATGGCTAAATTTACAGCTGATGAAAAAATACAAATCGTTCTACGTTATTTGAACGGAAATGAAAGTTATCGAGAAATGGGTAAATCGATTGGTATAAGTGACACAATTATTTTGAATTGGGTAAACCAATATAAACAGAATGGTATGGAAGCTTTTCTAAAACGATGTACAAATTACACACAACAATTTAAACTAGACGTACTAAACTTTATGATTGAAAACGGTATGTCCTTATTTGAGACGGCAGCTATCTTTAACATTCCTGCCCCTTCAACGATTTCTGTTTGGAAAAAACAGCTCGAAACACAAGGAATTGATGCCCTTCAATCTAAGAAAAAGGGGCGTCCATCCATGAAAAAAGATTCAAATAAACAAGTAAAACAAGCTTTAGCTGAAGGGTCAGTCGAAGCACTTGAAGCACGTATTCAACAGCTTGAAATGGAAAATGAGTACTTAAAAAAGTTGAATGCCTTAGTTCAAAACAAGGAAAAATCACGAAACAAGACAAGGCACAAGTAGTCTATGAATTAAGGCATAAATATTCGGTGAAGGCACTCGTGGAGCTAGCTGGTATTCCACGGAGTACGTATTATGATTTAGTAAAGAAAATGAATCGTCCGGATCAAGGATGGCATTATCAAATGAGACAATACGTCCGTACACTTGAATCAAGGGGGATCGTACAGAGTATGTCTCGAAAAGGAAACTGTTACGACAACGCAGTAATAGAGAATTTCTTTGGGATTATGAAGTCGGAGTTCCTCTACATAAAAGAGTTTGAAAGTGTAGATCATTTTAAAATAGAATTAGAAAAATATATAGATTATTATAATATGAAACGGATTAAGGCAAAATTAAAAATGAGCTCGGTACAATACCGGACTCACTTTTATCAAGTTGCCTAATGAAATAACCGTGTCTAACTTTTAGGGGTCACTTCAAGTTTGTGCTCTTTTTATTTTGTAGGAATAAAGAAAACAGATATAGCCGCGAGAAGACCTGCAAATGAGAATAAGTAAAAATTCCATACTAAGTCATATTGCATTGTCATAATAATACCGACAAGAATAGGGCCAGCAATCGCACCAACTCGGCCAAGTCCAAGTCCCCAGCCTAAGGAAGTAGCTCGGATATGGGATGGGAAGTATTGTGTCACATATGCATTTAATATTTGAGTAATACCGACCGATCCAATTCCAGCAAGACCAATTAAAAGATAAATGATTGTAACAGATGGTTTAATTGTTAATAGTCCAATACATACAGCTGCCAGAAGATAGGAGATGCTAATAACAATTTTGGCTCCTATACGATCTGCGATTGCTCCAGCAAATAATGCACCGATAGCGGCGGTAATATTTAGCATAAGTAGAAATGATAAACTAGATCCAAGAGGATATCCTGCCTGTCGCATCATCTGAGGCAACCAAGTATTTAAACCGTATATTAAAAACATCCCCATTATATAAGTGATCCAAAAAAGCAGCGTTGCTTTTATGTATTCTTTTGAGAATAAAGTAAGAAATCCATTTTTCTTTCGTATATTAGATGGGGGTTGATGAGTTTTCTCTTTTGCATGGAATTCAATTTGAAAACGATTAAGAATTTTATCCACTTCTTCTTGGCGGTTACGTGATAACAAAAATTGAATGGATTCAGGTAAATAACGAATAATGAAAGGAATGAGGAGTAGTGGAATCATTCCGATGCCAAACATAATTCTCCATCCGAAGTCTTCTAACATAAACATGGACAAAATAGCGCCTAACACGATACCTAAAGGATAGCCAGTAAACATAAGAGCGTAAATAAAAGATTGTCGCTTTTTTGGTGAATATTCAACAGTAAGTGCGGAAGCTGTTGGAATAACACCCCCTAATCCGATCCCTCCAATAAATCGCCATATCCCAAATAATTCAGGAGAAGGAGCGATAGCAGCTAGGCCCATTGTAATAGAAAAAAGTGCTAAACAGCATATAAGCGTCCATTTTCGACCGATTAGATCTGTAATGGTTCCAACTAGAATAGCGCCAATAAACATTCCAAACAAAGCATAGCTTGCAATTGTACCAGCATGAGCTGGTGATAGTGCCCAGCTGTTGTCTTCCAGTAGCTTAGGCAGGACGGCCCCGTAAATACCTAAATCATAGCCGTCAGCTAGAATGGCTAGCCAACAAATAAAAACAACAAGTTTTGTAATAGAGTTTGAAAAGATAGTTTTTGTAGGTTCTAGATGAGGTGGAGCTGAAGGTTGCATAGTATTCACCCCTTTTAATTTGTAGATGAGTATATTATTTTATTTGGTGTTAATATTTTCCTTCTTGTATCGGGATTTATATGAAAAGGTTTTATAACAAATAAAGAAGTTCAACAGAAATCCTGTTGAACTTCTTTATTTATTTACTCATTATCAACTCGTTTTAACGGTTGATCTGCCGGACCTTCAATAACATCTCCCTCAATTGAAAAGCGTGAACCGTGGCAAGGACAGTCCCAAGTACAATCTCCATTATTCCATTCAACTTCGCAGCCGAGATGTGTACAAGTTGTATCGACAATATGTAATTTTCCATCTTTGTCCTTATAAGCACCTGCTCGTTTCCCGTTAACATGTACGACAGATCCTTCACCAACTTCGAGGTCTTCTGGTTTACGTAATACAGTTTCAATCTTTCCTTCAATTAAATGTTTCGCAACATCAAGGTTTTGGGAGAGGAACGTTTTTATATCTGGATTTGCATGGAAGCGTGATGGTGCATACAGTTCTTTATATGGACTGTCTACTTTTAGAATGGAATCCTTCAGTAAATGAGCGGCAGCAGTTCCAGTTGTCATTCCCCATTTACGATATCCAGTTGCAACAAATATATTTGGATTGCTCTCGTTAATATGTCCAATATAAGGGAGCTTATCTAGCGTAATTAAATCTTGTGCTGACCATCTATAAGGAACTTCATCTATTCCAAACGTTGCTTCCGCAAAAGAATAAAGTGCTTCGTAATGAAGCATCGTGTTTATTCCTTGTCCTGTTTTATGACTTTCCCCGCCAATTAAAATTAATTTTTCCCCATTGTTTGTTGTGTAACGTAAGGAGCGTTTTGGGTCATCAATACTTAAATACATGCCACCTGGATAATCTGTTTTTGCTTTAATAGCAAGAGCATAAGAGCGTTCTGCGTACATTCGCGTAAAGAAAAAGCTATTCGCATCATAAAAAGGAAAATGTGAACAAGAGACAATATATTCACAAGTGATGCGATGTCCGCCTTTTGTAATGACTTGTGGATAATCACCCTTTTCTACATCAATAGCAGTCGTTTGTTCATAAACTTTTCCGCCCAACTCCACAAACTTTTCTAAAAGTGTTTTCAAATAAAGAAGGGGATGGAATTGTGCTTGATTTTTCATGACAAGTGCAGATTGTACTGGAATTGGAATCGATAGAGATTGAACATAGTCACAAGGTATATTTAATTTTTGATAGGCTTCATATTCTTTCGATAAATTTCTTAATCCATTATCAGTAGTTGTATATAAATATGAATCTTCATTTGAGAAATTACAGTCGATTTTATATGTTTGCACAGTTTCATTAATAAATTGTAGAGCATGATTATTTGCTTCATAGTAAAGCCTGGCTTTTTCCAAACCGAAATGATTTATGAATTCATCATAAATTAAATCATGTTGAGCTGTTACCTTTGCTGTTGTATGCCCAGTCGTCCCGTTTAAAATAAGCCCAGAATCAATTAACACAACATCGATGCCTTCTTTTGCAAGTAAATAGGCAGTAGTAATACCTGTAATACCAGCACCGATAACAGCAACTTTTGTCTTTATATTTTCAGATAAAGGGGGAAAAGTTGGGATTTGGGTAGATTCAATCCAATAAGATGATGGGAATTGTGGAAACGTATCGCTTGTCATTAAGGAAACCTCCTGATTTAGAACAATTTTCCTTTTAATATTTCCATATGATATGAAATTCATGTGTGCTGTTTGAGAGGGAGGCTATTTTTATTTAAAAGAAAGATGAAATTATCTTAATATAATTATTAGATGTTGTCGGTATGAAGAAATAGGAGTTGTGCAAAACTAGATTTAGATGAGTGTATTTGTTGTTTACACAGAGAGTTCTTGAATAAGATAGATTCTATAGCATGTTAAAGTACGTATATGCATAATGGATGAAACCTTATAAAATCTATGTTTTTTCTTTAGTGAAATAAAGTATAATTATAAAAATATAACCAACTTTTATTACTAGGTCATAAAAGTTATTGACAATGTGGAAATTCTATTGATATGATTTATCATGTGGAAAGGTTGATAGAGAGTAAAAAGAGAAATGTTTTTCATTGATAATAAAAGCGAAAAATAAGTGACGATAGAGTGAGTATATTTTCCTTATAATAGATGCTTTTTAATCACCTAGTAAAATCAATCTGGAAGCAAGAATTGATATATGTAAGTTGCGCAAGGCGCGGCATAAGAAAGGGGCAAAAGGATGAAGGAGCTTCATACGTTTGGGTGGTATGCAGCACGTGTATCACCACATTTGCCGAAAAAAGCATTTAAACCAGTTCCTACTCGTTTATTTGGTGGACTGGCTTATTTACTTGTGGCATTGGCGGGGTTAATATCGATTGGTGTATTTGAATTGAATGTGTGGGCTAATCTAGGAATAGCGATCGTTCTTGGATTATGTTTTGCTTCACTTGGGTTTTTAGGGCATGAAATTTTACATGGAACTGTTGTAAGAAAGGCATGGCTTCGTGATTTCTTAGGAGCGATTGCATTTATGCCATTATCAACAGGTCCTAAACTTTGGCGAAAGTGGCATAATGCAACGCATCACGTTCATACACAACATGAAGAGAATGATCCAGATGCATGGCCTACACTTGAGAAGCTTAAAAAGAGTAAGTTTTTGAGCTGGGTATATCGCATGCCTCTTCATGTACGTTCATTCTTTAGTTTTCTGTCACTAACAATTCAATTTACATTGCATTCGACTCGAATGTTCTTTCATTTTATAAAAGAGTTTAAGTCATCCAATCAAAAATCTGTATGGCTTCAACTTCTTTTGCCTTGGACTGTTTGGATTAGTTTATTGTTTATTATGGGACCTGGAAAATGGTTATTTGCATATGTGATTCCATTGTTAATTGCTAACTTTATTGTAATGGCATATATCGCAACAAATCACCGCTTAAATCCAATTGTTCCAGTAAATGATCCGTTAGCAAACTGTTTATCAGTAACAGTGCCGCGTTGGGTAGACGTTTTACATTTCAATTTCTCATATCATACAGAACATCATTTGTTCCCTGCTATGAGCTCTAAATACTACCCGTTAGTAAAAGAGAAAATTAAAGAAATGTGGCCGGAACGCTATCATGAGATGCCGATGACAAAAGCTTTGGCAGCGCTATGGAATACACCACGTGTGTATTATCAAGGAAGTGAATTAGTGGATCCGCATAGAGAGCATTTCTATGGTTCTTTAGGAAATGGGCTAGATCCTCATAATATTTCATATCGTGAGGAACATATAGAGGAAGAAGAGAGTATTAAAAAAGTAAATCAGTAAATATATATACATTTTGAAAAAAGCAAGCTACTGAAAAGTAGCTTGCTTTTTGTTATTTTGTAGCTTGATATACTTTTTGCATGTAGTAGTAACTTTTCTTGAGTCGTGATGTGTATTCGACGACATCACCCCATTTTGAATAGTTATACATAGCATATTCGCCATCTTGTGCAATTGTAATGTTTTCAGCTCCAATTTGAACTGTAAATCCAATTGCGTTAATAATTTGTTTCGTAGTTAAACCATCTATTTCTTCGTTTGCATAAATATCACCAATAAATTCTTTTATGTTTGGTGCTTTTGCATTTAATACCATCCAAGGAATTCGAAGTTCAATGGTTTCTTTTGCAGGAGTAGAAAAATCTGCAAGTGAGTTGTAATCAGCACTAGTCGGATTACTATTTCCCATAGTTAATGCTCCGACATTAAATTTTTCAAATGGCAATTGCTCCTGAGTAAGTGGTAATGTAATTGGCAAACTTAATGCTGTATAAATAGGGGAGAATTGTCCGCTATTTTTTTCAGGTTTTGTATAAGGAACTAGATTTCGTTGGAAACCAAATTCATAAGAGAATACATCATAGTAAGAATCAACAAGTACTTGATTAGATTGTCCACCGTGCAGATCAATTTTAAAATCAGCGCCTTCTTTCATAGAAAGGCCGTTAAATTCTTTATTTCCTTGTTCAGGTAATATGTTTACTCCAATTGTAATAGGTTCCTCTTCAAGAGGTCTAGCTTTTGGACGATCAATGGATAAGTATAAATAGGACTCATCGTGTGTTACGAAAGTCGTGTAACCATTCTTATCTCCAATTTTTGTTTTTGTTTTCCAATCACTCGTATCACCATCGACATTAATAGTATGGGATTCAAATGATAGTAAACCGAAATGTTGTTCAGGAACTTGTACGTTGTTCCAATGTGGTCGTTCTTCCGTATTATCATATTTAGTTGTATTCCAAGAGAATTTAAACCATTCATCTTGCCAAATGAATACAATACCGCCGGCCAATTTCGCCTGAATAATATCTTCGAAGAGCTCTGCATTACGTTTCCCTTGTTCATCTTCATTCATATGCCCTTGGTCTTTTCCATGTATATTTTTATGAGAAATACCTCGGGATCCTGGGATACCAAATTCCGAAATAACAACAGGCATTTCATGTGAATCATGCAAGTCTTTTAAATAAGCAGCGTAACTATTGGATTGCCCTCGATGGTCTTTGAAATTTGCTTTATCTGGATCGAAATTTAAGAAGTCAGGGTAATAAGGATACACGTGATAAGAGGCAAACGCCCCGCTTGGGTAATTCTTATTAGCAAAGATATGATTTGGATTTATAGATACAGCATCTTCACCGATGAACGGTTCAGCAGGGTGATCTAGTAAATCTGTTGTAACCCAGTTGGAAAAAGCGATAGGCTGAGCGGTCTCATATTTGCTAATAGAATATTGAGCGATATGATTCATTCCTTCAGCTAGCCAAATTTCAAATGGACTGGCGTTCTTCGCTTCGAAATATTTCCCCTTAAATGAAGTTTTATCAGCATGTTTTTTATTTGTTTCGATGACCATGTCAGGATCCCACTCAATCCCCAGAATCCAACCAGCTAAATATTGTGACACATCATAATTATATTCACCGTAAGCATGTCCTTTTTTAGCAGCGATTGTTGTATTACCATGAATTACATCGGCTGTTCTTTCAATATTTTTAAAGAGTTCATTTTTTGATTTGTAAGCATCTTTTGTTTCTAACAGTTGTTCTTCTTCAACCCATACACCATGGAAGAAATATAAAGGTTGTTTTGCTTGTTGGTTAAATTCAAATAAAGCCTCGTAAAAAGCAGGAGGGTGAATGGTATAAATACGAATCGTATTTGCACCCATTTCGCTAATTTGTTTCAACCATTTTTTATATTCTGCTTTTGTAATTGCAGCATCACCTGGAAATGCCCCTGGTTTTGCCATACCTAGGTTCACACCTTTAATTGTCCAATCTTCCCATTTGCCCCCTGTATAATGCTGAAGGGTTTGCTTATTTCGCTCTGCTTTAAAACCATATGAAATATTATCTGCAGTGCTTTTTAGGAGCGTTGGTTGCAATCGGTGTTTTGTTGCATCTATCCCGAAAATAATTGCTAAAATAATTAGGATAAAGGCAATTCTTCGTAGCCACCAAAAACGTTCTGAAGATTGGTTTTCAAGAGATTTACGTTTCATTTTCCCCCAACCTTTAATTCGGAAAAGACTTTGAAACAGTCCTAAAAATCGGTACCAAACAGTCAGTGGACGATACCATAATGATTCAGTTAACGACCAGAGAAGTAAGAGTGTGAAATCTTTAATACTATTTTGCTTTTTCATACTCCATTCTTCTAATAAAACAACTCCTACGGATAGGAATGATCCGTAGAGTACGGTAGCAGCTAACAGTAAAAATACATATTCTGTGAAAATTTCATCGAATAGTAAATGATATAGTAGTAGTAAATAGCCAAGTATTTCAATAATAGGACCGAGCCATTCTAGTAATAAATAAAAAGGCATTGCAATCATACCGAAAGCTTTATATTTTGGACGGAATAAAATATCCTTATGGCGCCATAAAGTTTCACCTAAACCACGGTGCCAACGACTCCGTTGTTTGCGGAAGGTTGTTAAATCATCGGGAGCCTGTGTCCAACAAATTGCGTTTGGATTATAAATGATTTTCTTCTCTTCTCCATCTTGTAAAGCTTTTTTATGGAGGTGAACGACAAGTTCCATATCTTCTCCGACAGTTTTTCGTTGATACCCTCCAACACGAATAACTTCTCCTTTATCGAAAATACCAAATGCGCCAGAAATGATAGGAAGAATATTATACTTGCTCCATGCTAAGCGACCAAATAAGAATCCACGCAAATACTCGATAATTTGCATGAGCGCAAGAGGTTGTTTTGGAAGACGATTTTCAATCATTTGTCCATTTTGTATGTAAGAACCGTTCACAATTCGAACACTCCCGCCAGTTACCATAACTTTTTCTGGAGATTCATAAATTGGTTTCATAGCTTTCATAAGTGCATCACGTTCTAAGAGAGAATCAGCATCTAATGAACAAACGTACGGATAGTTGGAAATATTGATACCTGCATTTAATGCATCTGCTTTGCCGCCGTTTTCTTTATCGACAACGATAATTTGTTTATTAACAGATGAGCGATATATTTTTCGAATAGTCTCTGTTTCCAATTGTAATCTAACCACGTTCTGAATTTCGTATAGCTGGAAATGATCTTTTAATTGCTCTAATGTATCATCGCTTGATCCATCGTTTACGACGATTACCTCAAACTCAGGGTATTCTAAAGTTAAAAGTGATTGGACACTTGATACGATAGTGACTCCTTCGTTATAGGCAGGAACAATAATAGAGACAGGTCGAGTAATACCAGACTGTAAATAATGAAGTAATTCCCTATTTTCATCACGTTCCCGTTTTTTTCTTAAGGTGAATGCAGAAATAAGAAATATAGCTGTATAGAATAAGATAGCAACACCCATGTATAGTAAGAAGAGCCATTGTGAAATTTTTAAAAATATATCAAGATAATGCATATGTTGTCACATCCTTTCGTGCTAAAGCCTCTAATGCACTTTCACGTGCGAAACGATCAGGGTGATGTAAGGCAATTTCAATATACTTTTCTTGCCAGTTTGAATAATATTGAATTGCATGTTGGACTTCACGACGTACCCACCAAGATTGATGCCCTGCTTGTTCTACTAAATAAGGGAAGTATCCTTCATCTTTAAAGGGGGTTATTACACGAATAAACATGAGGTGAATTTGCCAACTGTCCTTTTTAAATAAATGTTCAATGTGCTCTTTTGTTTCTGTTTTCGGCATTAACTTTGAAATAGCATGTAACGAGCGAATAATAATTTCCTCATCTTCATTCATTAAGTTTTGAATGAGGAAAAGATAGCAGCTATTCTCTTCACGTGTACCAATTGCATTTAAAATTTCATATTGAAATTGTTTAGGCAATGTATAAAAAAATTCAACCCAGACAGAAAAATTTTCAGTTTGAGAAATACTTAAAGCAATCATAGTGTTGGGAATAGCGTCATGGACTCTTGTAGCAAGTAAAATTGCTTGCCTTGTGTTTAATGTACTTAATGTAGTAAATGCTTGATGCTGGATAGATCCAGATGTTTGAGTGCAGATATCTTTTACCTCATTTTCAAACTTTTTTATTTTGAAGAAAGAAATAATATCTAATATATTTTGTTTTTCTATATGAGTGCCGTGAACTAATTTTTCTTTATAATGGGGAAACAAATAGACTTGTAATAAATGATGAATGCGCTGTTTTTCATCAATCCCGGATACGAGCTGTGTAGCTTTAATGCAGAGAGATTCTAGTGCGTGAATATCTGCTGTATGTTCAATTTTGAAATCATGGCATTTATTATGCATGATAAATTCATATAGAAATTTTCTATTTTCTTCTTTCCATTTATGATTTTTTCTTTTGAAATTTCTACTACGTAATTTTAGTGAAATTAAATATATATACGCTATAAGAATAGCAACTATTAAAAAGATAACTATGGATTGTACAATTGTAACTATAATCAATAGCCTTCATTCCTTCCTTCTAATAAGTGCGCCAAACGAACCTTAAATTCTAAAGGTGAAAACGGCTTTTCAATAAAATCATCAGCACCGGCTTTAAATGCTTCCTCCAGGTGGTGGGCTGTTGATTTAGTAGAGGTCATAAAAATTCGGAAATGTCGACTAGGCAACAATCTCTTTAATCGATTAATAAGTTCTAAACCATCCATTTGTGGCATCATCCAATCCACAATTAGTATGAAGAATGGAAACTGTTCATAGATTTTTTCTGTGAAAAAGTGCTTTCCGCTAGTGAAATGATATACGTTTAGTAAAGTTGTGTATTCAGTTTTTATAAATTTTGTTAATAAGTCGTCAGCGGTTACTACTAATAGTGGAGGGGTTTGGCGAGATACTGACATATATTTTTGTAATCTCTTCTGGATTGTTTCAAAAGGTAATTTTGTATGTAACACCTCTTGTACTACGTGATGCATAATTTGTTCATCATCTACGTTCTCATAAAAATAAATGATAGGCTGTTGTATGAAATAAGAAGGGATAGTTTCTTTATATACAACAACACAATCAGCATTATTTATGTTGTCGAAAATTTGAATGGAGGCATTTTGAAGTACCTCAGGGATAGTACCAATTATATAAATTTTAAGTAATTGATCATCCTGTTTAAAGGAAAGCATCATTTCTGTGATATGCTCGACTACATCGTAGACAGAGCTAGAATCTTTTAACGTTGTAGATAATTGTTGTAAATCCTTTTGTAATTGATAGAATCCTAATGTTTCAGCCAGGCTAATTAAGTTGTTTATGTAGCTTGTAAGTTGCTGAAGATTATAAATTTGATATTTTTGTTTCAGCCAATCTTTATAAATTAAATCCAGCATATTGACCTCCTTATACTATTTAAGACGTCTAGATGTGCATATCCATCTTTACTATATTATGGATAATTTTATGATGTGTAAAGAGGGAGACTGTAGAAATATAATGAATTTCTTATACATAGAAAAATATTATTGGAGTAAAAAGTATGGAGAAGAAACAAAAACAGGTTAAGGAAATAGTCCTTAACCTGTTAGTTTGTTCAAAGAGAAATTTCTTTTGTTTTCTTTTTGGCAGTCTGTATAGAGTTTGTTTCTTTTCGCTGTAATCGTTTTTCTAAAAGATTAACAAGGTAAGTGAATAGGAGAACAAGCACGAGATAATATAAACCAACGATTATGTATGTTTCTAATTGTTGGAAGTTACCTGCAGCAATAGATAAACCTGATCCCCATAATTCGGACATTCCTACGTAAGCAACAAGTGAAGAATCTTTTAATCCAATAATGAATTGATTTCCTAAAGGAGGAAGAGATTGACGAAATGCTTGCGGTAATACAATACGTCGCATTGCTAAAGAATACGGCATCCCTAGAGAGCGAGCAGCTTCCATTTGTCCACGATCGACAGATTGGATAGAACCGCGGAAAATTTCAGTAATATATGCACCGTTATGGATTGCTAAAGCAATGGCTCCTGCCCAAAAAGGAGTAAAAACAACAACGGATGTAATCCCAAAATAGAGAATGGCGATTTGAACAATTAAAGGTGTACCACGAATAATGGCGATATATACGTGAGCAATACTATTTAAAACTTTATTGTTAGAGATTCGAAAGAAAGCGAATAGTAATCCAATTAGTGAACCGAGTAATAGGGATGTTAGTGTTAATTGTAATGTGACAATAGTAGCTTTTAAGAGTGTGGGATAAGTAGACATAAAAATTTCAAACATATGTGTCACCTCATATTGTATGGATTTTGGTAGGGAATGAAATACCCCACTGATTAGTATCTCGCACCAATTGGGAGTTTTACTGCCCATAAATAGCGGGATAAAAAGTGGGGCGTAATGGATGAAACTTTTGAATAACTAGTTTACTTCGTTTTTTCCTCCTCACCAAGAATATTACGACCAAACCATTTTTTACTAATCTTTTCATACGTACCATCTTTAATAATTTCATCTAAAGCTTTATTTACTTTCTCAACCATTTCTTTATCATCTTTACGAATAGCAATTCCCATTTCATCAAGATTTAATGGTTTTCCAGCTTCTTTTATATTTGATTTACCTTCTTTGATCATTCTTAAACCAACCATTTGATCAGTGATTACCGCATCAATACGTCCAGGCTCTAAATCCATAAGTGCAGTAATATCGCTATCGTATTCTGTAATTTGATCTGTATGTTTTGCAACAAGGTTTTTAAAGGTACTAGCTTTTACAACACCAACTTTCTTACCTTTCAAATCCTCTGGAGAAGAGATAGATGCATTCTTTTTAGCCACAAAAATTTGGGCACCAGAACGGTAATAAGGGTTGGAGAAATTAACAGCTTTTAAGCGTTCTTCTGTAATGGCCATACTGCCCAGTATTACATCATACTTTTTCGCTTTGAGACCTTGGATTAGCGTTTCCCATGGATTTGTAATAGGAGTAGGTTTCATGTTCATTTTTTTGGCAAGTGCCTCACCTATTTCTACATCAAAACCGACAAGCTTTCCGTCATTTTCTTTATAGTTAAAAGGCTTATATAAGCCACTCATCGCATAACGAAATTCTTTTTCACCATTTGAAGAAGTAGTAGAGCTTTCCTTACTACATGCTCCTAGTATGAAAGATGTACATAATGTAATACTCGCAACAATGGTTAATAGTTTTCTTTTCATAAAACCCCTCCTATATATTGATCATACGGATGGCTTTAAGTATGTTATTGAAATATTGTATTTAGATGATTAGTTGTGCACCGTATGAATGTATTTCTTTTCGTTTGAAACAGAAGTTACACTATAAAACGTTGCGTAAAAATTGTTTTGCTCGTTCGTGGGATGGAGCTGAAAAGAATTGTGCTGGCGGAGCATCTTCTACAATTTTTCCGTCATCCATAAAAATGACGCGATCAGCTACATCTCTTGCGAAATTCATTTCATGAGTAACAATAACCATAGTCATTCCTTCTTCAGCAAGTTCTTTCATAACTTGCAATACTTCTCCAACAAGTTCAGGGTCTAAGGCTGAAGTAGGTTCATCAAATAGCATAATTTTAGGATTCATAGCAAGAGCTCGTGCAATAGCAATGCGTTGTTTTTGACCACCTGACAGGAGGTGGGGCGTTACATCCGCTTTGTCTTGTAAGCCGACTTTTTGCAGGAGCTGATTTCCGATTTCCTTTGCATTTGCTGTTTCTAATTTTTTCACATGAATAGGTGCTTCTATGATGTTTTCTAATGAGGTCATATGGGGAAAGAGGTTAAAGTGTTGAAAAACCATACCGACATTTTCACGGACTTTGTTTAAATTGGAGTGCTTGGGATCGATTTGTTCACCTTGTAAGTGAATTTCACCTTCATCGTACATTTCTAAAAAGTTAAGACAGCGAAGTAATGTACTTTTACCGGAACCACTGGCACCAATTAAAACGACAACTTCTTTTTCTTGTACTTCTAAATCAATTCCTTTTAAAACTTCAAGTGAGCCAAATGATTTTACTAGATTTCGAACCTGAATCATACAAAACCCCCAGTCAAAAATAAATTTTACAAATGTTGCCCCTTATTTCTGTTATTAGTCACAAATTGTCAGAATCCTTTATTTTTTTAGTGGATTTGATATTCAAGGAAATAATAATTTTTTTAAATCCCTATATCCTTCTATAATGAAAATATGGATAATAATATATAGGTAGTACTTATATTACTTATAAAAAGGGGGAAAGAAGAGATGGAAAAAGAAAGGAAGGCATTTTCCTTTGGCTTACGTACACAACTTATGCTATTCACTACAGTTTTAGCTTTAATTACATATTCAACAAGTATATTTTTTATTTATGTGATATATGATTATTTTCAAAGTTATGTAAGTCAAACTGCATATAATATTATCGTTATGTTATTAGGGGTAGTATGGTCTGGAATTTTAGCATATGGAGCAGCGGTATTTTTAATTAAACCGCTTCGAAAGTTAGAGGAGGCGGCGAGAAAAGCAGCTGAAGGAGATATTCGTGAAGATGTTCCATTACCAAAGACTGATGATGAAATTAAATCTTTAAGTGTTGCATTTAATATGATGCTAGGGAACTTAAGGGGCATGGTAAAAAATATTGATACAACATTTTCGTATACAAATAATCAAGTACAGCAAATTAGAAAACAAACAGGCGAAGCAACGAAACAAGCACAAGGTGTTTCTGAAACACTTGCAGAGATTTCTTCTGGAGCTGAGCAATCAGCGGCGTCCATTCAGGCAATTGTTTCTGCTGTTGATACCACAACTTCTATTGCAAGTGAAGTAGAAGAGAAAGCGAAACAGTCTGATGAGTTGTCTTCAGAAATGGTTCAAGCTTTAGGGCATAGTACGCGTGTCTTTACGTCTTTAATTCAAGGTATTCAAACATTGGCGAAAGAAAATGAAGATTCAATGCAAAATGTACAGAAGTTAGAGGAAAGAATGAAACAAGTAGAACATATTGTATCTGTTGTGAGTGAGATTGCTAGCCAAACGAATTTATTAGCACTTAATGCTTCTATTGAGGCTGCTCGTGCTGGAGAGCATGGACGGGGCTTTGCCGTTGTAGCTGAAGAAGTACGTAAACTTGCAGATGAAAGTGACCATTCTGCAAGAAATATATCGCAGTTATTACGAAATATGCAAGAGGAAGTGCAACAAGTTGCAACGAAAATGACAGAACAAGTGAAAATAGCTAAAGAAGAGGCGAAACGTGGGGAAGCTACCGAATTAATTTTAAAAGAAATGTCATCAAGTGTTATGGAAGTAGCGGATGCAACGAAGCAAATTAGTAGCTATATGAATGAACAAGTGAGTCACATTCATCAAACAGGTGCACAGACGAAGGCTGTAGCAGCAATTGCTGAGGAAACATCAGCTGGTTCACAAGAAGTGGCGCGTGTGACGTTGCAACAATCTAAAAATATGGTAGTAATTGATCAATTATTAAAGGATTTAGAGCAACAAGCAGAGAACTTGAAACAAACAATTGAACGATTTTCAATGTAAAAAGGAAGAACAGCATTTTGTTCTTCCTTTTTCGTATTTATTTAACCTACCTAAGTATTAAATAAATTAGTGTGTGTAACGTGCGTGGACAAGAGCCATTGAGGAATGAGATTTGCCTTTGTGAGAAATAAATAAAGCATAAGAATAAAGAAACTACATAGAGTTCAATGAAAACAGTTGCAAACTATTCATATTTTGTTATGATAGTGTTACGAAAACGTTTGCATAAAATTATGATGAGATGCAAAAGGAGAGAATGACTATGAATAAGACATGGTGGAAAGAAGCGGTTGCTTATCAAATTTATCCACGTAGCTTTATGGATTCAAATGGCGATGGTATTGGAGATTTACAAGGTATTATTGCGAAACTGGATTATTTAAAAGATTTAGGAATAGATGTAATTTGGATTTGTCCAATGTATAAGTCACCTAATGATGATAATGGTTATGACATTAGTGATTATCAAGATATTATGGATGAGTTTGGTACGATGGAAGACTTTGATGCTTTACTAGATGAAGTTCATAAACGTGATATGAAGCTTATTATTGATTTAGTTATTAATCATACAAGTGATGAACATCCATGGTTTATTGAGTCTCGTTCATCTAAAGACAATCCGAAGCGTGATTGGTATATTTGGCATGATGGTAAAGATGGTGCGGAACCAAACAACTGGGAAAGTATTTTTAATGGTTCGGCATGGGAATATGATGAAGTAACAGGACAATATTATTTACACTTATTCTCGCGTAAACAACCAGATTTAAACTGGGAGAATAAAGAAGTTCGCGAAGTGTTATACGACACAGTTAATTGGTGGCTTGATAAAGGAATTGATGGTTTCCGTGTGGATGCGATCAGTCATATAAAAAAAGAAGACGGCTTTAAAGATATGCCAAATCCAAAAGAACTAAAGTATGTACCATCTTTTGATAAACATATGAATGTGGATGGTATTCAACCGTTATTAGAAGAGTTAAAAGAAAATACATTTTCTAAGTACGATATTATGACTGTTGGTGAAGCGAATGGCGTTAAGATTGAAGATGCTGAGCTTTGGGTTGGAGAAGAGCAAGGTAAGTTCAATATGGTATTCCAATTCGAACATTTAAGCTTATGGGATGCTGAAAAGAAGAAAGACCTTGATGTTGTAGGACTGAAAAAGGTATTAACGAAATGGCAAAAAGGGTTAGAAAATAAAGGGTGGAATGCTTTATATATTGAGAATCACGATAAACCACGTATCGTTTCAACTTGGGGGGATGATAAACAATATTGGCGTGAAAGTGCAACGGCTCTAGGCGCAATGTACTTCTTTATGCATGGTACACCGTTTATTTATCAAGGGCAAGAAATTGGGATGACAAATGTCCAATTACCAAAAGTTGAAGATTACGATGATGTTGCAACTAAAAATTTATATCGTGAGAAAATTGCAGAGGGCGTATCACATCAAGATATGATGGAAATTATATGGGCTTCTTGCCGCGATAATTCACGTACACCTATGCAGTGGAACGATGAGATGAATGCTGGCTTCACAACAGGTGCACCTTGGTTTAGTATAAATCAAAACTACAAAGAGATTAATGTTGAAAAGCAGAAAAATGAAGAAAACTCTATTTTCAATTTCTATAAGAAAATGATTGCCTTGAAAAAAGAGCACGATGTACTGAATTACGGTACGTACGATTTACTTTTAGAAGATGATCCGCAAATTTATGCATATACTCGTACATTAAGCGATGAAAAAATCGTTGTAATTAGTAATATCTCAAAAGAGGAAGCTGTATATAATGAGGGTTCATTCGCACTGGAACGCAAACGTTTGCTTTTAAATAACTACGAAGTTGCGGAACATGAACCAGTAACTACAATCACGTTAAAGCCTTATGAAACAAGGGTTTATCGCATTTCATAATAAAAAAGGATGCTCCTAGAGCATCTTTTTTTATGAAAAAAAATAAATTTCTATTGCAAAGTGAAAACGCTTTTATTAAAATAGATTTATGAAAACGGTTGCGTAAAGGATAAAAACAAATTAAAATGAGGAATCGTTTTCATAAAGGGAACAGAAATTATAATTTAAATCATTATGTTGTTATAAATAAAGGGGAGGAAGAACAGATGAAAATTACGTCTTTTGATTTTTGGCAAAAGTTCGGGAAAGCGTTATTAGTTGTTGTAGCTGTAATGCCAGCAGCTGGTTTAATGATTTCTATCGGTAAGTTAATTGGAATGTCTGCTGGGGATATTAACGCAGTTCATACAATCGCTCGTGTAATGGAAGACATCGGTTGGGCAATTATTACTAATCTACACATCTTATTCGCAGTAGCAATTGGGGGATCTTGGGCGAAAGATCGCGCAGGTGGTGCATTTGCAGCGCTATTAGCATTCGTCTTAACAAACAGAATTACAGGAGCTATATTTGGCGTAAACGCTGAAATGTTAGCGGATTCAAAAGCGAAAGTTTCTTCAGTATTAGCAGGGGACTTAATTGTAAAAGATTACTTTACTTCTGTACTTGGTGCACCAGCATTAAACATGGGGGTTTTCGTAGGGATTATCACAGGTTTCTTAGGAGCTACTTTATATAACAAATATTATAACTATAACAAACTGCCACAAGCATTAGCATTCTTTAACGGAAAACGATTCGTACCATTCGTTGTAATTGTTTGGTCTACAGTAACTGCAATTGTATTATCACTTTTATGGCCATTCATCCAAAGTGGATTAAATGAATTTGGTCGCTGGATTGCAGCTTCAAAAGATAGTGCACCAATTGTTGCACCATTTGTATATGGAACGTTAGAACGTTTACTATTACCATTCGGTTTACACCATATGTTAACAATTCCGATGAACTATACTGAGCTAGGTGGAACATATACGATGTTAACTGGTTCGAAAATTGGACAAGTTGTAGCAGGACAAGATCCTTTATGGCTTGCATGGATTACAGATTTAAATAACTTATTAGCAAATGGAGATACAAAAGCATATAACGATTTATTAAATAATGTTGTACCAGCCCGATTCAAAGCTGGACAAGTTATCGGTTCATCAGCAGCGTTAATGGGTATTGCTTTCGCAATGTTCCGTAATGTTGATAAAGAAAAACGTGCAAAATATAAACCAATGTTCTTATCAGCAGCATTAGCAGTATTCTTAACAGGTGTAACAGAACCAATTGAATTCATGTTCATGTTTATTGCTCCAGTATTATATGTTGTATATGCAATTACAACAGGACTTGCATTCGCATTAGCAGATTTAATTAACTTACGTGTTCACGCATTTGGATTTATTGAATTAATTACTCGTACACCGATGATGGTTAATGCAGGACTAACAAGAGATTTAATCAATTTCGTTATCGTTTCATTAGTATTCTTCGGTCTGAACTTTACATTATTCAATTTCTTAATTAAAAAGTTCAACTTACCAACACCAGGACGTGCAGGTAACTACATTGATAATGAAGATGAGTCATCAGAGGGAACAGGAAATGTACAAGATGGTTCATTAGCAACAAAAGTTATTGATTTATTAGGTGGAAAAGAAAATATTGCTGACGTAGATGCTTGTATGACTCGTTTACGTGTAACAGTAAAAGATTTAGATGTTGTTGCACCAGAAGCGCAATGGAAACAAAATGGTGCTTTAGGACTTATCGTAAAAGATAAAGGTGTACAAGCGGTATATGGCCCGAAAGCTGACGTATTAAAGTCAGACATTCAAGATATGTTAGGTGCGTAATAATATGAAATTGCTAACTTTAAACTGTCACTCTTGGCAAGAAGAAAATCAAATAGAAAAGATAAAATATCTTGCTAAAGTCATTCAAGAAGAAGAGTACGATGTTATCGCATTGCAAGAAGTAAGTCAGTCGATAGGAGCTAAAAATGTATGCGGTAACAAGAAAGAAGATAATTTTGGACTTTTACTATTAGAAGAGTTAAAAGCGTTACATGTAAAAGATTACAATATTACTTGGGATTTCTCTCATATTGGTTATGATGTGTATGAAGAAGGATTAGCGATTATAACGAAGTATAATGTTGTAAAAGAAGATACGTTCTTTATTTCAGAAAATAAGGATACAACGTATTGGAAAACACGCAAAATTGTAAGTGCAACAATTGCTTACAATGGTAAGAACATCACGTTTTACTCTTGCCACCTCGGTTGGTGGACTGATGAAGAAGAATCATTTAAAGATCAAGTGAATCGTTTGATGGAGCGTGTAGATAGCAATGAACTTTCCTTCTTAATGGGTGATTTTAATAATAACGCTCGTTTGCAAGGAGAGGGTTATGAATATATGATGCAAGAAGGTTTGTACGACACATATGAATTAGCAATAGAGAAGGATGAGGGAACAACTGTCCAAGGTGAGATTGCTGGTTGGGATGAAAATAAACATAATTTACGAATCGATCTAATATTGTGTAACCGAAGTGAAAAAGTTCGTTCTTCAAAAGTTATTTTTAATGGTACAAACCGAAATGTAATTTCAGATCATTTCGGTGTAGAAGTACAAGTAGATATATAATAGAAGAAATCCTCACAGATGATGAAGAGCTGTGAGGATTTTTTTGAGGAATACAAGTATTTCCAAGAGAAAATACTTGTATTTTTTATGACATTTCCTATATATTTGTTATTATTGAATGTAAAACCGATTTGGTCATTTTGTATTCATACTTTGACTTACTTCGTTATATAATGTAGTAAGTCAAAGTTAATGGGAAAAAATAGTTCGTTTTTGGTTAATCCACGATGTAGAAAGTGATATAATTGCAAAATGTATGTATCATTTTCTAAAGAAGGAAAAATATATAATTAGGTGATAACTTCTATGAAACAAATTTGGCGTATTTATAAGACAGATTTACGGAATGTAGCCAAACATTGGGCTGCAATTGTTATTGTTGTAGGGTTAATGATTTTACCATCGTTATATGCATGGTTTAACATTAAAGCTTCTTGGGATCCGTATGGAAATACAAAAGAGGTTCCCATTGCAGTTTCTAACCAAGATGCAGGCTCTAATTTAAGAGGGAAAGATATTAATATCGGGGACGAGATTGTAGATTCCCTTAAGAAAAACAAAAATCTTGGCTGGAAATTTGTAGATGAAAAACAAGCAATTTACGGAGTTGAACGTGGGGATTACTATGCAAGCATTACAATCCCAAAAGACTTCTCTGAAAAGATTGCAACTGTTCTGGATGAAAATCCACAGAAACCAGAACTTGATTACTATGTAAATGAAAAGGTAAACGCGATTGCACCGAAAATTACAGCAAAAGGTGCATCAGGTATTACAGAAGAAATTAGTAAAAACTTTGTTAAAACAGCGAACGGTGAGATTTTTAAAATCTTCAATGACCTTGGAATCGATTTAGAAACAAACTTACCAAGTATTGAGAAAGTAAAAGATCTTGTATTTAAGTTAGAAGCGCAGTTCCCAGAAATGAATACACTGATGGATAAGGCGTTAGATGATGCGACTCGAGCAGAGGATGTTGTGAAAGTAGCGCAGAAAGAATTGCCGGTTGTGGAAAGTGTTATTAATGATGGGCAGGATACACTTAAGAGTTTAGATGCGTTCTTTGCGAGAAATGATGAAACATTGAATCGTGCTCCGGGAACTATTAAGAATAATTTAATTGTAACGAAGCAGGGCTTGGATGCTGCAGCGAAAATTACGGATTACTTAAAAAATCCTTCATTTGATTTTAATCTGACACTTCCAGATCCAGCTAAATTCCCAGTGTTACCTAATATAACTCTTCCACAAATACCGCAAATACCAGAAATTCCAGCGTTACCGCAAGTGAATGGTGATGGGTATAAGAATATTGCTAAAAATATTGATCAAACTGTAAATAATGTTTTCAGCTCAATACGTGTTGGAACAACTTATGCACAAGGTGTTGTAAACGGGTTACAAAATGGTAATTTTGATCCAGAAAAAGCGAAACAAGATCTTAATAATGTTTCTGAGACGCTGCAAGGACGTGCGGATAGTGTTTCATATGTAATTGATGTCTTTACTAAATTTAAAGAGTCGGCATCAACTGATTTTGGAAAAGAATTCTTCCAAAAGAGAATAGAAAGATTAACAAACCTTAAATCAGCTATCGAAAATGCAAATGGTGGCGTTAAAGATATTGCTAATATTATTGGTACAGGGCAAGAAGTGAAAAAAGATGTAAGAGATGCTACTAATAAAAAGTTAGATGCAATAAATAACTTGGTAAATCAAGCAGAAGCAGATTATAATGCAACATTCGTAACTGATTTTGAAAAAGCAGTAAGTACAGCCGAGCAATTGAAAGATAAGGCTGAAGGTGTAAAAGAAGATGCGCAACAACTTAGAGGTAATTTAAATCAAGATATAAAAAAAGCGAATGAGTTAGTAAATCAAACAAATGAGGCATTAGACAGTGGTAGAGAAAAGTACGATAAGGCTGTAAGTGATTACAGCAGAGTAAAAACAGAACTTGGAAAAGCAAGAGAAGACTTAAGCAACGCAGGTGTTAATGGATTAGACTCTACAAAAGTAGCCTTAAATGATTTAAATGGACAGTTCAAAGCAGCATGGAATTTAGTTAATGATATGATTCCAGTTCTGGAAAATACAAATAAAGTTTTAGCAGATGTAAATAGTGATAAGAACACGAATAACACTATTTCTAAATTAAATAAAGTAAAAGATGGTCTTCAAAAAGGAATCAATTTAACTGATAAAGGAATTGACTCTATTAATAAAGGGCAAAAACCAGCAGCAGATGTTATTGAGAGTATTAATGAAGTATCTAAGAGTGTTTCGGGTCAAATTGGTGACATTTTAGCTAAATATGATTCAGAAATCACTCCAAATTTCAATGCGGCTATTGCTCGTACGAAAGAGATGTCTAAAAACACATCTCAAATTTTAAAAGAAGCAGACAAAAAGCTTCCAGATGTTAAAAAAATACTAGAAGATTCATCAAAAGGCTTAGTAGATGGTAAAAAGAAATTAGCAGACATTAAAGCTGAAATGCCAGCTACTGAGAAAAAGATTAAAGAATTGGCAGATAAAATTCGTGATTTTGAATCTGAAGAGGATTTAAAAGATATCATACGCTTATTGAAAAACGATGTTGAGAAGCAAAGTGATTATTTTGCGAATCCAGTAAATTTAAAAGAGAATAAATTATTTGCAATGCCGAACTATGGTTCAGCAATGTCACCATTCTATACAGTGCTTGCATTATGGGTAGGCGCATTATTAATGGTTTCATTATTAACAGTAGAAGTACATGAAGAGGGCGCGAATTATAAGAGCCATGAAATTTACTTCGGACGTTTATTAACATTCTTAACGATAGGTCTTTCACAAGCGTTTATCGTATCAATGGGAGATATATTCTTACTCGGTACGTACGTAGTCGATAAGTTCTGGTTTGTATTATTTAGTTTATTTATTGGTGGAGTCTTCGTTTGTATCGTATACTCACTCGTTTCTATTTTCGGAAACGTAGGGAAATCGATGGCGATCATTTTACTTGTACTACAAGTAGCAGGGTCGGGCGGAACATTCCCAATTCAAATGACACCGAAATTCTTCCAAGCAATTTATCCGTTCTTACCGTTCACATATGCAATTAGTGCAATTCGTGAAACAGTAGGCGGAATGCTGTGGGATATTGTAACGCGAGATTTACTTGTATTAAGTGCTTTCGTAGTAGTTATGATTGTTGCTGCGTTATTACTGAAAACACCAATTAACAAATCAAGCGAAAAATTCGTTGAGAACGCAAAAGGAAGTAAAATCATTCACTAACATAAAAGGTTCCTACCGATAGAGGTAGGAACCTTTTTGTTTAATCAAATTTTAATTTCTTTAATGCTTCTGCAAATGGGTTATTTAATGGTTCTTCTTCTTTTTTCTGTTGTTTCATATATTTTTGAACGTCACGCTTATCAGCTTTGTTTCCAGATTCTTTTTTACGTCTTTCTTGGAATGTGGATAATTTTTCGCGATAGCCACATTTACATGCAAAGATTTGTCCTGCACCTTCACCACGTAATTCTAACTTCTTCTTACACTGAGGGCAACGAGCGTTTGTTGTACGAGATACATTTTTACGATGACCACATTCACGGTCTTGGCAAACGAGCATTTTTCCTTTTTTGCCGTTTACCTCTAGCATTGGTTTACCGCAATCTGGACAAGACTTCGTTGAAATATTGTCATGTTTATATTTTTTATCACTCGATTTAATTTCAGAAACAATTTCTTTCGTATAGTTCTTCATTTCGGAAATGAATACTTCTTTTTTCAGTTTACCCTTTGCAATTGCCTCTAGCTTTTGTTCCCACTCACCAGTTAGTGTAGGTGATTTTAACTCTTCTGGTACTAAATCAAGTAACTGACGGCCTTTTGAAGTAATGTGAATATCTTTACCACGTTTTTCAATTAAGAATGAATTGAATAGCTTGTCGATAATATCAGCACGCGTTGCTACAGTACCTAATCCACCAGTTGATTTTAACGTATCAGCAAGTTGTTTATTTTGCGTATCCATATATTTTGTAGGGTTTTCCATTGCTGAAAGTAAAGTCGCTTCGTTAAAACGTGCCGGTGCTTTCGTTTGACCTGATGTTTGCATAATTAACTTTACAGTCAATGTATCGCCTTTTTCAATGCGAGGTAAAAGTTGCTCTTTTACGTCATCAGTTACATCATCATCTTCAAAGCGATTTTCATATACTTCCTTCCAACCTGCATGTAAAATTGTTTTTCCGCGTGCAATGAACGTTTCATTGCCGACTTTTGTGCGTAACGTTAGTTGTTCGTATTCGAATGCTGGGAATAAAACAGCTAAGAAACGTTTTACAACTAAATCATAAATTTTACGTTCTTTATCTGTGAAGGCGGAGAAGTTAACGTATCCTTCTGTCGGAATAATTGCGTGATGATCACTTACTTTACTATCATCAACAAATGATTTATTAGCCTTGATAGGCTTTTGTAATACTTTATGTGCTAAGGAACGGTACTCTCCAACACCACATGCTTTTAGACGTTCTGGAAGTGTTCCAACGATATCAGATGAAATATAGCGTGAATCTGTACGAGGGTATGTTAGGACTTTATGTTGCTCATACAATTTCTGCATAATGTTCAATGTTTCTTTCGCAGAGTAACCGAACTTTTTATTGGCATCACGTTGTAATTCAGTTAAATCGTAAAGACCAGGAGAGAATGATTTCTTCTGTTTTTTATCAATTTCCACAACAGTAGCATTATGCTTATCTAAACCTTTTACAATACCATCAATTTTTTCTTTATTGAAGCTGCGGCTATTGCCGTTTGCATCTTGCCAAGTTAGTTTTAACTGATTTGTCGTTTGAGCCTCGATGCCGTAGTAAGTTTGAGCTTTGAAATTCTTTATTTCATCTTCACGATTAGCGATCATTGCGACAGTAGGTGTTTGCACACGGCCGCAATTCAGTTGGGCATTAAAGCGAGTCGTTAAAGCTCGAGTCGCGTTAAGACCGATATACCAGTCAGCTTCTGAACGTGCGACAGCTGAAGCGTATAAATTGTCATATGCTTTACCTGGTTTTAAATTTGCGAAACCATCTTTAATTGCTTTATCAGTAACAGATGAAATCCATAGACGTTTGATTGGTTTATTAACTCGAACTTTATCAATAATCCAGCGAGCAACTAATTCTCCTTCACGTCCAGCGTCTGTCGCTACAATAATTTCATTTACATCTTTTCTAAGAAGCTGACTTTTTACAGCATTAAATTGTTTCCCAGTTTGTTTAATAACTGTTAATTTCAAACGCTCAGGTAGCATCGGTAAATCTTCTAAATTCCACTTTTTATATTTCACATCATAGCTTTCTGGATCTGCTAATGTAACAAGATGACCTAAAGCCCAAGTTACAATATATTTACTACCTTCAAGGTAGCCATTTCCTTTTTTATCGCACTTCAGTACACGTGCAATATCTCGTGCAACGGAAGGCTTTTCAGCGATTACAACGCTTTTTGACATATTTAAAACATCCTTTCAAATTTCCATACGTTAACTATAGCATACATCTTCTTGAGATTCAGTTTCGCTCCATATTTGAACGGTTTTTAATGGGATAACATCTGTTTGAAATTGAATGATCGTGACAGAACATAATATGCACCATGATGAGACTGTGAGAAATAGATAGTTATTATGCGTATTGTTTTATTAGTTGCTTCTATATTAAATAGAAAAGTAAAGAACTTGTTATTTTACTAGAATAAGAGTAGACTTTGAAGTAGAAGAATACTAAACACATGGGAGTTTGTGGATACAAACTGAGAGTATGGCTAGTCTGTCATTGACCATTTGAACCTGTTGGATAATGCCAGCGTAGGGAGAGTGTAAAAGCACATGTTCAGGCACTTTGCGTACGCGCAAAGTGCCTTTTTGTGTATCTCCCATAACTATAGTTAGGAGATGAGAAGGATGAATAGGAAAGAAATTAGTAAAGTAGTGGATTTGGTGAGAGAATCTAGTCCGCTCGTTCATAATATTACAAATGTTGTTGTAACAAATTTTACAGCTAACGGTTTGTTAGCGTTAGGGGCATCGCCTGTAATGGCGTATGCAAAAGAAGAAGTGGCAGAAATGGCTAGCATTGCTGGAGCGTTAGTATTAAATATGGGAACACTTCGTCCGGAAGAAGTAGAAGCGATGTTACTTGCCGGTAAATCAGCAAATGTGAACAATGTACCAGTACTGTTTGATCCAGTTGGTGCAGGAGCAACATCGTATCGAACAGAAGTTGCGAGACATATTCCGGCTGAAATTGAATTAGCGATTATTCGCGGAAATGCAGCTGAAATAGCGAACGTTATTAATGAGAGATGGGAAATTAAAGGGGTAGACGCTGGTGCTGGAAATGGTAATGTCGTAAGTATTGCAAAACAGGCAGCGGATGAATTGAATACAGTTGCGGTGATTACTGGAAAAGAAGATGTTGTTACAGATGGAGAGCGAACTGTTCTCATTCGAAACGGTCATCCTATTTTAACGAAAGTTACGGGAACAGGTTGTTTACTAACTTCTGTAATAGGAGCATTTGTAGCGGTAGAAAAGGATTATGTAAAGGCAGCGGTAGCGGCATTAACGTTTTATGGGGTAGCTGCGGAACTGGCAGCTGCCAAGACGGTGGAAAAAGGACCTGGTAGTTTTCAAATTGAATTTTTGAATCAATTAGCGAATACGACTTCAGGTGATATAGAGAAGTATGGGAAAATTGAGGTTATATAGTAAGGAGGGAAAATAAATGTCACGTATTTCAAAGGCAGAAATGTCTAAGTTATTATCAGTATATTTTATTATGGGAAGTAACAATTGTACGAAGGATCCACTACAAATATTGAAAGATGCACTTGAAGGTGGTATAACAATTTTTCAATTTCGTGAAAAGGGGGAAGGCGCTTTAACGGAAGAGAAACGCATTTGTTTTGCAAAAGAACTACAAGCAATTTGTAAGGAGTACGGTGTACCGTTCATTGTAAATGATGATGTGGAACTAGCTCTCAAGTTAGATGCAGATGGCGTGCATGTTGGGCAAGATGATGAAGGAATTACCTCTGTTCGTGAAAAAATGGGTGATAAGATTGTTGGTGTATCTACACATACAATTGAAGAAGCACGCTGGGCAATTGAAAATGGGGCTGACTATTTAGGTGTAGGACCTATCTTTCCAACGAGTACGAAAAAAGATACGAAAGCAGTGCAAGGAACGAAAGGGTTAGCTCATTTTAGAGAACAAGGAATTACAATACCGATTGTCGGAATTGGAGGCATTTCAATTGAAAATACCGCTTCGGTTATAGAAGCAGGTGCGGACGGTGTTTCAGTTATTTCAGCGATTAGTTTAGCTGAATCTGCGTATGAAAGTACGAAGAGGCTAGTAGAGGAAGTGAGTAACAGTTTGTAGAAGAAGGCTATGTAGTATTAAAACGCTACATAGCTTTTTATGTTTTGATATCGATAGTTAGAAAAAGGGGGAGGATTGTTTGAAAAGGAAACAGTTTATAGAGTTGCAAAATGAGTTGTTTCGTTTATTCGAAAAAAGAGAATTCGAAGCGATTTATAGATGCATAGATAAAGCAAAAAGGGAGTTTCCTGAAAGAATAGAAAAAACTAGTTTCTGGGAAGTGTGTGCACTTTCGGCAGAAGGTAAGTATGAGGAAGCGATTGTTAGTTTAAACGAAGCTTTAGAAAAGGGGATTTGGTGGAATCCACATACACTTATGGGGGATGAAGATTTAAAGGGATTACGAGAGAATGCAGCTTTTAAAATGATAGTGAAAAAGTGTGAAGAAATCTTTAAGAAACAGCAGCTAACAGCCGAACCGAAATTATTTACTTATGGAAATAAAGAGGCGAAGATAGGGTTATTTTCTTTGCATTGGAGAGGATCAAATATAAATGATTTTGCACCATATTGGTGTGAAGAAGAAATACTAAATGAGTATATATTAGGTTTTCCCCGGTCCTCACAAATACATGGAATGAAGTCGTATAGCTGGGATAATCATGAAATAGCTATAAAAGACGTTATGAAAACTTTTAATGATTTTGTAAATAAATATAACTTGGAGGACATAATCATCGCGGGAGCTTCTCAAGGGGGAAATATAGCGATAGAGTTAGCGTTAAAGAATATGTCAGCGACTCAAAAATTTATTGCAGTTATACCTGCTATTCGAGATGTTAAGGAAATTGAAAGTATAGTTGTATCAAATGATATAACGAATGTAGAAGGATATATTGTTACGGGAGACAAAGATCCATTTTATGAAAACACACTTCAATTAATGTCTATGTTTGAGGAATATAATGTGGACTGTAAATTAATTGTGAGAGAAGGTTTGGGGCATCTTTTCCCAGCGGATTTTACACAAATATTAAAGAACATAATGGAAGAATGGACAGTTAAAAATATTTAAACAAACGTTTGATTAAAAAAGCACAAACCCTTTAAAACTTTGGGTTTGTGCTTTTTCTTTAAAACATAATTGAAATTAAGAGCATTCCAATTCCGATAGAAGTGAATGTTGCGATTAGGCCTGGAATCATAAAGCTATGATTTAAAACATATTTACCAATGCCAGTTGTACCAGTACGATCAAAGTTAATGGCAGCAACGATTGTTCCGTAGTTTGGAATGAAGAAATATCCATTTACTGCAGGGAACATCGCGATCAGTAGTGCTGGTGGAATACCGAGTGATAATCCAAGAGGCATTAAAGCACGTACTGTTGCGGCTTGGCTATATAGTAAAATAGATAGAATGAATAATGCGATGGCAAATAGCCATGGCGCACTTGTTACTAGATGCTGAATTGATCCTTGAATCATATTTAAGTTTCCGTTAAAGAAAGTATCTCCCATCCAAGCGATACCGAAAATAGCAACAACTGCTGTTGCCCCCGCTTTAAAGACGTTACCAGACACGATGCTTTCTACATTTGGTTTACAGAAAATAATAATAAGAGCTGCAATCGTTAACATAACCATTTCAATTGTGTTTGGCATGGAAAGACGGGCTAACTTCCCATCAACTATCCATCCTGGACGAAGTACTTCAAATGAACCGAGAAGTACGACAAGAAAAGTTCCTACTAGGAAAAGGATAACTGATAATTTAGCGCCTTTTACACCAACAAATTCTTTTTTCTCTTCAATCTTAGGAATCATTCCTTCTTTTAATCGTTTTAAGTATTCAGGGTCTTCATTTAATTCTTTCCCCATTTTGCTAGCAACAAATGCAGCTACCATACAAGCGATGAAAGTAGAAGGGATACTTACTTTTAAAATATCTAATAAAGTGATTTTATAGTCAGCTAACATTGCTAAAAGTGCAACTGTTGCAGCTGATATAGGACTAGCTGTAATTGCTTGTTGGGAAGCAATTACGGCAATTGACATTGGTCGTTCTGGTCTAATTCCGGATTCGCGAGAGACTTCTGCGATAACAGGAAGTACAGAATAAGCAACGTGACCAGTTCCCGCACAAAGTGTGAATAAATAAGTAACAATTGGAGCAAAGAATGTAATGCGTTTTGGATTTTTTCGTAATGCTTTCTCAGCCAGATGAACAAGGTATTCCATTCCTCCAGCGGCTTGGAGTGCACCAGCAGCTGTAATTACTGCTAAAATCATAAGCATTACATCAATAGGAGGAGCTGTAGGTTGTAAGTGGAAGACGAAAACAAGTATTGCCATACCAACGCCACCCATTACCCCTAGACCAACTCCGCCTAGGCGTGCGCCAATAAAGATGCAGAGTAGTAACGTAAGAAATTGTAGCCAAAACATGATAAACTACCTCCGAAATTCATTAGTTAAGATATATTCGAATAATTTAATTTAAATGAAAATTAAAATAAATACTCAAAACAATCCTTGTGTTATATACATTTTTTATTATATAACACAAGAAATGTAACATTCACGTACTTTGTTAAATTATTTCGAAAAAATAATACATTAAAACTTTGCATTTGCATCTCTAAATAGGTAGACATTTTAATTTTTATGTTGTAATCTTTGATAGAGAATAATGTAATTCTCATAGAACTCCCATATCGTTCAACTCGTTCAGCGAGAAAGGCAAACTGGTGGAAACATTAGGACGCAAAACTACAGGAGCTAAGGCCGAAAGGCTACGCTAGCCAGTTACCGGACGGATAGGGTTGGTCTTGACCAATGCTTTTTCATTGGTCTTTTTTTATTTGCAAACAAATGAGAAACCTTATCAGTTGTTGATAAGGTTTTTATTTTAATAGTTTTCCTTTATATTAAGTTAATTAAGAAAGGTGATGTTGATGAAAAAATATTGGCACAAGCTATCATTTCTTCAAAAGAATGTATTGTTAACTGTGTTAGTTATTTTGACGCTTGTTGGTACTATGGGAGCGTTAAGTTTTAACATGTTTCAAAATAGCATGATGTCTATATTTGAAAGGCATTCTTTTGAAACAGGAGATACGGTATTACATAAATTAGACGAAGAAATAGTGAGAGATGTTACAAAGGATCCAGTGGCACAAAGAGAAAAGAGAGAGAAGTTAACAGAGAAATTAGATGAAGCAACGGAAGAATTGAATAGCGTTGGACAAATCTATATTGTTGGAGCAAAAGAAAATGAAAAAGGTGAGTTACTAATCGTCGACTTGTCTACAGAGTTAGCAAATGTTGTTGAAGTAAGGCCGGGAGAATATTATAAACAACCAGATCTTTGGATGAAAGCATACGATAAGGTAATGAGCACGAAAAAAGCAAACATGACAGTAGTATATGAAGATCTATTAGGATCATGGGTAACGATATTAGAGCCAATTAAAGATGGAGACGGAAATATTGTGGCAATTGTTGCAGCCGATGTAGATGCTTCTATTGTTCCTATTACAAAGGAAAAATTCATTATACAAGGTTTAATGTTTATTTGTATTTCTGTTTTAATTGCAACTGTTATTCAATTCTTAATCGTACGTAACGCACTTGCTCCATTGCGGGATTTACGTGAAGGATTACGCAGAGTTGGTGAAGGTGATTTAAGTATTAAATTAGAGGAAAGACCAGATGATATTGGTATTATTAATGCGTATTTTAATAATAACATCGAGAAGTTTAAAGGAATTATAGATAAAGTGAAGCAGACAGCAGAACAGGTTTCCTCATCTTCACAAGAATTGTCAGTGAGTACGAAAGAAAATAGCATGGCAGTCCAAGGAATCGTAAGTTCTATAGTTGAGTTAAGGGCTGGCGTTCAATTGCAAGAAACGTCAGTACCAAAGTATTTAGATATTGTATATGAAATGGAAGATAGGATGGAAGAGATAACTAATATTGCAAAACAAATGACGAAAGAGTCTGAAGGTACGAAGCATCATTCAGAAAAAGGAAATGGTATTATTGAACAGACGATGAATCAAATGAACATAATACAAAATGCAGTACAAGATTTATCTTCTATCATTTATTCTTTGGAAGTAAGATCAAAAGAAATTAGTGATATTGTAACTGTAATTACAAGTATTTCAAATCAAGCGAATTCGCTAGCTTTACATGCTACTATTGAAGCTTCACGTGCTGAGGAAACTGGAGAGGAATTTGCCGTTGTTGCTGATGAAGTGCGTAAATTAGCAGAGCAGACGGAAGCATCAGCAAAAGATATAGCAAAATTAATAGGGGAAACACAAGCAGGAACGGAAGAAGCTGTTGTTTCAATGCAAAAAACCTCAAAAGAAGTAGAGTCTGGAATGAAACTTGTTGAAAGTAGTGGTGCTTTCTTTGAAAAAATTTCGAAATCAGCACAAACTGTTACCAATCAAGTTGGAGTTGTTTCTAGCAATTCAAATAATATATTGCAAAATAGCCAAAATATTGTTCGTGTTGTAAATGAACTATCACTTATTGCAAATAAGTATGCGAATAGTAGTAGTAATGTTGAAGAAATCATGAAAGAACAGGAAATGTCTGTACAGGATATTGCTGAATTAGCCAGTTCTTTAAGCTGGCTCTCACAGGAGTTACAAGAGTTAATTGGGGAATTCAAAAGTTAAATGAAATGATTATACATGCTTTTGTTTGTTCAATAAAATAAATCATGCTACAATGAAAACGAATTAAGGACCGGGGAGCCAATTGGCTGAGAGGATGTGAGCAAACATCGACCCTCAACCTGATCTGGATAATGCCAGCGTAGGGAGTTACTTAAAGTGATGTAGCATATGTTATTCTATAATAACTTGCATACAAGGCTTTCCTACGCAGTAGGAAAGCCTTTTCTTGTTTTAAAATTTAATTTCATAAGGGGGATTTTATTATGTCACAACAAGTTACAATTTCGTTTTCAGTAGTACCACAAGCAAAGAACAAAGATGTGTATTCTGTTGTTGATAAAGCGATTGAGGTTGTACAACAATCGGGAGTTCGTTATGAAGTAGGGGCAATGGAAACGACGCTGGAAGGAGAATTAGATGTACTTCTTGATATCATTAAACGTGCACAACAAGCTTGTGTGGACGCTGGAGCAGAAGAAGTGATTACTTCTATTAAAATCCATTATCGTCCAAGCACTGGTGTAACGATAGATGAAAAAGTTTGGAAGTACCGTGATGAATATGCAAAACCAGAAGCAATCTAAAATAATTACAGCAATTTGGCTTATCCTTCTCATTGCGATATGGGAAGGATCTGTTTCATTATTTAAAATTGAACCGTGGATTTTACCGAAGCCTTCTGCCATTGTTCAAGAATTAATTGGAATGAAAGATTTACTATTACCGAATACGATGCAGACGCTGCAAGAGGTTATAATTGGACTGTTCTTTGCGATTTTAATTGGGACAAGCATTGCAATTCTTATGGACGTTATCCCTTTATTTCGTATTTTAATAAATCCGTTGCTTGTTATTTCGCAAACGATTCCAATCGTTGTACTTGCACCGTTATTTATTATTTGGTTTGGATATGGAATGCTACCGAAAGTAATGGTAGTCATACTCGTTTGTTTCTTCCCGATTGCGCTTAGCATTTTAGAAGGTTTTCAAACGGTAGATAAAAATATGTTGAAGTTGTTGCAAACGATGAAGGCAACGAAATGGCAAGTTTACCAGAAAGTAAAGTTTCCAGCAGTGCTTCCATACTTTTTCTCCGGTTTAAAAATTGCAGTTACATATAGCGTAATGGGAGCGATTATTGGAGAATGGCTCGGTGCCAGTGAAGGATTAGGAGTTATGCTTACAAGGGCTACGAAATCCTTTTTAACAGCCCGAGTATTTGGTGTTGCAGCAATTATTGTAATGGTGACATTATGTCTGTATTTTATCGTGGAGTTTATGGCAAGAATAACAGCACCATGGATATATAGAAAGGACGGCAGAAAATGAAAAAAGGTTTAAAAGTTATGTTGGCTGCCTTATTAGCAGTAGGTGTAGCTGGATGTAATCCGGCGAAGAAAGAAGAAAGTGCAAGTAAAGATCAAAAAGTAAAAGTCGTATTAGATTGGTTTCCGAATACGAATCATACTGGCTTATATGTAGCACAAGCGAAAGATTATTATGAAAAACAAGGATTAGATGTAGAAATTATTCAGCCTGGTGATAATGTGACGGCGGAGCAAATGATAGCTTCAGGAAAAGCTGACTTCGCAATAAGCGCACAAGAAAATGTAACGTTGGCTCGTGTGGAAGGTATTCCTGTTGTATCTGTAGGTGCGATTATTCAGCATAACACTTCAGCTTTTGCATCGCTTAAGAAAGATAATATGACGTCACCGAAAGATTTTGAAGGGAAACGTTACGGTGGCTGGGGAGGACCAGCGGAAGAAGCGACATTAAAGACAATTATGGATAAGCACCAAGCCGATTTTAATAAAGTTGAAAAAATCATTTTAGGACAAACAGATTTCTTTAAATCAATTGGTCGTGATGCAGACTTTGAATGGATTTATTACGGATGGGATGGAATTGAAGCGAAGCGCCAAGGAAAAGAGTTAAATACGATTATGGTGAAAGACTTAGATCCAGCACTTGATTTCTATAGTCCTGTTATGATTACGAGTGAAAAACATACGAAGCAAGATAAAGACTTTGTGAAAAAGTTTATGAGTGCAACGGCAGAGGGTTATAATTTTGCAATTAAAGAACCGAAAGAAGCTGCCGATATTTTAATTAAAGCTGTTCCAGATGTAAATAAAGATTTAGTACAAGAAAGTCAAAAATGGCTAAGTAAGAAGTATCAAGATGATGCAAAAGCGTGGGGAGTACAGAAGGAAGAAGTTTGGACGAATTACATGAATTTCTTATATGATAACAAAGTTATTAAGAAGAAAATCGATGTGAAAGATGCCTTTACAAATGAGTTCCTTCCAAGTGAAAAATGAGTGGATTACAAATAAAAGATATTGTGAAATCTTTCGATGGCAAGAATGTATTAGCAAATATTAGTGCTTCTATACGAGAGGGAGAGTTCGTTTCCTTTGTAGGACCGAGTGGTTGTGGGAAAAGCACACTATTAAATATGATCGCAAATATTGAAAATCCAACAAGTGGAAGTGTAACGTATAACGATAAGCAAATGCAAGAGCAAGATGTTGTAAGTTATATGCCGCAACAGGATTTATTACTACCGTGGCGATCAGCTTTACAAAATATCGTTCTTCCGTTAGAAATTGAAGGGAAGCCGAAAAAACAAAGGCTGACAGAAGGAATGGAAGCATTAAAGCAGTTTGAACTAGATGAATATGCAGACCATTATCCAGATGAATTGTCTGGAGGGATGCGTCAAAGAATTAGTTTTCTGCGCACATATTTATGTGAAAAGCCAATTATGCTACTTGATGAGCCTTTTGGTAAGTTAGATGCTTTTACAAAAATGGAAGTACATAGCTGGCTTTTAAACTCTTGGCACCAAGAGAAGCAAACAATCGTTATGGTTACACACGACTTAGATGAGGCAATCTTGCTTTCGGATCGCGTATTTATTTTATCTCAAAGACCAGCATCAATAGTTGGCGAGGTACAAGTGAAATTACCTAGACCGAGAACGATGGATATGTTAACATCACTTGAGTTAAAGAAGGATAAGGAAGAAATTTTGAGAGTATTAGCTCCTTATATGAAAAAATAGAAAAAGTCTTTTAACAGTTTTTGGTATAATTACTGTTAAGAGGCTTTTTTTTAGGGGGAGAAAGATGAAATCTATAGAGCAAATAGTTGATTCGTTAACAGCTGATAATCTTGAAGAAGGAAAGTCCTTATTAAAAAATTATATTTTATTAATGAAGTATGGTATGGAACATCATGAATTAAAAGAAGAAGAAATGATAGAAGTTTTAAAGTGGGTTCAAGGCCGGGATCAATTGAGAAAAGGTGTACCAGAATTATGTGATTTACATTTAGTTAAAAAGTTTCAAGCATTATTAGATGAATTTATTCATTCTATAATTACAAATGGTTATGTGGAAGATGCGGTAGAAATTCTAGAGAGTGTATTAAAAAGTATGGGAGCAGTCGCTCATATTGTAAAAATTATGTTTGTTGGCAAAAGGAAAGTTAATAGAAATTCTTTAGAAATGGTAGAAGAGTTAAAACGAGAGTGCTACAACTTAATGGAAAAGCGTGCTGCTGTCGGGTTGCATGCTCAAATCTTTCACGTTTTAGGTTTCGTTCATTCGATTCAGTTTGATTTAGAAGAAAGGTCACAGGAACATGGGCGAAGTGTAATAGGATTTTTAACAGATTTTAAAACGAATGAATTGAAGTCTGTGCAACAATTTCAAACTGAAGATCATATCCCAGAAGTGAAAAATATAGTGAGTAAAGAGTATGGGATAGAATTACAAAGAAGAATTTATATGTGGAAATCGTTAACAATTATCTTTACAAGTCCATATGCATTAGAAAAGATGTATAAAGAAATTTATGCAGAGAACGATAAAACGGAGAAGGAACAAAAAGAACAATAGAGAATAGAATATAAAAGAGTAGTTTATACTCTTAATATAACAAATGTTAAAGGAGTGAAAGGATAAAATGACTTTATCAACTGTTCTTCAAATGGTTTTAGCTTGATATGGGAGAAGTCTGCCCATTTTTATCGATTAAGCTAAATTGAAGACAGCAGGTAAAGAACCTTAATCCTTTCTTACGATAATATGTAATGGGTAAGGTGTATTCACCTTACCCATTTTTTATATGCACAATTAAATAAGGCTTTATACTGTTGCTCTCTCTATTTAGCTTATGAATCATAAGTAAAGGAGAGAAAATAATGAGTATATTAACGGTAGAAAATTTAAGTCATTCGTATGGTGAGAAAACCATTTTATATAATGCATGTTTTCGAATATTGAAGGGCGAGCATGTTGGGGTAGTAGGGCAAAATGGAATTGGAAAATCAACATTGCTAAGGATTTTAACAGGAGAACTTATACATGATGATGGGAACATTGAATGGTTTCCGCATGTGAAGGTAGGTTTCTTGCAGCAGCATATGGATTTACAAGAAGGGATGACAATTGAGGGATACTTGCAAAGTGCATTTGCTGATTTGTATGCGATTGAATACGAAATGTTAAAAATTGCTGAAGAAATGAATGGAGCAGGAGAAGTAGAAAAACTGTTAGTAAAGTATGGAGAATTACAAACTATATTGGAAAGCTCTAATTTCTATCACATTCATACAGAAGTTGAAGAAGTAGCAATCGGTTTAGGATTATTTGAAATAGGGCTTAAAAAGGATGTTTCAAAGTTAAGTGGAGGGCAGCGAACAAAGTTATTACTTGGGAAGCTCCTTTTAGAAAAAGCTGATGTTTTATTGTTAGATGAGCCAACAAACTATTTAGATACAGCTCATATAGAATGGCTGCAATCGTATTTGAGACTGTATGAAAAAGCTTATGTAATCATTTCGCATGATGAACTATTTTTGAACAGTATTACAAATGTTATTTTTCATCTAGAAGGAGGAAAAGTGCAGCGATACGTAGGAAACTATGAAAAGTTTGTGCAAAGTTACCAATTGCAAAAGAAACAATTACAATCGGCGTATGCGAAACAACAAAAAGAAATCTCTCAGTTAGAAATATTTATTCAAAAAAATAAAATTCGAAAAGCGAAACAGGCTAAAAGTCGAGAGAAAGTATTAGAGAAAATGCAAAGGATTGAAAAGATTCATTCTGTAACTCGATCCCGTTTTGATTTCAATGTTTATGAGGAGCCGGTGAGTCGTATATTGCAAGCTGAGAAACTAAGGATAGGTTATAGTGATCCTTTATGTCCAGAGTTGAATTTACAAGTGAAAAAAGGAGAAAAGATAGCGATTATTGGTCATAATGGAATTGGAAAAACGACGATGTTAAAAACATTATTAGGTCAAATTAAGCCGCTAAGCGGTTCAATTTCTGTTGGAGAACGAGTAAATGCTGCTTATTTTGCCCAGGAAGAGTTTGCTTCAGAAACAACACCCTTAGAGAAAGTTTGGGCAGAACGACCAGATATGACAAAGAAAGAAGTGCGCCAAGCATTAGCAAAGTGTGGATTGCAAGAAGAACATGTATTAAAACCTATTCGTTTATTAAGCGGAGGAGAACAAACGAAAGTACGTTTATGTGAACTTATCGTAAAGAAAAGTAATGTTTTAATTTTAGATGAACCAACTAATCATTTGGATCTAGAAACAAAGAAGGCGTTGCAGGAAGCGCTACAACGATATAAAGGAACCGTTTTACTTGTATCACATGAGCCTTCTTTTTATGAAGCGTGGATAACAAAAGTGTGGAATATAGAAGAATGGAACGCTGAACAATATGAATAAAGAAAAGGCATTAGCTTGTATAAGCTAATGCCTTTTCTTTGTGATTAACATGATTTTCGAGAACTCTTACATGAGAATTGTATGAAGAAGCACTCTTATGGTGCGCTTATAAGCGTGCTTTTTCTTTTGTTATGTTTATATTTATAATAATACTAGATGCCTTTCCCTAATAGGCGACTATCCTTCTTTATGTATATATAGATAGTTTGAAATGGAATGAAAATAATTCCTATATGTAAAGGATAATGTGATTAGTATAGGAAGACAATAGAGCTTAAAGGAAATTCATGTAAAATTCAGGTGAACTTCACACGAACTTCATATTGTAAACTAAATATAGTTATAATAGGTTATTATAATGTTGATTTGTGATTTTTCATAAAATTAAAAGTTTGAATTTAGGAGAGAGGAATCAAACCTAAATTCAAACTTTAGTGAAATAATTATTGGAAGTTACGTTTAGTTTTCGCTAATGGATGGATTTACAAGTTCAGCAGGAGTGCCTGTTCCTGCTCCTCCGATTGTAATCGATCCACCAGGAGGAATTTCACCATTCCATCCTGCATTCGTAATTACGTAATGATTATTTATTTTACTACTAATTTTAGAATCCCAAACTTGTGTTAAATTGCCGTTATAATCAAATTCTAATTTCCAGTTTTTAATAGAGGTCGTTCCACTATTTTTAATTACAATCGAGAAGTTGTAACCACTTCCCCAATTTGAAGTGACTGAAAAGGTAGCATTGCTATTTCCACCAGGAGGTGTTGTGTTAGCATCATCTGTTTTTACAATAATAGAAGTAGGCTGTGATTTATTCCCAGCAGCATCTTTTGCTAGTATTGAAAATGTGTATTCTGTATTGGGTTTTAAGTTTTTAATTGCAATGCTATTTGTTGTTGTACTCCACTTCTCTTCTCCAGCAGTAATTTCATATTCCGTAACTCCTACGTTATCAGTAGGTGCCGTCCAGTTTAATTGAACTGAGTTTGAATTTTTATTTGTTACAGCAATATTTTTTACGTTTGTTGGTGGCTCAATATCTTTTTGAGTAATAGGTCCACCTAGTAATTCTTTTACTAACGTATCAAGTAATTTTGGTCCACTACAACTATATTTTGGACTTGTGCGACAGTCACCACTAAGCTCCCAAAACATTGCACCACTTAAACCTTTTGTCTTTATATAGTCTGTTTTATATTTCATAGATTCGTTGTCATCATAGCTAATAAACGTGCCCGTAGTCGCATTATATAAATAAGGTACTTTTGCTACATCGTTCCAATAGCGAACAAAACCATTTTTATTAACATAATTAGCTGCTAAATCACCATAATCGTACACACCTGTGTCACCGGTAGAATAATCATCCCAAGTTCCTTTAGAAGCGAGCTTTCCATCACTACCTGGTTTACAAGGTTGGTATTGTCCGTTATTTTCTTTTCCACAACTTTTCCACCCGCGTCCGTAAAATGGTACACCTAATACGAGTTTATCTGCTGGAACCCCTTCATTTGTATAAATGTCTATCGCACCATCTACGTAAAAATTCGTATCCGCTGCTGGGTCATTTGGATCTTTGTATAGAGCTGCATTATGATTAGAAGTAGCTTCCCATCCACCGTGGAAATCATATGTCATAATATTAATCCAATCCAGTATTTGAGAGATTTTCTTTAGCTCTGTATGATCAGCATAACGTTGGCTTGCACCTGATGCAATTGTTAGTAAATATTGTTTACCATCTTCTGCACCAGCTTTCGTTAATGCATTTCGAACATCTTGAAGGAGTAGGGTGAAGTTTTGCTTATCTTCAGGGCGATAACTACCACCAGGAATCGTTTCTACGCCTGGATATTCCCAATCTAAATCAACGCCGTCAAATCCATATTCGCGTAGGAAATCGACTGTAGAATCAGCGAATACTTTTCTTGTTTTTTCATCAGCGGCCATGTCAGAAAAGCGGTTAGACCAAGTCCAGCCACCAACGGAAATAATTGTTTTTAGGTGAGGATACTTAGCTTTTAATCGTTTCAGTTCGCCGAAATTTCCGCAGCGTGCGTATTTATCACAATCTTCCCAAGTTGTACCTGAGCCAGGATAAGATTTTGTGACATCAGCCCATGGCTCACCGAGTACGAGAGTACCATTAGGGACCTCTTTATTTTGCAGTGGTACACCAGATTCTTTACAGTTCCACGTTTGTTTATTTGGATTATCAGGGTGAGTAGAAGGATTTCCATGTTTTCCATTCCAGCAAATATCAGCGAAAGCATAGTTTAAATGAGTTAGCTTTGATGCATCAATATCTGCAACTTGATAATTACGTCCGTAAATGCCCCATGAAGGAAAATACCCAACAATTTTTTGACTTTGCTTTTGTGAATCTGCTAATGCGACATTGGGAGTAATAAAGTTTGTGAGAAAAAGAGGTAAGAAGAGTAGTAGGGATAGTAATAGCAGTGTGAATTTTTTTGATTTCATAGCCATTTCTCCTTTCAAAATAAAAGATATATTTAAAGGCATGCGCCAATAAATCAAAATGAATCTAGATGAAAATGATCAGACATCACGAAGTCTATACAAGGAGCTGAAGCTGATTAAATCGTAGCAAATGTAAGATTTGGTGTAAACGCTTTATTGAATTCGAAAAGACTTTCTCAATATGAAATGGCTCTAATACAGATTGCACATGAAAATAAAATATCGATTAGAGAGGAAAGGGCTTCTTGGAGTTAAATTTGAGAAAAAATTGTATGAGGTCAATTTGTAATAGCGTAGCAAGATAATGAAATTTCATGTAAAATAATAGTAAAAATATGTAAGGGAGGGAGTAATGTGGATGTCTTTTTGAACATTGCTGAAGAAAAAATTCGACAAGCAATACGGAATGGAGACCTTGATCATATTCCGGGAAAAGGAAAACCACTACAATTAGAAGACCTTTCAACGGTACCTCCAGAACTGAGAATAAGTTATAAAATTTTAAAAAATGCGGGCATGATTCCACCAGAAATGGAACTACAAAAAGATATATTAAAAATAGAAGACTTAATTGCGTGCTGTTATGATGAAGCAGAGAGAAAAGAATTACAAGAAGAGTTAACAGCAAAAATGCTTCGTTTTCAGCAGGTAATGGAAAAGAGAAAGATTAAAGATAGTTCAGCTTTTCGTATGTATCAAGGTAAAGTATTTAGTAAATTACGCTAAGAGGGTAACTAACTGTTACGATTTATTTAACCAATTATAACGAAAGTTAATTAAATATATCAGTCAGCCCTGCTAGTCAAGTGATTGGCTAGTAGTGAGGGTTAACTGCGGGCAATCCCTAAAGCTGATTGAACTACAACGTGGCTAGAAATGGCGAGCGTGAATGTCGCGAAAGCAGAAAAAATCAATCAGATCGTGCAAGGTTAAACCCTAAACACTAGAACAATGGGTCTTCCGCCTCGAATCATCTAAGTCAAAAGTGATAAGATGAACGTTCAACGACTATCTCGTATAACTGACGAGAGTACATCACAAGCCTATGGTGGTGGAAAAATCCTCTATCTCTAAAGAGATAAACATATAGTCTGCGCTCATGTGAAAACAGGAGAAGTTCATAAGAGAACTGGCTAAGGAATTGCGCCCTTAGTTGAACGAGATACATTTAATTAAATCTATCAAACTTTAATGAATCTATCGAACGTATGTGTTATGGTGGATTCAATGAAGTGAGAATATTAATGAAATTTTTACGAGTTAGTTAAGTATCAGAATTAACAGGTTTGTATTCGAGTAGTCTTAGGAGAATGCTGGTGGAACACGCTACGATTCAGAAGAACAAATCTTTCATTAAAGGAGTTACATTCTGATGATATTGGCGAAGAAAGTCAGACTGATTCCAACGCCTGAACAAGAAAAAGTGCTTAGAAACCATGCTGGTGCTGCAAGATTCGCTTATAACTATTGTAAAAGAATGAGTGATAGATACTATAAGCTATTTGGAAAATCTGTTTCACAGTTAGCTTTACAGAAACGATTTACAAAGATCAAGAAGCGAAAGAATTATGAGTGGTTAAAAGACATCAACGCACAAGTTCCCAAACAGGCTTCAAAAGATTTTGATAAGGCAAGGAAGCATTCGTTCAAAAAGTACAAAAATGGTTATCACACTTCTTATAAATCTAAAAAAGATGTAATCCAAGGATTTTATGCCAATTATGAAAGGCTGATTATAGGAAAGAAAGTAGTTCATATTCAGTCTATTGGAGAAGTGAAAACAAGCCAACAACTACCAAGAAATAAAAAACCATCCAATCCAAGAGTTACATTTGATGGTCGTCACTGGTGGATTAGTGTGGGGTTCCAAGAAGACTTTGAATCACAAGAACTAACCAATGAGTCAATCGGTGTGGATGTTGGTTTAAAAGAGCTGTTTGTAGCTTCTAATGGTACGAAAGAACGAAATATAAACAAAGACGCCAAGGTTAAAAAACTTTTGAAAAGGAAAAAGTCAGCGCAAAGAGATATGTCTAGGAGATTTAAAAAAGGTGTGAAAATTCAATCTGTCGGATATGAAAAAGCAAAAATCGAGCACCTGCGGTTATCTAGGAAAATTATGAATATCCGAAATAACCATATCCATCAAGCAACAGCTAAATTGGTGAAAACCAAACCAATGAGAATTGTTGTGGAAGACTTATCTATCTCAAACCTGTTAAAAAACAAAAAACTATCGAAAGCATTTTCATTTCAAAAATTAAACTTCTTCTTTCAATGTTTATCATACAAGTGCGAGAAGTATGGCATTGCGTATGTAAAAGCTGATAAATGGTTCGCTTCAAGCAAGATTTGCTCATGTTGTAGAGTTCAATACGACCATTCAGTTCAACCAGAAGGACAGTGGAGTTTAAAAATACGTGAGTGGTGTTGTGCTTCATGCAATAGCCATCATGATAGGGATGTAAATGCTGCGATAAATTTATCAAGATGGGTAAAATAAATGCTTGATAATAGGAGGTAACGATACTGCCTCGTGTGGAGTGTTATACCCCTCGTCCCTTCGGGGTTGCGAGAACGCGATGAAGCACTAACTTGTATAAATTTGATTGAATTGTATAGATTTAGTTAAGTTTATCGTATCGGATAAGATGAATACATTTGAAACGATAGAAGAATTAGCAACATATGTTGAAGAACAACAATTAGTACTGCTCTTTATTAAAACGGAAAATTGTGGTGTCTGTGATGTTATGCTAAGAAAAGTAAATGGTCTATTAGAGAATTATGATTACGTAGAGAAAGTAGAAATATTACTACAAGACATGCAAGAAATTGCAGGGCGATATGCAGTATTTACAGGGCCAACAGTTTTATTATTTTATAATGGAAAAGAGATCCTTCGTGAATCGCGCTTTATTTCACTTGAAAATCTAGAGAGAACTATTCAATTATTCGAAGATTAAGGGAGGTTTTTATATGGAATTTATTATTTTCATACTATTATTTGTTGTAGTTGTAACAATCTTAACAGCAGTTCGATCAAACAAAAAGAAGGTAAATCTTACAAAACAAAATAACATTCATAACTCATCTAACAACTCATCACCATTATTTTTCTTTGCGGGATCTGATAATGATAGCTCGCATGGAGTTTCACATGATTGTGGAGGGTCTTCTGGTGGAGAAAGCGGAGGCAGCTGCGATGGTGGCGGAGGTGGCGGTGATTGATGAAAATGCGCCTTATATAGGCGTATTTCTTTTTAAAACAAACGTTTGATTAGTTGGCTTACATATGCATAAAAACAGTTAAACAAACGTTTGATTAATATTTTTAACGTACTAAGGGGAATAGAAATGAAAAGGGAACCGAAAGTGAAAAACAAGGGGAAAGTAATGTTATTTTTATTAGCTGCGGGAGGCGTATTTCTTGTTAAATTAGGATTTAAAATTGGAATCATACATATGATTCGAACATGGTTTGAAAGTACGTTTTCTTAAATAAGGAATATAGCCTCTTGCGATAGAGGTTTTTGATTTGTTATTATTAGACTGAACGGTCGGTTTAAAGAGGTGTGAATATGAGAAGAAGTGCAGAAGAGATAAAGAAAGAAATTGCATATAAAGCAGAAAGTTTGTTTTCACAGAAGGGCTATGCAGCTACATCTATGGAAGAGATTTGTGAAATTACAAAGCGAAGTAAAGGAAGCATTTATTATCACTTTAAAAGTAAAGAAGAATTATTTTTATTTGTAGTAAAGCAGCATACGTATGATTGGCTTGAAAAATGGAATGAAAAAGAGAAGTTGTATAGTACGAATACTGAAAAACTATATGGTCTCGCGGAATATCATGTCGAGGACATACAGCAACCAATTTCAAATGCAATAGAGGAATTCTCTATGAGCCAAGTTGTAAGTAAAGAGATTTTGGATGAACTATTAGCTTTAACTAGAGAATCGTATGTTATGTTTGAGAAACTAATTGAAGCAGGCATACAGTCTGGAGAGTTTCGTGAAGATAATACGCGCGATCTTATGTATATTGTGAATGGATTATTATCAGGGCTTGGAGTACTTTATTATGAGTTAGATTATAAAGAGCTACAACGTATTTATAAAAAGGCAATAGATGTATTGTTAAAAGGAATGGCAGCTGAATAATAAGTCAGTTGCTTTTCTATAAAATAAATTAGACCGAACGGTCGGTTTATGAAAGGGGAATGAAAATGAACGCTTTATTTAAAAACCGAGCATTTATGCTCGTTATGGCGTCTGATATTTTACAACAATTTGCAATTTGGATCAGAAATATGGCCCTTCTATATTTCATAATGGAGCGAACGAATAATGATCCAGTTTCCGTTTCATTGTTATCGGTTATGGAATATGCACCTATTTTTATTTTCTCGTTTATCGGTGGTGCGCTAGCTGATCGCTGGAATCCGAAAAGAACAATGGTCGCTGGAGATGTGTTAAGTGTACTATCTATTATAGGTATTGTCTTGTTGTTAAAGCTGGATTATTGGCAGGCTATATTTTTTGCAACACTCATTTCCGCAATTGTAGGTCAGTTCTCTCAGCCATCATCTTCGCGTATATTTAAGCGCTACGTGAAAGAAGAACAGATAGCAAATGCGATTGCATTTAACCAAACATTACAGTCATTATTTCTGATTTTTGGACCAGTGGTAGGATCGCTTGTGTATACACAACTTGGTTTATTTACGTCACTATATAGTTTAGTCATTTTATTTTTGTTATCTGCTATCGCCCTTTCGTTCTTACCAAAATGGGTTGAAAAAGAGCAAGTGGCGAGGGATTCATTAAAAAATGATATAAAAGAAGGGTGGAAATACGTTCTTCATACAAAAAATTTACGTATGATTACGATTACTTTCACCATTATAGGCTTAGCTGTTGGACTAACGAATCCATTAGAAGTGTTTCTTGTAATAGAACGGCTTGGAATGGAAAAGGAAGCAGTTCAATATTTAGCCGCAGCTGATGGGATAGGTATGTTAATCGGTGGTATTGTTGCTGCAGTTTTCGCTTCAAAAGTGAATCCGAAAAAGATGTTTATATTCGGTATGAGCATATTAGCGATGTCATTTTTAGTAGAAGGGATATCTACATCATTTTGGATTACTAGTTTCATGAGATTTGGAACAGGTATTTGTTTAGCTTGTGTTAATATCGTTGTCGGTACGCTTATGATTCAACTTGTACCAGAAAATATGGTCGGGAGAGTAAATGGAACAATTTTACCGCTGTTTATGGGGGCAATGTTAATCGGAACTTCACTAGCTGGAGGATTGAAGGAGATGACCTCACTAGTTACTGTATTTTGTATAGCGATGGCACTTATTTTATTTGCTATAGGACCAGTTCTACGCATGCAAATAAATAAAGAAGATGTCGCGAATAAAGAGGAACTAACAAGTTCGTTAGCCTCGAAATAACTATTGTAAGGGAGCAAAACTGCTCCCTTTTTTGTGGTAGTCTTTTGACAATGAAATGTACCGATTATATACTAATGTTGTAAAAACGATTTTACATGTTAGGAGAAAAGATGTGAAAAATCAAATTTATGAATTACGCACTGAAAATAATATTTCACAAGGTGCATTAGCTGATAAATGTAAAGTTTCAAGACAAACGATAAATGCAATTGAGAATAATAAATATGATCCAAGCTTAGCATTAGCTTTTCGTTTAGCGGAAGTATTAGGAACAACTGTTGATAAACTATTTTTGTATAAGATGTAGCGTCTTTCATTGTGGGACGTTATTAATAAAAGTATAGAAAAGATCCTCTTCTTATGTGGAGGCCACTGAAAAAGTGGTTGCTTTGAAAAAATAACACATATTTCATCAATATGTTGAAATTAAAAAGGATCCCGTCATCTGTATATAGTAGGTGATGGGATCCTTTTTCTTATGAAGTGGAGTTTTTCAGTGCCCTCCTTATGTGAAGAGGATCTTTTTCTTATAGTGTTTTAGTCTTTTGATTAGGTGGTGTAACGGATGTATGATTTTCTGGAACTCTAGTTAGTAAGAATCCCCCGATAAGGAATAGTACAATAATGCTAAGGACACCAGCGTTTGTTTTTCCGGTTAATTGCGTTGTAACACCGACTAATATTGGACCCATAATCGCGGCAAACTTGCCAAATATGTTATAAAATCCGAAGAATTCATTTGCCGATTCTTTAGGTACTAGTTTTGCAAAATAGGAACGACTAAGTGCTTGAATCCCGCCCTGAGAAGTAGCAACTAGCATTGCTAAAATCCAGAAATCGAGTGTCGTTTTTAAGAAATAAGCATATGTGCAGATAATGATATAAATAATAATACCGACATATAGCATTTTTTTACCGGTAAATGTTTCTGATAGTTTTCCATACAATAAAGCGAATGGACAAGCTACAATTTGTGTGACAAATAATATGATTAATAGATTTGTTGCACTAATACCGAGATCTGTTCCGTAAGCGGTGGACATAGTAATAATTGTATCGACCCCATCAATATAGAAAAAGTAAGCAATTAAGAACATAAAGACCGTTTTATATTCTTTAATATTTTTAAAAGTATCAGCAAGGCGTTTGAAGCTCATTGTAATTGGTCTTGGGTGACGTTCAATATAGTGCGTTTGTTCTACGTTTTTTAGCATTGGAATTGTAAATAATCCCCACCAAAGAGCTGTGATCGCAAATGAAATTTGACTAGCAATGCCAACTGATAAAGGGATAATTCCTTTTTGAGCAAGAATGATAAGAGCGATACAACCGATAAATGGAATAGTACTCCCAATATAGCCTAAGGCGAAACCTCTCGTAGAAATTCGATCCATTCTATCTTCAGAAGTGACATCTACTAAAAATGCATCATAAAAAATATTTGCTCCAGCAAAACCGACTAATGCGAGCATATAGCATCCTAGTAATAAGTACCACTGAGATGTTGGGACGACTGCTAGCATACTTGTAAACACGATACCGAGTCCAAAGAAGAATGTGAAAAATCGTTTTTTAAATCCTTTATAATCAGCAACTGTGCCGAGAATAGGAGCAAGTATAGAAATTAAAAGTGTTGCGAACGAGTTTGCATATCCCCAATATGCTGTTGAAGTTGCACCAGATAACCCGGCTTCTTTTGCAGCTGCTTTAAAGTAAATTGGGAATAATGCGGTTGTAATGACGAGCGAATATACGGAGTTCGCCCAATCGTATAATATCCAGCTTTTTTCTTGTCTGGACATTTTTTTCATATAATGTTCCCCCTCAAATTTGTTCTACTAACAGTGTACAAAAATAAAAATTATAAAAAGAGAAACAATGATGAATTTTACATAACTTTTACATATATACACAGTTCTTTACAATTGGAGTAAATCCTCTACAATTGATCCGTCTGTTTCACCTAAGTGTAAACCGAGTAGTCTAGCGATAGTTGGGCCTTCATCAATAAGTCTCATATACGGTATGGTAATGCCGCTTTTTATTCCTTTCCCGGCAGCTATAAAAATTGTTTCATAGTTAGGTTTTGTTGGAGAGTATCCATGCGTACCAAATGTATATTTTTTACTAGGCGTAACATCTTTTTCAGTAATTTCTTTTATAAAATCTCCTGTATAGTTTTCAGTGAAATAATACCCTTCTCGTGCTTCTAACATAAATAAACAATTGCCATCTGCACCGCATTCCTTCGCATCCTCATCATGAAGTATAAATTCAATGCCGTTTTGTTTATTTTGAAGCAGTTCTTCAAGGAGTAGTTGTACTTCTCGAATTGTATCGGTATCGTTTTTGTCTTTCACATATACATAGGCGGACCCATCGCAACTTTGGCAATAAGCATTCCAGTCTACTAATTTTCCTTTTGAATTTATAGAGATAAGCCCTTTTTGATGAAATAATACATTTAATTGAATGGCTTTGTTTTCACTTAAAGCGCTATGATCACCAAGAGCGATAATAGTGCTCTCTTCGTATAGTTCACTGTCTTTTAAAGCTTGAATAATTTTCCCTAGTCGCTCATCATGTCTATGAATTGCGGCTATTGTTTCTTTGGATTCAAAGCCGTGATAGTGTCTTTGGGTATCTAAATCGGTGAAATGTACAAACATGACATTAGGCTTTTTCGTCTGGATTGTATGCACAGTAGAAGCAAGTACGAAATCATCGAGTTCAGGTTGTGACAGTCCATTTCGTATATGGCCGAAACGACGATTTAAATCTAATTGATATAGCGGGCTACCGCTAAATAATGAAACTAAAACTTGATTTTGCCACGGTCTATTTGGAAAGATTTCTGGTAAATTGTAATCAATATTTGCTCTGCCGGTAACAGGCCATAGAAGGGCAGCAGTCGTTAAATTTGCTTTATGTGCTTCATCATATAACGTTGTTCCTTGTATTGATTTTCGGTACCAATGCCAATCGGGTGATTCACGTCCAGGTTGAAGTAACGTATTGCTAACAACACCATGTTTATTAGGGTAATTACCAGTTACGATTGTTGAGTGACTTGGATAGGTTACAGAAGGATAGATGGGCTCTACCTTTTCCACAATTGCTCCCTTTTTTATTAGAGATTGGAAGTGAGGTAATTTTTGTAGAATAGGAAAATCTAAAGCTGATAAACAGTCGAATGATAAAATGATGACACGATTCGTTAATGCTTTATCCATAAAGTAATCCTCCTAATTATATAAAACCTATTACTATATATTACTATTAATACCTAGTAATAAAAATATGTTTTTATATAAAATTTATTATTTATTTTCAGAAAAGTTAAACATATAATTAAGTATAAGGGAATGAAAGGAGGGAATACTGTGGATCTGCTAGATGGATTTGGTATCTTTTACATCATTGGCGGAATTACGATTATTCTTGTATTTGCTATTTCGTATTTGCTAAAAAAACGGTTTCCAGACAAGCAGTTTGATATTATATTTTCACTTAGTTTAATACTTCTTTGCTTAGCGTCCTTTCCCGTTACAATGATGGTTATTGGTGGATGGGAAGGAATGGGATATGGATTTATTGGTTTCTTCGTCCTACTGGGCACACTTATTGGTATGATTGCACATCAACTTTTAAAAATCTCGCGAAAAAGCTACGTATAAAACTGTAAAAAATGAAAAGAATATAAAAATAAGAAAATTCACTCTTGTTTCGAGGTGAAATTTATATTATGATATTCAACAAATTTATTTTGTTATAACGATGAAAAAGGACTAGTACATGTTCAACCTTTTTAGCAGAGAGAGAATCCGTCAGGCTGAAAGATTCTTAAAAAGGCGATATGGAACCTACCTTTGCGTTCTGCATATGCAGCGGGAATTTCCCGTTATCAAAAAGAGAGCATGCGCAATTTTTGTGCATGAATCAGGGTGGTAACGCCGGCAAAGCTCGGTCCCTATTTAGGGACGCGGGCTTTTTTGTATTTTCTAGAAGGAGGAAAACTGACTATGGCAAAAGAACAAGTACAAGCGATTACGAAGATGGAAGAGGACTTTGCACAGTGGTACACAGATATTGTAAAAAAAGCAGAACTTGTTGATTATTCAAGTGTAAAAGGATGTATGATTCTACGTCCGTACGGCTATGCCTTATGGGAAAATATGCAGAAAGTTATGGATGAGAAGTTAAAAGCAACTGGTCATGAAAATGTGTATATGCCAATGTTTATCCCAGAGAGCTTATTACAAAAAGAGAAGGATCATGTAGAAGGATTTGCTCCTGAAGTAGCATGGGTGACACATGGGGGGGATGAAAAATTAGCAGAAAGACTTTGTATACGCCCTACATCTGAAACTTTATTCTGTGAGCACTTTTCAAAAATTGTGCAATCCTATAATGATTTGCCAAAGTTATATAATCAGTGGTGTTCAGTAGTTCGTTGGGAAAAGACAACGAGGCCATTTCTTCGCACAACGGAATTCTTATGGCAAGAGGGACATACAATTCATGAAACAGCAGAAGAATCTCAAGCTGAAACGTTAAATATTTTAAATCTATATGCTTCTTTCTGTGAAGACTATTTAGCGATACCAGTAATTAAAGGACAAAAAACAGAAAAAGAAAAATTTGCGGGCGCAAAGGCAACTTATACAATTGAAAGCTTAATGCATGATGGGAAAGCACTTCAAACGGGAACATCCCATAACTTTGGAACGAATTTCTCTGAAGCATTTGATATTAAATTTTTAGATCGTAACGGTAAGTGGCAATATGTACACCAAACATCTTGGGGTGTATCAACAAGAATGATAGGTGGGCTTATTATGGTTCATAGTGATAATAATGGGCTTGTAATGCCTCCTAAAGTCGCACCAGTGCAAGTTGTTATTGTACCGATTGCTCAGCATAAAGAAGGAGTTTTAGCGAAAGCAACAGAGTTACAAGGACATATTCAAAAGGTTGCAAGAGTGAAAATAGATGCTAGTAATAAAACGCCAGGTTGGAAATTTAATGAGTATGAAATGAAGGGTATTCCAATTCGATTAGAAGTTGGCCCTAAAGATATTGAAAAGAATCAAGTTGTACTTGTAAGAAGAGATACGAAAGAAAAAGAATTTATAGCAATGGATCAATTAGAAGAACGCATTCCAGCACTACTTGAGGAAATTCATAACTCTTTATTTAATAAAGCAAAAGTATTTCGTGATGAAAATACGTATAGTGTGACGAAGTTTGAAGAGATGAAAAAAGTAGCTGATGAAAAGCAAGGATTTATTAAGGCGATGTGGTGCGGGGAACTAGCTTGTGAAGAGAAATTAAAAGAAGAAGTCGGAGTATCTTCTCGCTGTATGCCTTTTGAGCAAGAGCATTTAGCTGATGAATGTATTTGTTGTGGTAAAGAAGCGAAACAAATGGTGTATTGGGGAAAAGCGTATTAATGCTCTTTTGGATAGGGAGGATGAAAAGGACTTTGGGCTGCATAATAAAATGCAATCCAAAGTCCTTTTTAGTTTTACAATTTGTTTCATGTATTTTTAAGATGGAAGGCTATGTTTTTATTTTGCGTTTTTACGGCGAATGAATAGTAACATACCAATTAGGAATGTTGAAAGTCCCATTAAAATAGATGCAGGATAATGTGTTGCAGTATTCGGTAACTTATCGCCTTGTTTTTTCGCGTTATCTTTTACGTTACCACCTTTGGAACCATTTCCCCCTTGAGAGCCATTTCCTCCTTGAGAACTGCTATCGCCTTTAACACGGTTACCTCCATGAGAGTCATTTTCCCCTTGAGAACTGCTATCGCCTTTACCACGATTGCCGCCAGAACCGTTGCCGCCAGAGCCATTGCCACCAGAACCGTTACCACCGGAATCATTGCCGCCAGAACCGTTACCACCGGAATCATTGCCGCCAGAGCCACTGCCATCAGAATCATTGCCACCAGAACCACTATCGTCCTGAGAACCACCGTTTCCTGGTGGTTTATTATTATCTTTGGAGTTACCTTCTGCGAAATGATCGTTATTTTGTACAACCGCATTTGTTACTGGAGAGAAGTTTTCTGTTGCTGCATTACCAATGTTTAAACCACTAAAAAAAGTTAAAGAAAGAGTTGATGCTAAAATAAAAATTTTTGTCATTGATTTCCTCCTGAAAAATTAATATTCCATCTAAAATACATCCCTTTGTAATATTTCATAGGAAAAAGAGTTTTATGCAAAAAAAACTATATATAGAAAAAGGTGGTGTATTTCTAAAGAGAGAAAAGAGTTAGTGTAAATTCTTTATAATAGTAGAGTGGTGGGGATTTTACATCCATTACAGTAGAGGAAGTGACAGCAGATGAAAGAATATATTGCATTTGATATTGGTGGTACACAAATTAAATATGGAATTGTTTCAGAAACAGGAACAGTACTAAAGCATAAAACGGTTCCAACAGAAATTCATTTGGGCGGGGAACAAATTATTCAAAAACTCATTCTTTTATCAAAAATATTAATGGGTGAACATACGATTTTGGGAATTGGTATTAGTACGGCGGGAATTGTTAACGTTAATAAAGGGATTGTGACGGGAGGTGCGGATCATATTCCGGGTTATAGTACGATTCCTATTATGAATAGATTGCAAGATGTATTAAAGGTTCCTGTATCCATTGACAATGATGTGAATTGTGCAGCGTTCGGAGAAAAGTGGAATGGTAGTGGAAGAGAGAAAGGCAACTTTATTATGCTCACCCTTGGAACTGGTATTGGAGGAGCAATTTTTATAGATGGAGAGTTATATAGAGGGCATTCGTTTAGTGCTGGTGAATGGGGAAATATGTTAATAGAAGGAAAAGCGTTTGAAGAGGTCGCTTCTATTTCAGGGTTAATTCATCTTGTCCGAAAATATAAAGGAGAAGGTGATTGGAATGGGAAAACGATTTTCGAACTGTATGATAAAGGAGATAGGGAAGTTACGCAAGCAGTTGAGGTGTTCTTTAAACATTTAGCGGTTGGAATTAGTAACCTTGCTTATATTTTCAATCCAGAAATGATTGTTATAGGTGGCGGAATTACTGATAGAGGAAATCAGTTCTTAAAAGAAGTAAAAGAAGAGGTCAGTAAATACTTAAATAAAGAGATTTATAATAATTGTGAGATTGAACTTGCACAAAACGGTAATTGTGCAGGAATGATTGGTGCTATTTACCACTTCTTACATCATCATAAGTAAATTATATGAATGTTTTCATATAACTGAGAATTTATCCTTTTTATCACTAGGTAAATAATGCTACAATATAAGGGAAGAATACAATATTTTCCGATTTGGAAAATGCTTTGTAGAAAGGGAGAAACTGCATGCCTATTATTTTAGAAAAAGGTCAAAAGATCGATTTAACGAAAGGACAACCAAAAGTAGCAAAACTACAGGTTGGCTTAGGCTGGGATCCAATTGGGCAATCAGGTGGATTTCTGTCTTCATTATTTGGAAGTAAACCAAATGTAGATTGTGATGCATCTGTTGTTATGTTAGAAGGGGATCGTTTTTTAAATAAAAACGATTTAGTTTACTTCGGAAACAAGCTTTCTACTTGTGGTAGTATTATTCATTCAGGAGATAATTTAACAGGTGAAGGCGCTGGTGATGACGAAACAATTTTCGTAGAATTACATAAAGTTCCAAGCCGTATTAATCGTTTAGTATTCGTTGTAAATATTTATGACTGTGTAAATCGTCGTCAAGATTTCGGGATGATTCGTAATGCATATATTCGTATTCAAAACCCGCAAACTGGTGAAGAATTCGCACGCTATAATTTATCTGATAATTATGCTGGCAAAACGACTCTAATTGCAGGTGAAATGTATCGCCACGGAAGTGAATGGAAGTTTTCAGCTGTTGGAGAAGGCACACAAGATAAAAACTTAAGTGAGATTGTATCACGTTATCAATAAAATAAACCGAGGAGGAATTGTGTATGGCATCAATTTCATTGAAAAAAGGACAAAAGGTAGACTTAACAAAAACGAATCCAGGTCTTTCAAAAGTTCTTGTAGGACTTGGTTGGGATACAAATCGTTATGATGGACAAGCTGATTTTGATTTAGATGTTAGTATTTTCTTAGTAGGTGCGAACGGTAAAGTTTCAGGTGCAGAGGATTTCGTTTTCTATAATAATCCAAAAGGCGCAAATGGTGCTGTAGAGCATCTAGGAGATAACCGAACTGGCGAAGGTGAAGGCGATGATGAATCTATCAAAGTAGATTTGAAAAATGTACCTGCACATATCGAACGTATTTGCTTCACAATCACAATTTACGATGGAGAAGGACGCAGCCAAAACTTTGGACAAGTTTCTAACTCTTTCGTACGTATTTTAGATGAAGAAAAGAATGCAGAGTTAATTCGTTACGATTTAGGAGAAGATTTCTCTATTGAAACAGCGGTTGTAGTAGGTGAATTATACCGTCATGCAGGTGAATGGAAGTTCAATGCAATCGGAAGTGGATTCCAAGGTGGATTAGCGTCTCTATGTAATAACTTTGGTTTAGACGTAGAGTAATAGAGTTATATATCCATCCGTAAATATATATTTGCGGATGGATACATTCTTTAAGATTAAAATATAGAGGTGAATATAAATGGCTATTCAGTTACAAAAAGGACAAAAGATTGATTTAGGTAAGACAAGTCCTGGTTTAACAAAAGCGGTAATTGGTCTTGGCTGGGATATTAAATCTTACGACGGTGGATCAGATTTCGATTTAGATGCATCAGCATTCCTATTAGATGCGAACGGAAAATGTACGAAGGAAACTGATTTTATTTTCTATAACAATTTACAGTCTCCTTGCGGATCCGTTCTACATACAGGTGATAACCGTACAGGTGAAGGTGAAGGCGACGATGAGCAACTTGTTGTGGACTTAAAGAAAGTTCCAGCAGATGTGCACAAAATTGCTATTACAGTTACAATTTATGATGCAGAAGGCCGTAGTCAAAACTTTGGACAAGTAGGAAATGCGTTCGTTCGTTTAGCGAATGAAGAAACGAATGAAGAAGTTCTTCGTTTTGATTTAGGCGAAGATTTCTCCATTGAAACAGCAGTTGTCTTTTGTGAATTATACCGTCATAATGGACAGTGGAAGTTTAATGCAGTAGGAAGTGGATTCCAAGGTGGTTTAGGTGCTCTTGTAAGAGCGTATGGCTTGGATGCATAGAAGGGAAACGATATTCGTTTCCTTTTTTTGACCTTTCTATAAATCTAGCAAAGAATAGGGGATATAGGTAAGATGAGTATTTTGCAAGGAATCCTTGATACGTATGCTCAGTTTTTCGACTTGGACATGTGGATTAAAGTGTTGCAGGATCCAGTATCTTGGGGATTAATAGGTACACTTGTTGTACTTGAAGGGTTATTATCTGCTGATAACGCACTTGTGTTAGCAGTAATGGTAAAACACCTTCCGGAAGAAAAACGTAAAAAAGCATTATTCTATGGACTTATTGGAGCTTATGTATTCCGATTTATTGCAATTGGAATTGGAATGTTCTTAATTAAATTAGCATGGGTAAAAGTGTTAGGTGCACTTTACTTAGCATGGCTTTCAGTTAAATACTTTATTGATAAACGAAAAGGTAATGCAGAAGAAGAGGAAGCTCATGGTATGAACCAAAACAGTATTCTCTTCAGAATGTTTGGTGTCTTCTGGGGAACAGTTGCGATGGTTGAATTAATGGATATCGCATTCTCTGTAGATAGCGTACTTGCTGCATTTGGTGTATCAAATGAAGTTTGGATTCTATTATTAGGTGGAATGCTTGGTATTTTAATGATGCGTGGTATCGCTGGTGTATTCTTAAAGTTGTTAGAGCGTATTCCAGAACTTGAAACGACAGCATATATTTTAATCTTAATTATCGCAGCAAAAATGTTACTGTCTGTTATTCATATTGAAATAAGCCATACAGTGTTCTTCATTATTTTAGTTGTAGCATTTGGAGCAACATTTATACTTCACTACATGAAGAATTCTGGACAAGCTAAAGAAGAAGTTGCAGCTACTAAAGAAGACAATAAATAATTGAAATGGGTTTGCTCGTTTTACGAGCGCCCATTTTTTATAACCAAAAATAGTTTATAATAGAAGAAAGACTTAGAAAAAACGTAAATGTTTTTGGAGGTGAACTGTTGTGTTTTCACGTTTTACACTTCAACCATATGCATTAAAAGATGAATCAGATTTAAAGCAATTTGAAACACTTTTAGAAAAACGTCCACAATATGAGCTGACAGAGAATGAGATGAAATTTAGTTATATAGCATGTCGAATCCTTGGCGTTCCTAATGATGTAGATGAATATTTTAATGAGCTGTTTGATTATAGTGAAGCGAAAGGGATCGAAGTTTTACATGAACAAAATTTAAACAAAGTGATCGATTCGGAAAAACTTCGTCATATTCAAGAAGTGTTCGGATTACATCAAGAAGCACCAAATGGTCTAACAGTAAATAGGCTAGTGGCGCACTTATCTGGGAAACAACTTTTGCCAAAAGTAGACAATCCTGATTTACAACATTATATACATACGACATTTATTTCTGTATTGAAATTATATGAGAAACAACATAATCAATCTTTAAAGACAGAAGGCTTCCGTCGTTTCTTAATCGATATGATTAAATTAAGCGAAAATTACGTAGCGAAGTGGTTCTCTACGATTAACTATAAGAAACAAATGCCGCGTATCGTTTGGTACGGTGATGCACAGGAAAGCCGTATATATTTCTTATATTTTCTTATTATGCTCGGCTGCGATGTACTTTATTATCATCCAGAAGGAAAAGATGGATTTGAGAATGTTGATGAAGAAGGAAGAACTTTTATTGTGTCTCATCCAGGCCGAATTTCTCTTGAACCATTTCCAGATCGTCGCCGTGAGCGTGTAGCAACAGTAGCGTATCAAGCTTCAAAAGAAATTGAGCAAGTACTTCACCACGATAATTCACTGCTGTACAAGCCGTGGCAATTTCGTTCCTATACGCCTGTAGCTCGTACATTAAAAACAACATACGATGAACTCTTTTTAATTACGAAGGAAAAGGCGTTCGTACGCCCGACATTCTTTGTTGAAAATAAACACATTTATATTCCTTCTTTATTTGCGAAAATATCAGGTGTTTCAAAAAATGATAAAGAATATTTTCAACGATTAAAGGCTGTTACATCATTTGATAATAGTTTATTAATTAATGCATTTCCGTTTACGAAAGAACAGAAAGCAAATTTCCAATACCATTATCGAGATGCATTAGACCGCGGGGGAAAATTGCATCCAGATTTAATTATGAACAGTCATTGGTGGCCGCATAAACGATTGCCAGAAGGATTACAACATGGTATTGCAGAGGCAATCATCCATACGTGTGAAAGTGAAATGTGTAAACCAATTGCAAAAGAGACGAAACAAGATGTAGCGCTATATGTTTTTGCACAACTTTCTCAAATACCACCAAATATTTTAGAGCAGCTTGAGAAATTTGATTATTCACAAGATGTACCAAAAATTGTTATATTTAATAATGAGAAGAGTGGAGAATTGACTCGTTCTGATGCTGTTTTATTACTATTTTTAAATCAAATAGGAGTAGATGTATTCCACTTCAATCCAACAGGAAGAAACGACATTGAACCGTATATTGAAGCGGAGGCATTTGATTCACATTGGCTTGAAGAAGTTAATTTCGATCTTGAGTTTCATGGTTCATCAGCCTATAAAAATTTATCACAAACAATAAAAGGACTATTTCGTCCATTTTTATAAGGAAAGGGAGAATACCATATGAATAACCCAGTCATACTAGATTCGAAAACAGAATTAAATGAGCAAACAGCACAAGATGTTCGCTTGCAGCTTAGACAAGATGCAGATGTACAACGTATTTATAATGCGGTAGATATTAAAGATCAATTAGAATTAATCGAACTTGGAAAAGAACCTTCTATGGAAATTTCACGTTTCGCTGATCAAATTTTACATACAATGTCATTATCAAAAATAGAAGATTCGGGTGAATTATTAAAACAACTTGGTAAAATTATGGACCGATTCGATAGCAAAGACTTTGCGGAAGAGAAAAGTGGTTTCTTCTCACGTATGTTCAAAAAAGCGGATAAAATGATTGAACAAATCTTTAGCAAGTATCAAACGATGGGCCGTGAAATTGATAAGGTGTATGTGGAAATTACGAAGTATCAAGATGAAATGAAAAAATCAATTGGTACGTTAGATGGTTTATATGAGCAAAACTTAAAATATTATTTAGACTTAGAAAAATACGTAGTAGCAGGAGAAATGTTATTAGAGCGTTTAAATACAGAGTTAGTTCCGATGTATGAAGAGCGTGTACGTAATAATGATCAATTAGCAGGTATTGAATTAGAGTCGCTTAAAAACTCTGTTGAAATTTTAGAACAACGTATCGATGATTTAGAAAAAGCACGTATGGTCGCGTTACTGACAGCACCACAAATTCGTATGATTCAACGTGGTAATAATAAATTAATTGGTAAAATCAATACAGCATTTATTACGACGATTCCTATCTTTAAAAATGGTATCATTCAAGCAGTAAATGCGAAGCGTCAAAAGCTTGTTGCAGATTCTATGGCTGAACTTGATCGCCGTACAAATGAATTACTGAAGAAAAATGCACAAAATATCGCGACGCAAAGTGTGGAAGTAGCGAGGTTATCAGGTTCTTCTAGTATTAAGATGGAAACGCTTGAGGAAACTTGGAACATTATTTCAAGAGGCATGCAAGAAACACAACAAATTGAAGAGCAAAACAAACGTGAGCGTGAAGAAAGTCGCAAACGTATGGCTACATTAACTGAGAACATTAAAAAAGAATTACAAGGATAAAGTGAAACTTTAATCAGTGGGGTTTTGTTCATTCCCGCTGATTATTAGCCTTCACCGATCGGATGTTTACTGCCCGGTGAATAGTGGGATAAATGAAAAGGCAATGAGGAATAGTCCTCATTGCCTTTTAGTTTTTCTTCGCTAATTTAATGATTTCATTCACAACAAGCGGAATGATACTTAATAAGAGAACAAATCCCCAATCTCGCAGCGTTAATGCATGCACACCAAATATATTTGCAAGGGGCGGGATGGAGATGATACAAACTTGCATAAGAACACCGATAAGAAGGGAGAAGACTAAATATTTATTTGTAAAAATCCCAATTGAAAAAATCGATTTCGTTCTTGAACGTAAGTTAAATGAATGAACGAGCTGAGAAAAACTAAGAACGACAAATGCCATCGTTTGAGCGTGTAATAGAGCGTCCTCATCAATTCGCTCTGGGAAAAGAGGGAATAAATTTGTATCTCCAGTATAGAACTTTGCTCCGGCAATAAAGGCTATTAGCGTTAAAAGTCCAATGACAACCCCATTGAAAATAAGGAAAGGAACGCTACCACTAAATAAGCTTTCTTTCGCATGTCGCGGTTTTTCCTTCATCACATCAGGATCTTCAGGATCAACCCCAAGTGATAATGCGGGCAGCGTATCTGTAATTAAATTTACCCACAAAATGTGAATAGGTCGTAGTGGTGTTGCCCAGCCGAGTAAAATGGCTAAAAATAAAGTGATAATTTCTCCGAAGTTACAAGAGAGTAGGAAGAGAATTGATTTTTTTATGTTACGATAAATGTTTCTACCTTCCTCAACAGCTTTCACGATAGATGAGAAATTATCATCTGTTAATACGACATCCGCTGCCCCTTTTGCAACGTCTGTTCCTGTAATGCCCATCGCTACGCCAACATCTGCTTGTTTTAAAGATGGAGCGTCATTGACGCCATCACCAGTCATAGAAACGATATTGCCTTTTGCACGTAATGCTTTTACGATCTTTACTTTATGTTCTGGAGAGACTCTAGCGAATACATGTAAGTGATCAATTTTGCTTGCTAGTTCTGTATCTGAAATGTTATCTAATTCAGTTCCAATCATAATTTCAGATATTTCTTCAGCAATGCCAAGTTCTTTAGCAATTGCAAAGGCGGTATCTTTATGGTCACCAGTAATCATAACTGTGCGAATACCGGCTTTTTTACATTCTGTAATTGAATCTTTTACTTCAGTTCGCGGTGGATCGATCATACCGACAAGACCAATAAAGATGAGGTTTTCTTCGAGATGATCTATATCCACATCGTTTGAATTGTATTGTTTAAATGCGAATGAAAGTACTCTTAAAGCTTCTTGAGACATTGACCTAGCGGCTTCTAATATTTGATCTTTATCAGCATCTGTTAGAACCTCGATTTTACCGTTTTTAAATATGTGGGTACATCGAGGTAAGAGTTTGTCGATAGCACCTTTCGTCATGCTATAGTAGCTTTCATCATATGTATGCACGGTTGACATCATTTTACGATCTGAATCGAAAGGCAGCTCATTTACACGTTCATGTATTTTTTTTAAATGATCTTTTTGCATATTAAAGGTGCTGCCGGCAACGAGAAGAGCAATTTCAGTCGGGTCTCCCGTTTGTGATTCATTGTTGTAAGACGCATCGTTACATAGCACCATATTTTCTAACAATAGACGTTGCACATCATTATTTACATTTAAATTTTCTAATTGATCGTATGTGTTATCACTATAAAAGTGAGTAACGGTCATTTTATTTTGTGTTAACGTACCTGTTTTATCTGAACAAATAATTGTGACAGAACCGAGAGCTTCAACAGCTGGTAGTTTCCGAATGATAACATTTTGTTTAATCATACGCTGCACACCAATTGCAAGAACGATGGAAACGATAGCTGGCAAACCTTCTGGAATAGCTGCAACGGCTAAACTAATAGCAGTCATAAACATTTCTAGTGTATCTCGTCCTTGTAAAAAGCCGATGAGAAACATAACGATACAAATCACTACAGCAACAAAGCCTAAATACTTTCCGACTTGTGCTAAGCTTTTTTGAAGTGGTGTCATATCATCGTCTGCTTCATGCAACAGGGTAGCAATCTTACCGATTTGTGAGTTCATTCCAGTTTCAACAGCAACACCGACGCCTCTTCCATATGTTACAAGGGTAGACATGAAGGCCATGTTTTTTTGATCACCGAGTGGTACTTGTTCATCACTTTGCATGGAAGGGTGGTAGATTGCCTCTTTATCAACAGGGACAGATTCACCAGTTAGAGCAGATTCTTCAACTTTTAAATTTGCGGTTTCGATCAGGCGTAAATCGCATGGGATATATCGTCCGGCGTCGAGCATAACGATATCACCTGGAACGACGTGCTCAGATGGAATTTCTTTTAGTTCACCATCTCGCTTGACGATAGCTTTAGGTGTCGCCATCTTTTTCAATGCCTCTAAAGCTTGTTCTGCTTTCGATTCTTGGACGACACCGATAACAGCATTTAAAACTACAACGAGTGCAATAATACTTGCATCAGCCCATTCACCTACAAAGGCAGAAATAAGAGCAGCAATAATAAGGACATATACGAGGACGTCATTAATTTGGGCGAAAATACGCTGCAATAAAGTGCGTTTTTGTTTTGTAGCTAATTCATTAAAACCATATTGCTTTAAACGTCCATTTACAATTTCTTCTGTTAAACCGTGTTGTTCGTTTGTTTCTAAGTCGATTAATGTTTGGTCTTTCGTCTTACTGTACCAATTGCTCATAAGTAAGCACCTCCAGTAAAAACAGTTAGCAATGGTAGTGTTGCTATTATTTGTGAGTAGTATGTATGGAGAAAAAATCTAAGGTGAGGTTCTACTTCTATTGTACAATATTTTACAGTTGCTTGAGGGAAAGAGAAGAGTTGTCATGAATTTGTTGGAAATAAAAAAGAGCCTCATAAACGAGGCTCCTTTACTTTTTAATTAATGTACCTAATTCTTCTGTAATAGCTTGCATTTCACTAATGCTGAATGTTTCACGTTTCATAACATGCTCATAAATGTCACGTAAGTCTTCGTACATTTCTTCATTAAAACTAGCAGCTCTCATCGCTCCAGCATTAACCATACGTAATTTTTCTTTAATAGCTTCGACCATATATTCAACGTTTTCTTCTGACTTTACGGATAAATCCACCGAAGTGTCCCCCTTTAAAATAACATAAGGCTATCTTAACATTTTTTATCATTTTCGTTAATGAATCTTTTCAATCCTATTAAATTAGTAGGGATTTCCTTTATATTTAATAATTGGTTGTTTATACTATAAGTATATATAAAGAAATGCACCAAGAAAGGAAGAAACAAAAATATGGTTCAAGTATTGTTTGTTTGTCTTGGGAACATTTGCCGTTCTCCGATGGCAGAAGCGATTTTTCGAGATCTTGTCGTAAAAGAGGGACTCGAAGAGAAAATTGTCATTGATTCTGCAGGAACTGGAGATTGGCATGTTGGCCATCCGCCACATAAAGGAACGCAAAAAATTTTAAAAGAAAATGCAGTCACTTTTGAAGGAATTAAAGCAAGGCAAGTAGAAAAAGAAGACTTAACAAAGTTTGATTATATTATTGCCATGGACAACAAGAATATAGCAGATTTAAAAAGTTTAGGTAAAACTGGAGGCTATATTGGTAGGCTGTCCGATTTTGTTCCAGACGGTGGCTGGACAGACGTTCCCGACCCTTACTATACAGGGAATTTCCAAGAAGTATATGACCTTGTAACAGAAGGGTGTGCAAAGCTATTAGCTTTCATTCGAAAAGAACAAGGAATATGAGGAAGCTTAGAAAGAAATACTTTCTAACATAAGAAATGAAAGGGTGAAGGAATATGGCAAAGAAAAATAATATTGCTCGAAACATTGCGATTGGTGTAGCTGCAGGTGTAGCTGTATCTATGTTGAAGAAAGAAAACCGTGAAAAAGTAAAAAATACTGCAGAAAAAGCAAAAACAAAGATGATTGAAATTGGTGAAAATGCAAAGATCAAAGAAAAAGTGCAAACTGTTACAGATAAAGGACGCGAACTTGCTGATTTAAATGTAGTGAAAGCAAAAGTAGCAGAAATTAAAAAATTGACGCCGTCTGTTGTAGAGACGTTAAAAGAAACGAAAGAAATTTTTAGTAAGAAAAAGGTTGAGCCAGCAGAGAAGCCAGAAACGATTGAAATTCAAGCTGTTTCTCCAAAAGTAGATGAACTGAAAGCAGAAGAAGAGCCGGTAGTTGCTGAAGATGGCGGTATGAAAGAAGCGCGTGAACTATTTATGAAAGACTCCAATGTAGAGGAAAAAAAAACTGAAGCGTACATTGAGTTGAAGCAAGATAAAGAAGAGAAGAAAAGCGTTTAACCATATATGAGAAAAATTTTAGAAAAGGTGAGAAGAAATCGTACGTATTCGTTTGGTAAAGATTTATATGACCGAACGATGCGCGATGATGTAGCGGGCTTGGCAGCACAGCTCGCTTATTTCTTCTTGCTTGCGATTTTTCCTGGGCTTGTTTTCTTAATTACGCTTCTTGGATTCATTGACCTTCAAACAGAAAGTGTGCTCAACTTATTAGAACCGTACGTACCCGAAGATGCAATGTCTTTAATTGAAGTAAACGTTGATAAAGTTGTAAATGAGCAAAATGGTGGTTTATTATCATTTGGTTTATTATCAATGCTATGGTTTGCTTCAAATGGTGTAAATGCGGTGATGAATGCTTTTAACCGTGCGTATGATGTAACAGAAACACGTTCTTTTATTAAAACGAGGGCGTTATCAATTGTATTTACATTAGCGATTATTTTTATGATTGTGTTTGCACTAATTGTTCCAGTGTTTGGACAAGTCATTGGGGCAGCTGTATTTAAAGCAATTGGTTTATCGGATAGTTTTTCTTACGTGTGGAGTATTACGCGTTTAGTAGCGAGTTTCTTCGTGTTATTTGCATTGTTTAGTTTTTTATATACATTTGCACCAGATCGAAAATTAAAAAGAAGAGAAGTCATTTCAGGAGCAACATTTGCTACTGTAGGATGGATTGTGGTATCGTACTCATTTGCTTATTATGTAGATAAGTTTGCGAATTACGCCAATACATATGGTGGTCTCGGTGGTATTATTATTTTAATGTTATGGTTTTACTTAACTGGATGGGTAATTTTACTTGGCGGTGAAATTAATGGTTTACTCCATCATTATAGGACGGGTGACAATAATTCCCGTAATGAAAAGTGAGCTCTTGTTCCATAATAATAGGGAACAGGGGGGATATTTCATGAGTAATAATAAAAAGAATCACAACAATAAAAATAACAATAAACAAAAGAGTAGTTCGCATCCAAAGCATAAAACGAGTGGTAGTGCAAACGGGCATAATAGCTACCATTAGAAAAAACGGGTCCTCTAAGGGACCCGTTTTTATTTATTTCCTTTTAATAATCGTAAGCCATTTAAAATAACAAGAATCGTACTTCCCTCATGCCCGATAACACCGAATGGAAGAGCTAAAAATTGTAAGAAGTTTGAACAAATGAGCATTGCAATTACAGCTAGTGAAAAGATTACGTTTTGCTTTACAATACGGTTCATTCGTTTTGATAAACGGATTGCTTGTGAAAGTCGAGATAACTCGTTTTTCATAAGTACAACGTCTGCCGTTTCTAAAGCTACGTCTGTTCCTTCTCCCATCGCTACACCAATGCTAGCGGTAGCGAGTGCAGGGGCATCATTTATACCATCTCCGACCATTGCTACTGTCCCGTATTTTTCTTTTAGCTTTTTAATCGTTTCCACTTTTGTTTCTGGTAAGCATGATGCGTAATACTCCTTTATGTTACTTTCAGAGGCAATAGCTTTTGCTGTTTCTTCATTATCTCCAGTAATCATAATTGCTTCGACACCGATACTTTGTAATTCGCGAATAGCAGCTATCGTTTCTTGGCGAAGTGTATCTTTTAAAGCGATAAGTCCAAGGATGCCATCCTCGTCACTAATATAAACGACAGTTTTACCTTCTTTTTCAAGGGAAGCAGAAATACCATTATGAAATGTCTTTGTTTCTTCATCGATAAAATCAGCTTTACCTATTTTATAAGCTTTGTTTTCGAATGTTCCTTTTAGCCCAAAACCAGTTACATCTTCAACGTTTTCTGGTTTTTTTAATGTAATGTCATACGCATGTTGTGCATACTTCACAATAGATTCGGCTAAAGGATGTGTAGAGTGACTTTCAATTGCTGCTGTAATAGAAAGTACTTCTTTTTCTGTCATATTTTCTCGAACATATACATCTGTTACGGTAGGTTTTCCTTCTGTTAATGTTCCTGTTTTATCAAAAGCAATTGCTTTTACTGAAGCGAGACGTTCTAAATGTATGCCACCTTTAAAGAGAATTCCATTTCTTGCTCCGTTAGAAATTGCAGATAATGTTGCTGGTGTAATGGCAGCAACGAGTGCACAAGGAGATGCGACTACAAGTAAGATCATAGCGCGATAAAACGTTTCATTCCAGCTCCAATCTAGTACGAAATGAGGGACGAACATCATAAGCGCAACAACGAGTAGTACACCTTTTACATATGTTCCTTCAAACTTTTCGATGAATAGTTGTGATGGTGATTTTTCACTTTGTGCACTTTGAACGAGACGAATAATCTTTTGGAATAATGTTTGATCACTCGGCTTCGTAATTTTAACTTCGATAGCACCGCGTAAATTTACAGTACCAGCAAATACTTCATCACCATGTTTTTTTTCATTTGGAATAGGTTCACCAGTAATCGCTGCCTCATCGATATTTGTTTCACCGCTATGAATCGTACCGTCAGCAGGAACGCGCTCACCTGGCTTAATTAAAATAATGTCGTTAATTTGTAATCGTCCAACAGGAACACGTTCTTCAGTTCCATTTGAAATACGTAATGCTTCTTCCGGTTGTAAATCAAGAAGCGCTGAAATTTCTTTTTGACTTTTACTTAATGTATAAGATTCCATCGCACCGCTTAGTGCGAAGATAAAGATTAAAATGGCACCTTCTGCCCAGTAGCCAATAATTGCAGCACCGATAGCAGCAAAGAGCATAAGCATTTCGACATTTAGCTCTTTCTCCTCAATTGTATCTTCAATACCTTCTTTTGCTTTTGCATATCCACCAACTATATAAGCAAGGATATAGCAAGTAATGCCTACATTCATTACATCGTTCTTTGTGAATAACCAACCAGCTAAAATGAAAATACCAGATGCGATTGCAAATATAAGTTCATAATGTTTCTTTAATGTATCCCATAAAGAGGGATGAGAAATAGACTTTTGTACTTGTAGTGTTTTTACTTCTGAGTTCATTACTACTCGCTCCTTCCAAATTCTTATTGAGAAAAATAATCAAAATCGAAACCCCTATAAAACGACGAAAGCTGCCATCCATAATGGATAGCAGCATTTCTGTTGAATCTGTTTTTAACAGTTATTATGTTGTAATTATTCTATAGTATAGCATATGTTTTCGTTAGATGATATGTTTTTGTTTGCATATAAACTGAAAACTTGTGTTTTCACACTTCCTTTGGTATATATGAATATTGTTCGTAAAAAAGATCGGAAAGGAAGACAACAAGTGAAGACAGAGAAATTTTTTACCCATCCGATTGGCGTATTTATTGCTGCAATAGTAGCAACTTTTTTATGGGGAAGCGCATTTCCTTTTATTAAATTAAGTTATGCTGAACTTGGAATTCAGCCACAAGAAGTTGGGGAGCAAATATTATTTGCTGGTTATCGTTTCTTCTTATCTGGGGTTATGCTTTTATTCTTCTTTAAAGCGTTAGGAAAAGATATGAGCTTCAAAAAAGGAACGGGGAAGCAGTTAGTACAAATTGGCTTATTTCAAACATTTCTTCAATATATATGTTTTTATATTGGAATGAGTTATAGTTCTGGCATTGAAGGAGCTATCATTTCAGGAACATCATCATTCTTTCAAATTTTACTTGCGCACTTCTTATATAAAGACGATGCGCTCAATATGAAAAAAATAATTGGAGTCTCTATCGGATTTTGTGGTGTCGTTTTAGTAAATGTACCGAGTGATGGTAGTTTGTCATTCCATTTCGGAATTGGTAGTTTATTACTTCTGAGTGCAGCAATGTTGTACTCGTATGGGAATATATTGGCGAAAGAAGGTAGTAAAACATTAGATGTTGGCTATATGACAGCATACCAAATGATTTTTGGTTCTATCGGGCTATTATGTATAGGGGGTTTGCAAGTTGGAGTCATGCCATTTACATTTAGTGTACATGCAATACTTATGCTTATCTACTTATCTTTCTTATCCGCAGCAGGCTTTTGTATTTGGAATACAATTATGAAGTACAACAAAGTTGGAAAAGTATCAATGTACATGTTCTTTATACCCGTATTTGGTGTGTTATTATCGAGCATGATTTTAGGAGAAGCAATTCATTCATTTGTATTATTTGGTTTAGCATGTGTAGCCGTGGGAATTATCGTGGTGAATCGTACGCCAGCTAAGCAGAAAATGGAGCAAGAAAAACAAGTAGCATAAATAACAGAAAACCGATTACAATGGAAGAACAGTACTGTTCTTCTTTTTTTATGTAGAAAAAGGATAATAGACTAGGTATAACGAAAAAAGATACAAAAAGCATTTATTGGGGAGAACGTGTTATGAATCTACTTTACATGGTGTTAATTGCACAAATCATTCTTTTTTTAATTGGTGTAATTTATGCAATAGGACAGACAAAAAAGAAAAGAAATAATATGCCGTTACCTTTAGCGGTGCGTCTTATTCTTAGTTTTTCTTTAACAGCAAGTGCAATTTGGATATGGTTACAAGATCCATCAGTAGATTATAGTACGTGGGTTGCACTAGGTATGACGTTATCAACTGTAGGGGATTTATTTATGGCAGGTTTAATTCCAATTGGTCACAGGCTAATTGGAGGGATGATTACTTTCGCGCTTGCGCATTGTTTTTATGTAAAAGCATTTTTGCAAACAGGCATTTCATGGAATGGTTTTTGGATTGGTTTACTCGTATACGGACTCTTTCTCATTATAGGATGGTTCTTTTTTATTCGAAATGAGAAACAAGATAAATTGTTTACGATAGGGGCGCTAATTTACGGATTGTGGGTTGGAGGAATGGCTTGCTTTGCATTCGCCTTATACTATGAGAATACAGGAATATGGTGGATACCAGCTTTTGGTGGTTTACTATTTGTGATTTCTGATTTTATTATTGGCGTGACAGATATTGGAGGGCGCAAATTAAAGTATGAACCACTTTGGATTTGGTTTACATATGTAGCGGCTCAAATGTGTATTGTATATGTGGGAATATAAAAAGATACTCTTCGAATAGTGGATAGACTATTTGAAGAGTATCTTTTTTGTTACTATGCTACAATGTTTTTTTGTTGTAGAGCAGAAAGGCTGTATTCATCTGCTGCTTTATAACCTTGGGATAATAAATCATTGATGTAAAGCTTGTTGTAAATAAAGCAGAAGACTAAGTTAGAGAATCCGAATGTAAACATACTAGCGACTAAAATAATTAAAAACCATTTCCAGTCTCCGCGGAATATAGCAGGGAAGAAACCAAAGAAAAATACAGTCCAACTAAAACCAATTTTTGCTTGTTTAATTTGACCGGTATTTTCATTTTTAAGCATAACTTTCATAGAAAAAGTCCTCCTAAGTAACTAAAAATATAATGATAAATGCAAGGTATAGTATATCAAAATAATACATTCTTGAATATTATTATTTGTATTTTTGTAATATTGTAATTTCGCAATTCGGAATCTTGTGGAAAATATACAGTTGAAGTCTTTATAATAAAAGTAAAAAAACGATGAGATGGTGGAATGATGCAAAAGAAAAAACGTTTGCGTGAATTCTTTGGAACAATTGCAATTGCTTGTTTGCTCGTGCTTTTGGCGAAAATTTTCGTATTTTTTCCTACGACTGTAAAAGGGGCGTCTATGAAGCCAACGTTACAAGATGGGGATAAGGTGATTGTGAATAAGTTGGCAAAGAAATTTGAAAGTTATGGGAGAGAAGATATTATTGTTGTAAAGACAGATAATTTTTATGTGAAAAGGGTTATTGGTTTGCCTGGCGATGTTATTGAGGTGAGAAATGATCAATTATATGTGAATTATGAAGTGATAGAGGAATCGTATTTGTATAGTAATAAAAAACAAGCTGAAAAAAAACTTATGAATTTAACGGAGGACTTTGGACCGATTACAGTTCCTAAAAATAAGATTTTTGTTATGGGAGATAATCGCTTAATAAGCAGAGATAGTAGAAATGGTTTAGGACTCATTGATAAAGCTGATGTATTAGGAGAATTAGCAGCAATTTATTATCCATTTGAACATATGAAAATAATGAATTAAAGTAAAAAACCAAGCAAATTTCAGTTTGCTTGGTTTTTTATGTTAAATCGTAGGAGACTCATTAAATTCATAGACGTCTTCATTGTTTTTGTGCGTACTTAAAACGAATTTGTGCTGTAATAGTTGCAGTTTAAAGAATGCTAACGGATCGTGATAAGTTTCTGGATTGCTTCTTAACGTTGCTAATGTTTGCTCGTCTTCCTGTATTTCAAGTTGAGCGGCTTCTACATTTTGTTTCAATATGCTAAGTGGATCTTTAAAGAACATCATGATATCTCGTTCTAATGCGCCTTCAAATACTTCAAATTGAAGGAAGAATTGTTTTGAGATTGTTTGAGCAATTTCCGTATAGTCTTCCGTTTCAATGTATTGTTTATATTTGTTTGCAAGCATAGATTGATTCTTTTGCATGTTACCAAATAGTTTTCCTGCACTCTTTAAGAAAAATTGTGTCGGTGTAAAGCGTAATAAAATATTGATGTTCGATACTGTAATTCTATTTGTCATACGTACAACATCTCGATGCCAATCATCTAGTAATTTGAAATCGCAAGGAAGTTTCATACGTTCTTCTTTATATAATTTATTAAACGTTTCACTCATTTCATCTAAATAAGATTGAGCTTGAATAAATTCATTATGCGCTGTTTCAATCCACTCTTGAATAAACCCAGTAAATTTAGGGAGAAGCACTTGCTGTACATGTTTTTGAATTCGTTCGTTCATCGCAGTATTTAATTCTTCATGAACTAATTTGAAATCACTATCTTCTTGAACAAGGTCAGAGCAGCTCTGTAATAATTCAGGAATTTGAGAATGGATATCTCTTGTGATTTCTTCTTTCGTTAAAAGATAAGATTCTGTAATAGAACGAATTTTATCTTTTTCAAGAGCAGTAAGATTGTTAATAAATCCGTTTAGTTTTACTGAGATATGTTTATTCCAGCGTACTGATTTGACTAATGTATTTTCTAATTCCACACGTTCATTTACAAGGTATGCGATTGTCTTTTGAGTAAACCATATTAGCTTTTCGATACGTTCTTGTTCTATATCTCGTTCTGCTAGATTAGAAAGAATAGACTCTGTCACGTCCCCAAGTTGCTGGCTTCCCTCTTGTGAAGGAGAGTATGGGAAGAACTGCGCATTTGGGAAATGGACTTTCATCTTACTCATTAGTTTTTCATTCGTACCCGCACTATTTGTATGTAATACGAAATGAATTTGTAAGTTTGGTACTTGTTCACGTAAATAAAGTAATGTATCAAGTTCTTCACCATGTAACGATGAAGCAGAATTTAATACGTAAATAAGGCTATCTGCGGCTTGTAAGTATTCAAAATATGAGCTGTTTTTATCCACTTGTCCTCGAACAGATGGTGTAACAAGAAATGCAAATTTATTCTTTCTCAAAAATCTACTTGGTAATTTAATTTCTATACATTTGTTCTCAAGTTCTGATTGTTCAGGTGTAGCCATTATTTGATGGAATTCATCAAAGTTCGGTATATTGTGCACATCTAACGCAGTGAATTCTGTTATTTCAGTTTGGCTATCATCTTTAAATAGAATAGGAGTTGTTATAGTTTCAGTTAAGATGTTCTCTCCTAATATTGAATTGACGAATGATAATTTATCATGGTCACTAGTTCCCGAAATTAGTAATTTTGTAACATTTAAATCACATAGTTCATGAACGAGTAACGTAAATTGATGACTTAAATCTACATCATTTTTTTCAGCCCATACAGCAATTGTTTCGAATAAATGAGAAACAGTTTCCATATTCACATTTGTTTCAGCTGTTGAATTAGAGAGTAGGGCTCCCGCACTTTTTACGAGTAATGACTCTAAAGTTGTAGGTGAAACTTCATTCCACGCTAACACTGCAGCAGAGACGAATAGGGCGTCTTTTGCTCTCGTTAAACTAAACCAATTTGTTAATAAGTCAGGTACAAGTCCTTGCATTTCATGCATGAAATGTTCACCAGTAATTAATTCAAAGTACGTATCTTGATAGCGTTCAACAATTTCATGCCAATCGTCATTGTTGTCTGTCTCAATATGTAAGAATAAATGATTGATTGTTTGAATCCAAGGTAGATGTGACTTTTCATTTTGATAGCTGTTCCAAAGAGCGATAACAAGTTCCTTAAATTGGACTTGATCAATTGCATATAAAGCTTTTAAAGATTCATAGAAATATTCTGGTTTGATTTGTTTCGTAAATCCTTGATTCACATAATTAATTAAAGTATCGAACCAGTGTAATGATTTTGTTCGAATTCCTTCTTGAACGGCAAGTTCGATGGCATTATTCCAATCTTCTTGTTTTTCATAGAACGAGCGAGCAATTGAAGTAATATTTGGATAGTCAGGTTGAAATGCAACAGCTTCACTAATCGTCTTAAATGCTAGACCTAAACGATCTTGTTCGATATAAAGAGAAAGAAGTTGTAAGGAAACTTCCATTGTAAGAGTTGTATCTTCCGTTTGGATAGATTGATACATTTCTTCTGCTTTTGGTAAGAATCCTAGTTCAAAATAAGCATCTGCAATATTTTTGGTTGCCCAAAGTGCAAGCTCGTTATTTACTTTCTCCCATTTAAATATCGCTGCTTCAAAGTCTTTATTTTGGTAATAAAATTCACCTTGAGCAAAGCGAATATTAGAAATGTTGGAGAATTCATTTGTAGATTCATTTATATATGCTTCACCGAGTACTTCTGATACTGGAGTAGAAGTTTCTTCTGTTAAAAATGTTTTATAGTAAACCTTTTGGATAAATTGATTTTCAATGGTCATGTTCGTTCCCCCTGTATAATTTAGAAAAATGATGTTGTATGTAAAGGGTGCATGTTCTTTTAATAGGTAGAAGTTGCATTATATCGACCAAACTGTGTTTTTGCTAGGTATATCATTTTTCCTGAGAGTTAAACCGTTGCGAAAAGTAACTTTCCTTTATTGTAACAAAAAAACAAGCATATGAATTTTTATTTTTTAATCATGGTATTTGTGGATAGTAAGATTAGTCCTTCAAGAGGAGATGGATATAAGAAAAGAAGGCGGGAGTCTAAGTCTAGCACATGATTGATGTCACTGATTAATAGTTCAATTTCTGCCTGCTAAAGGAATGGATAGAAGTAGAGTTCATTATAAAAACAATGTATAGTGAATATGTATACCATGTTTGTCTGAAAGATAGAAAGGGCACAATGTGGAATAACGATCGTGTATAGGATGTGTCTTCCGAATGGAACAACATATTGGCGAGTTAATCGCACATTATGGGTATTTTGGAATTATTATAGCTTTAGCTGGCGGGATTGTTGGATTACCGATACCAGACGAGTTTTTATTGACCTTCGTTGGTTATAACGTTTCAAAAGGCGTTATGTCAGGAACTGCTGCGTTTTTAAGTGGGATGGCTGGTGCGATGTTAGGCATTACATTAAGCTACATATTAGGTTTAAAACTTGGACTCCCTGTTTTAAAAAAATATGGACCGAAAATTAGAATTAAAGAACATCACATTGAAAAAACACATATTTTATTTGAAAAATATGGCCCATTTCTTTTAATAGTTGGTTATTTTATCCCAGGAGTACGTCATTTAACAGCGTATTTTGCTGGGATGTCGAATTTAACACTTTGGCGTTTTTGTTTGTACGCTTACGGTGGTGCACTTATTTGGATAAGTGTTTTTATTGGACTTGGCTGGAAGTTAGGAGAGAAGTGGCGTTTCGTTGAGTATAGTTTGCATCATTATGGAATATGGATTTTATCCATTTCAGTAGTTGTTACATGTGTCGTATGGTTTTACATAAAGAAAAAGAAAAACCGCGAGTAGCGGTTTTTTAGCTGAAAGCGATAAATAGTACACCAGCTGTAATAAAGACAACACCAATACCAGTCATAAAGTTTAATTTTTCGCCGAGTATAATCATAGCGAGAATGATAGAAAATACGACGCTTAATTTATCGACAGGAGCTACTTGTGAAACTTTTCCTGTTTTAAGGGCAAGAAAATAAAATAGCCATGACGAAGCACCTGCAATTCCGCTTAATGTGATAAAGAGAAGTGCTTTTTTATTTAGTAGTACGTCGCCAATATTTTGAAATTTACCTTGTATAATAATAACGCCTACCATAAATAATGCCATGATAATAGAACGAACCGTCGTAGCAACATTGGCATCGATTCCATCTAAACCAATCTTACCGAAAATAGATACAAGGGCAGCAGCAATTGCTGATAATAGTGCGAATAAGAGCCATGAACTCATAGTAAAATTCCTCCAATCTTACATTATTATACATGAAAATCATTCTCATGTATAAAGTGAATGGGGTTTTACCGCCTCGCAAAGAGCTGGATAGATAACGAAATAATCCCCACCTTATATTTTTCATAAGGTGGGGATTATTATACTACTCTGCAATTTCTTCATATAAAAAGTACGTTACATTATAAATATGTTCTACTTCATCGTCTGTCATAAACAATAATTCGTCACGCTCAATCCCTTTTTTCTTTTCGATAAACTCAATCATGTTTTTACGTTCTTCTCTTTTCATCAATTTTATTTCTCCTCTCAATCTGTTTTAATACAGTTTATTTAAGTTACTGCTATTATATAACAGAATCTTTAGAAAGTTCCACCTATTTTATTGTTTTTTTCAGAAGAACTTTTCGACAAAACAAGCCCACCTAAAGGGGGCTTGTTTTATCTTATAGTCGTAAAAACTCGGGTTCCGTCGTACCGGCACCATCGATGTAATAAATTGTATCGGGATTGATTTTAATTAGTACATAATTAGGGTCTTCAGGACCGAGTAACCAACGTTTTAAGCTATTATTCCAAAACTTGTTTTTTAATGTTGAGTCTTCCTCGATGGAGGCTAAGCCTTCCACTTCAATATAATCTTCATCTAATTTTTTTCCTTCACGACCAAGTAGTACATGTACATTTGGATTGTTTTCGATATCTGTTATCTTTTTTGATTGTCGATCTGTTGCAACATACAGTACAAAATCTTCGTGGAAAAACATCATAAAGGCGCTATGTGGTTTCTCATTTCGTACTGTAGATAATACACCGGTACGTTGACCTTGAATAATAGTTGCGATTTTTTCTTTTAAGTGCATAATTTTAACCCCTTTTCATAATTTATAATTCTGTCTGCTTCAACAAGGTAATTTAAATATCTTTCATACTGTTTTCTTCAATCCGATTTTTTAAACGTAATTGTGATGAAATCGGACAAGTTAGGAGAAGAATAATAATAATATCGAGGAGAAATACATACGATGGAAGGATGAAAAGCATGTTTAATAAAATATTTCTTATAGTGGCGCTTATAGGTGTACCATTGTCTGTACTTGGGAAAACACTTCATTGGCCTCAAACAATTATGTTTGCTGTGTATTGTATTACGATTATCGCATTAGCGGGTTTTATGGGGAGAGCGACAGAAAGTTTGGCAATTGTATCTGGTCCTAGAATAGGTGGATTATTAAATGCTACTTTCGGTAACGCTGTTGAACTAATCATTTCGATTTTTGCACTACAGGCAGGATTAATTGAAGTTGTGTTAGCTTCTTTAACAGGTTCTGTACTTGGAAATTTATTATTAGTAGGAGGGCTATCCTTTTTTGTAGGAGGGCTTAAATACAAAAGACAAAGTTTTAATGTATATGATGCAAGGCATAATTCGGCTTTATTAATCTTTGCTGTAGTAGTAGCATTTGTTATTCCAGAGATTTTTTCAATGAAAATGGACGCTGGAAAGACGTATCAATTAAGTATTGGTGTCTCGATTATTATGATTATTATGTACCTTGCTGCATTGCTATTTAAGTTAGTTACGCACCGTGGTGTATATCAGCATAAAAGTGATGAAGTCGCTCATGAGGAAGAACCAGAGTGGTCGAAAGGGAAAGCATTACTCATTTTAGCGATAGCAACAATTGCGGTAGCTTATGTGTCAGAGGCGCTCGTGCATACATTTGAGACAGTTGCAAAATCATTTGGTTGGTCAGAATTGTTTATAGGTGTTATTATCGTTGCGATTGTTGGAAATGCAGCAGAACATGCATCTGCAATTATTATGGCGTATAAAAATAAAGTAAATATTGCAGTTGAGATTGCGATAGGTTCTACATTACAAATTGCCATGTTTGTTGCTCCTGTATTAGTACTGCTTTCTATGTTTTTCACGCAAAGGATGCCTTTAGTATTTACAATACCAGAACTTGTTTCTATGATTACAGCTGTTTTCTTAACGATTGCGATTTCAAATGATGGAGATACGAACTGGTTTGAAGGCGGTACTTTATTAGCTGCGTATGTCATTATGGGAATTGGTTTTTATTTATTATGAAAAATAGGCATAACAATTGTGCTCAGAGAAAACAATAAACGAAGTAGTATATATACCTTTATGTAGGAAGGAGCCAGACAGGTGAAACGAGTATACAGCATATGTCTTTCAACTATGGTCTCGTTTATTTTATTATTTCCTAACAGTGGCTTTGCAAAGACAACAGTAGAAACAAAAATGCCTTCATCTGTTTTAAATATTTCTAAAGACAATACGTTTCCAAATGATGCGCAAGATTTACCGCGTTTACAGCCGAGTAAGTTTGCTCAAGAATTATTAAAAACAGCAAATATTAAAATTGAAAATCCGGACTTAATTCGAATGTTTAATGAAACAACAATTTCGAATGCGCCGCTTGCGGTAGGGTACCGAGCAAAGATTTATTTAGGGCAATGGGCTTTACATTATGAATCGATTGATACATCGGTTAATTGGGAATATAAACAAGTAAATCGCAATGTGTACGATAATCGCGGAGGAGATCGCCTATATCCACTACGCTATAAGCAAGAAACACAAAAGACGGTTGAAGGTGATTTAACAGCAGATATGAAAGATGCTGCAGATGTGAAAAAAATGATGCTTCTCAAAGCACTTGAAAAAGTACAATTGCCACTTTCATTTAAAACGACTATTGGTTATGGTACAGGGCATGAGCGTGTGTATAATATTAGTCCGAGTCAACTTGGATATTTATATGCTTATACACCAGCAGTAAATGAAAAAGGGAAAGTAACATTTGGAGAAGTATATCTCGTATTAAAAGGAAATCAAAAAAGGCTTGTTGTAAAAAATATTACTTCTCAAGGAATTGGAGCCGCTATCCCAATTCATGATCATTTATATTTTAAATTCATTTCTTCTTCTCATTCGCAATAAGATAAAAAACGTCAGCTTATAAGCTGACGTTTTTTTATAATGTAATATTTGCTGTTTTTGATAAGAAATCTTCGGTTGGATAGTAGCTGTTTTTTACAAGAACATTCGGTCCAAGACATTTTACTGCTGGACAGTGACAGCTTAATGATTTTGCTGTTTTTGAAGCGCTCCATTTTTCATACGCTTCTTGTAACGTATTTGTTTGAATGTTACCTAGAAGTGGAACATCACCAAAGTCCGTTACAATAATATTTCCATCAAAAATATTTACATTTAAACGAGAACGGCCATCGGGATCGTTACGAACAGTTACATTTTTGCTCTTTTGTAATTTTTTAAATGTGGCAATGTCTCGCTCATCATCGCTACAAGCATAGAAAGGTAAAGTTCCAAATAACATCCATACATTTTTATCGCGAATTTCTAGTAAATGCTCAATTGCATCACGAATTTCAGCTTTTGTTAAAATCTCTAGATTACTCGCGAAGTCACTTGGATACATTGGGTGAACCTCATGACGTTTACATCCCATTTCATCAACGATTTGACGATGAATATGCTCAATGTGTGGTAGAGTTCGTTTATTCAACATCGTTTCGGCTGATACGAGTACACCTGCATCTGATAGAGCTTTACTATTTGTGATCATACGTTCAAATAATTTTGCACGCTGTTCATACGTAGGTTTACGCTCCATCATTGCAAATCCGCCTTCAACGAAGTCGTCAATTGTTCCCCAGTTATGAGATATATGCAATACGTCTAAATAGGGAATAATTTGTTCGTAACGTGCTAAATCTATAGTTAAGTTTGAGTTGATTTGAGTGCGAACACCTCGTTCGTGGGCGTATTTTAAGAGTGGTGTTACATAGTTGTCGACGGATTTTTTTGAAAGCATAGGTTCTCCGCCAGTAATACTTAAAGAACGTAAATGAGGAATCTCATCTAATCGTTTTAATAAAAGATCCATCGGAAGCGGATTCGGGTCTTTCGGCTGTAACGTGTAACCAACAGCGCAATGCTCACAGCGCATATTGCATAACGTCGTTGTTGTAAACTCAACATTTGTTAATAGTAGTTTGCCGTACTCTTCAAGGTCCATATACGCTTCCCATGGATCGTAAGAAGGAGTAATCGGCTTCATTTTTTGTGATATCGTCATATGAAATACTCCTTTGACTATTGAAATAACAATTTGTCCATCCTCTATAATAGAAGAATATGTGCTTTTTATAAAGCGAAACTTTTTAGAGGAAAAAGAGAGAGGGCTTACATTATAGTGAATAACCGTGACAAAATTGATGAAATTACATACCCATTGTAATCATTTTTGCGGTATAATAAAAGCAACTCGAATTAAAAGGAGAGTGCCTTCATGGGAAAAGCAATTCAAGATAAAGATACACAATTAGTATATTTAAAAGAACGTTTAAATATGTTCATTGAAGTAATTGATACAATTGAACCTGAAGAAGTAGAATTAGAAGATGTAGATCGTCTTCTTGCAATGCTAGATGAATTAGAATTAAAATGTGAGCAATTTAAAAAAGACGAATAATATATTAAAAAGGCTGCCAATTCCAATTTGGTAGCCTTTTTCTGTGCGGATAATAGAAGGACGATAGAAAAAGAGGTATAATCAAGTTGTGAAAAATTTCATGTATGCTTGAATAGCGTGAAAGAAATAAAAAGCTGCAGAGCATAATAGTGGAATTTTCAGCTCATAACGTTTTGGTAGCGTTCACAATTGAGGGGGAAGTAACAATGGAAAAGCTTCAAGAAAGCATGTATCAACTAATTGTTGAAACGTCAACGAACTTACCGAAAGATGTTCGTCGTGCGATTCAACAAGCGAAAGAGCGAGAAAATGCAGGGACTCGTTCTGCGATGGCACTTGGCACAATTACAAATAATATTAAAATGGCTGATGATAACATCTCACCAATTTGCCAAGATACAGGGATGCCAACGTTTAAAATTTATACACCAGTTGGTGTGAATCAATTAAAGTTGAAGGAAGCTATCTATAATGCGCTTGAGCGGGCGACAAAAGATGGTAAACTTCGTCCAAATTCTGTTGATTCTCTTTTTGGAGACAATAGTGGAAATAATTTAGGACCAGGTACACCGGTTATTAAGTTTGAACAATGGGAAAAAGATTATATTGATGCACGTTTAATCCTAAAGGGGGGTGGCTGTGAGAATAAAAATATTCAGTATAGCTTACCGTGTGAACTAGAAGGACTTGGACGAGCTGGCCGTGATTTAGAAGGGATTCGTAAATGCCTTCTTCATGCGGTATATCAAGCACAAGGTCAAGGATGTAGTGCAGGTGTAATTGGTGTTGGTATCGGGGGAGACCGCACATCAGGTTACGAATTAGCAAAAAATCAATTATTCCGTACATTAGATGATGTCAATCCAATCCCAGAATTACAACAACTTGAAGAATATGTATTAGAAAATGCGAATAAGCTTGGCATTGGTACGATGGGATTTGGCGGAGAAACAACTTTACTTGGCTGTAAAATTGGCGTGTATAACCGTCTGCCAGCTAGTTTCTACGTATCTGTGGCGTATAATTGCTGGGCATACCGTCGCCTTGGTGTAACAATCCATCCTGAAACAGGTGAAATTATGGATTGGTTATATCAAGAAGGTGAAGATACACTGGAGCAAGAAGTACAAGAAAAAACGGAGCAGCGTGAAATTGTATTACAAGCGCCAATTACAGAAGAGCAAATTCGTGAACTTCGCGTTGGTGATGTTGTAACAATTAATGGCATGATGTATACAGGTCGTGACGCAATTCATAAGCATTTAATGGATAACGATTGTCCAGTAGATTTAAATGGACAAATTATTTACCACTGTGGTCCAGTTGTTGTGAAAGATGACAATGACAATTGGCAAATTAAAGCGGCAGGTCCAACGACAAGTATTCGGGAAGAACCGTACCAAGGTGATATTATGAAGAAATTCGGTATTAGAGCTGTCATTGGAAAAGGCGGCATGGGTGCGAAAACATTAGCAGCTTTAGAAGAACACGGCGGTGTATATTTAAACGCAATTGGTGGTGCAGCGCAATATTATGCTGAATGTATTAAAGAAGTGAAAGATGTTGATTTCTTACAATTTGGTATTCCAGAGGCAATGTGGCATTTACGTATCGATGGATTTAAAGCAGTTGTAACAATGGATTCTCACGGTAATAGCTTACATGCAGATGTTGATAAAACATCACTTGAAAAATTAGCTAGCTTTAAAGAGCCAGTATTTAAGTAAACAAAAATGCATCTCGAACGATTCGAGATGCATTTTTTTGGTATATATAGAAAAACATGTTCAGCATGAAAGAATGCGTAGCAACAGAAACTACGAGTACGATTATATATGGAAAGGAGACTATTTATGAAACATAAATGGTTATATATCGGTCTCATTTTTTCAATTATGATGGCACTTGTTCCAGTTTCGGCATTAGCTTATACAAATACTCCACATAACTGGGGAATCCCGCGTCCTAAAAATGAAACAGTACCAGATGCAGGAAAGTTATATACAGATTTACTACAAAAAAATGGCGGGTTTTATTTAGGGGATACGAAGAAAAAAGATATTTATTTAACATTTGATAATGGTTATGAGAATGGATACACAGGGAAAATCTTAGACGTATTAAAAGAGAAAAAAGTACCAGCAACTTTCTTTGTAACGGGGCATTACATTAAAACACAAAAAGATTTATTGTTAAGAATGAAGAATGAAGGACACATTATTGGAAACCATTCTTGGAGTCATCCTGATTTCACAGCGGTAAATGATGAGAAACTTCGTGAAGAATTAACGAGTGTAACGGAAGAAATTAAAAAAGTAACTGGGCAAAAAGAAGTGAAATATGTACGTCCCCCGCGCGGCGTATTTAGTGAAAGAACGTTAGCTCTTACGAAAGAAATGGGCTACTATAATGTATTTTGGTCACTTGCATTTTTGGATTGGAAAGTAGATCAGCAAAGAGGATGGCAATATGCGCATAATAATGTTATGACGATGATTCATCCAGGATCTATTTTATTACTTCATGCAATATCAAAAGATAATGCAGAAGCACTTGCAAAAATCATTGATGATTTGCGCGAGAAAGGGTATCATTTTAAAAGTCTAGATGACTTAGTAAAAAGCAATCAACCGTAAGCATGTATGCTTGCGGTTTTCTCATGCTATAATGATGTGTAAAAAGGATGGGGAAACGTATGTGGAGCGAACATGTTACGTTAGAGTATCCGTATCATTTTGAAGAAGTATTAAAACGTTTATCTTTTGATCCTCTTAACGTCATTCAATTAGATGAGAAAGTTATTTATGTCCCGATTTGTATAGACGAGGAACAGATTGTTGTTCGCCTGCAAGGGATTGGTACTGTTCAAAATCCACAGTTTTGGATTTCTAGTCAGACAGGAGATCCAGAGAAAGTTATGAAACGAATGAGGGCCATTTTTCATTGGAATGAACCGTTTCAAGATATACAAAATCATTTTTTAAACACATCATTACGTCCACTATTTGAAACATATGCTTATACTCCAATTATTTTAGAATTTGATTATTTTGCTTGTCTTCTTCGCTGTATCATTCATCAACAAATAAATTTGAAATTTGCTACTGTGTTAACAGAACAGTTTGTGAAACGATATGGAACAGAGAAGAACGGTGTATTCTTTTTCCCAACGCCAGAAGTAGTAGCAAATATTTCAATAGAGGAATTGAGAGAGCAGAAGTTTAGTCAGCGAAAGGCTGAATATATAGTAGGATTAGGGCGAAGTATTGTCAGCGGTACATTAAATTTAGCGAGTATAGAAACCAAGGCGGAAGAAGAGGTTACAGCACAATTGTTACCAATTAGGGGGATTGGTGCATGGACAGTGCAAAACTTTTTAATGTTTGGGCTTGGACGGAAAAATATGTTTCCGAAAGCAGACATTGGAATTCAGCGTGCAGTACAAGGTGTATTTCAATTAGATGAGAAACCTGATGATGCATTTTTAGAAAACGTGAAACAAGAGTGTGAACCATACTGCAGTTATGCAGCGTTATATTTATGGAAAAGTATAGAGTAGAGGTGTAATAATGATACAAAAGCAACATGAGAGTAAGTTGGAAGTTGGTCAAACGTTTCCTGTGACAATTAAACGTCTTGGGATTAACGGAGAAGGCGTTGGTTATTTTAAGAGACAAGTTGTTTTCATTCCCGGGGCATTACCAGGAGAAGAAGTTGTTGCTGAAACGACGAAAATTCAGCGTGGCTTCGCTGAAGCGAAAGTGAAAAAAGTTCGTAAAGCTTCACCACATCGTGTGAAAGCACCATGTCCGGTATACGAAGAGTGCGGCGGTTGCCAATTGCAACATTTAGATTATAAAGAACAATTAAATCAAAAGCGTGATATCGTTGTACAAGCATTTGAGAAGTATATGAAAAACAGTATGGAAGAGAAAATTCGTCCGACGCTTGGCATGGAAAATCCATGGCATTATCGTAATAAGAGTCAATTACAAGTGGGGCGTAAAGACGAAAAGGTTATTACAGGGCTGTATAAACAAAACTCACATCAGTTAATTGATATTGCTCATTGTATGATTCAACATAAAGCAACGAATGAAGCGACAAAAGTTGTAAGACGTATTTTAGAAAAATTAAATGTTTCTATTTACAATGAGAAAAAACAAAAAGGTTTAGTACGTACAATTGTGACACGTACTGCAGTTCAAACAGGGGAAGTACAAGTTACACTGATTACAACAAAAGAAGAGTTGCCAAATAAAGAACAATTTATTGCAGAAGTACAAAAACAGATGCCAGCTGTTAAATCGATTATGCAAAATGTAAACTGGCGTAAAACATCTGTTATTTTCGGTGATAAAACATTTAAATTAGCTGGAAAAGAAGTAATTCAAGAAACACTTGGTGATTTATCATTTGAACTATCAGCACGTGCATTCTTCCAGTTGAATCCAGAACAAACGGTTGTTTTATACAATGAAGCGAAAAAAGCGGCTGCTTTAACAGGAAATGAGAAAATTGTAGATGCGTATTGTGGTGTTGGTACAATCGGACTTTGGCTTGCAAATGATGCGGCGGAAGTACGTGGTATGGATGTAATTCCAGAAGCGATTGCAGATGCAAGAAAAAATGCGAAGCGTCACGGATTTACAAATACGAAATATGAAGCAGGTAAAGCTGAACAATGGTTACCGAAATGGGTAAAAGAAGGATGGCGTCCAGATGTAATTGTTGTCGATCCACCTCGTACAGGTTGCGATGATAAATTATTGGAAACAATTTTAAAGGTGAAGCCGAAACAAGTTGTTTATGTATCTTGTAATCCTTCTTCATTAGCTCGTGATGTACAAGCATTAATGAAGAGTTATGAAGTGGAGTATGTGCAACCAGTTGATATGTTCCCGCATACAGCTCATGTAGAAAATGTAGTGAAGCTTGTTAGAAAGTAGAGTTTATTCATATTCCCTCACGATATGAGGGAATATTTTCTATGAAGGAGAGTAAAATGAATAATTATAAATTAACGATTCAGTACGATGGTGCACGTTTTAAAGGATGGCAACGTCTCGGTAATAACGATAATACGATTCAAGGAAAAATCGAAAGTGTTATATCTGAAATGGTCGGAAAAGAAATTGAAATTATCGGTTGCAGTAGAACTGACGCTGGTGTGCATGCTTTGAATCAAGTTGCTAACTTTCAAAGTGATGAAAAGTTAGTGGAACATAAAGTGAAAAAATATTTGAATCAATATTTACCAAATGATATTAGCATTACGAACGTGGAAGAAGTACAAGACCGCTTCCATGCTCGTTACAATTCTAAAGCAAAAACATATCTTTATAAGATTTGGAATGAAGAGCATACAAATCCATTTATGCGTAAATACAGCATGCATGTGAATAAAAAATTAAATGTGAAAAGCATGAAAGAAGCTGCGAAACATTTAGTTGGTTCACATGACTTTACTGCTTTTTCAAATGCGAAATCAAAGAAAAAGTCTATGGTTCGAGAAGTATATACACTTGAAGTGATGGAAGAAGCAGGATTTGTACAAATTAGAGTAAGTGGTAACGGATTCCTTCATAACATGGTACGAAAAATTGTTGGAGCATTAATTGAAGTTGGATTAGGACAATTAGATGCAGAAGCAATTCCACACATTTTAGAGTCGAAACAACGCAATCAAATTAATTGCCTTGCTGAGGCAAGTGGTTTGTATTTGGAGAATGTTGAGTTTTAATAGTCAGTAAAAAAATCGAGCTGTGTAGGCTCGATTTTTTTATGTTTTGGCGTTAAGAAGATTTCTCTTTCTTCATACGTATCTTCAAATTCCAAAAAACAGCAAGCATAATAGCTGCAAAAGAGCCGCTAATTGTTGCTAATAGTTTTGCATAAGGATAGGCGTTTATATCAACTAGTAACATCATACATACAATGGTAGGGAAGAAGGCTAAGTATTGTAATAACTTTAATTTGTTATCATTACTCATATATATCGTTCCTTTCTAGTATGTTATATTTTTATTATAGCATATTTTACCAAATGTTTATTTGTACTTTAAAGCAGATTTCTGCTATATGAATAAGCAATAAAAGTCGAATAGGTGAGAGTTAGTAATCGACTCATTCAAGTTTCATTTCATATGTGTAAATGCAGTTTTTTAATTCGATATTGTAAGTTTTGCCTACTTAATCCTAAAAACTTTGCAGCTTGTGAAATATTACCGTGATACTCTTTCAGAATTTGAGTGATGTAGTTCTTTTCCATTGCTTCTATTGTGTGTTTTAACGTTTTAGGTCTATCAGTATCGTTATTAGTTAGGAAAGGTTGCGTATTGGATTCTTTTTTTATTTGTTCACGAAAGCGAGTAGGAAGATGAAACGCCGTAATAATATTTTCATCTTCAACCAAGTTCATTGAACCTTCAATGATATGTTCCAATTCTCGGACGTTTCCAGGCCAATCATATGCATACAAGAATTCTCTTACATGTATATCTACATCCGTTACAGCGAGTCCAAATTGAATGTTGTACTTTTCGATAAAGTGCTGAACAAGAGCGGAAATATCTTCTTTTCGTTCACGTAAAGGCGGGAGGCATAAAGTAACGACGCTTAATCGGTAATATAAGTCTTCCCGTAATCGATTATGTGTAATAGCTTCAAGGGGGTCTTCATTAATAGTTGCTATAATACGAACATCAATTTCTTTTTCTTGTGTGCCCCCGATTCTTCGTATTGTTTTTTCTTGTATAGCTCGCAGTAACTTCGCTTGAAGTGCTGGACTTAATGAGTTGATCTCATCTAATAACAAAGTTCCTCCGTTTGCTTCTTCAAATAAACCAGCTTTATCGATTGCTCCTGTAAATGCCCCCCGGTTCGTACCAAATAATAAACTTTCCATTAACGTATCAGGTATAGCGGCACAGTTTTGTGAAATAAATGGTTTGCCTGAACGCTGACTTTCATTATGGATACTTTGTGCAAATAGTTCTTTTCCAGTTCCTGTTTCTCCTACGAGAAGTATGGAGGAGGATGTACGAATTACCCTTTTTCCTTCCGCAATGGTTGATTGAATGGCTTCAGAATCACCAATTATGTGATCAAAGGTAAATTTAGTGTTTTGTTTTCGGGAAGAGTCCATTTTTATTGTTTGCTTTAAGTGATTCATCTCTTTTGAAATTTCAATAGCGCCTTTAATTTTTCCATTTTCTATTATAGGGAAAGTATCGTTAATCGTCGTAATTTCTTGCCCTTTATTGTTAAAGTACGTTTGTTTTATATTTTTGTTTGTTTTTCCTAATTTTAATGCTTCTATAAGAGTACTATTTTTATTTTCTTCAAATGCGAATACTTCTAAAGGACTTTTATATAGCACATCTGAGCGCTCCATTGATTCAATTTCCATCATTTTACGGTTATAGATAATCGTTTTACCTTCCTCATTAATAATATGAATCCCGATATCGAGTTCATTGAGCAAAGTTTCATATAGCATATTCATTTCAATGATCTGTTTCAAATTAATTTCTTCTGTACGCATAGATTATCTTCTCCTCATTTCACCCTATGAAGACTGACTTTTTATAATTTTATTAAAATTCTTATAAAATCGCAAAATTTTTTTGCGATTTTCCTTTTAAAACTTCTTACACGGTAGAAAAAATTTGCGGTTATGAAGATTTTTTTGTGAGGAACCCTCATTTTAAATAGGAATTTAAGATTGGTACGCATTTTGCATAAAGAATAGTTGAAATTTTTAAAGGAGGGATATGCAACGTTTCAGTACCAATTAATAAGAAGGAGGAGTGTATAAAGTGAAGACGGTTATAGAAGGCGTGTATAGTCCTTGTTACGGGAAAGTTGAGAAGTTATTTGTTACGGAAAGTTCTTACGTATACGAATGGGAGAAATTAGCGTTAATTGAAACAATAGATAAACAGAAAGTAGAAATTAAGGTAGGAATCAGTGGATATATCGAGTCATTAGAAGTAGTAGAAGGACAAGCTATCGCTGATAAAAAGTTATTAATAACAGTGAGGGATGATCTTTTAATAACAGGTAGTGATTAATACTATGTATTTTGCTCTTTTCAATAATTATTTTTCGTATAAAAAATTTTAAAAACGCTTACATGAAATGGGTTTCCAAAGGGAAAAGGGGGGATTTTTATGATGGATCAAAACCAAGGATTAAAAAGGGAATTGAAAAGCAGACACATATTTATGATTGCACTTGGAGGAGTTATTGGTACCGGACTTTTTTTAGGATCGGGGTATACAATTCATGAAGCTGGGCCTGGAGGAGCGATTGTAGCTTATCTTGTTGGAGGATTTGTTATGTATTTAACGATGCTCTGTCTCGGAGAATTAGCTGTTGCGATGCCTGACGCAGGATCTTATCAAACGTATGCGACGAAGCATATTTCCCCTGCAGCGGGTTATGTAGTCGGATGGATGTCGTGGCTAAACTGGTCGGCTACAATAGGTATTGAATTAATTGCAGTTAGTATTTTAATGAAACGATGGTTTCCTGATGTACCGTCTTGGATTTGGTGCGTAGTGTTTGCGGCATTACTTTTTGCTATTAACGCGTTATCTTCAAGAAGTTTTGCAGAAGTTGAATTTTGGTTTGCAAGTATTAAAGTCATTACAATCATTGCATTTATTATTTTGGGCGGGGCAGCAATGTTTGGTTTTCTAGATATGAAAGGAAATGAACCAGCACCAATGTTTTCTAGCTTTACTGATTATGGTGGGTTGTTTCCAAATGGATTATCCGCTATTTTAATTACGATGATTGCTGTTAATTTTTCCTTCCAAGGAACAGAGCTAGTTGGTATTGCAGCTGGAGAGAGTGAAAATCCAGAGAAAACGATCCCGAAGGCAATTAATAATACAGTTTGGCGTATACTTGTGTTCTTTGTATTATCTATTTTCATTCTTGCAGGATTATTCCCATGGCAACAAGCAGGAGTGATAGAAAGTCCATTCGTAGTTGTATTTGATAAAATTGGTATTCCTTATGCAGCCGATATTATCAATTTCGTTATTATTACAGCGGTTCTATCCGTTGCGAATTCAGGATTATATGCAACTTCTCGTATGCTATGGTCTATGTCTAATCAAGGAATGATTAGTCCGATTTTCGGTAAGTTATCTAAAAATGGTGTTCCTATTTATGCATTGATTGTAAGTACAATTGTAGGTTGCCTTTCATTACTATCAGGTATTTATGCGGAAGATACAGTTTATTTATGGCTACTTTCTATTGCTGGGTTCGGAGCGATATTAGTTTGGGCATCTATTGCTCTATCTAACTTATTAGCTAGAAGGTCATATGTTAAGCAGGGCGGGGATGTGAAGGACTTGAAATTTAAAACACCGCTGTATCCGTTCGTACCACTGCTTGCGTTAGTATTAAATGTAACGGTAATTGTTGGTATGGCCTTTATTCCAGAACAAAGAATGGCATTGTATTGTGGTATTCCCTTTATGATTGTTTGTTTACTGTTTTACCGTGCGACAAGAAATAAGGGGAGTAACTTGGAGCATATTGAAAAGACAAATACAACAGAAGTAGAAAGTTTATAATATTGAGTAATTCGGAGACTGTAAAATTGTAAACAGTCTCTTTTTTTGTGAAAATAAAGCTGGAAACATACTACGTATGCAAAGGGGAATTAGCGATGAATGAAGAAGTTGCACAGCTATTAGAACAGATTGATCTACGAAAAAATGAGTTACTAGAGCTTACAAAAACATTAATTCGTTTTGAAACACCAGCACCGCCGGCGAGAAATACAAATGAGGCGCAAGAATTTGTTGCACGGTTTTTAAGAAAACGAAATTTTAGTGTTGATAAATGGGATGTATATCCGAATGACCCGAACGTTGTTGGGGTGAAAAAAGGGACAGAAAGTGACACACATAAAAGTCTTATTATTAATGGACATATGGATGTAGCTGAAGTATCAGCAGATGAGGCGTGGGAAACGAATCCGTTTGAGCCATTTATAAAAGATGGTTGGTTAGTTGGACGTGGTGCAGCAGATATGAAAGGGGGACTGGCTGGGGCACTATTTGCTATTCAGCTTTTACAAGAAGCTGGCATTGAATTACCTGGAGATTTAATCTTTCAATCCGTAATTGGGGAAGAAGTTGGAGAGGCGGGAACACTTCAATGCTGTAAAAGGGGATATGAAGCTGATTTTGCAGTCGTAGTGGATACGAGTGATTTACATATGCAAGGACAGGGGGGCGTAATTACTGGATGGATTACTGTGAAAAGCCCCCAAACGTTTCATGATGCAACACGTAGGCAAATGATCCATGCAGGGGGTCGTTTATTCGGAGCGAGCGCGATTGAAAAAATGATGAAAATTGTGCAAAGTTTACAAGAATTAGAGCGTCATTGGGCAGTCATGAAAACATATGAAGGCTATCCATCTGGAACAACAACAATTAATCCAGCTGTTATTGAAGGCGGAAGACATGCAGCATTTATTGCGGATGAGTGCCGGTTATGGATAACAGTACACTTTTATCCGAATGAAACACATGAACAAATAATAAAAGAAATTGAAGAGTATATTGGGAAAGTGGCAGCTGCTGATCCATGGCTAAGTGAAAATCCACCACAATTTAAGTGGGGCGGAGAATCAATGATTGTGGATCGTGGCGAAATTTTTCCTTCTTTAGAAATAGATAGTGAACATGCAGCTGTAAAAACGCTTAGCTCAGTACACGAATCAATTCTTTCTAAAAATGCAATTTTAGATATGTCTGCAACGGTAACGGATGGTGGTTGGTTTAGTGAATTTCATATTCCGGCCGTTATTTACGGACCAGGTACATTAGAGGAAGCTCATTCAATAAATGAGAAAGTAGAAATAGAACAGTTAATTGAATTTACAAAAGTAATAACAGCATTTATATACGAATGGTGTCATACGAAAAAAATAGATTAGTATGTTGAAATCGTACAGGTATGTATACTTGTACGATTTTTTAGTGAACTATTTCAGAGTTGGATAGAAACAACTGAAATAGTTCTTTATTTTTCTATGTCTTTCGTTTTAGCTCAATTAATTTCTCTTTCGCTAATTCAACAGCAATTGCATCATCTAAATAACCAATTGGAAAGAGATAGTCGGGAATAATATCTGTCGATAAAATGAAATACAGTAATGCGCCGCCAAGAACTGCACGCTCTTCTTTTGAAATCGTTTCATTGCAAAATTGTTGATACATATCCGTTAATTGTTCAATGAAAGGACCAGCGCTATCAATTTGTTCTAACTTGCTTGCAAAACTTTCATGAATACGTTTTTCACCCTCTGTTGTTTGCGCATATCGTTCATAGTTTTCAAGTTCTTGTTTTACGCGGGTTGTTGTGTAGTCGAAATCGAATAAGTTAGAGGATTGCAGCGTTTGCTGAATTGTATCAAGAGATGTGTACATATCCGTCTTTTCTTTATTAATGTGAGGAGAATCCGGATACATTTCATCAAATAACAATTGGGGTGGAACTTGCAGACATTCTGCGAATTTTTGTAGGTGTTTTTGTTTTGGCGGTTGTTTACCATTCATAATTCTTGAGATTGTTGCGGGATCAATATTTGTAAGCATTCCGAGTTGACGCATAGATAAGGCACGTTCTTTTAAAAGTTTTTTTATTAATCTACTAAGCCGCTCATTTGGATTTTCTTTAGGCATAGCGAAGGCACTCCTTTTTATTGTTGAAAAAATGTTGAGTATTTATTACATGTATATGAAACAGACAGGCACAGTTGCTCAACATTTTCATAAGATGCATTGAAAAGTGAGAAAAAGGGGTGGCTATTTATGAGTACGGCAGGTCTATTTTCAATTTTTTTAATTGGGATTGCTTCTAATTTAGATAATGCAGGTGTTGGGATTGCATATGGCATTCGTAAAATTAGAATTTCGTGGTTCAACAATTTTATCATCGCATTTTTTGGTTTTTTATTTACTTTATTAGCTGGATTTTTTGGGAACTGGATTGCGTTATTTATTTCAGAGTTTACAGCAAACTTGATTGGAGCAATCGTTTTAGGGATAATCGGTGTGTTTATTTTGTGCCAGCCTTTCTTGGGGCAAAGAAATACCGTAGGCTCTAAAGATGGTAATGTACTAATGGGAATTTTACGTGATCCAGAAAAAGCAGATTTTGATGGTTCAAAAACAATTAGTTTTTCAGAAGCAATTGTTTTAGGGGTTGCGTTGTCTATTAATAATATTGCAGGTGGATTTGATGCTGGAGTAACAAACTTGAACCTTTGGCTTACAGCAACTATTTCTGGGGTGTTTAGTTTTATTTGCATAAGTGGCTTTGCGTATGTAGGAAAACGATATTTAGCAGAATACTTAGGGAAATGGGCTACGGTTATTGCGGGTGTGTTATTAATTCTTATCGGGATAGATCAGTTGTTGTAAGGAGAGTAGAAAACAAGGTTCGAGTATTTCCTTGGAAATACAGCAAGGGATTGCATATATCGACGTACTTTTCTCCATACTAATACGGATTTCTTTTAAGAAAGGGGGATTTGTATGGGACGCGGGAAAGCATTTGATCATAAGAAAAAAGGGCATGATCACCAACCACCTAAAGGTGCGTTCATTCATAAAGATGTAAATGAACATACTTTGGAAGAGGAAGAGCTACCAGTAAATATTGAAGCGTATAAAAATAGTTTGAAAAAACATTAAAAGCACCTACATAGGTGCTTTTTTTAACGTATATCTTCAATTAATTGTTCTGATTCTTCATGCATACTGTACTCACTTAATACTTGGATACAAAGCCACTTTAATTCTTCAATCGTATGTTCAAGTTCTTCAGGAAGCACATGATGAATGTCTTCAAGTCCCATTCCGAAATGAATAAGTTCAAGTACTTGATCATCGATGTTCCGATCCATTAATAGTTCAAGTACTTCTAAATTGAATATGTATCGGTGAGCTTCATCGAGTGAAACAACTTTTAGCTTTAAGCTTTCTACAATACTCAATATAAAAAGAAGAATTGTTTTTTCAAGAACAGGCTGTTTTCCCATTTGAAATATTAGTTTCATCTTTCACACCTCCACATATAGCGCTAGGTTGTACTATATTATTCAGGAGGGGGGAGCAAATATGCATGATATAGAGAAACTTTCAGTACGGTTTCTGTACGGTCATGGATAGCTGATAAAGTTAAGATTTTTATGAAATGAAAAAATCCTGCTAGTATAGCAGGATAGTTCTGAATTAAAAAATGCTCCAACCTTCTTGAGCAGAAAGAAGTTCAAGAATTTTAAAACCAGCGATACTATTTCCGTTTGCATCTAAAGCTGGTCCGAAAATACCAATTCCCATTTCGCCTTTTACACAGCCGAAAATGCCACCAGCTACACCACTTTTTGCGGGGATACCAACACGAATCGCAAATTCACCAGACTCGTTATACATACCGCATGTAACCATAAATGTTTTACAAATCTTTGTAATATGCTTAGGGATAATTTGTTTTTCCTTATATGGATCATATCCATCCATTGCAAAAATTAAACCGATACGTGCTAAATCGATACAGTTTACCTCAACTGCACATTGACGAGTGTATAAATCCATCAGTTCTTCGATATCACAATCAATAATTCCGTTTTGTTTCATATAGTAACAAAGTGAACGATTTAAGTAAGCTGTCTCTAATTCTGAATTCGCAACTTTAGAAGAATAATTAATAGTAGGATTATCTGTTATTTCACGTACGAAATGAAGAATGCGCTCCATTTTTTCTTCATTATCTTTACCTGCTAACATGCTTGTAATGGCTAGTGCCCCTGCATTAATCATTGGATTAAGTGGTTTAGAAGGACTTGTCGTTTCTAATTTAATAATAGAATTAAATGGATCACCGGTTGGTTCCATTCCAACTTTAGAAAATACATATTCTTCACCACGATCTAAAAGGGCAAGTGCAAGTGTAATTACTTTTGAAATACTTTGAAGAGTGAATAGTGTTTGTGAGTTGCCAGCATGGATGTATTCTGTTTCTTTATGAAAAATGGCAATCCCTAAATCATCTGGATTGGCATTTCCTAGTTCGGGGATATAAGTAGCAAGCTTTCCTTTTTTCGTATATGGTTTTACTTGTTCTAACAACTGTTGTAAGTTGTTTGTCTCAATGCACTGCATAGTACCAACGCTCCTATTTTGAATTAACTAAGTTTACTTTTCCCGATATGCTCGGAAATAAATAATAACATGAAAAAGTGGAATGATAAAACGAAAGTTGCATGTTCTATAGTGGGTCTTTCGTTTCGCGTATTTTGTAGTGAAAAAGGAGAAATTTCCTTTTATATAACAGTTTGGAAATAGGAGATTTATCCATAAAAAATTCAAAAATAAAAACTACACATCTATACAACTATATGTTATTATGGTTATGTAAATAGAAAGCGTTTTCTAAGGCGTACTTATAATGATAACGATTTCATAAATTTGATAGGGGGAATTAAAATGTTGCAGTTTTTACAACGTATTGGTAAAGCGTTAATGCTTCCAATTGCCGTACTACCAGCAGCAGGATTATTGCTTCGTTTAGGACAAGAAGACGTATTTAACATTCCTGTTATGGCACAGGCCGGTGCAGCAATTTTTGATAATTTAGCACTTATTTTTGCAATTGGTGTTGCAATCGGTTTGTCTGTTGACGGTAGTGGAGCAGCTGGACTTGCCGGAGCAATCGGATATCTTGTTTTACAAAATACAACGAATGCTCTAAGTAAGACGTATTCAGCAGCAGAGTTAAATGATAAATTAAAAAGTGTTCAAGATTTAGTCGGTTCAGTAGATCCAACTAAATTAGCAGATACAATGACAAAGGTTTCAAAAGCAGCGGCGTTAACGCCGAAAATTAATATGGCCATACTCGGTGGTATTATTGCAGGGGTTGTTGCTGGGTTACTATACAACAAATTCCATAAGATTAAGCTACCAGAATGGTTAGGATTCTTTGCAGGAAAACGTTTTGTACCAATCATTACTTCAATCGTGATGCTTCTTTTAGGATTAGTATTCGGTCAAATTTGGCCAACGATTCAAAGTGGTATTGATGCAGTAGCACACGGTATCGTGAACTTAGGTTCAATTGGTGCTGGTTTATTCGGATTATTAAACCGTTTATTAATTCCAATCGGTTTACACCACGTAATGAACACATACTTCTGGTTCGTACTTGGTGACTTTACAAATGCAGCTGGCGATATCGTTCATGGTGATATTGCACGCTTCTTTGCAAAAGATCCATCAGCAGGTATGTTCATGACTGGTTTCTTCCCAATTATGATGTTCGGTTTACCAGCAGCATGTTTCGCAATGATTGCAGCTGCTAAACCAGAAAAACGTAAAATGGTTACAGGTATGTTAGGTGGTCTAGCATTAACTTCATTCTTAACTGGTATTACAGAGCCAATTGAATTCTCATTCATGTTCTTATCACCAGTATTATATGGTATTCATGCTGTATTAACAGGTCTGTCTCTATTCATTACAACAACACTTGGCATTCACGATGGTTTCTCATTTAGTGCTGGGGCAATCGATTACTTCTTAAACTTCGGTATTGCAACAAAACCATTGTTACTAGCAGGAATTGGTTTAATTTACGCAGCAATTTACTTTGTAGTATTCTACTTCTTAATTAAGAAGTTCGACCTAAAAACTCCTGGTCGTGAAGATGAAGAGGAAGTAGCTGAAGGCGAAGAAGCTCCAGTTGCAGGTTCAATTGGTGAAACTTACGTAGCAGCTTTAGGTGGAAAAGAAAACTTAACAGTTATTGATAACTGTGCAACACGTCTACGCTTACAAGTGAAAGATGCTGGTCAAGTAAACGAAGCAGCATTAAAACGTGCTGGTGCAAAAGGTGTTATGAAATTAAGTAACACGAGTGTCCAAGTTATTGTAGGTACAAATGTTGAATCTGTTGCCGATGATATGAAAAAACACGTATAAATAATGAGATAAGAGGATATCCGAAAAGATTGATGACATCAATTTTTTTAGAGGATATCCTCTTTTTTTGTTAACAATTTAACAGCAATCTTACTTTTGTAAATTTTCTTTTTCTTTTTTATACATATAGGTTGGTAATATGTGCAGTGCGTGATAAAGTAGGGATGACATAGAATGGCGTATCCATAATCTACTAAAAAAAATCTTTAGTAGAGGGAGTAAATTATTGTTGAGTAAGGGGAAAAAAGCAATCATGGATCAGGAAAAAAATAATGCGAATGGGAAAGCACGTCGGCCGATTGTATACATAAAAAGAACAATCATTATCGTCTTACTATTTTCAGTTGTATATTTCATGTATACAAAAATTGTTGCGCATAATAAGAAAGAAGAAACTTTAAAAGCAGCAGCAGAAATGAAGAAACAAGAAGAGCTAAAAAAGAAAGAAGAAAAAAAGAAGCAAGAAGCACAAAAACAAAAAGAGCAGGAAGAACAAGTGAAGCAAGCACAAGCTGCAGAACAGCCTGCTGAGGGACCACCTCAAGAAGTTAATGAAAACGCTCAATTAGATCAATATTTACAAAATACAGGATTTAGCGGGACAGCGGTTATTGTGAAGAACGGAAAAGTTCTTTTGAATAAAGGATACGGTATGGCGAATAAAGAGAAACAAGTACCGAATAATTCAGAGACAACTTTTTATATTGGTTCTATTTCAAAGGCATTTGTAGCGACTGCTATTATGCAATTAAAAGATCAAAATAAATTAAACGTAGAGGATACGATTGCAAAGTATATTCCAGATTTCCCTCAAGGTAATGGGATTCAGTTAAAACATTTACTAACACATACATCAGGAATTCCAGAGTATGAACAGGGAACAGAGGATATTTCGCATGAAGAACTGATAAAACGAATAGGAAACCAAAAGCGTGTTGGGGGTCCAGGAGAGAAATGGAAGTATTCCGATTCTAACTATTCGATACTCGCCTATATTGCTGAGAAGGTAAGCGGACAACCGTTAGAAGAGTATATTAAACAACATATTTTTGCACCTGCTGGTATGAAACATTCTGGTTTTGGTAGAGAGCTAGAACAAACAAGATTTCCATCGACAGGTTATAAAATAGTAAATAACAATATGACAACACCTAATATTCCAAGTATGTCACAACTATATGGTTGTGGTGATATATATACAAGTGCACACGATTTATATTTATTTAATGAAGCACTCTTCTCTGGAAAGCTAATTTCAAAAGAAAGCTACAATCAAATGTTTACAGGCGGAAAAAAAGATTACGGGTTTGGATGGTACGTAGACCCGGGAAGTTATTCGAATCACGGTGTAATGCCAGGCTGGAACTGTTTAAATGGATTTAGTAAAAATGGTAGTGTGTATGTTGTTTTATTATCTAACATTCAAAACAACATTAAATCTTTTGGTAAAGTGAATAATGACATTTATACGATGTTACGAAATATTGAAGTGTAAGAGACTATCTTTTTAGGTAGTCTTTTTTTTATGTGATTAGAACATATTGTTTCGTTGAAAAATGTATGTCTTACCTATCACAAAAAGAGTCTGCTTTGTATACATTAAGATGTATGGATATGTTTTTATACTTTAAAAATAATAGGAGGAGAAGTGTATGTGTCTGTTCAGTAATTATTGGAAAAAGTTATCGAGATTGTTTAATAGACAATTAGATTATTTTTTAGATAATAAGTTATTGCCTGCTGTGGAAAGACTTTTATTTTCACAAAACTTCGCGAGATTTATTCAAAGAAACTCTAAGCAAGCTACGGAAGAATTTATTGAATCAAGTAAATTTCAATCTATTATTTGTAACATTTTAAAAGAATGTAATACATCACCTTTTAAAGAAATTGCAGAGCAGTATTTGGGTAAAAATGTTGAAATTACTGTGACAGTTGGACAGTTAACGGGTGTAATTGTAGCAGTTGGTGATGATTTCTTAACACTGCAAGAAGGAATAGGAACAGAAGTTTTATTACCATTTACAAGTATTATATCAATTAAAGAAGCGTAAGAAAGGAGAGTTATATATGTTATTTACTGATGAATTACGTAACCATGTTGGTGAACTAGTGCAAGTTGTGACAGCTGTAGAAATCATTGCGGGCGTTCTTTTATCTGTGACGGATGGGGCAGTAATTATTCGTACTTCTCCTTCTTATGGACCACCAGAAGATGTAGCTGTACGTATTCCTATTATTGCTTATGTTCGCTTGGAAGGGTAAGAGTGATACAAGTATGAGAGTGTCAGTTGTGATTCCAGTGCATAATGAAGCAAGTACTTTATCAAAAGTTTTAGTAGAAGTAAGGAAGTTGGAACCATATGAAATTATCATAGTAGATAATGGATCGACAGATGGTACGAAAGAAATAGCGCTACAGCATAATTGTCGTGTGATTTATTATAGATATTCTCTTGGTAATGATGTGGGACGGGCAATTGGCGCTAGAGAAGCAAAAGGTGAAATTGTCTTATTTTTAGACGGTGATATCGTCATGAAAAGTGAAGAATTATATCCTTTTATTAAAGGAATACAACAAGGACATCAAATTGTTTTGAATAACTTAACATGGTCTGTTTATTTAAAAGTACGACCGCATTATACGACGGTTGGAAAATATATGTTAAATCGTTATTTGAACAAGAAAGAATTTGTTGTAGGGTCTTTAATTGCGATACCACATGCAATCAGTCGTGAAGTGATTGAAAAACTAGGGTGGTGGAATTTAGCGGACCCAGCACTATTTCAAGCGATGGCGATGTCTAGAGGAGTAGATATTTCTGATATGGCTTCAGTTGATGTCATTTACACAAATAAAGTTCGTCCTGTCCATACGGGCACATCACCTGGCTCTCCTTATCCGAAAGCGACTAGTCGTATTATGGGTGATCATTTGCGAGCTTTACAATACGTAATCGAAACATACGGTAATCGCGGTGGTTTTTCTAAGGGCAATAAAGATAGGGAGTTTGTAGGAAAGTATAAACCAGTTTTATTGCAAAAGAAAAAAGCGAAATATAGTGCCATTATCCCAGTATCAGAAGAGAAAACAACTATAAGGTCTGTTATACAGGAAGTGAAAAAAGCGGGTGTAGATGAAATTATAGTTGTTGCGAATGGAGCTGCCGTAAAGACCATTAAACAAGTAAAGCTAGAGAATGTTATTGTTGTTGAGTTGGAGGAAACGCTTGGGCATAATGTAGCACGGGCGATAGGGGCCATGTATGCTACGGCAGATATTTGTTTATTTGTTGATAGTGATTTTATTATTCCAGCAACAAATTTAATTCTATTTTTGCGCGCTATTGAAGATGGAAGTGATGTGGCATTAAATGATTTACAGTGTTTATTAGATATGTTTCATCCAGCAGATCCAATTAGCATGGGAAAATATTTTGTGAATTTGATAGCGAAGCGACCAGATTTATGGAATAACTCATTAACAGCAGTACCACACGCTATGCATAAAAAAGTAATAGAGAAAATTGGTTATGATTCTCTTGTGATTCCTCCATTAGCTCAGATAAAAGCTATTTTAGAAGGATTCTCTATTACAGCAGTAGAGTTAGTAGATGTTATAAAAACAAATCGAGTACGTCCAGAGCAACACGAATTTGTAAATGGGCGTATTTCAGCATTTGATCGTATTTTCGGTGATCAAATTGAGGCGATTGCGTATTTATTACAGTGTACGGACGAACGCGGTGGCTTTACGGATGGAGATAGAGATAGAGATATCATTCAACAATTGAGAAGGGAAGAAGAGAATACAAATGAATAGTAGTAAAGTAGCTATTATTGGCTTAGGGTATGTTGGCCTTCCTTTAGCAGTCCATTTTGCAGAGAGAGGGCATACAGTACTTGGGTTAGATAAAGATATTAGAAAAATAGAATCAATTATAAAAGGAGAAAGTTATATTCCGGATGTTTCTTCTAAAGAGTTACAAAGTTTATTGACGAAAAAAAAATTAATAGTAAATACACCGGATCAAGGTATTGCTGATTTTCAAAATAGTGATTATGTTATTGTTACTGTCCCGACTCCAATTAATGAACAAAGAGAACCAGACTTAAGTGCCCTCATTTCAGCCTCACATTATATACAACAAAACCTTCAAAAAGGACAAACCTTCATTTTTGAAAGCTCCACATATCCAGGTACACTCGAGGAAGTTATCATTCCTATTATTTCTCAAACAGGGAAAAAGGTAGGAGAAGATTTCTATATCGGATATTCCCCTGAGAGAATTGATCCGGCTAATAGTCACTATTCTGTTCAAACGATTCCAAAAGTTATTAGTGGACAAACAGAAAAGTGTAAACAAAAAGTTCAGGAGTTGTATAGCACTACATTTGATGTAGTTGTTCCAGTTAGTTCTCCGAAAGTAGCGGAAATGTGTAAGTTATTTGAAAATATTCAGCGCCTAGTCAATATTTCCTTAGTAAATGAGTTAAACACACTATGTGAAAGTTTAGGAATTGATTTTTATGAGGCGCTTGAAGCGGCATCTACAAAACCGTTTGGATTTACTCCATATTGGCCAGGACCAGGAATAGGAGGACATTGTATTCCAGTAGATCCTTTATATTTCCAATGGAGAATAAAAAGAAATGGGGAAATTAGTCAATTAATTGAGGCTGCACATGTGATTAATGAAGAAATGCCAGAGAAAATAGTCAGGAAAGTAAAAGGTATGGTGCAATCACCTGCATCAGTTTTAATTGTAGGAGTTGCGTATAAGAAAGATGTAAATGATTTGAGAGAATCACCTGCTTTACCAATTATTGAATTGTTAATAAAAGAAGGATATGAAATCGAATATCACGATCCATATATTTCTTCTGCAAAGTTTGGAGATAAGGTGTATCAATCTGTTTCTTTGGATGAACAAGTCGTTAAACAAGCGAATTGTATTTTAATTTTAACAGACCACTCTAATATCGATTGGAAGGTTTTTAAAGGGATAAAGCAAGTCGTAGATACACGTGGAATTATAAAGAAGGTGAGTGTATGAGTAAGAAATGTTTAATTACAGGTGGAGCAGGATTTATTGGATCGCATTTAGCTGAAGAGCTGGTGAAAAGAGGTTATGATGTCACTATCGTTGATAACTTCTATAAAGGGAGAAATAAATATCATGATGAGTTAATGAAAGAAATTCGGGTTATTCCAATAAGTGTTTTAGATAAAAATTCTATTTATGAATTAGTAAATCAACATGATGTAGTGTTTCATTTAGCAGCAATTTTAGGTGTGAAAACGACAATGGAAAAGAGTATAGAGCTTATTGAAACGAATTTTGATGGAACGAGAAACATTTTACAAGCAGCGCTAAAAGGAAAGAAGAAAGTAGTTTTTGCGTCTACTTCAGAAGTATATGGTAAGGCAAAGCCACCCTTCTCTGAAGAGGGAGATCGATTATACGGGGCAACTTCTAAAATACGTTGGAGTTATGCAGTGTGTAAAACATTAGAAGAAACATTATGTTTAGGATACGCATTAGAAGGTTTACCGGTAACGATTGTTCGTTATTTTAATATTTATGGTCCAAGAGCGAAAGATGGTCCGTATGCAGGGGTAATCCCGCGATTTATTAGTGCGGCTTTGCAAGGAGAAGACATTCTCGTATATGGAGATGGAGAGCAGACACGTTGTTTTACGTATGTAAGTGATGCGGTAGAGGCAACGATTCGAGCGATGGATGAAAAGGTAAATGGTGAAATTATTAACATAGGTTCTGAGAATGAAAAGAGTATAAAAGAAGTAGCAGAAGTAATTAAAAAACTAACGAAATCTTCTTCGAAAATTGTTCAAGTTCCTTTCGAAGAGGTATACCCACATGGCTTTGAGGAAATTCCAAATAGAAGACCGGACGTAACAAAATTAAAAGAGCTTGTTCAATTTCAGGCGAAAGTAACGTGGGAAGACGGATTGAAGGAAACAATTAAGTGGTTTCGTGAAGAAGACAATGGCTAAGTCATTATCTGTTATTATTCCTGCATGTAATGAAATCGATACGATTTCAGACGTTATTCAATCGGTAAAAGGATTAAATCCATTAGAGATTATTGTAGTAGCAAATGGTTGTACTGATGGTACAGAAACAGTTGCTGAGCATTTAGGATGTAAAGTACTGCGGTATACAGAAAAGCTTGGAAATGATGTTGGACGTGCAGCTGGTGCCAAAGAAGCTATAGGTGATGTACTACTATTTATAGATGGCGATTTTGCTATTCAAACTTCAAAATTACAGTTATTTCTTAATCCGATTTTATACAATCAGGCAGATGTAGTTTTAAATAATTTGGACGCATTATTTTTAAAAAGGCAAAAACCTAATTCTATTACAGTATGGCGCCAAATATTAAATGCAATATTAGAGCGTGAAGAGTTAAAAATTGATTCTTTATTAGCTGTACCTCATGCGTTGACGAAAGAAGTTGTTCAAAGTATTGGATATGAATGTTTTGTTAATCCTATTCTCGCTCATTTACGTCTAGTTCAAAGCAAATGGAGAATTAGTCGACATTGTGCAATTGACGTTATTACGCCAAATAAATTTCGGCCGACCGAGCATGCTGCGTATGGCGCAGGTCTTTCTCATTCTGAAAAACGGATGATAGGTGACCATATAGAAGCTGTAGCCGAGCGAATAGTAGGTAGCGATGAGCGCGGAGGGTATTGTGATGGAAATAGGAAAAGAGATAGTGTCTATCATACTTTAGATTTTGAAGATTTTTATCAAGGATGGGGCGTTACATCTAATTTGTATAAGGGAAAGCAATTATCGGTCATTATTCCTGTACAAGATGAAGAGAAAACAATTGGAAACGTTATAGAAGAACTTCGCAAAATTGAACCTTTTGAAATTATCGTTGTTGTAAATGGTTCGTCTGATCAAACAGCAACGATTGCAAAAGAAAAGGGAGCAACGACAATCGTATATAAAGAAGCACTCGGAAATGATGTGGGGCGCTCACTTGGAACGTATTTTGCAAAAGGAGAAATTGTGTTATTTATAGACGGCGATTTTGTTATTCCAGCGAGTGAGTTATATCCTTTTGCGAAAGCTATTGCAGATGGAACAGATGTTGCATTAAATGATCTAAATCATTATTTAGATTTAAGAGTACCGCTTCATCTTGTAACTGCATTTAAATATGCATTAAATTTAGCTTGTGATAGAAAAGATCTAGGCGTAGGCTCTCTTATCGCTGTACCGAATGCGTTTAGTCGTAAGTGTTTGAAAGAAATTGGATATAGATCTTTACTGGCACCGTGTGTAGCCCAAGTGAAAGCTATTCTTTCAGGATTTGAAGTTGCATGTGTAAGTCGTGTTGAGGTCGATAAGATGAACCGTATTCGTCCCAGTGAACATTTTGCTAAAATAGGTCATCCACCAGCTGTACTTCGAATTATAGGTGATCATATAGAAGGGTTAGAGCAATTAATTGTATTAACAGGCAGTCGTGGTGGATTCCATGATGGAAATAGAAAAAGAGATATTTTATAAGTAACAAAAAAGTGTACAACATATGTACACTTTTTTGTTCTGTTATAAAAAACTATAACAGATTAGGAGATAAGAGTATTACAGCTCTACAATGGGTATTGTTTTTATATTACAAAATAGGACTCGTATATAAGAATACCAAAAAAATACAATTAAGGAAAGGGTTAATTTTAAAGACTTTCAAATGAAGTTAACACTATGTATATAGTAGTTTGCTCAATATTTCACAAACATGTCACAACTATTTCGTTCACTTTCGTAAAAAAGTAGTATTCTAAGTGTGTAAGCTGTTATATAAAAAATCTTAGTCCTGTACTAATCAAAAATGGAGGAGATTAGGATGACTCAAGTATTAGAAAATGTTAAAAACGCATGGGAAAACTTTAAAGGTGAAAAATGGAAAGCAGAGATTGATGTTCGCGATTTCATTTTAAATAATGTAAACGTTTACGAGGGAGACGAATCTTTCTTAGCGGGAGCAACTGAAGCAACGAAACAACTTTGGGATCAAGTAATGGATTTAACAACGAAAGAACGTGAAAACGGTGGCGTTCTTGATATGGATACAAAAATTGTTTCTTCTATTACATCACATGAACCAGGATATTTAAATAAAGAGACTGAAAAAGTAGTCGGTTTCCAAACTGATAAACCATTTAAACGTTCTTTACAACCATATGGTGGTATTCGTATGGCGGAACAAGCTTGTGAATCTTATGGATACGAAATGGATAAAGAGCTTAGTCGTATTTTCAGAGATTGGAGAAAAACTCATAACCAAGGTGTATTTGATGCTTATACACCAGAAATGAGAGCTGCTCGTAAATCAGGTGTTATTACGGGTCTTCCAGATGCATACGGACGTGGACGTATTATCGGTGACTACCGCCGCGTAGCATTATATGGAGTAGATCATTTAATTGAAGCGAAGAAAACAGATTTAAATTTAACTGGTGGTGTAATGAGTGAAGATACAATGCGTTTACGCGAAGAGTTATCTGAGCAAATACGTGCACTTCAAGAGTTAAAACAAATGGCTGCTTCTCATGGCTTTGATATTTCTAAGCCAGCAACAACTGCTCAAGAAGCATTCCAATGGTTATACTTTGCATATCTTGCAGCAATTAAAGAGCAAAACGGAGCTGCAATGAGTCTTGGACGTACTTCTACATTCTTAGATATTTATATTGAAAGAGATTTAGCAAATGGTACTTTAACAGAAGAAGACGTACAAGAAATTGTGGATCACTTCATTATGAAATTACGTCTTGTGAAATTTGCAAGAACACCTGATTATAATGAGTTATTCTCTGGTGACCCAACTTGGGTAACTGAGTCTATCGGTGGTATGGCATTGGATGGTCGTCCATTAGTAACAAAGAACTCATTCCGTTTCTTGCATACATTAGATAATTTAGGACCAGCTCCAGAACCAAACTTAACAGTTCTTTGGTCTAAACAATTACCACAGAACTTTAAAAACTACTGTGCGAAAATGTCTATTAAAACATCAGCAATTCAATATGAAAATGATGACATTATGCGTGCTGACTATGGCGATGACTACGGAATTGCTTGTTGTGTATCTGCAATGAGAATTGGTAAACAAATGCAGTTCTTCGGTGCACGTGCAAACTTAGCAAAAGCATTGCTATATGCGATTAACGGTGGTAAAGATGAAAAATCTAAAGCACAAGTTGGTCCTGAGTACGCACCGATTACTTCTGAAGTATTAGATTATGAAGAAGTTATGCATAAGTTTGATATGACAATGGAATGGTTAGCGGGTCTATATTTAAACACATTAAATGTTATTCACTACATGCACGATAAATATAGCTATGAACGTATTGAAATGGCACTTCACGATACAAATGTTCTTCGTACAATGGCAACAGGTATCGCGGGTCTATCTGTAGTAGCAGACTCTTTAAGTGCAATTAAATACGCAAAAGTAAAACCAATTCGCGATGAAAACGGAATTGCAGTTGACTTTGAAATTGAAGGAGATTTCCCTAAATACGGTAACAATGATGACCGTGTAGATGAAATTGCTGTAAATCTTGTGAAAACATTTATGAATAAACTTCGTAAACACAAAACATATAGAAATTCCGTTCATACAATGTCAATCTTAACAATCACATCTAACGTTGTATACGGTAAGAAAACTGGTAACACTCCAGATGGTCGCCGTACTGGAGAACCATTTGCACCAGGTGCGAACCCGATGCATGGACGTGATACAAAAGGTGCGTTAGCTTCATTATTATCTGTAGCTAAATTACCATATGAAGATGCACAAGATGGCATTTCTAATACATTCTCTATTATTCCAAAAGCACTTGGTAAAGAGGATGAAGTACAAGTACGTAACTTAGTATCAATGCTTGATGGTTATGCAGTAAAAGAAGGACATCACTTAAATATTAACGTATTTAACCGTGAAACATTAATGGATGCAATGGAACATCCTGAGAAATATCCACAATTAACAATTCGCGTATCTGGTTACGCTGTAAACTTTATTAAATTAACTCGTGAACAACAAATCGATGTAATTAACCGTACAATGCATGAAAGCATGTAAATGAAAAAAGTGTCCCTCTGCATTTTATAAATAGCAGAGGGAGGCTGTTTCAATAAAGGAGGAAGTAACATGGTAAAAGGAAGAATTCATTCTGTAGAGTCTTGTGGTACTGTTGATGGCCCAGGAATTCGTTATGTCATATTTACACAAGGGTGTTTATTACGTTGTCAATATTGTCATAATGCTGATACGTGGGAGATCGGTAAAGGAAAAGAAATAACAGTCGAAGAAGTAATGCAGGATGTGACATGTTACCTTCCTTTTATTGAAGCTTCCGGAGGCGGTATAACAGTTAGTGGTGGGGAACCATTATTACAACTAGATTTCTTAATTGAATTATTTAAGAAATGTAAGGAAATTGGAATTCATACAACAATTGACTCTTCGGGTGGTTGTTATTCTGAAGAACCAGAATTCCAAAATAAGCTAGATATTTTAATGGAGTACACAGATTTAGTTTTATTGGATTTAAAACATATTGATTCAAAGAAACATCGTAAATTAACAGGAAAACCAAATGAACATATTTTACAATTTGCTCGTTATTTATCGGATAAAAATAAACCGATTTGGGTACGACACGTATTAGTTCCTGGTGTTACTGATAATGAAGAGGATCTACAAAAGTTATCTAGCTTTATTCAAAGTCTGTCTAATGTTCAAAAAGTTGAAGTGTTACCATATCATAAGCTTGGTGTATATAAATGGGAGGCACTTGGACATAAGTATCCACTTGCGAATGTAGAACCACCTACTGAAAAAAATGTAGAAGAAGCAAGACATATTTTACAAGCAGTCTAATCCAAATATTGGATTAGGCTTTTTGCTTTCTTTACAATAAAACCTAGAGTATATATAGAGAAAAGAGTATACTAAAAATAGAATATCCATATTTTTGTAAGGAATAAGTAGAGAAATTTACATAATTGTAAAGGGAAATCAAAATAGTAAAAAGAATTAAGAAGTAAAAGAGTGAGTATCATGGAATAGAGAACATTTGTAAGTTATTGCGAAAGCTCTTATAGGAAAGTATAATGTAAAGATATGAGCACAGATAGGATTAAGGGGTCAATCTTATATGCTTTGCATATCCACGACAGGTACATAGCTGAAAGAGAAATATTAGAGTCTGTTTATGTAATTTTTAAGGAAAATGTTTTTCCTATTGTCGTATATGCAATATGGAGAAACAATAAGCTAGGAGTGGATTTGTTTGATAAAAAACCCCAAGGTTTTAATATTAACTGCACATTACGGTAACGGTCATGTGCAAGTAGCGAAAACATTAGAGCAAACATTTCGCCAAAAAGGAATTAAAGATGTAATTGTATGCGATTTGTTCGGAGAATCACATCCGGTTATAACCGATATTACAAAATATTTATATTTAAAAAGTTATACAATAGGAAAAGAATTGTACCGCTTGTTTTATTATGGCGTAGAAAAAATTTATGATAAAAAAATAGCATCTTGGTATGCAAATTTTGGAAGGAAACGTTTGAAATTACTTTTACAAGCGGAGAAACCGGATATTGTTATTAATACTTTTCCGATTATAGCTGTACCAGAATTAAAAAAGCAAACAGGTATTTCAATTCCTGTGTATAACGTATTAACGGATTTTTGTGTGCACAAAATATGGATTCATCGGGAAGTAGATCGTTATTTTGTAGCAACTGATCACGTAAAAAAAGTTATGGTTGATATTGGTGTGCCTGCGGAGCAAATTGTTGAAACTGGAATTCCGATTCGTAGTAGTTTTGAGTTAAAGATCAATTCAGATATTATATATCATAAATATCAGTTATGTAAGAATAAAAAGATTTTACTAATTGTAGCAGGTGCTCATGGAGTATTAGGAAGTGTAAAAGAACTATGCCAATCATTTATGTCAGTACCTGATTTACAAGTAGTTGTCGTTTGTGGGAAAAATGAAGCGTTAAAACAGGATTTGGTAGGATTACAGGAAAAAAATCCTGATGCATTAAAAGTATTTGGTTATGTAGAAAATATTGATGAACTATTCCGTGTTACTTCTTGTATGATTACAAAGCCAGGCGGTATTACGTTAAGTGAAGCGGCAGCATTGCAAGTACCTGTCATTTTATATAAGCCTGTTCCAGGACAAGAAAATGAAAATGCGATGTACTTTGAAAGAAAAGGGGCTGCAGTTGTCATTCGTGATGATAGTGAGGTTTTTGCAAAAACAGAGGCGTTATTACAAGATGATATGAGGCTTCTTCAAATGAAAGAAGCGATGAAAAGTATTTATCGTCCAGAGCCAGCTGATCATATTGTGGATACAATTTTGGCAGAAAACCATGTAGAACCGAATCATATACCTATTAAATCACCTGCTCTTGCACAATCATTTACTTAATATGAAACCCTCTTTTGTATGTTTAAAGAGGGTTCTTTATTATTTTCGAAGATAAAGACTTATCCACATGAAGAGTGCGCTTTCATTAAACAGTAAAGTCGGAATATTAACAACTATATCCACATTATCCACAATTTTTAGAAAAATATCCACAATTCTAACATTTGATGTACGTTACAATATATAAACTTTTGAAAGATTTATTCAATTTATTCACAATTCTATAAATTATGTGGATAACGTTATCCACATAAAAAAGGTTCCTTATTTATAAGGAACCTTTTTTACTCTATCACGTAGAAAAAATATGTAATGAGAATGAATAATTAGGGGGGAGAACTTCTAATTATTCATTCTCACTTTAAATACTTTTCGAACGATAACCCGCTGCGCGATCTGCTTTACGAAATTCTCGTTGGTAGAGAACTTCTTGTGTACTAGATAATGCGTTTTTTGTTTTGTCACGTTTCTTTTTATCCATTACAAATCACCTCGTGTCCTAAAGTCACTATTTATCGTTTCCAAAGACATGGGGTGATATACGTATAGGTCAAAATGTTAATGGTTAATTATTATTTCTGAAAATTTAGATTATGCTTCTTTTAAGTGATGAGAATCTTGGAACGTTGTATCTCGCATTGTAGCAAGTGTATATTGATCTTTTGGAATTTCATATAAGTTATATACTTCTTCATTTGCGTTAATTTCATCATAAACGGCTTTTCTTGTTTCGTTTGCTAGATTTACATATTGTAATTTTTCTGCAGCTTTAATAGAACGAATATTTATTTTGCGAATACGCATAAAAATCGTTTCAATATCTAACTCGTAGAAAAGTTCGCTAAAAAATGAATCTTTTGCCAATTTATTGTAGCCTTTTCCGTGATAAGGTTTGCCAAGCCATGTTCCAAGGAATCCGGCTTTTTCTTGCACATCAAATAAAGTAATTGTTCCGATAGGGTTACCCCATTCATCTAAAATTGTACGTGAAATTAATTCCCCACGCTCTTCAGCTTCAATCGTTTGTTTCGTTAAAAATAAATATTCCTCATAAGAATAAGCCTTTTGACGCACAAAAGGGAAGACAGCTGGATCCACCATTAACTCGTATAGAACGTGGCTGTCGTGTAAGTCGCGTTTTTTCAACATACTAACTCCTCCTCACACGAGGGTAGCATGACGAAAAAACACCCCACCCTCGAAATTTTTATATCAATCTTTAAAAAATTTCGGGGTGGGAATCGAACCCACTAGAACCAGTTTCTAACGCTGGTGGCGCACCATTTGCCTTCCCCATTCATCAATTTGAAAATGATAATCACGACACAAATTGATTATGGTTTCATTCAGTTTATAATCGTATAATACTTTATCTAGTCAAAAAAATAAACTAGTTTTTTTTATTTTTTTTGTAAATTATTTTTCCATCAATCATAGTTAGTACAGGCTTGGCTAAATAATGGAAAGGATGATGGGTCCAGAGCACAAGATCAGCGTCTTTTCCAGCCTCAATACTTCCAATTCTATCCTCTAAACGTAAATTTCGCGCTGGAAATATAGTGATTCCTTCTAGTGCAGTTTTTTCGTCTAATCCTTCCCTTACTGCGACAGCAGCACAAATATTTAAATATTGAATGGGTGTATAGGGGTGATCTGTTGTGATGGAAACTTCCACTCCATTTTTTGATAATATATGGTAAGTATCCCATGTTTTATTTTTTAGTTCGATTTTAGAACGGCGTGTAAGCGTGGGGCCAACTGAAACCTTCAAATTGTGTTTTGAAAGTTCTTCAACAATAAAGTGTCCTTCTGTACAATGTTCAATACGTAAATCAAGATTGAACTCTGTTGCAAAGCGTAGAGCAGAACTAATATCATCTGCTCTGTGAGCGTGGATACGTACGGGTATTTCACGGCGTAATGCTTTTAAGATAGGAAGCATTCGAAAATCAGCTTCATGCCCGTAGTGCTGTGCTTCATAGAATGATTCCCGAAGTAATCCCATAATTCCCATACGCGTAATGGACTCTTTTGTGCCATTACTATGGACCTTTTTAGGATTTTCTCCAAAGGCAATCTTTAAACCAGCAGGTTCTTGGATAATCATATGATCAATACAAGTTCCAGCTGTTTTTATTACACAAGTCGTACCACCGATAATGTTTTGACTTCCTGGCATAACGTGAACAGTTGTAATTCCATTTTGTACCGCATCTTGAAATGCAATATCCAAAGGGTGGATTCCATCTAAAGAACGGATATGTGGTGTTGAAACTTCAGACGTTTCATTTGCATCATTGCCAGCCCAACCAGTACCTTCATCATAGAGACCAAGATGGGTATGGACATCAATAAATCCAGGTAAGAGATGAAGAGCACGTGCGTCTATAACTGTCATCTCTTGAGTAGGTTGAATGGAAGGCTTGACCTCAGCAATTTTTTCTCCTATAACGAGTACATCCCCTTGAAATTTTTGGGATGTAATAGGATAGACAATGGCTTGTTTGAGCAATATTTTCATAGGTACCTCATTTCTGTTACTTTATAATGTTAATGGAATGTAAGGGAAAGTAACTGAAAGATTATTTGTGTAATAATGCTCCGGATGCTAGAAAATAAAAGTTTTGAAAGGGCCCTCTGTAAAACTGTGTTTTAGAAGTACTACATTGTATGCGAAAGTATATTTTGTAATGCATGGTCTATTGCCGGAAATGTATATTCATACCCATGCTCAATTGCTTTACTAGGTAATACATGTTGCCCTTCTAGTACAAGTATGCTCATCTCACCAAGTAAAATGCGAAGCATAAATGAAGGGACAGGTAACCAATGAGGTTTTTTCATTATAGCTGCAATGGTTTCTCCGAATTCCTTCATTCTTATAGGGCGGGGAGCTGTAATGTTAAGCGGTCCATCAATTTCTTTTTTGTGTATGATGAAATCAATCAGGCGAACGACATCGTCTATATGAATCCATGATAACCATTGATTTCCAGAGCCAATTGTACCGCCGATATAGAATTGATAGGGGAGTAGCATTTTTGGAAGAGCTCCTCCATCTGCACTTAATACGACTCCAAATCTTGCGTAGATTGTTCGTATTCCGAGAGCGCGTGCTTTGGATGCTTCTTGTTCCCATGAATATACTGTATGTGCTAAAAAGTCATCTCCAGGAGGCTCATGCTGTTCTGTAAAAGACTCGGTTTCAGACGTTCCATAGTATCCAATAGCGCTTGCGTTAATAAATGTGTGCGGTTTTATGGTGAGTGTCTGCAATTGTTTAATGAGTCCTTTTGTCGTTTGAATTCTACTGTTTACAATGGCTTTTTTTTGTTTCTTTGTCCATCTACTATTAATAGACTCTCCAGCTAGATTAATAACTACATCAATAGAAGAGAGAGGGAAGGTTTGTAAATCTGGTGTCCATTGTACGTATTGAAGGTTAGGATCGGAAGTTTCAGTCGTTTTGTTTCGAGTCAGAATGTAAACCGTATATCCTTTTTGAATGAAAAAAGTAGAAAGGTATGTACCGATAAAGCCGGTACCACCAGAAATTGCGATTCTCACAATTATTTCCTCCTCATTATATATATTCTTGAAAAGCAAAAACGTTCCTCGACTATGTTAAAATAATAGAGAGGTGAGAGTATGGCTGTCATTACAAAAATAGAAGTCCAAAAACGATCGAAAGAACGATTTAATATTTATATTGATAAAGGTCAAGGTGAAGAGTACGGATTTAGTGTCAATGAAGTAATCTTAATAAAACACGGATTACAAAAGGGCTTAGAAATTGATGAAATAGCGTTAGGAAATATTTTGTACAATGAAGAGGTACAAAAAGCATATTTACAAGCAATCTCCTATTTATCCTATCAAATGAGAACGAAACTAGAAATAGAAGATTTTTTACGAAAAAAAGAAGTGGGACAGGCCATCATCTCTGAAGTCGTTTCGAAATTATTACATGACCGATATATTAATGATAAAGAGTATGCTATTTTATATACGAGAACGCAAAGCAATGTGAATCGAAAAGGTCCTACTGTTATTAAAAGAGAGTTGTTAAATAAAGGTGTTCAGGATTTAATTATTACGCATAGTTTACAAGAATATCCGAAGGAAAAGCAAATTGAGAATGCTTTAATTCTTATAGAAAAGAAGAAGAAATCTTATCAAAAGCATTCCTTTTTACAAATGAAGCTAAAGTTAGACGAAATGCTTGTTCGGAAAGGATATTCTAGAGATGTGATTCAAATTTGTTTAGAAGAATTGAAAGACGAAAAAGATGACGAAAAGCAACAAGAAGCGTTACACTATCATGGGAATAAATATTATGAGAAATATAAGAAGCATGATGGATGGACATTCGAAAATAAGATGAAACAAGCGTTATATCGCAAAGGATTCTCTATCGATGAAATAGAGGTATTTTTGCAAATGAAACGCGAAGAGGGATGAGGAGAATAAGATGAATATGCCAAAGCGCTACAGTGAAATGACACCATATGAGCTAAGGGAAGAAATTGGGCTTTTGAAAGAGCAAGCGATAAAAGCTGAGCAACTTGGAATTGTAAATGAGTTCGATGTATTAATGCGAAAGATAGCAATGGCTCGCGCTTATATGACTGACATAAACAAATTCCATATCGGTGAGACATATGAATTAGTAGAAGAACCTGGTATATTATTTGAAATTACGTATTTCAATGGGGTATTTGCTTGGGGACATAAGCAAAATGATAATGAAGAGATCGGAATCCCGATTTCTTTATTACAAGAAAAATAAAAACCAGAGAGCGAATATCTCTCTGGTTTTCATCTTTGGTAGGCGTTACAGGAGATAGGAGATTCTAAAATTGGCGTTTTTTACATTCATTCGCCAATATAATGAGAGACTGGGTTTGTTGCGTCTGTCCGTTAACTTGCGCTTTTGCATGTTTCGGACGAGTCCACGTATGGTTAAATAATTCAGAACGACTATCTAAGCGATCACGGTAGCTCATCTTTATCACCTCGTGTAGGAAGTTAAGTTACTTTGTTACTATTCTTCCTGCTGATTTGCAGCACGCATACGTTCTTGTGGGTGCGTGTTAATTGTGCCGTTAGGTCGCTTCGAAGCGAAGCGTGATTTCGCTTTCGGTTGACCGTCGATTTTGCTGTTGTTTTTTGACTCAGACCAAAATTCGGCTTGTTTACCCATTGCGAACGCCCTCCTCATCATCAGTTGATACCTCTTGAAGAAGTATCAATTATAGAATGTGCAAAATAGAAGAAACTATCCTTTAGAAATGAAGGGATAATTAGGTAAAGGAGATTAGAACATGAATGATATTTATGAAGCATTAACGAAAGAACTATTAGACAAAAATGACAAACTTTCTTACGCGCAAGCTCGTGCGTGGGTTGAATTACTGTGGGAAGATTTTCAAACAACTTATGCGAAATCAGGTCGTTATCAAGGAGAAGAAATGACTGAACAAGTGGTGCGATCATGGATTAATAATCATGGAGTACGCCTTCATGAAATGCGTACAAATAATCCGAAATATAGCCATTTAATCAATCAAGAAGATCATTTGAAACATTAAAAAAAGCGACTGAAGTCGCTTTTTTTAATGTGGAAGTAACTCCAGTTTTTTTCGAAGTTTTTCTTCACTAAAAATCCATCCTGTATAGGAACTAATAATATTTAAATTATGATCGAGTTGAACGATTGCAACGAATGGATAATAGTCTTTACTGCGATATCGCAAATCAATGAATCGAACTTCATAATAATGATCATAATCGAAAATGTCCCAGCGATATACAGGGGAGAAAGATAAAAATGCTGAGATGTTTTCATCTTGTTTAGCTGCGCGCATAATAGCATTATCTGGGAACGGTACCCGATTGAACTTATCATATACCATGATGTTACCACGATGCCATCTAGCAACGTAGTAATAATTGGTTGTAACGATTGCTAAATGATAATGATAAAATCGATAAGAAGGAGAAATAATTATCTTCTCAACATGTTTGAAACGTTTTTGTACAACGCTTCTTATATTTCTATGCATCATAATCCGTCCGATATAGTAAACAATCATCAATATATACGCTGCTAAGGCAGTATACCCTTTATGGGAACCTACGAGCATACAAGCAATTGCGAGTATATGGATGAAGAAAATGACGGTATCGAATGTATTAATGATACCTAGCGCTACCCATTTTTTTGTGAAGGGTCGTAATGCCTGTGTACCGTAGGCATTGAAAATATCTACAAAGACATGAAGAAAGACGGCAATAAATGACCAAAGTAGTAGATGCAAATATGGAGCGTCTGAAAAGAAGGCGAAAGAGATGCCGCTTATAAGGAATGACCAAAGAATCACTGCAGGAATGGAATGAGTAATCCCGCGATGATTTCTTATATATTTAGCGTTATTACGCAATTTTAAAACTGTATCGATATCAGGAATATTGGAACCAGCAATTGTAGCGAGCATAACTGCTTGTGGCCCAATATCACTTTGTGCTATGGCTGGATCTAACGTGGCCAAGCTGCCTAGAGTAACGCCCATAACAAGGTGAGTGGCTGTGTCCATAGAAATCCACCTCCGTTTTTTATTAATGTAACTCTTTTTATTCGATACCTCAAGTCCTTTGCCTTCTATTTTCTATGTCATCTTACTTAAATTTTTTCCTAAAATCTTTATAATAGTACTTATATGCAAAAAAACGAGGGGGATCAAGTTTGACACTTGAAATATTAAATAATTTTAACATAGAGCAGTTTCAAAATGATTTAATTGGTTGGTTTGAAAAAGAGCAACGCGACTTACCGTGGCGTAAAAATAAAGATCCATACCGTGTTTGGGTTTCGGAAATTATGTTGCAGCAAACTAGGGTAGAAGCTGTAAAACCATATTACGCGAATTTTATGGGGAAGTTTCCTACTCTAGAAGCTTTGGCAAATGCTGATGATGAAGAAGTGTTAAAAGCATGGGAAGGTTTAGGGTATTATTCTAGAGCAAGAAATTTACATGCGGCCGTAAAAGAAGTAAAAGAAGTATATGGCGGGATAGTACCAAGTGATGTAAAGAAAATTGAAAAATTAAAAGGAGTCGGCCCCTATACAAAAGGTGCTATTTTAAGTATCGCCTATGGTATACCAGAGCCGGCAGTTGATGGAAATGTAATGCGTGTATTGTCTCGCATTTTATCAGTATGGGATGACATTGCAAAACCAAAAACGAGAAAAGTGTTTGAAGAGATTGTGCGTGAAATTATTTCGGCAGAAAATCCATCTTATTTTAATCAAGGTTTGATGGAATTAGGAGCACTGATTTGTATTCCTAAAAATCCAGCATGCTTACTTTGCCCTGTACGTGAGCATTGCAGGGGATATGCTGAAGGTGTTCAAAAGGAATTACCAGTAAAAAGTAAAGCGAAAGCCCCTACGATGGTACCGATTGTTGCGGGAGTACTTCAAACGGAAGATGGTCGTTACGTCATTAATAAACGTCCAAGTACCGGTTTATTAGCTAATATGTGGGAGTTTCCGAATATTGAACTTGGCGAAGGGATTCGTAATCAGAAGGAACAGCTTATAGATTATATGAAAGAAAAATTTGAGCTTTCGATTTCTATTGAAGAATACGCAATGAATGTACAACATACGTTTACACATCGTACTTGGGATATATTCGTATTTTACGGAAAAGTAACTGGTGATATTGTTGAAACAGATACATTGAAATTTGTATCGAAAGAAGCATTTGAGCAGTTACCTTTCTCTAAATCGCATCGTACGATTTATGAGAGTTGTGTTGAGAAAATTACAATGCAATAAACAAAAAAAGTGTTCCCAGGTTGGGAACACTTTTTTAATCGTAAGAAATTTTTGTCCCATGAGTCCAACTAGCATCACCTTCTTGTAAGCCGCCTCTTGATTCAATTTCTATTACAATTTCTTTGTAAATACTTTGACCTTCTGCATTTAAATACGGCAGAATCTGTTGTAATGAATGATGAAAATAAGCTAATTCATCTTCTTTCCATTCATTTTTTGAAACCATCGTTAGTTCAGTCATATCGCGTCCTATATACATATTTCCACCTCCATTTTCTATAGTTTGAATGAGTGACAAGAGATATATACGGAGATTAAAAAAAGAAAATCACGGATAGCTTCTAAGTGAATTGGTTACATTATTGGTTGTGGAGGTGAGAAAGATGAGTAAAAAACAACAAGGTTATAACAAGGCAACTTCTGGTGCTAGCATTCAAAGTACAAATGCTAGTTATGGTACAGAGTTTTCAACTGAAACAGATGTGCAAGCAGTAAAACAAGCAAACGCGCAATCAGAAGCAAAGAAAGCACAAGCTTCTGGTGCACAAAGTGCAAACGCTAGTTATGGTACTGAATTTGCAACTGAAACAGACGTGCATGCTGTGAAAAAACAAAATGCACAATCAGCTGCAAAACAATCACAACCTTCTAGTTCAAATCAGTAATGAAAGAAAAACACTTCTCTAATTCGAGAGAAGTGTTTTCTTTGTGCTTTGGTCATGGGAATGAAAATAAAACGAACGACATAACTTCTAATAAGTCAACAAATGTAGTCAAAGGAGAAGGAAGTTAAAGATTAGAAATATGTAATGAGGAATAATAAATGATAAATAAGTCCAAAAGGGGGTAAGTAATGAACGATTTTGATAAGTTGGTAGGAGAGCAATTGGAAACGATGGATGAGTTGTTGAAGTTACAAGCTCACCTAGAGAAGTATCAGCAAATTGAAATGAGCGAAAAGGATACGTGCGATAAAAAGGAATTACATTTTATCCGCCAAGAAATATATAGAACAGAATTAGCGCTCAAGCTATTACATGAGAAATTTGAAGAGCAAACAAATAGTGTGATTCAATCTTTTGAAACTGAAAAAATGATTTCAAATTTAGGATAAGATATATCGTTACCTTTAGGTGAAAGGTCCTTCTTTACATGGAAATGAGGAAGGACTTTTTTTATCCCACTTTAATGGGCAGTAAGACCCCCATCTCAAAATTCAGCGAAAGCAAAGGCGTTAGGTGGGGGCAGGCTGACCATAAAAGTCCGATTGGTGAGGGCTGATTAAAGTTTCACTTTATTCTCCTTTCCTCGTTTGGCCCCGTTCCCTAAGAAAGACTATAGATATGGTATTCAGTGTGAAATATAGAGTCTTATCGCTTTAGTTTTAAAATTTCGACAAAAAAGTTATAATAGAAAAAAAGTGAATGCAGTTCAAAGGGCATTTGCAGTTGAAGGAAGGGAGCATATATGGGATTTCCCAAAGAAGGAGAAAAAGTACAAATACATAGTTATAAACATAATGGCTCCATTCATAGAATGTGGGAAGAGACAACGATTTTAAAAGGGACACAAAGTCTTGTGATCGGAGCAAATGATCGTACAGTAGTGACAGAATCAGATGGCCGAACATGGATTACTCGTGAACCAGCAATTTGTTATTTTCATGCAAACTACTGGTTTAATGTGATTGGAATGTTAAGGGAAGAGGGCGTATATTATTATTGTAATTTAAGCTCACCTTTTGCATATGATTCTGAAGCGTTAAAGTATATTGATTATGATTTAGATATTAAAGTGTATCCAGATATGACATATACACTTTTAGATGAAGATGAATATGAAAAACATAGTCAAATTATGCAATATCCACCTGTAATTGATACGATTTTAAAACGAAATGTAGCACAACTAACACAATGGATTCATCAAAGAAAAGGGCCATTCGCACCAGACTTTGTAGATATGTGGTATGAGAGATATTTAATGTACAGAAATTAAAACAAACCTGCAGGGGATTTCCCCGCAGGTTTGTCCTATTAGAGGGGGGATTATGTGCAAGGTATAAAAAGATATTTGCAATTTGTTAAACCATATCGATGGCTTATTGCTATTACGATTATGATTGGTCTAGTTAAATTCGGCATCCCGCTCATTATGCCGTGGTTATTAAAGTATATTATTGATGATGTCATTCAGGGCGGAGAGTCACTTCAAGATAAGACGTCCCAACTAGTAACAGCGATTGGGATTGCTTTTTTTATTTTTGCAGTGTTAAGACCACCGATTGAATATTATCGTCAATATTTTGCGCAGCGTATCGCAAATACAATACTATATGATTTGCGAAAACATATTTTTGGTCATTTACAAAAGTTGAGTTTACGTTATTATTCGAATACAAAAACAGGGGAGATTATTTCGCGTGTCATTCATGATGTAGAACAAACGAAGGATTTTGTAATTACTGGTTTGATGAATGTTTGGTTAGACACGGCAACAATTGCTATCGCTATTATTGTTATGTTTTCTATGAATATAAAATTGACATTTGTTGCGCTATTAATTTTACCTATTTATGTAGTGGCAGTGAAATATTTTTTCGGGCGTCTTCGAAAATTGACGAAAGAGCGTTCACAAGCGTTAGCAACGATGCAAGGGTATTTACATGAACGTATTCAAGGGATGCAAGTGACACGTAGCTTTGCATTAGAAGAGTATGAAGGGAAGCAATTTGAAAAAAGAAATAATGAATTTTTGACGAAAGCGTTAACACATACGAGTTGGACGGCGAGAACATTTTCGGCAGTAAATACGTTAACAGATTTAGGGCCGTTACTCGTGATCGGTTTTGCGGCGTATGAAGTGATTCAGGGGCAGTTAACCTTAGGAACTATGGTTGCCTTTGTTGGATATATGGATAGTTTGTATAGTCCACTTCGCCGCCTTGTTAATTCCTCTACGACATTAACACAGTCTTTCGCATCGATGGATCGGGTGTTTGAACTGTTAGACGAAAAATACGATATTGTGAATGTACAAGGTGCGGTACAAACGAAAAAATTAAATGGTGAAGTGATATTTGATAATGTATCTTTTCGTTACAACTCGGATGAAAAAGAGGTATTACATAACCTTTCGTTAACTATATTGCCAGGAGAGAAGGTAGCACTTGTAGGAGCGAGTGGGGGAGGGAAGTCATCTCTTGCTAGTTTAATCCCGCGTTTCTATGATGTCTCTTCAGGCGCAGTTTATGTAGATGGGATAGATGTTAGAAAGTATGATATGAGAAATTTACGTAGTCATATTGGAATTGTACTGCAAGATAATTTGTTATTTAGCAATACAATCGGGGCAAATATTTTATATGGGAATCCGAAAGCTACAGAGGAAGAAGTAATTGCAGCTGCCAAAGCTGCGCAAATTCATGATTTTATTATTGAGTTACCTGATGGTTATGATACTGTCGTCGGGGAACGCGGTGTAAAGTTATCTGGTGGGCAAAGGCAACGTGTAGCGATTGCACGCGTGTTTTTAAAGAATCCATCGTTACTTATATTAGATGAAGCGACTTCCGCTTTGGATTTAGAAAATGAACGATATATTCAAGAGGCGCTTCAAACGTTAGCTGCTGATCGAACGACGATCATAATTGCACATCGATTGGCGACGATTACGCATGTGGATACGATTATTTACATTGAAGATGGTGAAATTAAAGAAACAGGATCTCATGAAGAATTAATGAAAAAAAGAGGATATTACCACAATTTATATCAACTTCAACATATAACAGAAACAGCTCCTTTAGCGTAAAAGGAGCTGTTTTTTATTCGTCTTCTTTTTTATCATCGATTTTAAGTTCTGCTTCTGGTTTATGGTATGTGTAGAAGCTATCCACAAGTAAATCTAAATGCTCTACTTCTTCACTATAGTTAATAATAGCAGAAATAAGAGGGAAGAGATGTAGCCATGTTTTATATGCCTCTTCATCATCCTTGTTTTGATATTCCATAAAGATATCAATTAATTCCTGTTTACCTGTTTCAACTTCATCAAGCATTTCAACAGATTGTTGTTTTTTTGCTTTACCAATAAATTTTAATAAAACTTGTTCATGATAATGTGTTAATGAATCAAGTTCGTTCTGAATAGATTCCTGGAATTCTTCTGGCATATAGCGCAGTTCGTTTTCAGTACGATGTAATGATTTTAACGTACTTAAAGCACGACTTGTCGTCGCTAACATTTGTCTGAATAAAACAAGCTTACGAATTTTTGCGAACTTTACTTTTTTCGTATAGCTTCTTTCTTCTTTATACAGCAAATAGTAATGGTTTAGTTTGATCATTTTTTCTTTCATACGATCAATATCAGTTTTTAATGTTGTAAAATCAGAAGCTTGCCTGCTATTCATTCGAATCCATTTTACAATTTCTTCTGTATTATCAACGATGCGATGATATAACTTTGTTTCGTATTTTGGCGGCATAAACACTAAATTTACAAGTGAAGCCGCAATAATTCCAACCATAATCGTCGCAAATCGAAGTAAGGCAAAACTAAAGAAATCTTCACCTTGATACTCCATAATAGCGATAACTGTTACTAAAGCAATTGATATTGTGTTTTCTAATCGTAATTGCAATGTAAGAGCAATTACTAATATACATGTTAATCCAATAATAAAAGGATTATGTCCAAAAGCAGTAGCGAATGCGATAGCGAATACCGCACCAATGACGTTTGCTTGAATTTGTTCAAGTGCAGTTAAATACGAACGGTATACAGACGGTTGAACAGCGAAGATAGCTGAGATTCCCGCAAATACTGGACTCGGTAAATTAAGTAAAATACAAGCAAATAAAGCTAATGTGATGGCAATACCCGTTTTTAAAATGCGAGCACCAAGTTTCATACCCTTAATAAGATCCTTTCTCTTGTCATAATGAATGTACAACATGATACTATACATTCATTACAATATGTTAGCAAGTGATATTTTAGTGACGTTAATAAGAAATTAAGATTCATTTTATACTTTTTCCTAATTCTTTTTAAACATCAATTTTTAGTAAAAAAACCTGCTGAATTTCAGCAGGTTTCAAATTGTTACTATAGATTACTATGAGAAGTGTACTTCGTCAATTTTTTTCTTGAAGATGAAAATTAGGTATATCACTCTGTTGAGATAGATGGATCAGCCTGCTCTTTTTTCGGGATGATTTCAAAAAACTGTTGCTGCATATCATCGAATAACGGTGTCAATAAAGCAACTTCCTCGTATTGCTCATGTTCATTTAATACACGGATATAATCTAGTAATAACTCGGTCACATCTTGCACACCATTTTTACTAAGTGGTTGTAATGTAACATTTGCTCCTTTTGCGATTCTTCTTTTTAAGGCCTGTTCTGTTAAACCTAAGCTTGAATCATGGCGTAAATAAACAACACCGCCAGTCATACCAGCGCAAATCCATGGACCAGGATCTCCTAAAACAAGCGCGCGCCCATTTGTCATATATTCAAAAGCGAAACCTTTAATATTAGAGTATGCTCCTATATTCCCTTGTTCTTTTTCGCGGAGTGGCTTTATCATGCGTCCGCCAATTATCATGTCTGCTCCAGAGAGGCGAATGCCAGCGCGAGCATCAGCGTTACCTTGAACGTATAGCGCCCCTTTTTGTGCACCGTATCCAAAACCTTTTCCGACAGAACCGTTATAATATAGACCGTCTTTTCCTTTTGCTTTCGTTATATAAATACCACCACCAAAGGAAGTTTTACCAATACCATCTTGTGCGCCGCCGTTTACGTGTATAAATAAGTTCTCACTATTGTAAGCACCTAATCCATTTCCAGGAATCGAGCCATTCGTATACTTTAATGTAAGTGGTTCAAGCTTCGTGTCTTCATATAATTTACTACGAACGCGATAACAAGATTCTAGACCACCCATAACGCGTTGCTCTACGCCAACGCCTACTAATTCTTTTGAATGAGGAGAATGAATTGTTTCAAATTGTTTTTCTAGTACGTGTTCTGTTTTTGTACTAGATGGATGTTCTATCGTTTGTAGTAAATTACATAAGTTTAATAAATTTTTGCCTCGAACTTGTTCTAATAAATCGGAACGTCCGACAATTTCTTGTAAATTTGTATAGCCGAGATTTCCTGTTAATCGTTTTAGTTCTTCGCCAAAAGTAGTGAATAAATGCAATAATCCAGCCACGGCGCTTTCTAATTCACGCGGGACGAAGCGGCGTAATCCGTGTTCTTTCGCTTGAGCTTCAGATTCAATCTGTGTTGCGATTCCAACGTGGCAAGTATCTAGATGACATCCGCGGCAAGTTGTACAGCCAATTGCAATCATGGATAATGTACCAAATCCAATGCGGTTTGCTCCAAGGAGCATAATTTTCAAGGCATCATTCACACTTCGAATACCACCATCAGCCCAAATTTCTACTTTATGTCTCATATTTGCTTCTAATAAAGCATTGTGAGCGGCTTTCACACCAATTTCTACAGGAAGCCCTACATGTTGCAATGCGTGAATACGTGCGGCACCTGTACCACCATCAAATCCGCTAATGTTAATAAAATCAGCACCAGCTTTTGCGATACCGACAGCAATTGTTCCAATGTTAGGGACGACAGGAACTTTTACAGCTACTTTTGCAAGCTGATTAGCCGTTTTAATTTCTGTAATCATTTGAGCCAAATCTTCAATGGAATAAATATCATGGTTGTTAGAAGGTGAAATTAAATCAGAGCCAATTGTAGCATTACGCGCTTCGGCGATTTTGGCTGTTACTTTTGAACCTGGCAAATGTCCACCTTCACCAGGCTTGGCACCTTGCCCAATTTTTATTTCAATTAAGTTTGATGAATTGAGTAGTTCGGCGTTTACGCCAAATCGTCCGGACGCGATTTGTTGTCCACGTGTATGTGGATATTTTCCAATCATATCTTTAATTTCGCCGCCTTCACCGTTCAAACTAATCATATTTAGCTGATCGGCTGCTTCTGCATATGCACGAAAGGCAATTTCATTTTGAGAACCGAATGACATAGAACTAATAATAAATGGTAAATCATGATTTCGAATACTGATGGACACTTCTTCAGCCGGAACGACATGTTTTGTTTCTTTCGTTTGAACAAGATGTCTAATTGCGATTGGGTTATTTTCTTCTAATTCACTTAATTTTTCACGGTAATCATCATAAGAGTTTCCCTTTGCAACATCGCCGATTGCTTTCCAAATTCGCGGGAATATATGAAAAGATTTTCGCATTCTAACTTTAGGATTGTTATAATCGTTCGCTCGCATTTGTGCATCTTCAGCAAGTGATTCAAGAGAAAAAGCTAAATCATTTGAACCTAAGAAATTTGTAATTTGCAATATATTTGCGATTTCTTCATGTAACCCGATAGAAGAATAGAGGCGACCGTAACCACGCAATTCATGAATTCCAATTGTTGAAATGACTTTTTCCAGTCCTTTATTAAGTGCATGATATAAATTCGTAATTGGTGTTTTTGTTCCATCATTTACGGTTGCAAATAGTAAATATGGATTGATACTATCTGCTCCTAATCCATACAGTGTGACGATATCGTGTAAGGAGCGAAGGGCACCAGAACGTATAACGAGAGAGCAGTTTCGGCGTAATTTATTTTCGCTTAATACTTGATGTACTTTCGCGGTAACTAAATGCGGATCAATCCATAATCGTCCATTTAGGTGAGCATCAGCATCGTCTATTAATAATAGGGAAGCTCCATCGTTCACGGCTGTTATCGCTTCAGAACTAATTCGACTTAAGGCACATTGTAAAGTTTCTGCCTGACTGAATGTAGCAGAGATTGTAGCGATAGAGCTATGAGTATTGAATAGTTGTATAAGTTGCTCGTACGTAATTGTGTGTAATTCTTCTACAATAGATTGTGCTACACTTCCTTCTAAAATGATTGGGGAAAGCATCTCAACTACAAATGGCTGTTTAGCATCAGCCAATAAACTTGGACGTTTGCCAAGTATCGTTCGTGTGGAGAAGTGTTCAACTTCTCGATCGCGATCGATTGCTGGATTTGTAACAACAGCTACACTCTCCTTAATGAAGTCAGCGATATTTCGTCTATCAGTATCGAGTGCAGCGAGTGGTGAGTCATGCCCAAGTGAGCGAATTGGCTCAACGCCTTTTGTTGCCATCTGTTCAAGAAGTTGAATATGTTCACGATCCCATCCGAAAGCAACGTATTGCTTCGTTTCAACTTGCATAGAATCACATAATCCTTGGATTTCTTTCGTTTCAGGGGTAGATAAGTTTAAATGATAATCTTTAGTATCCACTCGTTTTTTAAAACGGTCATATACTTGAGCTTGGTATTTGTCATATTCATAAAGAACAAGCTCATCTTGTTCATTCCACTTTAGTCCGACTTTTTCTCCAGGAGCGAGTGGTTTCGGTTCTGCTACATATTCAGTTGGAGATACAACCCCAGGTTCAGAAGAGAAAATATAAGAACTCTCTGTCTCTACTTTCCAAACTGGTCGTAGTCCGAGGGAATCGACGCTGAAAACAGCTTCATCTTTATAGCGTGAAATAATGCCAGCTGGACCTTGTGCAAAATGGCCCCATGCTTCACGTATATACGTATATAAATCTTGTAAATGCGGTTCATAAAGTTTAATTTCATTAATGATTGGTGGGAATAGTATATCCATTGCTTCAAATAAACTGTAGTCGTATTGAACAAGTAGAGTTTCTAAGGTGCGGTTTAAATCTTGGGAGTCGCTACCCCCAGCAGTAAGTGGAACATGAATCATGTCAGCTTGATCGCGTAACTTGGCAATTGTGTTAATTTCACCATTATGTCCGAGAATGCTAAATGGTTGTACACGAAAAAAATTAGATAATGTATTTGTAGAATAGCGATTATGTCCAAGTGTCATAGTTGAAGCGATCAGCGGGTGTTGTAAATCATTGTAATAGGCCACAAGCGTATCACCAGCACCGAGAACTTTATATACAACATGATCACGACTTAAGGAAGCAACATGAATCGCTTCGTTTTCCTCTATTTTTATCGTTACTGAAAATAATGTTTGCTCAATATTTACAACTTCATTTTCTGCGATAAGAGCAACTTGCCAAAATAAAGGTTCTTCTTGTTTACCAAGTGGACCGAGTGCATCGGAGTTGATTACATTGTCACTTTCGAAAAGAATTGTAAAGTTTTCGTTGTTTAGTTGTGTACGAATATGATTTTTTAAATCAACTATATTCTCGTTTTTGTTTAGAAAAAAATGTCCAACGATAAAGTGGGGATGATCCACAATCGTTGGATTATATCCGCTACTTTTTAATTTTTCATTCCAAAGAGCTTTTGGTACATCAATGTGAATGCCGATTCCATCGCCTTCGCCATTAATGAAACCAGCTCTATGATTCATTTTGACGAGCGATTGTATGCAAAGGTCAATATTTTCTTTTGTAGGAATTTTTCGTTTCTCCATAACGGAAACGATTCCACACGCATCATGTTCTGCATTTTTGTAATCTCGAAATAAAGACGGTGTCCATGTATTTGTTTTATTGAGCATCCGTCAATCCCCCCTCTTATTGAAGTTTGAATAATCTTACTATTTAAGGTGTGAGCAGCCTTGTATACAAAGATAGTAAGGATATAAAAGAAAAATTAAACAGATAATTATGAATAATTATACTATTAATAAGGAATTTATGAAATAGAAAAAAGGAAAAAAGAAAGAGGTGCTTTCTTTTTTCCTTTTCATGATGCGATTATTTATTGTCTGCTAAAGCAGCAAATGCTCTGCCTACAGCTTCGATTGTATATTCAATATCTTCTTTTGTATGTTCTGTTGTTAAGAACCATGCTTCGTATTTAGAAGGTGCTAAGTTAACGCCTTCTTGAAGCATTAGCTTGAAGAATTTGCCGAACATTTCCCCATCTGTATCTTGTGCTGCATCGTAATCTTCAATTGTATTTGTTGTGAAGTATACAGTTAAAGCACCTTTTAGGCGGTTTAATGTAATATCGATATTATGTTTTTCAGCCTGCTCTAAAATTCCTTTTTCAAGCATTGCACCAAGTTCATCTAATTTTTCATAAAGCCCTTCTTGTTGAAGAACTTCTAGACAAGCAATACCAGATGCCATAGAAGCAGGATTTCCTGCCATTGTACCAGCTTGATATGCAGGTCCAAGAGGGGCAACTTGTTCCATAATTTCTTTCTTACCACCGTAAGCACCGATTGGAAGTCCGCCGCCAATAACTTTACCAAGCGCTGTTAAGTCTGGTGTTACGCCAAGTAAGTCTTGAGCACCACCGTACATGAAGCGGAAAGCAGTAATAACTTCATCGTAAATTACTAGTGCACCAGCTTCGTGAACAAGTTCATTCACTTTCTCAAGGAAGCCAGGTTTTGGCTCTACAATACCGAAGTTTCCAACGATTGGTTCTACAAGAATAGCTGCTACTTCATGTCCCCATTTATCTAATGCTTCTTTTAAAGTTTCTACATTATTAAATGGAACGGTAATAACTTCTTGAGCGATACTTTGTGGTACACCCGCTGAGTCAGGAGTTCCTAGTGTAGAAGGGCCAGATCCAGCTGCTACAAGTACTAAATCAGAATGACCGTGGTAACAACCAGCGAATTTCATAATTTTTGTGCGGCCTGTGTAAGCGCGAGCGACACGAATTGTTGTCATTACAGCTTCAGTACCAGAGTTTACGAAGCGGACTTTATCTAATGCAGGCATTGCTTCTTTTAACATTTTTGCAAATTTTACTTCTAGCGCTGTTGGAGTTCCGTAAAGTACACCATTTTCAGCAGCTGTTGTAATTGCTTTTGTAATGTGCGGGTGAGCATGTCCAGTAATAATAGGACCGTATGCTGCTAAATAATCGATATATTTATTTCCGTCTACATCCCAGAAATAAGCACCTTTTCCACGTTCCATAGCAACAGGAGCGCCGCCACCAACTGCTTTAAAAGAACGAGAAGGACTATTAACACCGCCAACGATATGTTCTAAAGCTTCTTTATGTAATGCTTCTGATTTTGTGAATTTCACTACCATTCATCTCCTTACAAAAATCTATGTATTATTCTAACATGTTTTTCGAAAAGACGTATTGTTTGTGATAGAGAAGGCAGTTGGGTAAACTATTCGTTGTGACATTTAGGAAGGGGGTCCGGTTATGAAATCGGTAATTGAGGTACAAGGGTTACGTAAAGAATTTACAGCCTATTCAAGTCGTCCAGGTTTAAAGGGTGCATTTCGCGATTTATTAAATCGTAATTATAAAATAGTACCAGCAGTAAATGATGTATCTTTTACTGTGAAACAAGGTGAAATGGTTGGATATATCGGTGAGAATGGTGCTGGTAAATCAACGACAATTAAAATACTTACGGGGATTTTGACTCCGACATCAGGAGACATTTTAGTAAACGGGATGAACCCGCATAAGCAGAGGGAAGAATTTGTAAGAACGATTGGTGTTGTTTTCGGACAACGCTCACAGCTTTGGTGGGATATTGCGGTACAAGAATCGTTTCGTTTATTAAAAAAAGTGTACGGTGTATCAGACGCTCAGTATAAAGAACATATGGAGCACGTGATCGAAACGTTAGATATTGGTCCTTTATTAGATAAGCCAGTTCGAAAGCTATCTTTAGGTCAAAGAATGCGTTGTGAATTAGCGGCAGCATTAATTCATAATCCGCCGTTATTATTTTTAGATGAACCAACAATTGGGTTAGATGTACTTGTGAAATTGAAAATACGTGAATTTTTAAAAGAAATGAATGAACGTTATAAAACAACGATTTTATTAACAACTCATGATATTACTGATATTGAAGCTTTATGTGAGCGCGTTATCATGCTGGATGAAGGCAATATTATGTATGACGGTTCTTTACATAATCTTCGTACGCAGTGGGGAGCAGAGAAAGAAATACATTTTCAGTTTGTCGCACCAGTTTCTTATCAGGATTTATCAATGGTTATGCCAGATAGTCATGTCGTTTGGTCGAAAGCGAAAGAGGAAAACGCGTGGATTGCCAAAATACCGAATGAAGAAGTTATTATTTCAATGCTTATTTCTAAAGTGGTACAAGCCTTTCAAATTAAAGATTTAAAAATTAACGAAGTGTCTACAGAGGAAATTATTCGTAACATTTATGAGGAAGGTATTAAACATGGGTAAGTACATTGAAATGATTCGAATTCGCTTTTTAATGATGCTTGCGTATCGTACAAACTACTATAGCGGGATTTTAATTTATACAATTAATATCGGCGCATATTATTTTTTGTGGCAAGCAATTTATAGCGGAAAAGAGAATATTGAAAGTTTATCTATTTCGCAAATGACTACGTATATCGCAATTGCGTGGATGGCACGTGCTTTTTATTTTAATAATATAGACAGGGAAATTGCGATGGAGATTCAAGAGGGACGTGTAGCGGTAGAACTGATACGTCCATATAACTATTTAGGGATGAAAGTGATGCAAGGTCTTGGTGAAGGAATATTTCGCTTTGCCTTCTTTTCAATTCCGGGTATGGTCATCGTTACCTTATTATTTTCATTGCAAATTACAACGAACTTTCAAACGTGGTTATATTTCTTCTTATCTTTAATATTTAGTTTTATTATTAATACACAAATTAATTTAATGACGGGAATGCTCACATTCTTCTTATTTAATAATAGCGGAATTATGTATGCAAAACGTGTTGTTATTGATTTGTTTTCAGGTCTATTATTACCAATTAGTTTTTATCCGTTATGGGCCCAAAAGACAATGATGTTTTTACCGTTTCAGGCTATTAGTTATATTCCGAGTATGATTTTCTCAGAAGGTATACAAGGAAGTAAATTGTATGAGGCATTATTATTCCAAGTAATTTGGGCCATTGTACTTATTATTCCGATTGTACTTATGTGGAGAACGGCGAGAAAACGTCTAATTGTACAAGGGGGATGATGAGATGATATATATAAAACTATTTTTGCAATATGCAAGTCAATATATAAAAACAAAATTGGAGTATCGGGGCGATTTTATCGTTGGGTTACTTTCTGATTTATCACTACAGGCTGTTAATTTAATCTTTATTCTTGTTGTGTTTGGACATACGCAAGCATTAAAAGGTTGGAGTAGAGAAGAAGTCATCTTTATTTATGGTTTCTTTTTAGTGCCGTTTGCCATTTTCTCAGCTTTCTTTAACATATGGGACTTTAATGATCGTTACATTATTAAAGGAGAAATGGATCGCATATTAACGAGACCGATTCATAGTTTATTTCAAATTATTTTAGAAAGAATGGAGCTTGAATCTTTAATTGGAGCGATTACGGGAATGATTGTAATGGGCTACGCAGCAGTGGAGTTGCAATTATCTTTTTACTGGTACGATATCTTCTTATTCTTATTGATGGTAGGAGGGGGCGCACTTGTATACGGAGGGATATTTGTTACGCTTGCAAGTCTTGGTTTTTGGTCGGACGCGAAAAGTTCGATTATGCCGCTAATGTATAACATAGGGAATTATGGCCGCTATCCTGTTAATATTTATAACCGTGTGATTCGCTTCATTTTAACGTTTGTCCTACCATTTGCGTTTGTTGGAGTGTATCCAGCAGCATACTTCTTAAGAAAGACAGAGTGGAATAGCTATGCATTTGCAACACCATTTGTTGGTGTTATCTGTTTTACGATTGCAATTACTCTTTGGAATCAAGGGGTAAAAAGGTACCGTGGTGCAGGGAATTAATTATAAAAGCTTGTTTGTTTCTAAGGGATAAATCTAATGGCTGTCTCATACATATAAAATGAGGTGGAGGACATGTTATGGGGATTTATTCTATTAATTGCAGCAATTGCTATTTTGAGGAGTGTCCAATTGTTATGGAGTTCCTATTCGGATTCAACGCGTTTTTTTTCGCTGTATAATTTAGCTACATTATTTTTGATTTATACAACAGTATTGATTGCATTTGGATTAAGTTACGTTGTATTAGAGGAAATGGGTTTTGCAGTTTTGAAAGAGGATGGAGAAAGCTTAAACGCTCACTCTTTTCAACTGGTTGAAATTTGTTTATATTTTAGCGCAGTTACTTTATTGTCTGTTGGATATGGTGACATATCTCCGATTGGAATTGGGCGATGGATTGCGATTGGAGAAGCGCTAATTGGATATACATTACCGTTTGCTTTTGTAATGAGGTCTGTAATAGACAATGAAAAATAAGGAAGCATTTGTTATAGTAAAAGAAAAGAGTAGGAGTGATAACAATGATCACAGTAGGAGAAATGGCTCCAGAATTTACATTAGAGGGAAGTAACGGGGAACAAGTTCGCTTAGCTGATTTTCGTGGTAAAAATGTAGTTCTATATTTTTATCCGAAAGATATGACTCCAGGGTGTACAACTGAAGCATGTGATTTTCGAGATGCATATGGATTATTTCAAGAGAAGGACACAGTTATTCTTGGTGTAAGCCCTGATTCAGCGAACAGACATCTGAAGTTCATTGAGAAGCATGAACTTCCATTTGTACTTTTAGTAGATGAAGATCATAAGGTGGCGGAATTGTACGATGTTTGGAAGTTGAAAAAGAACTTTGGGAAAGAGTACATGGGAATTGAGCGCTCTACATTCCTTATTAATAAAGACGGTGAGCTTGTAAAAGAGTGGCGTAAAGTGAAAGTGAAGGGACATATTGAAGATGTTCTTTCTTATATAAAGTAAATCCATTGTGGAGATAAAATATATAGAAGTAAGGCGAGTGTCTATACATATTTTATTGTCTTACATAAAGTGAAGTGTAGGGCATACCTCCTCAGATGATAGTATTCCAAGTGCGATTATGTCGCACTTTTTTTCTATTGTAAATGCATAAAAAATAGGGAAAGATACATAAGAATAAGGCTATATACAAAAATAAACCACATACTTATAGTAGAAATATTGACGATTTATAAGAAAAGGAGTACACTCTTTATAAGAATTATAAAATAATAATCCGTATAGAATCGGGGTGCATGACGGTGGTCAAAGAAGAATTAAAAGAAGCGCTAGAAATGCTGAAAAATACGGGTGTACGCATTACTCCACAGCGTCATGCTATTTTAGAGTACCTTGTGGAATCTATGACGCACCCAACAGCGGATGAAATTTATAAAGCATTAGAAGGTAAGTTTCCAAATATGAGTGTTGCAACTGTCTATAATAACTTGCGTGTATTTAAAGAGGTTGGACTTGTAAAGGAATTAACTTATGGAGACGCTTCAAGTAGATTTGATTATGTTACAAGTCAACATTATCATGTGATTTGTGAAAAATGTGGTAAGATTGTTGATTTTCCTTATGGAGGTTTGGAACAGCTTGAAGAGGAAGCTGCGAAAACGACAGGTTTCGTTATTAATAGTCATCGCTTAGAAATTTATGGCGTTTGTCCAGAGTGTCATAAGGCGTAATATATAATAAAGAAAGAGGCTGACGGCTTTACGTCAACCTCTTTCTTTATTATATATGGGAATTACGTTAGGTTCAGAATGATTTAAAATGTTCAGTGGAGGATTTAATTAAGGATAAATACAAGAGAGGTTGTCCCAAAAGGTCGTTAAAAACGAACTTTTGGAGACAACTTCTTTTATTTTTCCTGTATATGGATAAAAA
>NZ_VEPX01000007.1:0-230530 GCF_006349665.1 Bacillus sp. CD3-5 | reverse complement strand
CCAAATCATTATAAATTCATACTGGATAAACCAATGTATTGGGCCTTATCAAATTACACAGACTTCTTGACGGAACCGATCATTTGTTGTTTCCACATAATATCCCGACCTTTTCTTATAAAGTCCGTTAGTACATAAAAATATATCAACGATTATTAGAATATATCGGCGCAACTCGGAATATATCAGCGATTATCAAAATATATCGGCGCAACTTGAAATATATCAGCGATTATTAAAATATATCGACTTACCGACAGAAATCGACAATAATAGCAGGCTTTAAATAAAAGGAGGCTATTCAAAAACGAGCCTCCTTTTCTTTTAGTACAAAGATTTTTTCATATTATTCCGAATAATTTCAAGGGATTTCGCTACAGTTAATGCATTCTTTTCTTCAATTTCTGGTTTGCGGGGGATAGGTTTATACATGTTGTCTGGATCTTCCCATGTGAGAGGAAGTTCTGTTTCTGCTTGTCCTTTCCAAGCTTCAATCCATTCTGGAGGGAGATAACCTGAGATGTTTTGGATGTTGTTCATTTCAAGCCAAATGAGTGCCCAAGCTCTTGGGACGACGCGCCAGTGGTCATAACCACCACCGCCGACAGCAATCCAGCGACCTTCGCAATATTCGTTAGCGATTTCGCGAGCGAGCTTCGGTATCTCGCGGTAAATATTCATCGTTGCGCAAAGGTGTGTAAGTGGGTCGTAATAATGTGCGTCAGCACCATTTTGCGTTAAAATAATATCCGGTTTAAAGTATGCGGCCACTTCTCTTACGACAGTTCGATAGGAATCTAAGAAAGATTCGTCTTCTGTAAAAGCATCGAGTGGAACGTTAAAAGAATAACTATAGCCATTACCTTGTCCGCGTTCGTTTACAGCGCCAGTTCCAGGGAATAAATATCGACCAGTTTCATGTAGTGAAATGGTGCATACGTTAGGATCGTCATAAAAGGACCACTGTACACCATCACCGTGATGAGCATCTGTATCAATATATAAAACGCGTAAACCGTATTTCTTCTGAATATATTTCATTGCGATGGAACTGTCGTTATAAATACAAAAGCCAGATGCCTTGCCGCGGAAACCGTGATGTAAGCCACCTCCTAAGTTAAGCGCGTGCTTTACTTTCCCGGAAAGAACAGCATCGACAGCTGTTAACGTACCCCCAACGAGTAATGCGCTTGCTTCGTGCATATTCGGAAACATTGGTGTATCTTCTGTTCCGAGTCCATATGTCATCGCAATTGATTTTTCTAACTTTCCTTCTCCAGCACGTTTTACCGCATTTATGTACTCCTCTGTATGAATGTAGGCAATTTCTTCATCTGTAGCCATCCTTGGTGAGATGATTTGGGAAGGAGAGATGAAACCACCCTTTTGTAATAAATCATACGTAAGTGTGACGCGCAGTTGGTTAAAAGGATGATCAGGGCTAAATGAATAGCCCCGAAAGTCATCCGAATAAATAAACGCGCTACTCATGCTTGCATCCCTATAATGTTCGGCCATAATACGCGGTAGCCTTCTGCCTCAAGTGCATCAATCACTTTTAGCGGATTCATCGTTTGGATGCGGAAAACGAGTACTTTATCATTCTCATCTTTTGCTGGGTAGACGAGAACGCTCACGATATTGATTTGTAACTCACTAAAAATAGCAACGACTTTCCCGAGAATACCAGGTTCGTTTTTTACTTGAATTTCAATTTGTGAACTCGGTTGATGTGCTCCTGTTAATTTCACTAACGTGTGTAGCACAGTAGATTCAGAAATAATTCCAACTAACTTTCCAGCCTTTGTAACAGGAAGACAGCCAATTTTATTTTCAAAAAATAAAGTAGCAATTTCCTCAACAAAGTCGAGAGGATGGCAAGTCATAACAGGGTGTTTCATAATAAGTTCAAGTGGTTGCTTCAGCATATCGAGTGAAACTTGTTCATCTAAAATAGACGGACTTGCATCTCTTACATCCCGATCAGAAATAATGCCTACGACATGATTATTTTGATCGACAATTGGAATGTGCCGAATGCCTTTCGTGCGTATCGTTCGGATTGCTGTTTCGATTGTATCGTTTGGGTGTAGTGTCACCACATCTTGATTCATAATTTCTTCTACAATCATTCCAGTTGCCCCCTTTATTAATACATAAAACGATTGTGAAAACGTAGACGATCAAATGCTTGAATAGAATCCGTATCAACGCGTTTACCGATGCGGACCATTAAACAGTTAGCAGGATGCGAACAAATTTCAGGATCATCTGTAGCCATCCATTGTAACCCGCCAGCATTCATCATTTTTTCCATTACTTTTCGATACTCCCAAACATTTAAGCCAGTTTGTTTTAAATCCCAGTGCCAATAATATTCAGTCGTCAATATAATGTAATCTTCCATATGGTCGTCCATCATTGAAACTTCTAATAAGTTTTTTCCGACAGCGCAACCGCGGAAGGCAGGGACAACTTCAATCGCCCCAAGTTCAATTAAGTTTTCCATCTTTCCTTCTGACCATCGTTCAAGTGGATCAGGATACAAGTATGTAACATATCCAACAATCGTTTGGTCATGTCTAGCAATAATGAGACGAGCTTCTGGCAATTTAGAAATTTCGACAATTGCTTTATATTGTTGCTCGGCAGGACGAAACGCAATTAAGTCTGGATGAAATTCATACATTTCTAAGTTATGTGTAGAGACAGGCCCTTCAATAATTAAAGTGCCTTTCGCTGTTTTTAAGTTTCTAGCATTATATATTTTTTTATGAATCAATGTATTGCTCACCACCTTGAGGGTTTGTGAATCTATTCATATCGTACTTTATAATATATGCGATGTGAATCGAAATTTGTCATTAAAAATTTGTCTAAAAATCAACAAATATACTGAAAATTTTAAATAATGTTATTATAATAGATAATAGAATACATAGGAGGGGGATGTAAAGTATGAAAGTAGAAACGCTTCCTGTTATTAAAGGAGAAAATAATTTGCCGAATTATGATGAGGCATACGCGAATTTTAACTGGGAAGAGGTTAATAAAAACTTTACTTGGAATGAAACAGGCCGAGTAAATATGGCGTATGAGGCAATTGATAAGCATGCGAAATCCGATCGGAAGAATAAAGTAGCCCTTTATTATCAAGATGGATCGCGAAAAGAGAAGTATACATTTAAGGAAATGAAGGATTTTTCTAATAAAGCAGGAAACGTCCTGAAAAATTATGGCGATGTAGAAAAAGGCGATCGCGTTTTTATTTTTATGCCGCGTTCCCCAGAGTTATATTTCGCACTTCTTGGTGCAGTGAAGTTGGGAGCAATTGTTGGTCCGCTATTTGAAGCATTTATGGAAGGCGCAGTTCGCGATCGTTTAGAAGATAGCGAAGCAAAAGTGTTAATTACAACACCTGAATTGTTAGAGCGTGTACCATTAAATGATTTACCTGCTTTAAAAACAGTCTTTCTTGTTGGAGATCATGTAGAAGAAGGCGGTAAAACGGTAGCATTCAATCCTTTATTTGAACAAGCTTCAAAAGAATTACATATTGAATGGTTAGGCCGTGAAGACGGTTTGATTCTACATTACACGTCTGGTTCTACTGGTAAGCCAAAAGGTGTGCTTCATGCGCAAAACGCAATGGTTCAGCACTACCAAACGGCGAAGTGGGTATTAGATTTAAAAGAAGACGATGTATATTGGTGCACAGCTGACCCAGGCTGGGTAACGGGAACTGCTTACGGTATTTTTGCGCCGTGGTTAGTCGGAGCATCAAATGTTATTTTAGGCGGACGCTTTAGTCCAGAAGCGTGGTATGAAGCACTGCAAGATTACGGTGTAACAGTTTGGTATAGTGCACCAACAGCATTTCGCATGTTAATGGGCGCTGGACAAGATGCAATTAAAAAATACGATTTATCACAAGTGCGCCACGTATTAAGCGTTGGTGAACCGTTAAATCCAGAAGTAATTCGCTGGGGTATGAACGCATTTGGACTTCGTATTCATGATACGTGGTGGATGACAGAAACAGGTGGACAAGTTATTTGTAACTACCCTTGTATGGAAATCCGTCCAGGGTCAATGGGGAAACCAATTCCAGGTGTAAAAGCAGCAATTGTTGATAATGAAGGAAATGAAGTGCCTCCATACACAATGGGTAACTTAGCAATTGGCAAAGGTTGGCCAGCGATGATGCGCGGAATTTGGAATAACAAGCAAAAGTATGAGTCTTACTTCATGCCAGGCGATTGGTACGTATCAGGTGACTCTGCATACATGGATGAGGATGGATACTTCTGGTTCCAAGGGCGTATTGACGATGTAATTATGACATCAGGCGAGCGCGTTGGTCCGTTTGAAGTAGAAAGCAAATTAATCGAGCATGCTGCTGTTGCAGAAGCTGGTGTAATCGGTATTCCTGATCCGGTGCGCGGCGAAATTATTAAAGCATTTATCGCGCTTCGTGCAGGATACGAACCATCTGAAGAATTAAAAGAAGAAATTCGTCAATTTGTAAAGAAAGGTCTAGCAGCTCATGCAGCGCCAAGACAAATTGAATTTAGAGATAAATTACCGAAAACGAGAAGCGGTAAAATTATGCGCCGCGTATTAAAAGCGTGGGAGTTAAACTTACCAACAGGTGACTTATCAACGATGGAAGATTAAGAGAGAAAGGTCTGAACGAAATAGCGTTCAGACCTTTCTTTTTTTCTTCTCTCTTTAACCTACATATAAAGAGGGAAGAAAATGAAAACAGAAAAAGAAAAAATGATACTAGGAGAAATATATATACCGACTGATCCAGTTGTATTAAAAGATGTGTCAGATCATGTAGTAGTTGGCGGAAATCCTGCAAAGATTATAAAAAAATAAAATAATATTTGAACGAAGTACCTTCCTCGTCTGTATACATTTATGAAACAATAGATGAGGGAGGCTTTTTATATGTCTAATAAATTACTTCTTACTTTTGCTTTAATTGGAGTTATAGTCGTATTTTCTTGTGGTTTGCTATTACCGATGCCAATCGGATTTAAAGTATCAATGATTACAGCTGGAGTTATGATGATTGTTATATTTTCAATCATTATTCCATTTGATAGAAAACATATAGTAAGAAAAAATGGATATAAAATTGATTTTACGAAAACAAAAGTATATTTTCGCTGGAATGTATTTGATACGATTTCGGCTTGCCTGGCAGTGTATGCATGTATATGTGTGCAAGCATTAAATATTTTAGTTTCAACTGGCGAGACAATTCAAAACCCGTATGTTCAATTTTTTACGAATCAATCACAAGTATGGATTATTGTCGCAAGTTGCTATTTAATTTCCCGTATTTCATTAACGTTAAAAGGAATAAAGGAGATCAAAAATCATGGCGCAGATTGGGATTGAGGAGGAACTTATGCTTGCATATCAAAGTGGAGATAAGCAGGCTGGGGAAAAACTATACGTTTTAATCAAACCAGCGCTATACACATTTTTATATCGATTTAACCGAGATGAACAATTGAGTATCGACCTTGTCCAAGATACGTTTTTGACGTTAGAACGAAAGAAACATATGTATGAACTTGAAAAAGGAAAAATAAAAACGTATTTATTTCAAATTGGTTATCGTCTTATGATTAATAAATTAAATAGGAGAAAAAAGTGGCGTACGCTTTTGCCATTTTTAGTGCCGATTCCGGAAAAAGAATTTTCTCACGAAGATCGGCTCACAGTAAGAGAAGCAATTTTGAAAGTTCCAGAAGAGCAAAGAGCAGTCCTAATCCTTTCTTATTATCATGACATGCAGCAAAAAGAAATTGCAGAGGTATTAGATATTCCGGTTGGAACGGTGAAGTCGAGACTTCATAACGGGATAAAGAAATTGAAACAATTGCTGGAGGTGGACGAAATTGAGCGAAAATCCCTTTAAGAGTGAATATAAATTAAAACAGCATTTAGATAGTGACCATGTAGAAGTACCGGACTTTCCAAAAACGGTAAGTCGATTCGATCGATTAATCGGGTTTCTTGGTTCCTCGGCGAAAGATCCTGTGGAGGCTACGATTGGGAATGATTTATCAATTGTATTTCATGTATCGTTATTAGTTGGGGTTCCAATTCTTTCTCTTATTACGATACTCTTTATGACGCTGTAAAGGATCGGCAAGGAGGGAAAACTGACCTCTATTTGACACGCCTATATAAATGATGGTATAAAGAAAAGTATATGAATAATTGAGCGTGGAAAGGGAGAAGTAGTGATCATTTCCCTGTTTTAGAGAGCTGATGGCCGGTGAAAATCAGCACATAGATGATCGCGAATTACGCCCCTAGAGCATCTTTTTTCGATTGAATTGTATTCAAAAGGGAAGAGACGGTGCTAAGCCGTTATGTAAATAAGGTGGTAGGCTTTTTTGGTCTGCAACTAGGGTGGTAACGCGATAATCAAAATCGTCCCTTATTTGAAGGGGCGATTTTTTTATGTTTTCAACCTTCACGCCAGTAATGAACTTAAAGGAGAGTATGTAGGATATGGGTATTTTACAAGATCTTGAATTTCGCGGTCTAATTAATCAGCAAACAGACGCTGAGGGCCTTGAGCAATTATTAGAAAAAGAAAGCGTTAAATTATACTGTGGTTTCGACCCGACAGCGGATAGCTTACACATCGGTCATATGTTACCAGTGTTAATGTTACGTCGTTTCCAATTAGCTGGTCACCAACCAATCGCACTTGTTGGCGGTGGTACTGGTATGATCGGTGACCCAAGTGGAAAAAAAGCGGAGCGTACATTAAATACGAAAGATACAGTTGCTTACTACACAGAAAGCATTAAAAACCAACTTTCAAACTTCTTAGAGTTTGAAAACGTGGACAACCCAGCAACGATGGCTAACAACTATGACTGGCTTGGTAACTTAGATGTCATTTCATTCTTACGCGATATCGGTAAAAACTTCGGTTTAAACTATATGTTAGCAAAAGATACAGTAGCATCTCGTTTAGAAACTGGTATTTCATTTACTGAGTTTAGTTACATGATTTTACAATCATACGACTTCTTAAACTTATACCAACACCATAATTGCCGCCTACAAATCGGTGGTAGTGATCAATGGGGTAACATTACAGCTGGTCTTGAATTAATCCGTAAATCAGAAGAAGATGCGAAAGCATTCGGTTTAACAATTCCACTTGTTACAAAATCTGACGGTACGAAGTTTGGTAAAACAGAAGGCGGCGCAATTTGGTTAGACCCAGAGAAAACAACTCCTTACGAGTTCTACCAATTCTGGATTAACACAGATGACCGAGACGTTGTTAAATACTTAAAATACTTTACATTCTTATCTCATGAAGAAATTCTTGAGCTTGAAAAGCAAGTAGCTGAAGCACCAGAAAAACGTGCAGCACAAAAAGCATTAGGTGCAGAAATGACAAAACTTGTTCACGGCGAAGAAGCATTAGAGCAAGCGATTAAAATTTCAGCTGCATTATTCAGCGGTTCTGTAGCAGAACTAACTGCAAGCGAAATCGAGCAAGGCTTCAAAGACGTACCATCTGTAGAACGTACTGCAGAAGATACAGTATTAATCGACTTACTTGTAGAAAGCAAAATCTCTCCATCAAAACGTCAAGCACGTGAAGATGTAACGAACGGCGCAATCTACGTAAACGGTGAGCGTACACAAGCATTAGACTACGTTGTAACAGAAAAAGACCGCATCGAAGGTAAATTCACAATCATTCGCCGCGGTAAAAAGAAATATTTCTTAATTCGTTACTAATTAGAAACGAATATAAATAAATAGTACCCCGAATTGTAGGTTGAAAAGTCTATGATTCGGGGTTTTTATGTATGGATTTAAAACGCCGCATCTTTTCTTTTAAATAGAATATAAAGAATTAATATGAGCATATAAAGTAAACTCACTAGCATAACGATAAATGCTGTCGGATAAAATTTTGCTGCATATATAAAGAAATCAATTTGATAAATATCTTCGTAATTAGAAACGGTGCCTTTGAAGTAATTCGTAAACTTAGCGCTATATTTCCATTCATCAGGATCATCTATTAAATTACTCCCCTGATACCAATTAATAAGCGCGGAAGTAATAAACAACATACATGCACTGCCTAACTGAACCATTTGGTTTATTGTCAAAATGAATCAACCTCCTATTTTATGGTTATTATAGCGTGCATTCATATACTTGTAACCATTTTGTTGTAATCTCCTTTTCGAGTTCATACGGAAATCACATGTAAGCGGTATGATAAATGTATAACAACTAGAAAGGAGTGGTAAAACAAAATGTCACTAGAAGCGCTCATTATTTTTTCTTTGCTAAATGCGGGTCAGCTTGCAGAGAATTCGAAGGTTGATGTACATAAAGAGCAGAAAGATGCTTATGTATATGTTCAGAAAGAGGGAAATAAATAATTTTATTTTATATATAAACGAAAAAAGAAGGTGTCCAAAAAGTCAGTGAAAATGGTTTTTGAGAGATACCTTCTTTTTGGTATACACATATTATTTTTAATGGTTTCTTGTACAAATATTGATAAAAGAGCTAGTTGAATGTTGGTATTTACATAACTAAAGTTATCGGCAGTCATTTTGGTTTTCGTATGCAAATTCTATACATTGTGGAGGTACCTTCTCGAAGGACCTACCCTCATAATACATGCATCGCATGTATTATGAGGGTAGGGGGGTGTGAAATGTCTAGGGGAATTTATAAATATTACATAATAAAAGTCACAGCTCGTGTGAGTGTGACTTAAATGTTTTTTTTGCTAAATTGTCCCCTTCTTCATGGGGCTTATGTATATATTGGAAACCGTATCCAGCTTTCATAACTATTTCCTCAGTCTTTTCAAAAAACTCTTCACCGTACTCAGTACAACGATATTTTCCGTGTATGCTAATAACAAATTGTCGTCCCTTAGCATCAGGATACATTTCATATATCGCTCCACTTTCAATAACTCCTAAGTAAGCATAAATCTTCTCTATCAATAAAGATACGTGTTCTTCTTCGTCTGACCAATCCTCTTCATCAGCAATAATAAGATGAACATATCCTGTTTCTTTTTCAACGGCTAATAAGTCTATTTGTTCTAATTCTCTTAAAGACATATATACACCTCATTATGCTTCATTATATAAGCAGTCTAAGAAATCCACAAAAGTGTTACTGATTACTGCCATTTCATCTAAATCCATTCCCATTAAAGGTATTTCAATTATTTGAGTTTCCCCGCCTTTTTCAAAAAAACCGTAAGCTGCATTCCCACCGTCTGAACCAAACAAAGTGACTCCTGGTGCAAATTCTTTTACTTCGTAGCCCTCGTTATGCTGTATTAAAACATCAATTGACCACAATTGTAGATATCCATTTTCACCAATTGCACCTTCTGCACCGTTTGATTCTAGCATAAAAGAAATATAGTCTGTTGGAAAACTTATATTCAATTGAGATTCAATTACAGTGATATTTTCTAATGATGTGGGTTGTTCCAAATCCATATCTTCAATGTATTTATGAAATATATTATCCATGATTATTCATTCTCCTTTAGCTTTTTTAACTCTCTCATAAGTCTGTTCCAATAGTTATTATACTGATAGTGTTCTGTGGGGGATAATGGAAGTTTATTTGCTAAATCTGTAGGACTACCGCCGTATTTTACGGGGTGAACTTCATGGATTTGTTTCCCTTTAAATTCAGGGTTTTCTCTATGAATCTTCCTATTAGCACTATTTGCGGCTTTTCTTGCTTGGTTATATTCTTCACCTTCTAATAATCTAAATGGACCATCAGGTTTCGGACCATTTTCAGGATAACCATGCCAACTTCGGAGGGTTAATTACATATAAACTCACTATCAAAGTAAAACTTGTTTATTAAATTGTTTAAGTAACTTATTATTTTGTAAAGGTATTAACATATCTCAAAAGCAAACTTATCCATATTCCAACTGAAAGGGCGATTAAATGATAATTAGAGAAGGCATTGAAGTAACTAAAATAACCTTAGATGGTTATGAATTACCGATTTCAGAAGGATATTCTGAGTTTCTACTTCGTGCTGGATATTGGAGGTACGATGAAGAAATCGAAAAAATAAAGCGTGATGAAATTCTAGCGTATTATGACAGAAAGGTTGTTCTGGAAGATGGTAAGTTGTGTACGATACTTATTTACAAAGGGAATAAAAAGAAAAGGGATAAAAAATCATGAATAAAAAAGAAAGTCTTATGGAAAGAAAAGAACGTACTATATACGATAACTCACCAAGTAAAAAGTGAACGCATAGGAGAAATATTTGTTCACTTTTACTTCATTCTTTACGTTAAATATAATTCATAATCCCCATCAATACTGCTTGGATCTCCGAATGTTTCCACGTATAGATTACACGCTTTTGTAAACCTATTTTTTTAATGCAAAGTGGTAACCTGCTTTGGTTATGACTTCTTGTAATACTAAACGCTCGAAGCCCTTTTCTTTTGCGAATGTTTTAAACCATTCAAGAATAATGCTTCCTTTTCCTGGATTACTTGGTGTAATGCTTATAGCAGCAGCTCATGAGCTTGCTCACATATTAATTCATGAGCCTTATCTGGACTTATCTACGTTGTCTAAAGATGAAGAAAGGGAAATGGAACAGCAGGCAAATGATTTTGCTAGTGCATTTCTACTACCTAAGGAGCCTTTTATTAGAGATGTTAGTATGTTTCCGATTGATCTAGACCATTATGTCTTTATGAAGAAGAAGTGGCATGTTTCTGTGGGAGTAATGATTAGAAGAGCATATAATTTAGGGGTAATTACTTTCAATCAATATTCATATCTGCAAAGACAAATGAGTAAAAATGGTTGGAGAAAAAAAGAACCATTAGATGGACAATCTAAGCCTACAAGTCCAGTTTTAATTAAAAAATCAATTCTTGCATTGTTTGAAAATGATGTTTTTGATGGCAATAGCATTTTAGAAGAACTTTCAAGTGAGTATCAATTAAGTCTACGTGAAGATATGTTTGAAGCATTAACTGGTTTAGCAGAAGGTACACTGGCTAACTTTAGAAATGATAAATCTAATGTTGTATTGGCACTAAAAAGAAATACTAACACTAGATCGAATAAGACAGTATAAAATGGATTAGGTAATGAAGAAAGCCGCTCATTTTTAGATGGGCGGCTTGTCCTTTAATATTTTATTTTTCGTCTTTCTTATAGTTCCAAGCGATCTCTACTACTTCTTCGGGTGTCAATTCTCGCGCATCCCAGAAAATCAGATCTCCCGCACCAGGATAAGGAACATTTTCCTCGAAAATGTCTACAGCTTCACTAACTTCTTCCTCTGTCATATTAAGTTCGTATATTTTTTTTACAAGCTCAAGAACTTCATGTTTAGTTAATTTTTGAGTCATTGGTCTCCTCCGTTTCAAATTTTATGTTTATCCTTTTTTTCCAAAGTGATATTTTGGATCTAAAATATTTTGATGCATTTTTGGAGATACAATAATCAAGTTATCAAGATCGTATACTTCGCCACCTTGATGAATAGGTTGTTTGTGGTGCAAGATAAAAGTCTTATGATTTCCGTATCTCTCCGAACTCGGACAAAATGGTGCATATCCTTTTTCCATAAGTTTAATGTTCATAGAATTAAATTCTTTTGCATAACTTGACTCAGCAACGGTTTTCCAAAACTCTTTTCTAAATTCATCAAACGAACTAAATTCTCTTCCTACTAATTTTTCTCGAACTTCTTGAGGAATAACACCAATAGCACCATCATTAAACATTAACTGCTTTTGAGTACTTAAACTTCGTTCAAGATTAAAGCTTGAAGTCACTGCACCCGGTGAATTTCTTTTTACTGCACTTGAAGTTTTCGCAAACGAATATGTATCTAAAGGTTTAATAGTATCTACTTTATAATCTATGTTACCATAAGCAACGGCCGGTTCTAAACGAATTCCGAATCGAAAGGCCGACATAGATGGTAAATCTTTACCCCACCTTACGCCATTACCTACAGCACCAGCACCTTTGGTACCAACTGCAAGGATCGCCAAGGAAGTCGCTCCATATGCTAACGATTCTACATAGCTTTCTGTATCACCGTATTCTACGTTCTTTATATACCAGTCAGACAAAACGTTTCGCATATCATACATCTTTTGAATTGCTTCGTTTTTTTCATGATTCAGTGTTCCGATAGGGTCATTCCACAGGCCTCTAATAAATTCGTATTTATCTTTAAATTCCTCTTTCTTGTCATGAACAGAACTCTCCACAAAGTCCATGATTCCATCTTTCGCGTCTTCGAATGTTCCTTTTGGGTCATCAACTAAGTTTCCGAAAAAGTCTAATACTTGTTTTCCTGCTTTTTCAAGCGGCTCAATAAGCTGATCTCCTGCTGCCTTCCCACTTCCTCTCTGAAAGGCTGTCCAGATTTTATCAACTGGATTATATTCACCGTATGCTTTTTCATCCGCTTCACGAAATTTTTTCGCAATTCTTCTTAATTCTAACTCTGTGAACGTTAAATGTTTTAAGTATGACTCCATCTGCTTTTTCGCTTCAAAAAAATCAGCATAAAAGCGTTGTTGCGATGTTCCAATCTACTGCATTTGTAAATTGAAAATGATTAGTGTAAGATCTTGAATGGTTCTTTCACTATCTCCCTTTGCCCGTGCTACAGAACTTGCCATTTCCTCTAATCTTTCAGGAGTAACTCGTATTTGCCCCAATTGATTTGTTCCCCCCTTCTTTTTTGTGTGTATAAAATTACCAATACAAGTATAGCAAATTTATAGAGGGGGATTGCGGAAAAATATGTAATAGAGAAACGAAATACAAAAAATTCAATTTATAGATATTTTAAAAATCGAAACATCTAGCTAGTGGGTTTGAGTCACCACTTTTGGAGAGTGAATTAAATTAATTGATGAATATCCGAAAATAGATAAGTGAATTTTCACTAGTCAGACTCACTGTCCAAAATTGGACTACGAATGAGTTTTCGTTCCTGAAATTTTAGGGGCGAAATATTTTTTATTAATATACTTACACTTACCAATTTCTATACACACGCCAGCCTTTTTATTGTGGCCCCAAACTGGCCCCAATTACATTCTTTTTTATGCTTTATCTTGCATTATCAAATAAAATAAAAAAAGCCCAGAATCCTTGAATTAACAAGGTTCCTAAGGCTTTTAATACGACTCTTTTCAGAGTACCAAGATTAACGAGAGTAGAACTCTACGATTAATGCTTCGTTGATTTCAGCTGGTAACTCAGCACGCTCAGCGTGACGAGTGTAAGTAGCTTCTAATTTGTCAGCATCGAAAGTTAAGTATTCTGGTACGAAGTTGTTAACTTCGATCGCTTCTTTAACAACAACAAGGTTGTTAGATTTTTCGCGAACGCTGATAGTTTGACCAGGTTTTACACGGTAAGATGGGATATCTACGCGAGCGCCATCAACCATGATGTGACCGTGGTTTACTAATTGGCGAGCTGCACGACGAGTGCGAGCTAAGCCCATACGGTAAACTAAGTTGTCAAGACGAGCTTCAAGAAGGATCATGAAGTTTTCGCCGTGCTTACCAGGCATTTTACCTGCTTGGTCAAATGTGCGACGGAATTGACGCTCAGTCATGCCGTACATGTGACGAAGTTTTTGTTTCTCTTGTAATTGTAAACCGTATTCTGAAAGTTTCTTACGTTGGTTAGGACCGTGAGGACCTGGTGCGTAAGGGCGTTTTTCTAATTCTTTTCCTGTGCCGCTTAGAGAGATTCCAAGACGACGAGACAGTTTCCAAGCTGGACCTGTATAACGAGCCATAGTTGACTCCTCCTTTAAAATGTTTTTATTTACGTAAAATAAAAACAGACGTAATCGATATTTACGGGCATTTTGTTTTCATGTACCTTCGCTCCAGCAGCAGGGAGTTACGAGATACACCTCCGCAGAGGAACAAAATACAAACGATAAACTCACATTACAAGGCTGCCTTTTTATTTTACACAAACGCTATTATATCTTTTACCCAGAGTTTCGTCAAGCGAGTACGTTTTTGTTTTATGCATATAAATTTTGGAAATGAACAAGAAGGAATTTAAAACGATATAAAAGAAGAGATAGAAACACAAATAAAACGCTTACATAAAATGTAGTAAAAACGTTCATCAAATTTTTGTTGGTGAATATGCGGCAATAAAAACATAAAAGGGGATGTTTTTATGAAAAAGAAGCATATGGAGACAGCGTTAATTCATCACGGTTATACATCAGAGGAACATAAAGGAAGCTTAACACCGCCTTTATTTCAAACGTCTACATTTACATTTGAGACTGCGCAGCAAGGAGAGGCGAGTTTTGCGGGAGTGGATCCATCTTATATTTACTCAAGACTTGGAAATCCGACTGTGAAATTATTTGAAGAACGTATGGCGGTGTTAGAAGGAGGAGAAGAAGCGCTTGCTTTCGGATCCGGTATGGCAGCTATTTCCGCAACGTTAATTGGTTTTCTAAAAGCTGGAGATCATATTATTTGTTCAAATGGATTATACGGATGCACATACGGCTTTTTGGAAGTGTTGGAAGAAAAATTTATGATTACGCATTCGTTTTGTGATATGGAGACAGAGGCTGATATTGAAAATAAAATTCGCCCAAATACAAAGCTTATTTTCGTTGAAACACCGATTAATCCGACAATGAAATTAATTGATTTAAAACAAGTGATTCGGGTTGCGAAGCGAAATGGTTTACTTGTCATTGTTGACAATACGTTTTGTTCACCTTATTTACAAAGACCGCTTGAACTTGGCTGTGACGCCGTTGTTCATAGTGCGACAAAATATATTGGTGGTCACGGTGATGTTGTGGCGGGTGTAACAATTTGTAAAACGAAAGCGTTAGCTGAAAAAATTCGCCCGATGCGAAAAGATATCGGCGGTATTATGGCACCGTTTGATGCGTGGTTATTGTTACGCGGATTAAAGACACTAGCGGTAAGAATGGACCGCCATTGTGATAATGCAGAAAAAATTGTATCGTTCCTAAAAAATCATGATGCGGTAGAAGGTGTTTGGTACCCAGAAGGAGAGTTAGCATCTCGCCAAATGAAACGTGGGGGCGGCGTTATATCTTTTTCAATTAAAGGCGGGAAAGAAGAGACGCAGGCGTTTATTAATGACCTTCACTTTATTACAATTGCGGTAAGTTTAGGAGATACAGAAACGTTAATTCAGCACCCGGCAACGATGACGCACGCTGCGATTCCAGCTGAGTTAAGACAAGAAATGGGCATTTATGATAATTTAATACGTTTATCTGTCGGTTTAGAATCGTGGGAGGATATCGTTTCTGATTTAGAGCAAGCGTTAAAGAAAATATCTACTGTTAGTAATCAATAAAAAAAGAGCTAGCTATCGGTTTTGTACGTCATGTACTTAATCGATAACTGGCTCTTTTTTGTTACATATGTTTCAGGAGTGTTTCCACAAACTTTTCTAAATAGCGCTGATCTACTTCGTCGAAACGATTTTTTTCAGGACTATCAATATCAAGTACACCAATGACATTCCCATCCTTAATAATCGGTACGACAATTTCTGAATTTGAAGCACTGTCGCAAGCGATATGCCCTGGGAATTGGTGGACGTCTGCTACAAGCTGCGTTGTTTTCGTTTCAGCTGCAACGCCGCAAACGCCTCGTCCAAATGGAATGCGCACGCAAGCAGGCATTCCTTGGAATGGTCCAAGAACAAGCTGATTTCCTTCTGTTACGTAAAAGCCAACCCAATTAACGCGATCTAAAAATTGGTTTAATAATGCGGACGCATTTGATAAGTTTGCGACTACGTTTGATTCGCCAGTTAATAATGCATCCAGTTGTTTTATTACTGTCTCATATTGCTGCACGCGAGATCCTGCATAACTTTCTTTAGTAAACATGGAAACAGCTCCTTTTTTATCGAGATGTGTAAAATATTAGCAAAATACGATGTATTTCACATGACTTTGTCGATAGAAAATTAAAGGAATTTGTCTTAAAAGTCAAGAAATTTACACTATAGCTGTTCAGTGAGAGGAAGTGAGCGCATGAAACAGACGAAACAAAAAGTAATCGATGCGGCAATATCGTTGTTTAACACGAAAGGGTATGATGGAACGTCGGTGCGAGACATTGCAAAGCGAGCGGATGTGAATGTAGCGAATATTTCATATTATTTTGCTGGAAAGCAGGGCCTATTAGAGCAGCTTATTACTAATTTTTTAGAAGGGTATATTCATGTGATTGAAACATCCTTTGAACAGAGGGAGTATTTGTCGGCTAAAGATGTAATGGTGCAAATGGTGCGCGGGATTTTACGATATCAATTTGAAAATAGGGAGCTGACACGTTTCTTTTACCGAGAGCTGTCGCTTGATACGACATTAATTCGCGAAGTGATGACCGTTTATTTTTCTAAAGAAAGATATTATATAGAGCAAGTGATTAGACAGGGACAAATGAAACAAGAGTTTAAGAAGGTATCTTTTACAATGTTTATGACGCAATTAAAAGGCATGATGAATATGCCGTTTTTATATCCGCAATATATATCAGAAGTGCTGCATTCTTTTCCATCTGAGACCTTTTTCTTAGAAATGTACACGAAAGAAATTGAACAATGGATAGAACAAACATTATGTATAACGAATATGTATTATGAATGGCCAAGAGCTGTTCATATGTGAGAAATCCCCACCTAACGAACGGAGGTGGGGATTTTTGTGCTTTCTTTTCTTTGCCATAAATTGTTGCATAATAGCGCGATAATTGTTAATGAGGCTCCAGCAACTTCAATTTTGTCGACTGTATAACCTCGAAAGATGGAGCCGGTAAGTGCAAGCACAGGAACTAAATTCATAAATAATATGCCGTTAATAGATGAAATATAGCGATTTCCTGCGTTCCAGCAAAATACTGCGATAACGCCTGCAATAATAGACATATATAAGAGTTCAAAACGAACGTTCATAATTGTCGATAGTGAAGGTACAGTAACGACGTTTGTATAAGTTAAAAAAGTGACGATAGTGATGAGTGAAATTGAGCCAAATAAACAAGTTAGCGTCGTATACCTAAGTGGCGACCAAGATTGAAAACTAGCACCACCGTTTGTATAAATGACCCAGCAAGTAACGCCGCACAGCATAAGCATATTTGTTGAGAGGTGACTGGCAGCTCCAAATAATAAGTGAATATTTCCTTTTGAAATGACAAGCATAACACCGATAAGTGCAACGAACATACAAAGGAAAGTGTAGTTTTGTGGACGTTTGTTTTTTGTTAGCCACTGCAATAATAAAGCGATGAGTGGCATAAGAGACTGAATCATCGCGGCATGGATGGCTCCAGACGGTCCGGCAAGTTGTTGTCCGTAGAAAACGAGAAAACCATATCCTGCGAAACCGACTGTTCCGTAAAAGAGTAACGAAAGTGTTTTCTTTTCTAAGCGGAGTGACTTTGTCCCTTCGGTAAGTAATAGCAGAATAAGAAAAATAATAGCTGCTGATCCATAGCGAATCGTTGTGAAGAAGAACGGATCGATAAACTGTAAGGCGTTTGCCATGACAGGAAACATAAATCCCCAAGCCGTTACGGCAAGTAAGCATAGGAGGGATCCGAGTAGCATTTGTTTTTTGTTCAAGAGTATCTTTCCCCTTTACATTTCGTTATAGTAAGTTGATGAAATAAGTATAAAGAGTAATTGTTTATAGGAGGAAATATCGATTTCTTATAACGGTTATAACTTTTTGTTAGAGGTGTGTACGATGGATTTGGAGGCAGTACGATCGTTTATTGAAGTGAAAAATACGCGAAGTTTATCAAAGGCGAGTAAAATTTTACATATTTCTCAGCCGGCGCTTAGTAAACAAATTCAAAGGTTAGAAGCGGATTTAGAGGTTACTTTATTAAAACGTTCCGCGCAAGGAGTCGAATTAACAAGTGCTGGAGAGTTATTCATAACAAGAATGTTACCGATTTTGGGACACATACATGAAGTGAAAGCCGAAATGAAGAAGTTTCAAGAGAAGAGGAACATTTCTATAGGGATATTGCCAAGTTTAGCAGCACATTACATAGCAAAATGTAAAGATATATTAGGTGACGGGTTCGAAATAGAATGGAAAATTGAGCATACGAAAGTACTGATAGGACTTTTTAAAGAACGGAAGATTGAAGCGATGTTCATCGATTCAGTAGTAGAAGGTGCTACGTGTATAAAAGAAATACGAGAAGAAAAAATTGTGTGTGTCGTTTCAAATGATCATCTTTATAAAGAGAAAACAGTAATTCGAATGGAAGATTTGCAAAATGAAAAGTTAATCGTATACCCAGAAATCTGCGATGTAAGGAAAATGATTACGAATCTGTTTCAAGGGATAGGTGCGAAACCGATTATTGCATTTGAAACTTCTTATGCAGAACCGATGCTTGCGATGGTCAGTGCTGGACTTGGCATCACGTTACTTCCAGAAATATTAGTAGAGCAAGCGGTAAGGCAAGGAAATGTGCATGCGATTTCTATTGAACCGCCACTTGTACGTAAAATATATTTCGCATCTCATATGGAAGAAGGCCCTTTGCTGCATTCATTTGATGAGGAGAGGTAATCCAAACGGAATATTGAGAAAGATTACAATTGCATTGAAAGAAACATGAAATTTTAAAAAAAACTAGGTCAAAAACAAACCATTACATGGTATGATTAGTACATTGTTAGTTGTTAAATATAGGGGAATTCCCTTTTTATACATAATGCCTTCCATTTCATAAACGGAACGGACAAAAAAAGAGATATAACTAGGAGGCTTTTTTGCATGGATTCTATCCTGACGATCGTTATCATTGTAGTAAGCTCTATTCTAGTGCTGCTCATGATAGAGCTTGTGATAAGAAATCGTTCATATAAAGATATTGAAGCACTTGAGCAGTGGAAACAAGAGATAAAAGATAAACCTGTGGCAGATGAACTAAAACGGGTGAAAGATTTAAATATGACGGGTCAAACAGAAGAACTGTTTGGTAAATGGCGTGAAGAATGGGATGAAATTGTATCAACAACTATTCCGAAAGCTGAAAAAGATTTAGCGCAAGCGCGAAAATTCGCCTCGCAATTCTCCTTCCGAAAAGCAAAGCATGCGATGAATGAATCCATAAGTGGTTTAGATGACGCTGATAATCGTATTACAGACATTTTAAATGAATTACAGCAATTGTTAGAAAGCCATGAAAAAAATAGCTCGGAAATTGAAGGGTTACGTGATACATATCGTAGTATGAAGAAGAGTGTTCTTGCTCATAGACATATGTATGGAGCAGCAGAGCAGAAAATCGAAGAGATGCTAGACGCTGAATCTGAGAAATTTAAAACCTTTGAAGAAGCAACAAATAATGGTGACTATTTAAAAGCGAGAGAAATTGTTATTAGTTTGGAAGAAGGTTTAGCAGATTTAGAAATCATTATTCACCAAATTCCAGATTTATTGGTGGAGTGTCAAGCGACGTTACCGGTTCAGCTGGAAGATTTATTACACGGACATAATGATATGGTAAGACAAGGTTATGTATTAGAGTATTTGGAAATCCCTAAAGAAGTTCGCGATATGAAGAAACAACTACAAATATGTTTAATGGATATACAGGAGCTTCACATAACAGAAGCGGCTGAAAAAGTAGAAAACTTAAAAACAAGTTTAGATAGCTTCTATGATCAACTAGAACAAGAAGTACATGCGAGACATTATGTGGAGCAAAAAACACTTTCTGTTTATGAAGACTTAGAAGAAATTCGCATTGAAACGATTGAAACAAAAGCAGAAACACAGCTTGTGAAACAAAGTTATCAGTTACAAGATAAAGACATTGAGTCTCAAAAAGTAATTGAAAAGCAAATGCACATTTTAATGAAACGTTTTGAAATGCTGCAATTACGCGTTGCGGAACAAGATATTGCCTTCTCTATTATTCGTGAGGAACTAGAAGAGATTTATGAGCAATGTGAAACATTAAAAGTACTTCATGCAGAATATAAAGAAATGCTGCAAACGATGCGTAAAGAAGAATTTGAAGCGCGTGAGAAGTTACAAGAAATGCGAAATACTATTTTCGAAACGAAACGCTTTATGCAAAAGTCGAATTTGCCAGGGCTTCCAGAGAGCATTATGGAAGATTTAAAAAGAGGACAAATGGCAATGCAAGCTGTATATGAGCAATTAGAAGTGAAGCCGTTAAATATGAATGCTGTAAATAGCAGTTTAGAAGAAGCTTACAAAACTGTTAATGGTGTAGCTGAAATGACAGAAGAGTTAATTGGACAAGCGTATTTAGTTGAAAAATTAATTCAATATGGTAATCGTTACCGCAGTCATGATGAAAACCTTGCAGAGAGCTTAAATTACGCGGAGAAATTATTCCGTGAATATCAATACGATGCTGCTTTAGAACAAGCGGCTTCTGTACTAGAGCAACTTGAGCCTGGCGTTGTTCAAAAAATAGCTGAATATGTAGACAATGAACAAACCCTTTCATAAGGGTTTGTTTTTTTGTGTAATTTTGCAGGCGATGTTGCTATAATGAAGAGCGGAATACAGTAAGGTTATTCGTTTTAAAATATAACGGAACCTTTGAGTAGTCTTAGCGTAATGACACGTATTTGTGATATGATTATATGATGTGACAGCGCTGAAAGGGGAAGAACGATGATCTATTTTGATAATAGTGCGACGACAAAGCCATATCCAGAAGCTCTTCAATCGTACGTAACGGTTGCGGGGAAATATTTTGGGAATCCTTCTTCTATTCATTCGCTTGGAGGAGAGGCAGAGCGTCTATTAACACAATCAAGAACAATTGCAGCGCAGCTTCTTCATGTTAAACCTTCTGAAATTATTTTCACATCAGGTGGAACGGAAGGGAATAACCTTGCGATTAAAGGGATAGCGATGAGGAATCGTTCGCGCGGTAAACATATCATTACAACAAATATTGAACACGCGTCTGTGTTTGAAGCATATAAACAATTAGAAGATCTCGGTTTTGATGTAACATATTTACCGGTTAATGAGCATGGTGTTGTATCGGTAGAGGATGTAAAACGAGCGCTTCGTGAAGATACGATTCTTGTGTCAATTATTCACGTGAACAACGAGACTGGAGCAATTCAGCCTGTTGCTGAAATTGGAACGTTATTATCGAATTATCCGAAAATAAGATTCCATGTGGACCATGTACAAGGGATAGGAAAAGTACCGCTTAATTTATACGCTTCTCATATTGATCTTTGCTCAATATCTGGACATAAATTCCACAGTGTAAAAGGGACGGGTCTTCTTTATGTACGTGATGGCGTAAGATTAGATCCGATTTTATCAGGTGGTCAACAAGAGCTGAAGTACCGCTCTGGTACAGAAAACTTACCTGGCATTGTAGCGATGGTGAAAGCACTTCGCATGACGATGGAACAAGTGAAAGAAAAGGTAGCTCATTTGCAAAGCTTACAAGCAGAGCTTGTTCGTTTCTTTAAAGAGATGGAAGACGTAACGATCAATACGTCGCTTGCACACGCAGCGCCGCACATTTTAAATGTATCATTTGTAGGTTTAAAACCAGAAGTGGTCGTTCATGCTTTAGAAGAACACGGTGTATATGTATCAACGAAATCTGCTTGCTCTTCAAAAGCAAATGAAGTGAGCAGAGTGTTAGTGTCAATGGGAGTACCGCATGCGGCGGCTGCAAGTGCTATTCGCATTAGTTTGGCCCCAGAAAACACGATGGAAGAAGTAAAGCAATTTGAAGGTATTGTGAAAGAAACAATGCCAAAATTATATGAAGTGATGAGGTAAAGGAATATGATGACATATGAATATATTTTAGTTCGTTATGGAGAAATGACGACTAAAGGAAAGAACCGTTCTAAATTTGTAAGCACATTAAAAGATAACGTGAAGTTCAAACTGAAAAAATTCCCAAATATTAAAATCGATGCAACGCATGATCGTATGTACATCCAATTAAATGGTGAAGATCATGAAGCGGTATCAGAAAGATTAAAAGATGTATTCGGTATTCATAAGTTTAACTTAGCGATGAAAGTACCATCAGAATTAGAAGATATTAAAAAAGGTGCATTAGCAGCTTTCTTACAAGTAAAAGGCGATGTGAAAACATTTAAAATTACTGTACACCGTTCTTATAAGCATTTCCCAATGAGAACGATGGAATTATTACCTGAGATTGGTGGACACATTCTAGAAAATACAGAAGATATTACTGTAGATGTTCATAATCCAGATGTAAATGTACGTGTAGAAATTCGCAGTGGTTATAGCTACATTATGTGCGATGAGCGTATGGGAGCTGGCGGTTTACCAGTTGGCGTTGGCGGAAAAGTAATGGTACTTCTTTCTGGCGGTATTGATAGCCCAGTAGCAGCGTACTTAACGATGAAACGCGGCGTATCTGTGGAAGCAGTTCACTTCCATAGCCCACCTTTCACAAGTGAGCGCGCAAAACAAAAAGTAATCGATTTAGCACAAGAGTTAACGAAATACTGTAAACGTGTAACACTTCACCTTGTTCCATTTACAGAAGTGCAAAAAACGATTAATAAAGAAATCCCATCTAGCTATTCAATGACAGTTATGCGCCGTATGATGATGCGTATTACAGAGCGTATCGCAGAGGAGCGTAACGCACTAGCAATCACGACTGGTGAAAGTCTTGGACAAGTAGCAAGTCAAACGTTAGATAGTATGCATACGATTAACGAAGTAACAAACTATCCAGTTATTCGTCCGCTTATTACGATGGATAAATTAGAAATTATTAAAATCGCTGAAGAAATCGGCACATATGATATTTCAATTCGTCCGTACGAAGATTGCTGTACAGTATTCACACCAGCAAGCCCAGCGACGAAGCCGAAGCGTGAAAAAGCGAATCGTTTTGAAGCGAAATACGATTTCACACCATTAATCGATGAAGCTGTAGCGAACAAAGAAACAGTGGTATTACAAACGGTAGAAGTAGTGGCGGAAGAAGAAAAATTCGAAGAACTTTTCTAAAACCATAAATTACCATATCTAAAACGTGTATGAAGTCATGTTATTTATCACACTCTATACTCACAAGGAGGTGATATAACATGTCACGTAGCACAAATAAATTAGCGGTTCCTGGTGCTGAATCAGCATTAGACCAAATGAAATACGAAATCGCTCAAGAGTTTGGTGTTCAACTTGGAGCTGATGCAACAGCTCGCGCTAACGGTTCTGTTGGTGGTGAAATCACTAAACGTCTAGTTTCACTAGCTGAGCAACAATTAGGCGGTTTCCAAAAATAATCCCATATAAGATGGCTTAGAAAGAGCGGGTTCTCCCGCTCTTTCTTTTTTGTGTTGTGTCACTATTTGTCGGCAAGACGATATCCTTTGTCGAAACGTCGATATAGTTAATTTTTCGTTGATATATTCTAAGTTGTGTTCGATATATGTGAAAAATCGTTCATATAATTTCATTTACCAATTCGACAGAACTGAAAAATTTGTCAAAAGAAGAGGGTTCAAAATTGACAGAAAATTCTTTATTATATAAGGGAGGCATAAAGAAAAAGGAGGATGTTTATGAAGAGAGAGGAATTGTTGGCACCACCGTCTTATAATTTAGTTTCTGAAATAGAGAAATATACAGGTGATAAAGAGAAGCTTGCTTTAATTTGGCAAGATGATAAAGGGAATCGACGAGAAGTTACATACGCTGAGTTAATGAAAGGTGCAAATAAAATTGGAAACGCTTTTATAAAGAGTGGTCTGCAAAAAGGGGACAAGCTCCTCATTATGATGCCGCGTTTAATTGAAGCATACATGACGTATATCGCTGCGATTAAAGCAGGATTTGTCGTAATTCCGAGTTCGGAAATGTTACGCAAAAAGGATATTGAATACCGCATTGGACACGGGGAAGTAAAAGCAATCGTAAGTTATGAGCCTTACATTGGACAATTTGATGATATAGAAGCGATGGAATCTCTTCAAAAATTCGTTCTGAGCGAGCAGTCAGTAGATGGATGGATGAATTTAAAAACAGCGTTAGAAACAGAAAGTGACATGTTAGAGATGGCAAAGACAGATAAAGAAGATATGGTCTTTTTATCGTATACGTCAGGAACGACAGGAAATCCAAAAGGTGTTGTTCATACGCATGCGTGGGCATATGCTCACTTACGTACGAGCGCTCCAAATTGGCTCGGAATTGAAGAGAATGATGTTGTATGGGCAACGGCTAGTCCAGGATGGCAAAAGTGGATTTGGAGCCCGTTTTTAGCAACTCTAGGCTCGGGGGCAACAGGGTTTGTATACCACGGTAAGTTTGAACCAAAAACGTATTTAAATTTATTAGACGATAATAAGGTGAATGTGCTTTGTTGTACGCCAACTGAGTATAGATTAATGGCAAAGGTAGAAAATTTAAGCGAGTACAATTTAGAAGCGTTACATAGCGCTGTATCAGCAGGTGAGCCGTTAAATAGAGAAGTCATTGAAACGTTCCAAAAGCACTTTCATATTACAGTGAGAGACGGCTATGGGCAAACGGAAAACACATTGCTTGTTGGTGTAATGAAAGGGATGGATATTAGACCAGGATCAATGGGGAAACCGACGCCAGGCAACCACGTTGATATTGTAGATGAGGAAGGGATGCCGGTAAGGGTAGGCGAAGTTGGTGATATTGCGGTTCACATTGAAACACCAGCCCTCTTTAAACAATATTATAAAGATGATGAGCGCACAGCGATGCAATTCCGCGGTGATTATTATATTACTGGCGATAAAGCGAAGAAAGATGAAGACGGCTATTTCTGGTTTGAAGGGCGCGGTGATGATATTATTATTAGCTCTGGTTATACAATCGGGCCGTTTGAAGTAGAAGATGCGCTCGTAAAGCACCCTTACGTGAGAGAATGTGCGGTTGTCGCAAGTCCTGATGAAATTCGCGGAAGTGTCGTGAAGGCATTTATCGTATTAAGAGAGAATATAGAAAAGAACGAAGAAACATTAATTCCAATACTCCAACAACACGTCAAAGAACTTACTGCACCATATAAATACCCTCGCAAAATTGAATTTGTAGATGAACTACCAAAAACGATTTCTGGAAAAATCCGCCGTATTGAACTTAGAAAACAAGAGATGGAGATTCCGTCAAAATAAATTTGAAAACAGTGAAGGAAATAGTTGAATGAAATGGCAAACAATGATAATATAAAAAACGAACACAAGTTCGATTTTATAAATTAAAAAAAGAGGTGTCCGTATGATTTTAGGTATTAATCCGTACTTAGTTTTAGATGGTAGTGGGCAAGAAGCTGTACAGTTTTATAAAGAGGCGTTAGATGCAAAAGTGGAAGTCATGCAAACTTTTGGTGATATGCCTGAAAATCCAGAATACCCGGTTCCAGCTGAAGCGAAAGAACGCGTTTTACACGCTACTTTAAAAGTTGGTAATACGGATCTTATGATTTCTGATACATTCCCAGGTCAAGGGCATGCAATTGGATCTCAAGTAACAATCGCAATTCAAATTAGTAACGCGGAAAAAGCGAAAGAAGTATTCGATAAGTTACAAGAAGGTGGCGAAGTTATTATGCCCCTTCAAGAAACGTTCTGGAGCCCAGCATACGGACAACTAAAAGATAAATTTAGCATTGAATGGCAAATTACAACGTCTACTACTGAACAAAAGTAATTTTTGGAAAAGCACCATTTTTAATCGAAATGGTGCTTTTTTTATACGAATGAATTTCGTAGACTTAAGGAAAAAGGGGATGAGTATATGGGGGAAATTTGGTATGGCGGCACCATTTACACGATGAGAGAAGAAAACGAGAAAGTGGGTGCTGTTTACGTTGAAAATGGCAAGATTGTTGATATAGGGGAGAAACGAGCGTTAGAAGATCGATATGTTACGGAGAAGCTGCACGATTTAGAAGGCAAAACGATGATTCCAGGTCTCGTTGATAGTCATATGCATCTTATTGGGCATGGAGAGAGGTTACTTCGTCTAGATTTATCAAATTGTACATCTTACAGTGAAGTGCTGACTCTTGTTCGGAAACGAGTAGAAGAAGCACCAAAAGGTTCTTGGATTATTGGAGAAGGCTGGAATGAAAATAATTTTACAGATACAAAGCAAGTTCATGTACGTGATTTAGATGAAATTTCGAAAGAACATCCCATTTTATTAAAGCGAGTTTGTCGTCACGTTACATGGGTGAATTCATACATATTGCAAGAAGCGAACATAACAGAAATGACGCAAGACCCAAAAGGCGGGAAAATTGGCCGTGATTCATCAAATATGTTAACAGGGCTTTTATATGAACAAGGACAAGATTTAATTAAACATGTGCAGCCTGAAATTGATGAAGCTTATTTACAAAGCGCTTTGCAAACAGCGATTAAAGATTGCTGGCAATATGGTCTCGTTGGTGGGCATACGGAAGATTTAAATTATTACGGTGGTTTTAGAAAAACGCACAATGCGTTTTCTCATGTCATAAAGGAAATGCCATTTAAAGCACATTTACTCGTTCACCATGAAGTAGCACAGGAACGAAAAGAATATGAAAATGAGCATTATATTGAATTTGGTGCGATGAAAATTTTTTCTGACGGTTCTTTTGGCGGAAGAACAGCTTTATTAAGTGAACCGTATGAAGATGCGCAGGAAACAAATGGAGTTGCAATCTTCTCGCGCAAAGAGCTTGCGGAGTTAGTGAAGAAAGCACGAGACTTACATATGCCAGTTGCGATTCATACAATCGGTGATTTATCTCTTGAATATGTCATTGATGCACTTGAATTATATCCACCAGCAAAAGGATTACGCGACCGCATTATTCATTGTCAGCTCGCTCGTGAAGAGTTGATTGAGAGAATGAAATATTTGCCGGCTATTATCGATATTCAGCCCGTCTTTCTGTCATCGGACTTCCCGTCAGTCATTGAAAAACTAGGCGAGCATCGTCTCCGTTATGCATACGCGTGGAAAACGTTACTAGAAGCAGGGTTACACTGCAACGGTGGTTCTGACGCACCCATTGAACAAGTAAATCCGTTTCTAGGTATATATAGCGCTGTTACACGTAGAAGTTTTATTGACGGTTTATGTTATATGCCAGAAGAAAGATTAACGGTATATGAGGCTGTTTCTTTATTTACAACAGGAAGTGCCTATGCGATTGGAAAAGAAGCGAAGCGAGGGCAAATTACAAAAGGATATGAAGCAGACTTTACGATATTAGACCGCGATATTTTTGAAATAGAGGCAGAAGAAATAAAAGAAGTACAGGCAGAAATGACCGTAATAGATGGCCGAGTCGTCTATAGAAAAGATGCGTAAAAATATATCAGCGATTATTGAAATATATCGACCGTAACTCGAAATATATCAGCGATTATTAAAATATATCGACTTATCGACAAAAACTGACAAGAATATCGGCCGGATAGCGAGAGGTTGTTGCTCGCGCCAATCGGGGTAAATAAATAACCGTAGAATTATGGGCCACCATAATTCTACGGTTATTTTAATACTATAAAAACGTTCTCTGTACTTTTTCCCAGAAAGAGTTGTTTTTTAATTTAACTGTTTTAATTTGTTTATCGCTTAAGCGTACAACAGCTTTTTCCACTTGTTTAATGCTAAGCGCTTCGTTATCCATGCCGATAACAGGATAATCGTTACCGTCTGGTCTTAGTTTTAAAGTTAATGTACGTTCGTGATTTAAAATGAACGGTGAACCAAGTGTACGATATGTGTTGTTATTTAAAGATGCCAATTCACTTACTTGGAAGCAAGGGATAAGCGGATCAACAACTGCACCACGTAACGATTTATTGTAAGCTGTACTTCCTGTTGGGGTAGAAACAACTAAACCGTCACCTCTAAAAGTTTCGAAATATAAATCATCAACGTGAACATCTACAACGAACGTTTTAATAATGCTAGAACGTAATGAGAACTCATTTAAACAATGGAAAGATGTGCTACCATCTACATCTACCTCAATTGTTGGATATTTTCGCACTTCAATTTCATTTTTTGTAATTTCTTGAAGGGCTGTATCAACGTGATCAATATGGAAATCGCAGTAGAATGAAATTTCATCTTTCGTAGAAATCCCTGCGTATAAGCAATCTTCCCTAAAACCAGTTTTACGAACGGCTTGTAAGAAAGTTGCATCATCTCCAACACTGACGATAGCGTTTGCATTTTTTGGATGATCTAATATGGTGAATCCATTCTCTTCTAAAATACGATAGATTGGTTTCATTTTTTCAACGAGCTTTGCTTTGTCATCACCATAAAAGAAAAATAAATTGCGACGATCTGCCATTATGTATCCCTCCACTGCAGTTAAATTTTCTATGCTTCGTGCTACATATCATTAGAGTCCGTTCCCTGACGATATGTTCAAATAATATATTTCGATATAAATTGTCAAAATACCTTTTTATTTTTAGAAAAATTTTTATATTCAATCTTATAAAACTCTGTTTAATGATGAATAAAGTTGTCGATAATGGGTACGGAGTGAAAGGATGATACGTATGAAGTGGCTCATAATTGGAATAATAATTCTTCTCCTTTTTATTTTGTTTATACTATTGTCGAAAATAAAGCTTAAAGTGACATTTTTATATTCAGAAATGGAAAAGCAATGTTTGCTTCAAGTGAAAATATGGATGATCCGATATACATTTGATGTGTTGGAAAGAATTGAAAAACAGCAGAAGAAAACAGGACAAAAAATCGAAAAAGCTGAAGAGGACGGCGGAATTGATAATAAAATTATGGCACAACTTGATAGTATGGGGGAACTGATAAAAAAGCTGCAAGAAGTTCATACTATCGTTAAAGATTTTCTCAAACGAGTGAAAATCAATGGTTGGAAATGGCATACGCAAATTGGAGCAGGCGACGCAGCTAGTACTGGAATTGTCACCGGATATGCATGGGGGACAAAAGGGATGGCTGCTGGAGTTGTAGGACAATATATGCATATTGTCGACGTACCAGAATTTGAAATTACTCCTGTTTTTCAAGGGAAAGGATTTGCATCAAGATGTGAGTTAACAGCATCTTTTCGTATATTCCGTACTATAAAAACAGCGGTGAAATTACTCGTGTTTATGAGAAGACAAAGATCTGGTACGACAGAAAAATCTGTTCAAGCATAGGGGGGATATAGAATGGACCATCCAATTCAAGGTTTAATGACAACTGCAATGCAGCATTTAAAACAAATGACTGATGTAAATACAATTGTCGGCGATCCAATTAAAGCTGCTGATGGAAGTGTAATTCTTACCGTTTCAAAAGTTAGCTTCGGATTTGCGGCTGGTGGAAGTGAATTTGGTAAAATAGAACATTCAGGCCGCCATCCATTTGGCGGGGGAAGCGGTGGAGGAGTTTCTATTAATCCTGTTGCTTTTCTTGTTATAAATGGAGAAGGCGTAAAAGTGTTGCACTTAGATAAGCAAACACACGTCATCGATAAAATAATTGAATTAGCGCCACAAGCTGTTGATAAAGTGAAAGAAATGATGGATAAACGAAAAGAAGACGATCCTGAATTTCAAATTTAACGAATAAAGAAGCTGATCAATAGATTAGCTTCTTTAATTTTTTTGTAAATAAAGCGATTTTATTTGCATTATCGATAGGGACAAACTATCATTTACATTGTACATATTTTGTTTAAATAAGGGAGGATTTTCAAGTGGCAAACGTAACTTTTAAAGGTAACCCAATGACTTTAGTTGGAACAGAAGTTAAAGTTGGCGATCAAGCGCCAAACTTCCAAGTGTTAGCAAATGACTTATCTCCAGTAAGTTTAGAAACATACAAAGGTGAAGTGAAATTAATTAGTGTTGTACCTTCAATCGACACAGGTGTGTGTGATGCACAAACACGTCGTTTTAACCAAGATGCAGCAGGTATTGAAAACGCGAAAGTATTAACAATTAGCGTTGACTTACCATTTGCTCAAAAACGTTGGTGTGCAGCAAACGGTTTAGAAAATGTTGTTACACTTTCTGACCACCGTGACCTTTCATTCGGTGAAGCTTACGGCTTAGTAATGAAAGAGCTTCGTTTACTTGCTCGTGCAGTATTCGTAGTAGATAGCAATGACAAAGTAGTTTACGTAGAATACGTAAGCGAAGGTACAAGCCATCCAAACTATGAAGCAGCATTAGAAGCAGCAAAAGCTGCAAAATAATGTGAACGAAGATGACCTCTTTGTAAGAGGTCGTCTTCTCTCATATATTGCTATATGGAATCGATATACGAGAGAAGACGTTACATCATACATCACTAAAAAGGGAGCTCTAAAAAAGAGGTCGCTTTTTCTTTTGGGAAAAAATCAGATTATGGTATGATATAAGTTATGTGTAAAAGAGAGAAGGAGGAATGTACGTGAGTCAGACAGTAGAAACTTTATTTTCTATTTTTGATTCTTCTGCGGTAGTTTTACGTAAAGAATTAGATGTAACATATTTAGAGGCGCTTGTAGAAACAGGGGATAACTTGTTTGAAGGAGCGATTTTACAAGAGGAATTATCAGAATCAGCAATTGAAATGCTGAATCGTGAATATAGTACGTTTAATGAAGAAACATATAAAGGTGAAGAAATTCGTAAAGCATTTCAGTTAGCCATCTTAAAAGGAATGAAGGAAGGCGTACAAGCGAATCACGAAATGACGCCTGATGCAGTTGGTATGTTCATGAGCTACTTATTCCATAAATTTATGAAGGGTCAAAATGAAATTACTGTGTTAGACCCTGCAATTGGAACGGGTAACTTGATGACGACAGTTTTCAATAGTGCTCAAGAAAACATTACGATGAGTGGATTTGGTGTAGAAGTGGACGAAGTGCTAATTAAACTTGCTTTAGTAAATGCGAATTTACAAAAGCATGCAATCGAATTCTTCCATCAAGATGGACTAGCACCGCTTTATATCGATCCAGTTGATGCAGTCGTTTCAGATTTACCGGTTGGTTACTATCCAAATGAAATCGGTGCAAGTGAATATAAGTTAAAAGCAGATGAAGGAATGTCATATGCCCACCACCTATTTATTGAACAAAGTGTGAAGCATACGAAAGAAGGCGGATACTTATTCTTCCTAGTACCGAACTTCATTTTTGAAAGTGATCAAGCACCGAAATTGCATGCGTTTATTAAAGAAACATGCTTTATTCAGGGGTTATTACAGCTACCTGTTTCCATGTTTAAAAACGAGAAAAATGCAAAAAGTATATTTGTTCTCCAAAAGAAAGGCCCTAGTGTAACGATGCCAAAACAGGCGTTATTAGTGGAGTTACCTAAATTCTCCAACATGAAGGCGATGGAGGACATTATGGACCAATTAAATACTTGGTTTGCAACGCATAAATAAGGCTAGGTATATGTAACAGGGCTAGTAATTCATGTAGTACAGTTTTATATGATATGTCATATTTTTAAATATATACAAGATTTAACTGAATTTTTTTGAAATCTGTAATATATTTTTTTTCTTGGTGTTACAATTTTTTCACTTGAAATATATGTCGTACGATGTTTAAATTAAAATCGTGAGTATAAAATTTACTAATGATGAAACGTTTTCATATTTAGTAAATTTGATCAGATAAAATCGAGCGGTTTGTGGAAACATCCACACAACTACCAAGAGAAAAAGGGGCGAAAGACTAGATGTCAAAAATCATCGCGATTAACGCAGGAAGCTCTTCCTTAAAATTCCAATTATTTGAAATGCCAAGTGAAACAGTATTAACAAAAGGTTTAGTAGAACGTATCGGTTTAGAAGATAGTATCTTCACTATTACTGTAGATGGCGAAAAACAAAAAGAAATTACAAACATTCCAGATCACGCAGTAGCAGTTAATATGCTTCTTAAAAAATTAACTGAAAACGGAATCGTTAAATCTCTAGATGAGATTGGCGGTATCGGTCACCGTGTTGTTCACGGCGGCGAAAAATTTGCTGACTCTGTTCTAATTACTGATGAAGTATTAGCTGATATCGAAGAATTAAGCGATTTAGCACCACTTCACAACCCAGCAAACGTTGTTGGTATTAAAGCATTCCAAGAAGTATTACCAAACGTACCAGCAGTAGCAGTATTCGATACAGCATTCCACCAAACAATGCCGGAATCTGCATTCCTATACAGCTTACCATATGAGTACTATGAAAAATTCGGCATCCGTAAATACGGTTTCCACGGAACTTCTCATAAATATGTAACTGAGCGTGCAGCTGAGCTATTAGGTCGTCCACTTGAAAGCTTAAGCTTACTTTCTTGTCACTTAGGTAACGGTGCAAGTATCGCAGCAGTAGAAGGCGGTAAATCTATCGATACTTCTATGGGCTTCACTCCACTTGCTGGTGTAACAATGGGTACACGTTCTGGTAACATTGACCCTGCGTTAATTCCATACATCATGGAAAAAACAGGCCAAACAGTAGAAGAAGTAGTTAACGTATTAAACAAGAAGAGTGGTATGTTAGGTCTTACTGGTTACTCTAGTGACCTACGTGACATCATTGCGAAAGAAGAAGAAGGCGATCACCGTGCGAAAGTAGCACTTGATGTATTCGTAAGCCGTATCCACAAATACATCGGTTCTTACACTGCTCGTATGAAAGGTGTAGACGCAATCATCTTCACAGCTGGTGTAGGTGAAAACAGTGCGATTATTCGTGAACGCGTATTAGAAGGCCTTGAATACATGGGCGTATACTTCGATGCAAAACGCAATAACATATTCGGTGAGGAAGCATTCATCAACTTCCCACATTCTCCAGTAAAAATTATTGTAATTCCAACTGACGAAGAAGTTATGATCGCTCGTGACGTACTACGTCTTGGAAACATTGGTTAATATATGAAAAGAAAGACGAGATCCTATAGGATTTCGTCTTTTTTCTTTTGGATATAGTTTAAAATTCCATCTGGATATAGTGCTTTTTTCTCCTGAATGAATGCTGTAATGGGAATCCACTTCGCATACGATACTGTTTGTTCATCTTGTATATTCAGTACTTCCATTCCATATAGTGACGTGTCTAATAAGCGTAAAGAATATAACTGAATGATTTCATGAGCAATTTCTCCATCAAGATGAAAGATGTTTTCTAAGCAACCTAAATAAGCAGTGATTTCCACTTCTGTATGAAGCTCTTCTTGAAATTCACGAATAACGGTATGTGCTGATTTTTCACCAAGTTCAATTGAACCGCCAAGAGGCCGGTAATATGTTTCATCGTCTGTATGATATTCTTGTACGAGAAGCCGCTCGTGATGTAAAGCAAGACCGAAAGCTTTTGCACGTGGATACATATACAATCACTCCTTATTTATCCCGCTTTAACGGGCAGTAAGACCCCCACCTCAAAATTCAGCGGAAGCAAAGAAGTTAGGTGGGGGGGCGGGCTGTCCGTAAAAGTCCGATTGGTGAGGGCTAATAATCAGTGGGGGATGAACAAAAACCCCACTGATTAAAGTTTCACTTTATTTTGTATAAGGATGATTATAATGTATTGCGTAATAAAAGTGTCGTGTATTTAAGAATGTGGTCGAATTACGATGCCATTAAATAAGTCATTCCAAAATGTTTCATTGTACTGAAATACATCCATAATAGGACATTTTATAACGCAAATATTTTGCAATCCCCAATCTTCTTCCGTAACAGTTGGTACATCTTCAGGAATGAGTAGTAGGACAGAGAATGTATGTGTAACGATTTGAGATAAAATGTGTTCCAAGGAACGTGCTTCTTCGTATGTTCCTCCAGTTCGAATAAATAATATGGATTGTGCTGTGTCAATTGTTGTTAGAAAACGATTAATTCGGTGCTCATAATTTAACTTAATTTCTGTATAAGAAGGCCAAGAAGTTGGTGTGTTTACATCTGTTTTAAAGTCGTGGCAGGAGTCGATTTCATATAGATTGTCCCGTAGTCTTAATTTCGCATCATCATCCCAAAATGAGATGAAGGATAAGTTTTCTAACTGTAAAAAACGGTCAAATTGATTTTGTAATAATATATTCACCCTTTCTAATGATGGGCTTAGCATAAAATCAATAACGCCAAAAAATGGTGATAATTTGAATTGATATAACGCCCAAGCAGGCCAGCAGTTTTGTCCTAAACTGAATACTGCATGATATTCTTTTTTTATATCGGATAGATTCATGTGATTTATCTCATCCTTTTTGTTAATATTTTATGTCACTAAAAGTGGTATGTGAATAAAGATAGACAAGCATATTTGCAAAGAATAAGCAGAAATATGTTACAATAGAAAAAAATCGAACGAGGTGGTTGTTACGATGCGATCGAAGCGAGAACAAGCCATTTTAGACAATATAAAAGAATGGGAATCGCAATTAGTTGAGCAAGAAGCGACTGATTTTCAAAAACTGTTTGATAAATGGGTACATACTACAATTGCGAAACTACCTGAGAAAAAACGAAAAGATTTCTTTACGAAAGCAGATGGATGGCTCTTTCATTTGCATGCATTGATTCAAAGTTCACAATCACAGTTAGATGCGCGTAATCGTATTTTAGGAACATCGAGATTATTTGATGAATCGATTGAGCAACTAGAGGATTTAAAAGCATTATCTATTGATCAATTAACATACATAGCAGAGCAGCAAACAGCACGCCATCGCCTATATTCATTCGTACAAGGCGGAGCAACGGGTGCTGGAGGTTTATTATTATTAACAGCTGATTTTCCGGTTATGATTGCGTTAAATGTGAAGGCTGTCCAACTTATTGCAACGTCATTTGGGCATGATGTGAACAAGCCGTATGAAATGATGATTGCGTTAAAGGTATTTCATGCGTCATTACTACCAGGAAGACTTCAGCAATACGCATGGTACAATTTACTGCAAGAGCTAGAACAAGAAGATTCCTTCTTCTACGAAGGAGATGAAGCGGTGTTACAACCAGCTTCTACTGAAATTATTTTAAAACAAATTTTGAAAACATTTTCGATTTATGCCCTTCGTCGTAAATTATTCCAAGGTATTCCGGTAATTGGAATGGCAATCGGGTCTACAGTGAATTATCGTTTAACAAGAAACGTTACTGAATTTGCAAATAGATTTTATCAAGTGCGCCACATAGTCGAGAAGGAAAAAAGAGCATAAAAAAAGCGAGAGGCCGAAGCCTTTCGCTTTTTTAATTTGTTGCATGCTTTTTGGACAGTGGAATAGATACTGGCTGCTTTTCTTCTGCTTTTTCTGTTTTTGGATAATAAATTAAATCCAATGTTTTTGCCTGTACGGCAATCGAAAGAATAGTAAAAGCAATTTCTGTCCAATTTAAATAATATAATGAAAGCGCAAGAACAATCGCGTCAAAGACGAAGAAAATTTGCCCAATTGTAAAACGTGTTTTTTTACTTAATACAATTGTTAAAATATCGTCTCCACCGGTTGCACCGCCAAATCGCAATATAAAACCGAGTCCAATACCAGCTAACGCACCGCCAACTACTGCAGCTATAAATAAATTATTTGATAAATCGACCGTAAATGGAGAATAATTTTCCATAAGAGAATAAAATACTCCGAATGAAATTGAACCTAAGAATGAATAGCCAACCATTTTTCTACCTAACAATGAAGCGCATAGTAGAATAATTGGGATATCCATCATTACAGTTGAAATAGATGGTGAAATATCATAAAAATTTTGGATGAATAGTGCGATACCTACAAAGCCACCTTCTGTTAAGTGATTTTGGAAGTGAATGTGATATAGCGCTGCTGCTAAAATAAATGAACCGATTAAAACCATAAAAACTTCTTTAATAATTTGTCGACTTTGGATGTTCCTCATCGTTATTCCTTCTTTCCGTAGTTAGTATTCCTTTTTTGTGTTGTAAACTAACTACGAGCTCACATGTAGCTTCAGTTAGTTTACGAAAAAACTAACTACGCTATATGTCGCTGAAGAAATAACGAATAATCCTCTCGTCCATCAATTCTCCCTACTTTCGTTTTAGTTTAAGTCTTAAAACGACTAAACAAAACGTGGAGTAGGATTCTTCATTTAGCAATCCTGCTCTTCTTTGTTTTGTTTAGCTAGTAACAATTAAGCCCTAAACAAAACGCTATGTGTAAGAAGAGTCTTTTTTTTGCCAAATTATCCTTCGGGCAATCATAATTTCCCCACTCTCGTATTTTTTTCGCTAGACTAAAGTATCTGAGCTGGAAAATACGCTACGTGTATGATTCGTCAATACGATGCCACATGCTCCTTCGAGCGATCATGATATCAAAATCCCTTCCTTCAAGATTTATATTATTATATCATACTTTCAAAAAATGTATGCGGATGGAAACCGACAATAAACGGAGGAAATCTACAAAAATTGTTATGTTTAAATATTTTTGTAGAAAAGCCTAAGTTATTTTGGAGAATTGGACAGTTTTTTTTAGTTTGTCCAATAAGTAAGAAAAGAAGAGTTTCTATTCAGTTGTATTTTTATCTTTAAAAAACGCATCCCAGCTAATCACACTTAAAAAAGTTAAAGCGATAATAACGAAAGCGCGCATAAGTGTAAGGCCTCCTTTTGTACATAGTATATGAATCATTTACTTTATAATGTGTCATGTTTTTACAAGTTTTAACTATTATGAGAGTATATTAATATAGATAGATGAAGAGGAGAGTGAGAATATGCTAAAAGACATGTTTAAAAGAAAAGAGTTAACATGTGCTTCATGTCAGAAAAAGATTCAATATGAAGAAGAGCTTATTGCTTTTGTAAAGTTGCCGAAAGAAAGAAGTATATTAGTTGGTCCATTTGATGTGTGTTTGGCAAAAACAGCACAAGAAATATATTGTAAATCGTGTTACGACAAAAAAGCATGACCCGAAGTAATTGAGGGGCATGCTTTTTTTATTGGTGTGCTTTCCCCTCAGATACATGTTGAGTGAGTCGATACCAAAGCCAAAGGTCATTAATGATGGAAGCGAGATCGGCAATTTCTGAATTCAGTTTGCAAGAAATTTCGAAGTCTTCTTCGTTATTTAAATGATGCTGTTTTGCATTAATATAATGTTCGAGTTCTTTTATACGATCAGGAATCTTTCCGCGAACTTGTTCCCATTTTAATAAAATCGCATGTTGCATTTTTTCGGGGATATCTTCCCAGTCTTCTTGTAAATGCGGAACTTCAATTCCGAGATGTTCATCGTATAAGAAATACTTTTCCATAAGTTCACCCCCGTTTTCCTGCTTATATTGTACAAAAAAACAGAAAGAAGTTCGACGAAATTGTTTGAAAAAATTTGAAAATGACTCTTGATACATTTTGTAAAAGGTGTTAAAGTGTGAATTATTATAAAAGAAAATGAATATTTATTCTTTAGGGGGATGCAAAATGGAGAAGAAAAAAGTTGTATTAGCATATTCTGGAGGCCTTGATACTTCCGTTGCAATTAAATGGTTACAAGAGAAGAATTATGATATTATCGCGCTTTGTTTAGACTTAGGGGAAGGTAAAGACTTAGCATTTGTAAAAGAAAAGGCACTTTCAGTAGGTGCAATTAAATCATATATGATTGATGTTCAAGAAGAATTTGCAAATGAATATGCATTGATGGCGATGCAAGCGCACACGTTATACGAAGGGAAATACCCTCTCGTTTCAGCGTTATCACGTCCGCTTATCGCGAAGAAATTAGTAGAGATTGCAGAACAAGAAGGAGCGACTGCAGTGGCACACGGATGTACAGGGAAAGGGAATGATCAAGTTCGTTTTGAAGTTTCTATTCAAGCGTTAAATCCTTACTTAGAAGTGATTGCGCCTGTACGTGAATGGAAATGGTCACGTGAAGAAGAAATTGCCTATGCAAAAGAAAACGATGTACCAATTCCGATTAATTTAGACAGCCCATTTTCAATCGATCAAAACTTATGGGGACGCAGTAATGAATGTGGCATTTTAGAAAATCCATGGGCAGCACCGCCAGAAGATGCATATGAGATGACATTAGCATTAGAAGATACACCGAATAAACCAGAGTTTGTAGAAATCGGCTTTGAAGCAGGCGTACCGACGACTTTAAATGGTATTGCATACCCACTCTCAGAATTAATTAAAACGTTAAATGCACTTGCTGGAAAACATGGCGTTGGACGTATCGATCACGTAGAAAATCGTCTTGTCGGTATTAAATCGCGTGAAGTATATGAATGCCCAGCAGCGATGACTTTAATTACGGCGCACAAGGAACTGGAAGATTTAACACTCGTAAAAGAAGTAGCGCATTTTAAACCGATGATTGAGCAAAAAATAACAGAACTTATTTATAACGGTTTATGGTTCTCGCCTTTAAAACAAGCGCTGAATGCTTTCTTACAAGAAACGCAAAAGAATGTAACAGGCATGGTGCGTGTGAAATTATTTAAAGGTCATGCAATTGTAGAAGGACGTAAATCTGAGTACTCTTTATACGATGAAAAATTAGCAACATATACTGCTCAGGATGAATTTAATCATGATGCAGCAGTTGGATTCATTTCATTATTCGGGTTACCGACAAAAGTATACAGCCAAGTGAACCAAAAGAAGGTGGAAGCGTGAGCAAACTTTGGGGCGGACGTTTTACAGAAGAAGCGGAAGCATGGGTTGAAGAGTTCGGAGCATCCATCTCCTTCGATCAACAGTTAGTAAATCAAGATATAAACGGAAGTATTGCACACGTAACGATGCTAGCAAAGCAAGGCATCGTTACGAAAGAAGAAGCCGAAAAAATAAAGATAGGTCTTCAATATTTATTAGAAGAAGCGAAACAAAATAAATTGCATTTTTCAGTTGAAGCGGAAGACATTCATTTAAATATCGAAAAGATGTTAATTGAAAAAATCGGTGAAGTAGGAGGGAAACTTCATACTGGCCGAAGCCGTAACGATCAAGTAGCGACTGACATGCATTTATATTTGAAAGAAAAAGTAGAACATATTATAAAAGCTACAAAACAATTGCAAACTGTTCTTGTTCATCAAGCAGAAAATAATATTGAAACGATTATGCCTGGTTATACGCATTTGCAGCGTGCGCAGCCGATTTCATTTGCACATCATATTCTCGCTTACTTTTGGATGTTAGAGCGCGATGTGAACCGTTATGAAGATTCGTTAAAGCGTATTAACATTTCCCCATTAGGAGCAGGAGCGTTAGCTGGGACAACATTCCCGATTGATCGAGAATATAGCGCGGAGCTTCTTGGATTGAATGGAATCTATGAAAATAGTTTAGACGCAGTAAGCGATCGTGATTTCATACTGGAGTTCCTAAGTAACTCATCTATGCTCATGATGCACTTATCACGCTTTTGTGAAGAACTTATTTTATGGAGTAGCCAAGAGTTTCAATTTATTGAAATGAGCGATCAATACGCAACGGGAAGCAGCATTATGCCGCAAAAGAAAAACCCGGATATGGCAGAACTTATTCGTGGTAAAACAGGCAGAGTATACGGTAATTTATTTAGTTTACTTACAGTAATGAAAGGATTACCACTCGCTTACAATAAAGATTTGCAAGAAGATAAAGAAGGAATGTTCGATACAGTAAAAACAGTAGAAGGATGCCTTCATATTATGGCAGGCATGCTAGAGACGATGACTGTAAACAAAGAAAAAATGGGGCAAGCTGTAACGCAAGATTTCTCTAACGCAACAGAAATTGCCGATTACTTAGCAAGTAAAGGACTACCATTCCGTCAAGCTCATGAAATTGTTGGGAAGCTAGTGCTACACTGTACACAAAAAGGGATTTATTTAGTAGATGTCCCACTTGAAACGTATAAAGAAATGAGCTCGCTATTTGAAGAAGATTTGTATGAAGTGCTGTTACCATATGCAGCTGTAAAGCGTCGTAACAGTGCTGGTGGGACAGGGTTTGAACAGATTGAAAAAGCTTTGGAGAAGGCGAAGGGATTAGTTGGAGAGTTTGTGGGAAGTTGATTGATTAGAAAGAAGGTACGCTAACCTTAGTAGAGGGAAGTGTACCTTCTTTTGTAATTTTTATAGCTTAAAATCAATCATACTTATGCCGATCTTCCGTAATTCGAATATACTCAATATCCATCAAATCTCGTAGTAATGCACCATTACTTAGTTCCACACCATGTTTTTCTTTAAAATGAGTACGAATCGTATCTAACATTTCGATTTCTTTCCCATTCACATCTAAAATAATGCGTTCAGAATCATCCATGTAGCAGCCTCCTTTTTTCAACATATATATTTTGTCCGTTTACTTCTAAAAAATGTATGTTAATGTAATGTTAGGAAATAAGAAAGGGATGGAAAATGAGACGTATTTATTTTATAGGGTTAATTTTGTATACGTTGGTTGTAGTACATGTTGCATTCCCAATCGTATTTTCATTTAAGGATGTAGAAACAGTACACGTTGGGATATTTATCTTTACTCTATTTATAGTAGATTGCTGTATTTCAATATGGCTTTCGAAAAGAAAACATGTACAAGATAAAAATGAAATGGAACGAAAAAAGAGAAAACGTTCATTTTGGATGACGACGTATTGTTTTACTTTAGCGATTGCTGCTACTTTTTTTAGTGAGAATATCCCATTAGAAAGATTAAATATTGGATTTGGAGCGTTCGTATTTGCATATTATTTTTTCATGCATTTTCTTCCTTATATGAAAGAAAAGCGAGGAGAAGAGGAAGATCCACTTGTAGAAGAAGCGAGAGAACGAGAGCATAAGAGAATAGAAGAAGATATAAAGAAACTCGGGGAACAAAAATGGTATTTGAAATCTAAAATCATATATGTTCTTTGCTTTATTACGCCGCCAATTGGTTATTTGTACGTTTTATGCCTTCGTAAAAAAATGACAGAAGATGCAAGGCAATCTTATTTAACAGTAGCTACGATTATGATGGCATTGTGGTCTTTGAAGTTTCTTCCGCCTTATGTGTTAGCAATTACCGTTGTTGTTATAGCTTGTCTTGTATTTCTAGTAAAATATGTGAAATGAAAAACACCAAGCCCATCTGGACTTGGTGTTTTATTTATAAATTAAAGCTCACCTTGCTCCTCATCACCACGAACAACAAGGACATCGCATTTCGCATAGCGAATAATATGTTCAGAGACGCTACCAATTAGGAAACGCTCAACAGCATTTAAACCAGTTGCACCACACATAATTAAATCTACTTTATGATTTGGAGCGATTTCTTTTGAAATTTTTGATTTAGGATTACCAAATTCTAATACAGTTTCAATTTTTTCAAGGCCAGCTTCAAGCGCAGTTTTTTTGTAGTCTTCTAATAAGTCTTCTGCAAATAGATTTGCACGTTCAGCAATTGCACGGCTATAAGCTTCTACTGCTGAGTATGCTTTTACATCAACGATATGAGCAATAGTTAATGTTGCATTGTTGCGTTTTGCGACTTGAATTGCTTTTTTAAAGGCTTTTTCTGCTTCTTTAGAACCATCCACCGCGATTAAAATATTTGTATATGTATTATTCATAGTAAATTCCTCCCAATCATTTTTATTACCGTTTACAACTTTATTATAAAACAAATTTTGGTAATGTGCTTGCCAGAAACGTTACAGAATTTCGAAAACTCTGTTTCAATTCATTTTAGTTGTAATTGGTGCGAGAACTTGTTACATATGAACTATAGCAATTTAAAAGGGGGCCGTTTTGTGAGACACGTGCTCATTACAGCCGGTACGAAAGGTTTAGGAAAGCAAGTAACAGAGAAGTTATTGGCTAAAGGGTATTCAGTAACAGTAACGTATCATAGCGATATCACGGCTATGAAAAAAATGAAAGAAACATATAAAAATATGGAAGAGCGTCTACAATTCGTGCAAGCGGATGTCACGAAAAAAGAAGATTTACATAAAATAGTAGAAGAAGCGATAAGCCGTTTTGGCAAAATTGATTTCTTAATTAATAATGCTGGTCCATATGTATTTGAACGAAAAAAGTTAGTCGATTATGAAGAAGATGAATGGAATGAAATGATTCAGGGTAATTTAACAGCGGTATTTCATTTGTTGAAACTTGTCGTTCCGGTTATGAGAAAACAGAACTTTGGCCGTATTATTAATTATGGATTCCAAGGGGCAGATAGTGCACCGGGATGGATTTATCGTTCAGCTTTTGCAGCAGCGAAAGTAGGACTTGTTTCATTAACGAAAACAGTGGCTTATGAAGAAGCAGAATATGGTATTACTGCAAACATGGTATGTCCTGGTGATATTATTGGTGATATGAAAGAAGCGACAATTCAAGAAGCACGTCAGTTGAAAGAACGTAACACACCAATTGGTAGATCTGGAACAGGTGAAGATATCGCAAGAACGATTGCGTTTTTATGTGAGGACGATTCCGATATGATTACCGGTACAATTATTGAAGTGACTGGTGCAGTTGATGTTATTCATAGACATCGATAGAGAAAAATAAAGTGAAGTTTCGAATAATTGGACAGTTTATCCTGTATGCAAAGAGGTGCGGATAATACTGTCCTTTCATGTAAGATTAAATCTATCGGAAAACTCGCATTATTTTTTGTCAAATATTGAGATATTATGTTAAAATATAAGAGCGTAGAAAGCGCTTTAAAAAATGATTCAGGGGTCATTTCATAACTCAAGGGGGAACTAATCATGCGTATCGGTATTCCAACAGAAATTAAAAACAATGAAAACCGCGTGGCAATGACGCCAGCGGGAGCAGTACATTTAGTACAAAATGGTCACGAAGTTTTTGTTCAAAAAGGAGCAGGTTTAGGATCTGGCTTTACAGATGAAGAATACGTACAAGCTGGTGCGAAACTTGTTGAAACTGCTGAAGAAGCATGGAATCAAGATATGGTTATGAAGGTAAAAGAGCCAGTAGCAAGTGAATACGGCTATTTCCGTGAAGGTTTAATTTTATTCACATACTTACACTTAGCTCCAGAACCAGAATTAACGAAAGCATTAATTGATAACAAAGTCGTATCAATTGCATACGAAACAGTACAATTAGACAATCGTTCACTACCATTACTTGCACCTATGAGTGAAGTAGCAGGTCGTATGTCTGCACAAATCGGTGCACAATTCCTTGAGAAAAACAAAGGTGGTAAAGGTATTTTACTTGCAGGCGTTCCAGGGGTAAAACGCGGCAAAGTAACAATTATCGGCGGTGGTCAAGCTGGTACAAACGCAGCGAAGATCGCAGTAGGCTTAGGTGCAGATGTAACAATCATCGACTTAAGTGCAGAACGTCTTCGTCAACTAGATGACATTTTTGGTAACCAAGTAAAAACGTTAATGTCTAATCCATACAACATCGCAGAAGCCGTAAAAGAATCTGATCTTGTTATTGGTGCAGTATTAATTCCAGGTGCAAAAGCGCCAAAACTTGTAACAGAAGAAATGATTCAATCAATGGAGCCAGGTTCTGTCGTTGTAGATATCGCGATTGACCAAGGTGGTATTTTCGAAACAACTGACCGTATTACAACTCATGACAACCCAACTTACGAAAAACATGGCGTTGTTCATTATGCAGTTGCTAATATGCCAGGTGCGGTTCCACGTACATCAACTCTTGCATTAACAAACGTAACAGTACCATATGCAGTACAAATTGCGAACAAAGGCTACAAAGATGCTTGCTTAGGTAACACTGCATTACTAAAAGGTATTAATACATTAGATGGATATGTAACATTCGAAGCAGTTGCAGAAGCTCATGGCTTACAATATGCTGATGCGAAAGAGCTACTTGAAAAAGCTCCTGCTTTATCATAATAGAAATACATTTGAGACCTTCCTTTTCATAAGGAGGGTCTTTTTTATATGGGGAAATAACATGTGAATAATTGTTATTTATTGGTGTAAATCGATTTTTATTGTGATAATTTAGAATTATATAATAAAAAGAGGGGATTGGATGGGGAGTAAAAAGAGGAAGCAAAAGCAAGCTAAAAGACAAAAGTACATAAAGAAAAAACAGGAACAGAATATACCTCTTTCAAAAAAAGTAGTTCTTATGATAGAAAAAACATTTCGGTATATTTGTATGGCTCTGTATGTAATTTTGTGTATGTATTCATTTGGAGTGTTTTACAGTTTGGAGATAACTCCTAATATTATTGAGAGTATTTTAGAATTTCTCCTTGTTGCAATACAATTAGTCTTATTCTCTGTACTATTTGATACAGTATGGCCTAGTCATGAAAGTAAGAAAGATAAGAAAAGAAAAAGGAATAAAAAATCTTCATCCGCTTCAAGTTCATCAAGCGGATTTGGTGACTATAGTAGCAACGATTGTAGCAGCTCAAGTGATGGTGGAGGAGATTGCGGAGGTGGTGGAGACTAAGTTAGTTTTTCAGAAGAACGACTAATGAAAGGGTGAGACGAAAGATGGAATCTGTGAACTTAATAGAATTAACAAAAGACATTCAAGATCAACATAAAAACTTCGTCGTTTCAAATGTAAATAGTCATTGCTTACGAATCGCTGTATTTACTGGTGAATACGATTGGCACTATCATTCTAATTCGGATGAATTATTTATTGTACTAGAGGGAGAATTACTTATCGATTTTGAAGATGGAGAAACAGCGGTTTTAAATCCGAATGATTCTATCTTAATTCCAGCATGCACGATTCATAGAACGAGAGCATTAAAGAGAACGGTAAATCTTTGTTTTGAACATATAGAGGCGGATACGATTAAAGTGGAGCAATTATGAAAAAATTATCTGTAGCTGAGTATAGAAAAATCCTTCCGATTTTAGAAAGCCATACAAAAACGACGACGTTTGCTTATGCGGTATGTGATCAAGTGATAGATGGTGATGTTTTTGTAAACGAGAAGTTAACAGCAGGACTAATTCGTACAGCGAATGGCATTTATTATTTATTTGGTCATACTGATGATCAAAATTACAACGAAGATTTATTTTCGTTTATAAAAAAGGCTATCGAAAAAACAGAGAAGAGATTTACATTGTTCTCTTCGAGTGACAAGTGGGAAATGATGATAGAAGAACGTTTTAGTCATGTACTTCGAAACATCCCGCGAATGAAGTTTCAAAGCGTAATCTTTGAAGAGAGAAAACGGGATTGTAACAAAAATACATATGAAGTGAAGCGTATTAATAGAAGATATATAGAACGAAGCAGTGAATTTACAGAGGAGTACTACAAAGAATATTGGGGATCAAAAGAAACATTTTTAAACGATGGTTTTGGATTTTGTATAGAACTAGAGGGAATAATTGTAGCGGAATGTGTTTCAATATTTAGTGGAAACGGATTTGCTGAAATTGATATTGTGACGCATAAAGCATATCAAGGGAAAGGGTTAGCTCAAGCTGTTGCGACGCGGTTCATTGAGCATTGCATGCAAAATGATATTACACCGTGTTGGGATTGTTATGTAGACAATATTTCTTCGCGAAAATTAGCTAGCAAATTAAGTTTTCATAATCCAATAGAATATAGATTATTTGTACGGAAGAAAACGGGGGAATAAAAATGAATGTGGAATTAACGAGATTTAAAGTGAAGCCTGGTAAAAGTCATCGTGTAGATGAATGGTTGCAGCTTCTGAATGACAATATGAAAGAAGTACTTTTGACATTAAACGACGAAAAGATGTACGTTGAGACAATTTTCCGGGAAATAAGAGATGGAGAAGAGTACTTATATTGGTATTCTGTGCAAGGAGAAGGCGGGGCTCTTGTCGAAAATTCTCATCATGAAATTGATAAAAAGCACTTGGAATTTTGGTATGAATGTATTGATGAGGAAGTACCGTCTGTTGAAATGAAAACAGAAGTCGTTATGATTCAAGATGTTGTGAAGGACGCGATGAAATAATAGAATAGTATTTTTGGGAGAAGCACATCAAGGTAGGTGTGCTTTTTTATCTTGAAAAAAACTTTGAAGAAAAGCTGTATTTAGATATCTTTAAGTGAAAAAAACGAGGGATATTAAAAAAATTTAGGGGAAACTATAACAAGGTGAAAACTTTAAACCAAAAAATCTACCCATATACGTTGTAGTTGTAACAGGAAAAACAGAGGATTTACAAAGTTTACAAGGAGCACCATATATTAAGGCTGCTGTTAGAGGTGTAACAGTTGAGAAATATTAATTACAGTCTATTAATGTGAATAATCAGAAAATTTATGTTATACTATGGGAAAAGGAGGTTTGTATGAGGCAAATACATGGAGCAATTTATATTTACATAACTATGTTTTTCGTGGCGATATCCTATGGATTAGGGCACGTGTATTCGCATCCTATACTAACTTTTTTAAGCGGAGCATGTATGGCGTTTGCGCTTCTTGTCCACCTTTTCTCAGTTTGGATCGTGAAATTTCAATTAAATATTAGTGAAATAGAAGAAGGCACTTTTTAAGTGGCCTTCTTTTTTTAATAATATTTTGGAAGCTCTTGTAGCAATTTTTCAATTTCGCATTCGGTTTCTTTACATATAGACAGTGTGCGTAGTCTGAAAAATAAGCTGCGTAAGAAAGATTTTATATTTCCGTATAAGTACTCATACGATTTAATATGTAATGTTTGTTTTTGGACGGGTAATTGAGCTACTAAATTATGAAGGGCTAATATGAGAGCTTCTTCCTTTAGACCATTTTGTAGCATTGCGACAATCGGATAAACGAGGCGCTCGTCTTCTTCATATTTGTAAATGAAACCTTTCGTACAATGACACAAACGTCAGAAGTTCATAAAGGAGCAAAGATTGAAATGAAATCATCTTGTATAAGTTGTGCGCCTTTATCTAAAGATGAACCGATAGAGGTTGTGATTAAATGGGATGATAAGTATGAGGAGAAGATGGTGTTAAATTTGAAATAGCCTTGAGTAAGGAGTTAAAAATGAATAGGTATATGAAAAAATTAATGTTTATAATTGTATTTCTAACCATATTATCAGCGTGTACTACAAAACGAGTAGAGCAAGTAGCAGTAAAAAAAGTACCTGAAGAAGGGTATGTCATACTAAGAGATGGTACGGTGTTTTTTATCGGTGGTAAAACGTTTGAAACGAAAGTAGAGCTGCAAAATTATATAGAACAACAAATGAATCAAGATTATCCATCACATATAGTACTAATTTTTAAGGATAAAGATGCATATGATCAATTAAAAACAGGGGATAAAATAAAAGTATGGTCTTCTCAAATGCTTGAAAGCTATCCCGCAAAAATGATTGTAGAGAAGTTTGAAGTAGTAGAGAAATAAAAAAGGCAGCACTCACGCTGCCTTTTTTATTATTTTACAAATTGTAATTCTTTCGGGAATTTCGTTAAAATTTCTGATCCGTCTTTTGTGATATAAATATCATCTTCAATACGAACACCACCTACGTTTGGTACGTAAATACCTGGCTCGATTGTGAAGACCATACCTTCTTTTAATGGAGACTCGTTACCAGCTTTTACATCTGGATATTCATGTACGCTAATTCCAAGTCCGTGACCAAGACGGTGCGGGAAGAAGTCGCCGTAACCTGCATCTGCGATAACAGAACGAGCAGCGTTGTCGATTGCGCCAAGTGTAACACCTGGTTTACATGCTTCAACTGCTTGTAGTTGTCCAGCAAGTACAGTGTTGTAAATGCGAGTTTGCTCTTCAGAAATGTCGCCAAATGCCACTGTACGTGTAATGTCAGAGCAATAACCGTCAATGATTACGCCTAAATCAAATAGTACGAAATCGCCGCGTTTCATTTTGTTTGCACCTGGAATACCGTGTGGAAGAGCAGAGTTTGCACCTGCTAATACCATCGTGTCAAATGACATTTTATGTATGCCTTTTGTTTTTAATTCGTGTTCAATAATTGCTAATACTTCTAGTTCGCTACGATCTTCTTTAATTGCATTTACACCAACTTCAACAGCATAGTCTGCCATTTTAGCTGCTTCGCGTAAAATAGAAAGTTCTTTTTCGTCTTTAATTAAACGAAGTTCACGAACTTTTTCCTCAGCTGACGTGAAAGCTGCATTTGGGAATAATTTTGTTAATTCTTCGTAGCGCTCTACGTTTAAATGTTCTTTTTCAATTGCAACTGCATTTGCATTGATACCGCGGTCTTTAATTGCTTTTGCAATCATATCCCATGGTCTGTCAGTATCAGTAAATCCGATAATTTCATGTGCCCAGCCAGCGTTACGTGCTTGGCCTTCTTCCATTTTAGGGCAAATTAAAATAGGTTCTTTCTCTTGGAATACAAACATACCAAGAAGTCTTTCGTGTGGTTCACAGTGGAAGTTTGTCATGTAGAAGACGTTCGGTGTAGAAGTTAAGAACGCAGCTTCAACGTTTTTTTCTTTTAGCCATTGCATTAAATTTTCTAATCTAGCATTCATCGATTGGCACCCCCGAGATATTTAATTACAAATATAACTTTAACTCGGAAGAAAGTGTTATGACAAGTAAATAGATGTTAGAAAAGACAGGGAATTGAAAAATCATGTAGAATAAAAAGTGAGAATGTAATAAGGGGAGGAATGTAATAATGAAAGTATCTTATCACGGGCATTCAGTTGTAAAGATTGAAACGAATGGAAAAGTAATTTTAATTGATCCGTTTTTAACAGGAAATCCAAAAACAGATTTAAAGGCTGAAGATGTAAAAGTAGATGCGATTCTTTTATCACACGGTCATGGTGATCATGTTGGAGATACAGTAGAACTTGCGAAGAAAAATAATGCGGTTGTAGTGGCACCATTTGAACTAGCGACATTTTTAAGTTGGCAAGGTGTAAATACACATCCGATGCATATTGGTGGTTCACATGAATTTGACTTCGGAAAAGTGAAGTTTACACAAGCATTCCACGGCTCTAGTTATATTGATGAAGAAAATAAGACGATTACATATACAGGTATGCCAGCGGGTATTTTATTTACAGCAGAAGAGAAGACTTTGTACCATGCAGGGGATACTGCTCTATTCTCTGATATGAAATTAATTGGGGAATTAAATAACATTGATGTAGCATTTTTACCAATTGGTGATAATTTCACAATGGGACCAAAAGATGCTGTTTTAGCAGCAAAATGGGTTCAGGCGAAAACTGTTGTACCGATGCATTACAATACGTTCCCAGTAATTGAACAAGATCCATATCAATTTGTCGAAAAGCTACAAAATTGTACAGGGAAAGTATTAGAAGCTGGAGAAAGTATTACACTATAAAAAAGAAACCCTTCATTTGAAACGACAAGTGAAGGGTTTTTTACGTGTGTAGGATAGTTTTTAATGGTTGTACTTGTTTTGATGATTCTTTTCTTTTTGGGAGTGGCTGTTCAGGTGTTTCATTCAATTCCATTGCAACTTTTTTCCCGTCTACGAAAGCTAACAATACAGCACCTACAACTTCTAATAATTTTTTCATCATGTATCCGCTCCTTTGTTTCATTTCTTGTCTTCATTGTATATGGAAGCGGCTGGACAAACTATCGAACGAGATGACAATACCATTACATTGTTGTAATAGAAGAAGTGGTGTAATGTAAGGCGTATTTTGTTATAAAAAAAATAGTACAGATATACAAAGAGAGAGTGTAACAGTTTTGAAAATATAGTATACTAAAAATACAACACATGAAGAATTTAGGGAAAAGAAAGTATGGTGAAACCATTTGGCTACCAAGCATAACCAAATTTTAGAACATATTAATAGCCTGCCAGTAGGGCATAAAATTTCTGTAAGGCAAATTGCAAAAGATTTGAGTGTAAGTGAAGGTACAGCTTATCGTGCAATTAAAGATGCAGAAAATAAAGGGTATGTTAGTACGATTGAACGTGTCGGAACAATTCGAATTGAACAAAAGAAGAAAGAAAATATTGAAAAGCTGACATATGCAGAAGTCGTTAACATTGTCGATGGTCAAGTACTTGGAGGCAGAGAAGGACTACATAAAACGTTAAATAAATTCGTAATCGGAGCAATGAAATTAGAAGCGATGATGCGCTATACAGAAGCTGGAAACTTACTTATTGTCGGTAATCGTACAAACGCACATCAATTAGCGTTAGAAACCGGAGCTGCGGTGTTAATTACGGGCGGATTTGATACGGAAGATCATGTGAAGAAATTAGCAGATGAATTAAAACTGCCGATTATTTCAAGTAGTTACGATACATTTACAGTTGCAACGTTAATTAACCGTGCGATTTACGATCAGCTTATTAAGAAAGAAATTGTACTCGTTGAAGATATTTTAACGCCAATTGAAGAAACGTTATATTTAAAGCCAGATGATACAGTGCAGCAATGGCATGCGTATAACGAAGAGACGATGCACGGAAGATATCCGATTGTTGATGAAAATAAAAAGGTGTTAGGTATTGTAACTTCAAAAGATATGATCGGTGTAGCGAAAGAAACACCAATTGATAAAGTGATGACAAAGCATCCGATTACGGTAAATGGAAAAATGTCTGTCGCAGCTGCGGCACGTATGATGGTGTGGGAAGGTATTGAGTTACTTCCAGTTGTTGATGAAGGAAATAAGTTGCAAGGTATTATTAGCCGTCAAGATGTACTTCAGGCGTTGCAAATGATTCAGCGTCAACCGCAAGTCGGTGAAACAATCGATGATATTGTAACGAATCAATTTATGACGCCGAAAGAAGCGAAAAATGAGCATCTATATCAATTTTCAGTGACACCGCAAATGACGAATTCAATCGGAACGCTATCTTACGGTGTATTCGCAACGATTGTGACAGAAGCAACGAATCGCGTTATTCGTGCGCAAAAGAAGAGCGATTTAATTGTTGAGAACTTAACAATTTATTTCGTAAAACCAGTTCAAATTGACAATGTTGTATCCGTTCATCCGAAAGTATTAGAAATTGGACGTAAATTTGGTAAGGTTGATGTAGAAGTACATCATGAAGGTAATGTTGTCGGGAAAGCATTGCTTATGGTGCAATTGATCGATAAATAAAAAGATGGAGCAAGCCGCTTTGGTTTGTTCCATTTTTTTAAAGAACGCTATAGTAGGGAGTTTTTAATTTAGTTAGCAACTGAATCTATCACGTTCTGTTTCATATTTATAAGATAAGGGCATGCAATCACTTGAAGATACTTGAATAATAATTGTGGAGGTGTCGAATGGGAGTAATCGTTCTCTTTTTGGGGGTAGTATTTGCAATAACTTTTCATGTGGTAACACATCGAAGAATGGATGCAAATAAAAAGAAATTGTATATGGTAAGTTTGGTTTTCGCTATTGTTTGTTCCGCTATCCCTACAACTGGAGAAAAGAAGAGTGATTTTCTTTACTTTGGTATACCAGCAGAAAATTTTATTTATTATGGCGGATGGGAAATTTCTTTTAATCCATTAGGCTTTTTTGTTAACTTTATTTTGTTTTATTTGGTTTTGAATGTATTATTTAAGCTACGTAAGAGTTCGGATAGAGAAGTGAAAAAATAGAAGGATATGTATTTCAGAACCATCCATTCGACTTGGGACCGCTTCAAGAATCTTTTATATGGCTGGAAAGATACTGTTAAGGCTCGATATTGAACCTATTAGAAAAGATCCTGGCGCTTTTATTCGGCGATATATTCAGTATGCTGAAAAAGAGTTAGGTGGAGAAACAGTTATATAAAGAAAAGACAGAATAGTAATTCAACTCAGTTGTATATTGTGTTATGATTATATTGTAAGAAAATGGATTCCTGAAAGGTGGTATGCATTATGTCATCAACAGTACTCTTTTTTGGTAGTATCGCACTATTTTACTTCCTTGTGATGATACCGATTCAATATTTATACTTACAAGGTTTACATGAAAAAAAGAAAAAAACAGGATTATCTCAGCGAGAACTATACGAAAAAATGTCTTTTGGGGAAGAACAATTACATCTTCATGTGCAAGGCAACCCATTTAATATACCATCTGCGTTTGTCGCATATATGATTTTGAAAGTTAGAGGACGTAAAAAAGCATCACAATGTTGATGCTTTTTTACGTTGCTTCATAGACTTCGGCTTCTTCAACTGCTAATGGTAAGAAATGTTTGTATTGGCGAAATCCATTAAAGGCACTTGCACTGCCGAATAGAACGAATAAGATACCAACGATAATACGAGCGGTTGAAAGTTCTAAAAAGAATTGGTTTATCCCGAAGAATAAGACGAATGAACCAAGTGCCATTGCGGATTTTCCTGAGAGCCAACCTTTCTCCATTGGGCGGTTTGTACGAAAGTATTTTGTTTTGTAGAAGAGGTACAACATAAATGAGACGATAATACAGAAGACTAATACTGGCATCATGCACACTCCCATCGCTTTATGAAAAAATAGTAGAGAAAAAAGAAATATCTAAACTTTCTAATTTTTATTATAAAGCAATTGTTCGCATGTATGAAATACTTTCCGTTATAATGGAGGATAAAGTGAGACTTTCATTAGTGTGGGGATGTTTCCGCGCTAATGATTAGCCCACATTCATTGGGCTTTTACTGCACGTTGAAGTGAAGAAGTTGAATAAAAAGGAGATTATACATATGCATGAGCAAATTTTAGGAGCAATTAAAGAGTTTGATACAATTATTATTCATCGTCATGTGCGTCCGGATCCAGATGCGTTAGGTTCGCAGGGCGGTCTTAGTACAATTCTACAAGAATCGTTTCCAGAGAAAAATATTTATACGGTTGGGTACAATGAACCGTCACTTGCATATTTACGAGTAATGGATGATATTGAAGATAGTGTATATGAAAATGCACTTGTTATCGTATGTGATACTGCGAACCAAGAACGTGTTGACGATCAACGCTATGCAAAAGGGAAGATGTTAATTAAAATTGATCATCATCCAAATGAAGATCCATACGGAGATATTACGTGGGTAGATACGACAGCAAGTTCTACAAGTGAAATGATTTATGAGTTTTACACGTATGGAAAAGATAAAGGATTACAGATAACAAAAGAAGCAGCTCGTCTTATTTTAGCAGGTATTGTTGGAGATACAGGTCGTTTCTTATTCCCGAATACAACAGCAAAAACACTTCGTTACGTAAGTGAGCTTGTTGACATGGGTGTGAAATTCACAGATTTATACAATGAAATGTATAAGACAAAAGAAAAAATCGCTCGTTTAAACGGTTATATTTTACAAAACTTTACGATGGTAGAAGAAGGAGCAGCTTACATTAAATTAACGAAAGGAGTATTAGAAGAATTTGATGTACTTCCTTCTGAGGCATCTGGCGTTGTTGGAGCACTTGGTAATATTGATGGATTAAAGGCATGGGTTTTATTTTTAGAGGAAGACGATGTGATTCGTGTTCGCCTTCGTTCAAAAGGACCAGTTATAAATAAATTAGCAATGCAATATAACGGCGGAGGACATCCGATGGCTTCAGGTGCAAAAGCATCTTCTTGGGAAGAAGCGGATCGTCTATTTGCTGATTTACGTGAGCTGTGTAGATAAGAGATTATATAGTAGAACAAAAAGAAGGAGCGGCGCTAAAGCCCTCCTTCTTTATTTTTCTTTCTCTATCGTAATACTAATTTCAAGCACTGTATCAAAAGATATCGTATCGACTTTGAAACGGTATAGCCGATCGTAATGTTTGTACGTTTTGTTTTCGATTACCTTTTTGAGTAGGTCTTTATTTTTTGCTATACTTTGAATGTTTTTCGTTAAAAGATGCTGGAGGTCATTATGGATAGATGTAGTCATATTTTCGAGTGTAAGATTATCTAAATCGTATTTTTCTCGATTTATAAGTTTTATTTTAATCTCTTGAATGGTTAAGAGCCGTTTATTTTCAGTATTTAATTTTTCTTGATCTTCGAGAAGGACGTGGAGCTTTGCTTCTTGTTTTTCTATAATTTCCCTTTGTTCTGCTATTTTACTAGCTTGTTCTTCTTGAAAAACACCGTATATGTACAAAAAAATAAACCAGCTCAACACACCTCCAACAGCAGCCCCAGCTAAAACTAAATACCATCTTTTTGCTGTATTGGCACTTGGTACTCTCATACATGTTCCTGCGTTAGCCATTTAATAATAATAAGACCGGTTTGCATACCACCCGTTGCGAAAAAAATAAGGAGAATTTGTTTTACGATATCTTTCATATCCCCGCCAAAGAAACTTCTTTCAAAGCTATAAAAAGTATCAAATGTTCCGCCAATCGCTGCAACGAGTGCCCAAATTCTTAAATTTTGGGCGAATTGATTAATGTAAGTGAGAGTTGGTTTTCCGATAAGAAATGCACCAAATCCACCAATTAATGAACCACCAAGTATAACCCCAAAGGCAATAAAATAACTAATAATAAGCAGAGAGAAAAAAGTGTGTTCTCTTACATCCATCGTCATTCCCCTTTCTTCTTCATATATATGGACAAAGTATAAGAAGTATGTTTTGATTTCCTCTTTCCTCTTCACCTATAATAAAAGTAGTCAAATAGGTAAAGAGAGGGTACAACAGTGAAGTTTGTGCATTTACAATGTCAAACCGTTTTTAGTTTATTAAAAAGTGCTTGTAAAATTGATGAACTTGTAGTTAGGGCGAAAGAGCTCGGTTATTCATCACTTGCTATTACGGATGAGAATGTTATGTATGGCGTTATTCCGTTTTATAAAGCATGTAAGAAACATGGTATACATCCTATTATCGGCTTAACAGCTTCTATTTTTAGTGAAGAAGAAGAAAAGCCTTATCCGCTTGTCTTACTTGCTGAAAATGAAATAGGTTATCAAAATTTATTAAAGATTTCTAGTAGCATTATGACGAAGTCAAAAGAAGGTATTCCTAAGAAATGGCTTGCACATTATGCGAAAGGATTAATTGCAATTTCACCAGGTAAAGATGGGGAAATTGAACAATTATTATTAGAAGACAAAGAGAGTCAAGCTGAAGAAGTAGCTCGCATGTATCGAAGTATGTTCGGTAATTTTTATATGAGTTTACAGCATCATGCGATTCAAGATGAACTGCTTCTGCAAGAGAAATTACCTGAATTTACGAGTAGGATAAATATTCCAGTCGTTGCAACAAACGATGTACGCTACATCAATCAAAGTGACGCACTTGTTCATGAATGCTTATTATCTGTTGAAAGTGGAACGAAAATGACGGATCCAGATAGGCCGAGGCTGAAAACAGATCAATATTATTTAAAATCATCAGATGAAATGGAAGCACTGTTTTCTCACGTAGAAGAAGCGATTTATAACACAGTAGAAATTGCAGAACGTTGCAGAGTAGAAATACCGTTTCATGTAAATCAATTACCGAAATTTCCTGTTCCAGCGAACGAGACGAATGACACGTATTTGCGCCGCGTTTGTGAAGAAGGGTTACAGAAACGTTATGGTACGCCGAAAGAAGTACATATAAACCGTTTGAATCATGAATTAAACGTGATTTCTAGTATGGGGTTTAGTGATTATTTCCTCATCGTATGGGATTTTATGAAGTATGCGCATGAAAATCATATTTTAACAGGGCCAGGACGTGGATCGGCGGCTGGATCACTCGTTTCTTACGTATTAGAAATTACAGATATTGATCCAATTGAATACGATCTATTATTTGAAAGGTTTTTAAATCCCGAACGTGTGACACTTCCAGATATTGATATCGATTTTCCAGATATAAGACGTGATGAGATGATTCGATATGTGAAAGATAAATATGGTCAGCTTCGTGTTGCACAAATTGTAACGTTTGGGACGTTGGCAGCGAAAGCGGCAATTAGAGATATTGCGCGTGTGATGGGGCTTCCGCCGCGAGATATTGATATATTCTCAAAACTTATTCCATCAAAGCTTGGTATAACGTTAAAAGATGCATATGAGGAATCGCAATCACTCCGTGAGTTTATACAAGGGAATCTTTTGCACGAGCGTGTGTTTGAAATTGCAAAACGTGTAGAGGGCTTACCACGTCATACGTCTATTCATGCAGCTGGCGTTATTATGAGCCAAGAGCCATTAACCGGGAGTGTTGCAATTCAAGAAGGACATAACGATGTGTATGTTACGCAATACCCAGCTGATGCATTAGAAGAACTTGGGTTGCTCAAGATGGACTTTTTAGGATTACGTAATTTAACGTTACTTGAAAATATTATAAAGTTTATCGTGCAAAAAACAGGGAAAGAAATCGATATAAGAAATTTACCACTTCAAGATGAAAAGACATTCCAATTGTTAGGTAGAGGGGATACAACAGGTGTATTCCAGCTTGAATCAGGTGGTATGCGAAATGTACTTCGCGGGTTAAAGCCGAATGAGTTTGAAGATATTGTCGCTGTTAACTCGTTATATAGACCAGGACCGATGGAACAAATTCCAACCTTTATTGAATCAAAACACGGAAAAAGACAAATTGAATATTTACATCCGGACTTAAAGCCGATTTTAGAAAGAACATACGGTGTAATTGTATACCAAGAACAAATTATGCAAATCGCGTCGAAGTTGGCGGGCTTCTCGCTCGGAGAAGCAGATTTATTACGCCGTGCAGTGAGTAAAAAAAATCGTGATATTTTAGATCAGGAACGTAAGCATTTTGTGCAAGGGTGTTTACAAAATGGTTATGACGAGACATCTGCAGAGAAAATTTACGATTTAATTGTAAGATTTGCAAATTACGGCTTTAACCGAAGTCACGCTGTAGCCTACAGTATGATTGGATATCAGCTTGCTTACTTAAAAGCGAATTATACGCTGGAATTTATGACGGCACTATTATCGAGTGCAATTGGAAATGAAGATAAGATTGTGCAGTATATACGCGAAACGAAGCGAAAAGGTTTTCATGTTTTGCCGCCGTCTCTTCAGAGAAGTGGTTACAATTTCCAAATAGAAGGAAATGCGATACGTTACAGCTTACTTTCTATTCGAAACATCGGAATGGCTACAGTGACAGCATTAATCGAAGAACGAGAGAAAAAAATGTTTGAAGATTTATTTGAATTTTGTCTGCGCATGCCATCAAAGTTTGTAACAGAGCGAAATTTAGAGGCGTTCGTCTGGTCTGGATGTTTTGACGATTTCGGTGTTTCGAGAACGAATTTATGGAAAAGTCTTAAAGGAGCGTTAGAGTATGCCAATCTTGCACGTGATTTAGGAGATGCTGTTCCAAAATCAAAATACGTACAAGGAGAAGAGCTCTCCTTTATTGAACAGTTAAATAAAGAGAAGGAAGTACTAGGTTTTTATTTATCAAGCTATCCGACAGCGCAGTATGTGAAGTTAGCGAAAGAATTAGAAATTCCATCTCTCGCTCAGGCGATGCGACATAAGAAAAAAGTACAAAGAGCTATCGTGTATATAACAAGTGTGAGAGTGATTCGTACGAAAAAGTTGCAAAAGATGGCGTTTATTACATTTTGTGATCAAAATGATGAAATGGAAGCAGTTCTTTTCCCCGAAACGTATATACATTTCTCAGATAAGTTACAAGAAGGAGCAATTGTTTTAGTTGACGGCATGATTGAGCTTAGAAATCATAAGTTGCAATGGATTGTAAATGGACTATATCCGTTAGAAGAAATGGATGCGTATGAGGAAAAGAAAGATGCGTCTGTTTACGTGAAATTGCCGTCTCAGTATGAGAAAAAGCTTTTAAATCAAGTTACTAAAATATTGTTTGACTATTCGGGTTTTGCGAAAGTACTAATTTATTATGAAAAGGAACATAAAATGGTACAATTATCTCGAAGTTTATCGATTCATCCAAGTGAAGAATGTTTAGGAGCACTTCGTGAAATTGTCGGGGAAGAAAATGTGGTTGTGAAAATATAATGGACAATTTCCCTACACTTCGATTATTATAGTAGTAGTGTTCGTGGTCAGACCACTTGGAGAAATTGATATCAGCAAGAATAATTTGAGGAGAGTGGATAGTTTGTCAACACTTCGTGAAGAAGCACTTCACATGCATAAAGTGCATCAAGGAAAATTAGAAACTGTATCAAAAGTAAAAGTAGAAAATGCAAAAGATTTAAGTCTTGCATATTCTCCAGGGGTTGCAGAACCTTGTAAGGAAATTTATGACGATAAAAGTAAGGTATATGAATATACAATGAAGGGAAATATGGTAGCAGTTGTGACAGATGGAACGGCTGTACTTGGTCTTGGTAACATCGGACCTGAAGCATCTCTTCCAGTAATGGAAGGTAAAGCTGTATTATTCAAGAGCTTTGCTGGTGTAGATGCATTCCCAATTGCCTTAAATACAAACGATGTAGATAAGATTGTTGAAACTGTAAAATTAATGGAGCCAACTTTTGGCGGCGTTAACTTAGAGGATATCGCAGCACCAAACTGCTTCATTATTGAAGAACGTTTGAAAAAAGAAACAAATATTCCTATCTTCCATGATGATCAACACGGAACAGCTATCGTAACAGTAGCGGGTCTTGTGAACGCGCTAAAACTAGTTGGAAAGAAAATGTCTGACATTAAAGTTGTCGCAAATGGCGCAGGTGCAGCAGGTATTGCAATTATTAAACTTTTATATCGCTATGGCGTACGCGACATTATTATGTGTGACCGTAAAGGGGCAATCTATGATGGTCGTCCTACAGGTATGAATCCGGTGAAGGATGAAGTGGCAAAATATACAAATAAGAATCGTATCGAAGGTTCTTTAGCTGATGTTGTACAAGGTGCGGACGTATTCATTGGTGTATCTGCAGAAGGTGCATTAACAGAAGAGATGGTTCGTACAATGAATGACGATGCAATTATTTTTGCAATGGCGAATCCAGTTCCAGAAATTATGCCAGAATTGGCAAAAGCAGCGGGCGCAGCTGTTGTTGGAACGGGTCGTTCTGACTTCGCAAACCAAGTAAATAATGTACTAGCGTTCCCTGGTATTTTCCGCGGTGCACTTGACGTACATGCGACACAAATTAACGAAGAAATGAAGATGGCAGCTGTACAAGCTATTGCTGAGCTTGTAGCAGAAGATGAGTTAAATGCAGACTATATCATTCCAGCACCATTTGACGCGCGTGTAGCGCCTCAAGTAGCAGCTTACGTTGCAAAAGCTGCAATGGAGACAGGAGTAGCTCGCCGTCAAGTAGATCCAAATGAAGTTGCTGAGAAAACAAAACAATTAGCGCTGATTGGAAAAGAATAAGCGAGGAATTTCCATTGACATCATCAAATACAAAAGTATATCTCGAAATTGTAAAAAAAATCCGTTCCATTATGGAAGAGGATGGATTGGTAGCAGGGGATCGTTTGCCGTCTGAGCGTGAGTTAAGTTCACGTTTAAACGTAGGACGTTCCTCTGTAAGAGAAGCGTTGCGTGCTTTAGAACTTGTAGGATTAATTGAAACGAGACGTGGTGAAGGGACGTTTATTCGAAACTTTTACGATAACGGTCTTGTACAATTGATTGCTCCGTTCTTGCTGCAAGATGAGAAAACAATTCGTGATTTATTACAAACAAAACGATTGCTTGAGAAAGATATGATTCGAATTGTATGTAATTTACCGAAAGAAATGTTTTCTAAAGTGCTAAGTAAATTACATCAAGTGCTTGAAGGAAATGAAAACTCAGTTCCAATGCTTCACCAAACGTTCTTTAAAACACTTATTGAACAAGTCGATAATTATTTACTATATCGCATTTGGATGATCGTAAATGATTACGTATCAACGCTTTCTTGTAAAGTTTCAGGAGATTCTATCGATATGTATAGAAAGCTTTACGCTATTTTGGAAGAAAAACAAGAAAATGATGCACTAAAAATTTACGATGAATTAGTAGAGAATATACAGTTTCACTCGTAATGTATAAAATTTGTCGAAATGACCATGACACGTTATGACAAACATTCTATCGCGTAGCGGTTAAAGTTAAACGTAAAGAGTGAGGTTATTAGACAGATTGAGAAGATAAGGCTAACATCAAACTTTGGTGTTAGCCCAATTTTCTTCTTACGCTAACCTTAGCTCTCAACGAAGGGGGTCAAATTGTGCTAAGAGATTTATTCGTGAAAAAGAAAAAGTACGCTGCAATACCTTCAGAACAAGTACGAAAAGATGTACCAGACGGCGTTATGACAAAATGTCCGAAATGTAAAAAAATCATGTATACGAAAGAGCTTCTAAAAAATTTAAAAGTATGTGTGAATTGTGGATATCATCATCCTATGAATGCATGGGAACGTCTTGATAGTATATTGGACGAAGGGTCATTCCGTGAGTATGACAAAGAAATGGTTTCGTTAAATCCACTCGAGTTTCCAGATTATGAAGAGAAACTAGAGAGCGATCGTAAGAAGACTGACTTGAACGAAGCAGTTGTAACTGGTGAAGGAACAATTGATGACATGCTTGTTGTTGTTGCAGTAATGGATTCTCGTTTTCGAATGGGGAGCATGGGCTCTGTTGTAGGAGAAAAAATTGCCCGTGCGGTTGAAAAGGCATACGACTTACAAGTTCCATTTATTATCTTTACTGCTTCGGGTGGTGCCCGTATGCAAGAAGGGATATTAAGTTTAATGCAAATGGCAAAAACAAGCGTAGCTTTGAAAAAGCATAGTAATGCAGGAGGATTATTTATTTCTGTTATGACTCACCCAACGACGGGCGGGGTTTCAGCGAGTTTCGCTTCACTTGGTGATTATAATCTTGCAGAACCAGGGGCGCTGATCGGATTTGCTGGTAGACGTGTAATTGAACAAACGGTGCGTGAGAAACTACCGGAAGATTTCCAAACGGCAGAATTCTTACTAGAACATGGTCAATTAGATGCGGTGGTACATCGTGATGATATGAGAGAATCGCTTCGTAAGATTTTAGAAGTTCATCAAGGAGGGGAAATGGCTGTATGGCAGAGCTAGAATTTGAGAAACCAGTTGTTGAGCTAAGAAATAAGATTCGTGAACTGAAAGACTATACGAAAAACAGCCAGATGGACTTCAGTGAGGAGATTCGTATTTTGGAAGACAAGCTAGAAAATTTAGAGGAAGATATATACGGCAATATGAAAGTATGGGACCGTGTTCAAATTGCTCGTCATGCAGAACGACCGACAACGCTCGATTATATTGAGCACTTATTTACTGATTTTTTTGAATGTCATGGAGATCGTCTATTTGGCGATGATGCAGCGATTGTCGGCGGCATTGCGAAGTATAAAGGGATGCCTGTAACTGTAATCGGGCATCAACGCGGAAAAGATACGAAAGAAAATATTCGCCGTAATTTTGGGATGCCTCACCCAGAAGGATATCGAAAAGCATTGCGTTTAATGAAGCAGGCGGAAAAGTTCAATCGTCCAATTATTTGTTTTATTGATACGAAAGGAGCTTATCCTGGTAAAGCTGCTGAAGAACGTGGTCAAAGTGAAGCGATCGCCCGCAATTTATTTGAAATGGCAGGCTTAACGGTGCCTGTTATTTGTATCGTTATCGGCGAAGGTGGTAGTGGTGGTGCACTAGGTCTTGGAGTAGGAGATTACATTCATATGCTAGAAAATTCCACTTATTCTGTTATTACGCCAGAGGGTGCAGCGGCAATTCTTTGGAAAGATGCAGGGAAAGCAAAGGAAGCTGCAGAGGCGATGAGAATTACAGCAGCAGATTTGAAAGAATTAGGTGTAATTGACGAAATTATTCCAGAGGCAAAAGGTGGAGCACACCGTAATGTTTTGAAACAGTCAGAAAATATAGATTTAATGCTTAGAAAAACTTTTGAACAATTAAACGGAATTTCGAAAGATGAATTAATCGAAAAACGTTATGAAAAATATATGAAAATTGGGCAAGTTTCGTTTTCAAACGCTTCCATTTGGATAAAATAAGAAAAGCGTGCGTTCCACTTCGCGAATGCACGTTTTTATTATGAAAAGACACATCTTCTCCATTGTATTTTTATATTTTTTCGTGTTATTTTATTATAAGGCAAATAATCTTTATGAGGTGAGTACAAATGAAACGTATTGGTGTATTAACAAGTGGTGGAGATTCACCTGGTATGAATGCTGCCATTCGTGCAGTTGTTCGTAAAGCGATTTTCCATGATATTGAAGTATATGGTATTTACCATGGATACGCTGGATTAATTTCTGGTCACATTGAAAAATTAGAACTAGGTTCTGTTGGCGATATTATCCACCGCGGTGGTACGAAATTATATACAGCAAGATGTCCTGAGTTTAAAGACCCAGAAGTACGACTAAAAGGTATCGAGCAATTAAAGAAACACGGTATCGAAGGACTTGTTGTTATTGGTGGAGATGGTTCTTACCAAGGCGCTAAAAAATTAACTGAACAAGGATTCCCATGTGTTGGTGTACCAGGTACAATTGACAATGATATCCCTGGAACAGACTTCACAATTGGTTTCGATACAGCTTTAAACACTGTTATTGATGCAATTGATAAAATTCGTGACACAGCTACATCTCATGAACGTACATATGTTATCGAAGTAATGGGACGTCACGCTGGTGATATCGCATTATGGGCTGGTTTAGCTGATGGTGCGGAAACAATCTTAATTCCAGAAGAAGAGTATGACATGGAAGATGTTATCGCTCGTCTGAAGCGCGGTAGTGAACGTGGTAAAAAACACAGTATTATCGTTGTAGCTGAAGGTGTTGGAAGTGCAATTGACATCGGTAAGCACATTGAAGAAGCAACAAACTTTGATACTCGCGTAACTGTATTAGGTCACGTACAACGTGGTGGATCACCAAGTGCACAAGACCGTGTATTAGCAAGCCGTCTTGGTGCAAGAGCAGTTGAATTATTAATTGCTGGTAAAGGTGGACGTTGTGTCGGTATTCAAGATAACAAACTTGTTGATCATGATATTATCGAAGCGTTAGCTCAAAAGCATACAATCGATAAAGATATGTATCAATTATCTAAAGAATTATCCATCTAATCGGCGTAATGTCGGATATTTGGGAACGGTTTCATAATTTTCGGAGGTGCAATATGCGTAAAACTAAAATTGTATGTACTATAGGTCCTGCTAGTGAAAGTATTGAAAAATTAGAGCAATTAATCGAAGCAGGTATGAACGTTGCTCGTTTAAACTTCTCTCATGGTAGCCATGAAGAACACGGCGCTCGTATTAAAAACATTCGTGAAGCTTCAAAGAAAACTGGTAAAACAGTTGGTATCTTACTTGATACAAAAGGTCCAGAAATCCGTACTCACGACTTCGTAGACGGACAAGCTGAGCTTGTAACAGGTGCAGAAGTAGTTATTTCGACTGAGCAAGTATTAGGTACTGCAGAGAAGTTCTCTGTATCTTATGCTGGTCTTTATGACGATGTAAACCCAGGTTCTCGCATTCTAATCGATGACGGTCTTATCGAGCTAGAAGTAATCGAAAAAGCTGACGGAAACATCCGTACAAAAGTTCTTAACAGCGGAACTGTAAAAAATAAAAAAGGTGTTAACGTACCAAACGTAAGCATTAAGCTTCCTGGTATCACTGAAAAAGACGTAAAAGATATCATCTTCGGTATCGAGCAAAAAGTTGATTTCATCGCAGCTTCATTCGTACGTAAAGCAGCTGACGTATTAGAAATCCGTGAATTACTAGAAGAGCATAACGCTCAATACATCCAAATCGTACCAAAAATCGAAAACCAAGAGGGTATCGACAACATCGATTCAATCTTAGAGGTTTCTGACGGTTTAATGGTAGCTCGTGGTGATATGGGTGTAGAAATTCCACCAGAAGAAGTACCATTAGTACAAAAACGTCTAATCAAAAAATGTAACGTGTTAGGTAAACCAGTTATTACTGCAACACAAATGTTAGATTCTATGCAACGTAACCCACGTCCAACTCGTGCGGAAGCAAGTGACGTAGCTAACGCAATCTTCGATGGTACAGACGCAATCATGCTTTCGGGTGAAACAGCTGCTGGACAATACCCAGTAGAAGCAGTAACAATGATGGCTAACATCGCAGTACGTGTTGAAAAGTCATTACAATATGAAGATATGTTCAAAAAACGTATTAAAGAGTTCACTCCAACAATTACAGATGCAATTAGCCAATCTGTTGCGCATACAGCACTTGCTCTTGATGTAGCTGCAATCGTAGCTCCAACAGAAAGTGGATATACTGCGAAAATGATCTCTAAATACCGTCCAAAATCTCCAATCGTAGCTGTAACATCTGACGAGCAAGTAGGACGTCGTCTTGCACTTGTTTGGGGTGTACAAGCATTTATGGCTGAGAAGCGCGCAGCTTCTACTGACGAAATGTTAGATACAGCGATTCAAACAGGTATGGATGCAGGTCTAATCGGACTTGGAGACACTGTAGTAATCACTGCTGGTGTTCCGGTTGCTGAAACTGGTACAACAAACTTAATGAAAATCCACGTTGTTGGTGAAGAAGTTGCTAAAGGACAAGGGATCGGTCGTAAAGCTGCAAAAGGTAAAGTAGTTGTAGCGAAAACAGCTGCTGAAGCTGTAGCAAACGTAAACGAAGGTGATATCCTTGTTACAACAAGCACTGATAAAGATATGATTCCTGCAATTGAAAAAGCTGCTGCTCTAGTTGTAGAAGAAGGTGGCCTAACAAGCCATGCGGCTGTTGTAGGTGTATCAATCGGTATTCCTGTTATCGTTGGTGTAAACGGCGTAACAGCAACTTTAAAAAATGGCCAAGAAGTAACAGTTGATGCAGCACGCGGAATTGTTTATAATGGACATGCGGAAGTGCTATAAGTAATACGGAGAGAAGGATCGGAGTCCTTCTCTTTTTTTTTTACACAAAAATGAGGTGAAACTAGCTTAAAACGTCTGAAATTGCTTTTAAAAGCTGTTTATTATGAAGTTTGATGGGAAAGTACGTTTAGCTTTTATATGGTGTATATGGACGTTGTGAGGGTGTTTAAAGTGATAGGATATGAAAGGAGTGTAGAACTATGAAGTGGTTACTATTCTTGTTTATATTAATACCGGCTATTGAGATTACAGTCTTAATTGGATCGAGTCATGTAATAGGTTTGTGGTCTACGTTCGCTATGATCGTATTTACAGGCGTTGTAGGTGTGTATTTGGCGAAAAGACAAGGGTTTAAAGTACTTGGAGAGATTCAATCTAAGTTGAATAGAGGAGAAATGCCAGGAGCAGCGGTTTTAGATGGTATTTTTATCTTTGTAGGGGGTATTCTTTTAGTGCTTCCTGGATATGTAACGGATATAATAGGTTTTATCTTTGTTGTCCCTATGACGAGGGCTTTATTGAAGCCGTTTGTTATGAAGTGGATGGAATGGAAGTTTAGAAAAAACTCAACTATTATTGTGCAGAAATAGTGCTTAGATTATAGCGATCTAAGCACTATTTTTTTTGTCTGTAAAAGGATGAGAGAGTGGTTAAAGTTCAGTTAATGAAAGATGTGTTTTAATATGCGGTGAATGTGACGGTTGATAATCGATGGGGATAGGATCCTTTAGATTAAAGTTTTACTTTGTTGTATTTGTTGTGTATTTTTTCGATTGGATATGTGATTTGGGAGTTATTAGCTCTGAATCAGTGTGTTTAAAGTGGGAATCTGAACTTAAGATTGTTTTTTGTATGTAAAAAAGAATGAATTGGAATGAAAAAAGTTAAATAAGAATAGGTAAATGGTCAGTTTAAGTCTCATTCTATGCCGATTTGTATATTTATTTATTTACATAAAAAGTAATAAATGTAAGTAATAAATATAAAATTATTAGAATAAATATGTAAAAATACCACGAAATATGCGTTTTTTATGCGAAAAACAAGAGAATTATCCTGTTTTTAGGGTAATTCTCTTGTTGTGTGTAATGAGTATGAAAAATAAGTACAAGGAATAATAAGTGGGGAATTTCCACTGATTATATGTAAGTTTTTGGTTGTGTATGAATTAGAAACTATTATTTTGAAGGTGAGCCTTTAATATATTTCCACAAATCATGGAATACACGAGCTTTGTGTAATGTATTAAGTAGTACTAAGGTGACTGGACCGATGATTAATCCTAAGAAGCCAAAGAGCTTAAAGCCGACAAATAGAGCAATCAGTGTTGCTAATGGATCAAGGCCGATATTAGATGAAAGTACCTTTGGCTCCATAATTTGTCTTTGGACAATCACGACGATGTATAAAATGAGAAGACCGATGGCGAAGGCGGTGTCGCCAGTGAAAAATACGTATATAACCCAAGGAACGAAGACAGCTCCTGTTCCTAAATACGGGAGTAAATCTACAACCCCTGTAATAATCGCGATAGTAATGGCGTATGGTACGCGTAATATTAAAAGTCCGATTAGTACAATAACAGTTGTCATAGATACGAGTGTAAGTTGTGCTTTAACAAAACCGAATAAAGCTTTTCTTAAATCCACAAAAATAGTTTTTCCATAGCCATGAACACGGTTGGGCAAAAACTTTCTTACTTTCTGAGCAAGACGATGCCAATCGTAACTAATGAAGAAAGTGGCTAATAAAACGAATACAAGTACAGTTAAAGTAGTTGGTAGTGCACTAATGAAATTTGTTAACCCGCTTATAATAGCGGTTAAAAGTTCTTTCATTTGCGTCGTTGCTTCGGTTCCTAAGTTTTGAATGTTTTGTGTAATCGTATAGCGCTGCGGTTCCCCAAGATGATTAAATTTAGAAATTAAATCATCGTAGAGAGGCATAATATGATTAAGTGCAAACTGCTGAGCGAATGCAACGATATCCGGAAATTTTACTGTAACAAGTTGTAGTAAGTATGTTGTAGCAGATATTGCTTCTGTTACAAGGTATGTAACGAGTCCGACGATAGCTCCAAATACGAGAATTAAGCTAACGAGTACTGCGAGTGCGCGGGGGAATTGTAGTTTTTGATTAAGAAAATTGACGACAGGATTAATCAAATAAGCAAATGCGAAAGCGATAATAAAAGGATAGATAAGTCCTGACATATATAGTAATGCATAGAACCCGGCTACCGTAGCTACAATGACAAATACGAGTCGCAATATCATATATAGTAAGTTTCGATTCAAAGATGTATACCTCCCATTCCAATTTGGATTATCCTAATTCGTTCAACTTATAACGAGTGTACCCCACTGATTAAAGTTTCACTTTATGTTATAGTGGAATGATGGATTTTTCCTGCTTTTTCAGTATGTGAGTGACTGTGAAAGCTTGCTGTTGATGCTTCTACTATATGGTAAAAACTTCATTTTCTCTTCTTTTTATTTTACCTGTTTCTAATTAGAAAAGAAAGGAGAGACGCCCGTTTTTTAAAATGTATACATGCTTACATTTGGATGGTGAAAGTCTCAGTTTTTCATTTTAAAATGCATAAAAAAATGAAGTGATTCATGTTGGATAGGCATCGATATAGCATGTATAACGATAGGTTTAAAGGTATTTTGGTTTGGAAATGAGTTCATTATTTTCAGAAAGGAAGTGCAAACATGATTAGTCAGTCAACGTTATTTTTATTCATACTACTTATTATAGGACTTATTGCGAAAAACCAATCGCTTACTGTAGCTATTGGTGTGTTATTTCTATTGAAATTTACGTTTCTAGGAGATAAAGTCTTCCCTTATCTACAAACGAAAGGGATTAACCTCGGTGTTACGGTTATTACAATAGCAGTACTCGTACCGATTGCAACGGGGGAAATAGGTTTTAAACAACTTGGGGAAGCAGCGAAATCGTATTATGCATGGATTGCTTTAGCTTCAGGGGTAGCAGTTGCTCTGTTAGCGAAAGGTGGCGTACAATTATTAACGACAGATCCTCATATTACAACTGCACTCGTTTTCGGGACAATTATAGCAGTTGCTTTATTTAATGGGGTCGCTGTAGGTCCATTAATTGGGGCTGGAATTGCCTATGCAGTTATGAACATTATACAGATGTTTAAATAAAGAATTTTATAGTAATATAAAATTTTTGAATTCTTTCTGTTCACAAAAGTCAGATAATTGTTTATAATAGGATTAGAAACTTTGAAAAGTTACATAACAGCAGAGACTTTACACCAGATAAAATAAAAACAACATAAAACAATTTTATAATGATATTGCTTTATGTTGTTTTTATCATAAAACTCTTCGGAATTCATTTTCCTCACTAACTTGTTGTTTTGAGCGTGAGGATTCGGGGAGACATTCACGCTCATGCTTTCCATGTAAACAATGGACAATAAGAGGGGAACATCGCAACAAATTTGCATGATCGTGCATTTTGCTTGCCTAAAGAGTGAACGGGCGTTCATAATTCAAAAGGGAAGCAAATAGATATAAGGAGCAAGGTTGGGAGAATTTTCAGGAAAAGGAGAGAATGTCATGACTGTTATTCGAGGTTTAGAAGGGGTAGTAGCAACAACATCATCTGTGAGCTCTATTATTGATGATACATTAACTTATGTTGGGTATAATATTGATGATTTAGCTGAGAATGCTACATTTGAAGAAGTAGTGTACTTATTATGGCATCGCAAGCTTCCTAACGAGCAAGAACTAGCGAAATTTAAGGAGATTGTATCGGAATACTATAAAGTTCCAGGTGAGATTTTAGCATATTTGAAACAAGTAGATTTAAAAATCGCACATCCGATGTCTGTTTTACGAACTGCAATTTCCATGCTATCATTATACGATGAGAGCGCTGAAATTATGGATGAAAAGTCCAATTATTTGAAAGCGGTTAAATTACAGGCTCAAGTGGGAACTTTAGTTGCTGCTTACGCAAGAATCCGTAAAGGCTTAGATGTTGTTGAGCCTAGAAATGATTTATCATTAGCTGCAAACTTCTTGTACATGTTAAATGATCGCGAGCCAAATGAAGTTGAAATTGAAGCTTTTGATAAGGCACTTGTACTTCACGCAGATCATGAGTTAAACGCTTCTACATTTACTGCACGCGTTTGTGTAGCTACACTTTCAGATGTATATTCTGGCATTACAGCAGCAATCGGTGCGTTAAAAGGTCCTCTTCACGGCGGGGCAAATGAAAATGTAATGAAGATGTTAACTGAAATTGGCGAAGAAGAAAATGTAGAATCATATATTCATAATGCTCTTCAAAATAAAGTGAAAATTATGGGCTTTGGCCACCGTGTATATGAGCATGGTGATCCACGTGCAAAACATTTACGCGAAATGTCTAAGAGATTATGCGTGCTTTTAGGAGAAGAGAAATGGTATAATATGTCTATCAAAATTGAAGACATTGTAACAAAAGAAAAAGGTCTTCCACCAAATGTTGATTTCTATTCAGCTTCTGTATACCATTGTTTAGGAATTGACCATGACTTATTTACACCTATTTTTGCAATTAGCCGTATGTCAGGCTGGTTAGCTCATATTCTAGAACAATATGAAAACAACCGTTTAATCCGTCCGCGTGCTGATTATAATGGACCAACACATCAAGTGTACGTTCCAATTGCACAACGATAAGCGAATAACACTATTTTGATAGTGAAAATACGCTTTCAAAAGTCTGATTTTTTCGGGAAGATGTAATGATTAGAATATTTTAATTTGACTAACGGTTTGAACTGAGGGGTTATTCCCTCAGTTTCATACATATGAAATTTCAAACATGGGGGTTATCACATTGACGACAGGTGAAAAAATTACTGTAACTAATGGTGTTATGAATGTACCAAACAATCCGATTATTCCATTTATCGAAGGAGATGGAATTGGTCCTGATATTTGGGCAGCTGCATCTCGTGTACTAGAAGCAGCAGTTGAAAAAGCTTATGATGGTGAGAAGAAAATCGTTTGGAAAGAAGTGCTTGCAGGGGAAAAAGCATTCAACCAAACAGGCGAGTGGTTACCAGAAGAAACTTTAAATTTAATTCGTGAATATTTAATCGCGATTAAAGGTCCACTTACAACTCCAGTTGGCGGTGGTATTCGTTCTCTAAACGTAGCACTTCGTCAAGAATTAGATTTATATGTATGTCTACGTCCAGTTCGTTATTTTGAAGGTGTTCCTTCACCTGTAAAACGTCCGGAAGATACTGATATGGTTATTTTCCGTGAAAATACAGAAGACATTTATGCTGGAATTGAATATGCACAAGGATCTCCAGAAGCAGAAAAAGTTCTTGCTTTCTTAAAAGAAGCAATGGGTGTTAATAAAATCCGCTTCCCAGAAACATCTGGTATTGGTATTAAGCCAATTTCAGAAGAAGGGACAAAGCGTCTTGTTCGTGCTGCAATTCAATATGCAATTAACGAAAAACGCTCTTCTGTTACATTAGTTCATAAAGGAAACATTATGAAATTTACAGAAGGTGCTTTCAAAAACTGGGGTTACGAAGTAGCGGAACAAGAATTCGGCGACAAAGTATTTACTTGGGCTGAATACGATCGTATCGTTGAAAAAGACGGTAAAGATGCAGCGAATAAAGCGATGGCAGACGCTGAAGTGGCTGGAAAAATCATCGTAAAAGATTCTATTGCAGACATCTTCTTACAACAAATTTTAACTCGTCCACGTGAGTTCGATGTTGTTGCAACAATGAACTTAAATGGTGACTATATCTCTGATGCACTTGCTGCACAAGTAGGTGGAATTGGTATTGCACCTGGTGCAAACATTAACTATGTGACTGGACATGCTATCTTTGAAGCTACACACGGTACAGCTCCAAAATATGCAGGTTTAGATAAAGTAAACCCATCTTCTGTTCTTCTTTCAGGTGTATTATTATTAGAACACTTAGGATGGAACGAAGCTGCGAAATTAGTAACTGCTTCTGTTGAGAAAACAATTGCTTCAAAAGTAGTAACTTATGATTTCGCACGCTTAATGGAAGGTGCAACAGAAGTGAAATGTTCTGAGTTCGCTAATGAACTTATTAAAAACATGGATGTAGCGATAATCAAAAACGCATAATTAAAGCGGGGGGTAAATTATGACAATCAAGCGCAAGAAAGTTTCAGTCATCGGTGCAGGATTTACAGGAGCAACAACGGCATTCTTATTAGCACAAAAAGAACTTGCAGATGTTGTATTAGTGGACATTCCACAACTGGAAAATCCAACAAAAGGGAAAGCGTTAGATATGTTAGAAGCGAGCCCAGTACAAGGTTTTGATGCTAACATTATTGGAACATCTGATTACGCAGATACTGCTGATTCTGACGTTGTTGTGATTACAGCAGGTATCGCGCGTAAGCCTGGTATGAGCCGTGATGATTTAGTAGCAACAAACTCCAAAATTATGAAAAGTATTACGCGCGACATTGCAAAACATTCACCAAATGCAATTATTGTTGTGTTAACAAATCCAGTTGATGCAATGACATATTCTGTATTTAAAGAAGCTGGATTCCCGAAAGAGCGTGTTATCGGTCAATCGGGCGTATTAGATACAGCTCGTTTCCGTACATTCATCGCACAAGAATTAAATCTTTCTGTGAAAGACATTACAGGATTTGTTCTTGGTGGACACGGTGACGATATGGTACCTCTTGTACGTTATTCATATGCAGGTGGCATTCCGTTAGAAACGTTAATTCCGAAAGAGCGTTTAGAAGCAATCGTAGAACGTACCCGTAAAGGTGGCGGCGAGATTGTAGGCTTATTAGGAAACGGTAGTGCATATTACGCACCAGCTGCTTCTTTAGTTGAAATGACAGAAGCAATCTTAAAAGATCAACGCCGTGTATTACCGGCTATTGCGTACCTTGAAGGTGAATACGGTTATAGTGACCTTTACTTAGGGGTACCAGTAATTCTAGGTGGTAACGGAATTGAAAAAATTATTGAATTAGAACTTCTTGCAGATGAAAAAGAAGCGTTAGATCGCTCTGTAGAATCTGTACGTAATGTTATGAAGGTTCTTGTTTAATCATTAAATATAAGTAGAAAAAGATTCGGGGCCCCGAATCTTTTTCTACTATTTATACAAATGTTTTTTTGAAATAACATGAAAACGCTATCATTTGTAATATCCTATAATGAAACTGTAGATTTATACTATACATTGCCCTCATCATAGTAAATATCGGATCAAGTATCGCTTTTAGTAGGATAATAAGGTGAAAAAATCGGAGGGGGTTGTAACATGTTAAAGAAAAAAGTTCAAATTGGTCGTAAAATGGATGAAATTACAGTAGGAGAGAAATTATCTATCACTGAAAAAATTGAGGATAAAGATTTGTTATTGTACTTAGGGTTAACGAATGATGCCAATCCATTATATATTCAGCATGATTACGCATCCCAAACTCCGTATGAAAAGCCGATTGTACCAAGCATTATGCTAACTGGAATGATTACAACGGCAGTTACGAAATATTTACCAGGTCCAGGTAGTCATATTACGAGAAAGGACCTTACGTTCGTGAAGCATGTTCACCATTATGAAACGTTACAAATCCACTTTGAAGTTGTGGCTGTTTCTGAGGAGGAACATACAATTGATATGCTTGTATCTGCTCATGATGAAAAAGGGGATACTGTTGTGAAAGGCTCATTAACAGTAACGCCACCTTACAAATCAGTCTCTATTATGGAAAAAGCATTAGATAATTTTTAAAACATGAAAATGTGAATAGCGCTAGCATACCTTTTATAAGGAGCTAGCGCTATTTTTAGTTGAAGAATCCTTGTGTGAATCCTTCGGCGAAATCAGAACAACCTGTTTTAATCGTATCCCAGCTTGGGGCGTTGAATGTAAGAATGCACGTTACTATTAAAGATAGAATAGGTAGCACTAGTCGCATAATAGAGTCTCCTTATCTTTTATATTAGGATTTTCGGATTAACAATATTTACTATATAGTGATTTGATAATTAAAGTCAATTGAAGGGGTGGTTTTTTAAGATGAGATGGAAGAGAGAAGACGTTATCTTTGAAACGATGAGAGAGGCTGAAGTGTGGGCAGACGGGATCGCGAATGAAATGTATGGAAGAGTATTTGGTGGATATGAAACGCGGGACTATAAAATAGCGTATGCTCTTTCGTTTTTTCTAGCGCAAAATCAAGAATTCAATATTCATACAGAAGTAGAATGGAATGAAAATATAGATGTATATAAAGTATGGATAACAACACGTTAATTGGAGTGAATGAGTAATAACAATAGAACAATCTGAATCCATGTATAGACAATTATATTGAGAGGGACCTTGTTTTCTAGTATGATGAGAATAACGGGGAAAATACTAGGATGAAGAAGGTTTCAAGTCTATAACTTGGAGGAAAAGAATGAACAATCGTATTTTAGTAGTTGATGATGAGGAGTTTATCTTAACTTTAATCGAATTTAATTTACAACAAGCTGGTTTTGAAGTGATAACAGCGATGGATGGAGAAATGGCGCTTCAAAAAGCGACAACAGAACGTCCAGATTTAATTATATTAGATTTAATGCTTCCAAAAATGGATGGTATGGAAGTATGTAAAGAATTACGATTGCAGCGCGTTATGACGCCGATTTTAATGTTGACAGCAAAAGATGATGAGTTTGATAAGGTGCTAGGTCTTGAACTTGGGGCGGATGATTATATGACGAAGCCATTTAGCCCAAGGGAAGTTGTTGCGCGTGTGAAGGCAATTTTACGCCGTACGAAATTACAACAAGAAGAGCAAGTTACAGAATCGTCAGATGAAGAGAGCATTACAATTGCTGAACTTAAAATTTTACCGGAGTTTTATGAGGCTTATTTCCAAGGAAGAAAGCTTGAATTAACACCAAAAGAATTTGAACTACTTGTTTATCTTGCGAAAAATAAAAGTCGCGTATTAACGCGTGATCAATTATTAAGTGCTGTATGGAATTATGATTTCGCTGGTGATACACGAATTGTTGACGTTCATATTAGCCATTTGCGCGATAAAATTGAACAAAATACGAAAAAACCGACGTACATTAAAACGATACGTGGTTTAGGATATAAATTAGAGGAGCCAAAAGGGGATGAATAAATTTCGTTCCAGGCTTCTTTTTACATTTGTTTCTCTTATTGTTTTTATTTTAGTCGGACTCGGTTTATTGCTGGAAACCGTGTTTGAAAACTATTATATAGATCATGCGAAAGAGAGAATGGTAAAAGAGACAGAGTATGTTGCGGTATTAGCAGAAGAACAAGGTTTTGATGATGTTTTAAAAAATCCATATATATTTAAAAAGCTAGAAGAAAAAATTCAGGCTTCTATTGCCTTTGTAGATGAGAAAAAGAAAGTTCAATATAGCGGGGGAGAACCGTCTGCTTTTAGCCAAGGGATAATAAAAGAACTTTCCTCTGAAACAACGAAACAAAGAAATAAAGTCATTACGAAAGAAACAGATCAAAATAATGAATTTTACCATGCGGTGTTCGTGCAAGATGTAGCAGGGAAACAAGGATACATTTTGGTGAAGAGCACAATTGAGCCTTTGAAAGACGTTCATCAAAAAACGTGGGGATTATTAATTATCGGATTTGTTATTGCGTGTCTTGTAGTCGTATTTTTAGGTATGAAAATTACAGGGCAATATATTAGGCCGATTGAGTCCGTTACGAAAGTTGCCATCGAATTAGCGAAGGGTAATTATAAAGCACGCGCTTATGAAAGTCATTCGGATGAAACGGGAATGTTAAGTAAAGCGATTAATATTTTAGCTCGTAATTTACAAGAGATGACACTTGAGCAAGAAATGCAACAAGATCGTCTGCATACGTTAATTGAAAATATGGGAAGTGGAATGATTTTAATTGATAGCCGCGGTTATATCAACCTTGTAAACCGTTCGTATAAGGAAACTTTCCACGTCACAGATGAAGAATATTTAAATCGTTTATATTATGAGTCGTTTCATCATCCGGAAATTATAGAGCTTGTGGAAGAAATCTTTATGACAGAAGTGAAAGTGCGCAAACAAATGTTATTGCCACTTGGAATTGAGCGAAAGCATTTCGAGGTATATGGAGCACCGATTATCGGGACGAACCATGAATGGAAAGGGATTGTCCTTGTATTCCATGACATTACTGAGCTGAAAAAGTTAGAACAAATGAGAAAAGACTTTTTAGCGAATGTTTCCCATGAACTAAAAACGCCGATTACTTCTATTAAAGGTTTTTCAGAAACACTTTTAGACGGTGCTATGGATAATAAAAAATTCTGCGAACATTTCTTGCACATTATTTTAAAAGAAAGTGAACGTATGCAAGGATTAATTGAAGATTTATTAGATTTATCAAAGATTGAGCAACAAGGATTTAAATTGAATATGGGTACCGTTGATATGAAGGGACTTCTTGAAGATATTCATATGGTGCTTGATAATAAAGCGGGAGAAAAAGAAATCTCTTTACAAGTAAATGCATTAAAACGTGTTTCTGTCATTGGAGATCCAAGTCGTTTGCAGCAAATCTTTATTAATTTAATGAATAACGCAATCGTATATACACCGGCTGGAGGCGTTGTTTCTGTAGAATTAGCAGAAGATAAATATAATGCTTATATAAAAGTATCGGATACTGGAATTGGTATTAGTAAAGATGAAATTCCGCGTATTTTCGAACGCTTTTACCGAGTTGATAAAGCGAGAAGTAGAAATACTGGTGGTACAGGTCTTGGGTTATCAATCGTAAAGCATTTAGTCGAGGCCCATCACGGTACGATTACAGTGGATAGTGAAGTAGGAGAAGGGACAACCTTTACAGTTGTTTTACCAAAATCAGCAACTGAAAAATAGGATGAAGGATGTTTACAATATATTAACAATGGCTTAATTAAATATTAATAAAGCTCTGTTAATATAATACATGAAAACCCCTTCATCCAAGGAGTAATTTGGGACGAGAATAGTTAAGCTATTCTCGTCACTTCCCTTTATGCCAATATAAGTCTGTTTTATATATGAAAGAAAATAACCGTTATTTTTCTTCTCTCTATTAGTCATGTTAATATAGAGAGAGGAAAGAAACGGTTTTTTCTGTGAAAAAAATCATTTCAAATTTGTATGGGGAGGTTTCTGATTTGGAAAAAAAGGTCGTATTAGTAGATGGTAATAATATCGCGTATCGTGCTTTCTTTGCACTACCGCTTTTAAATAACGACAAAGGTATACATACGAACGCAATTTACGGTTTTACAATGATGTTAATGAGAATATTAGAGGAAGAAAAACCGACGCATATGTTAGTAGCATTTGATGCTGGGAAAACGACATTCCGTCATAAAACATATAGTGAGTATAAAGGAGGACGTCAAAAGACTCCGCCTGAGTTATCAGAGCAATTCCCATTTATTCGTGAGATGCTTGATGCATTCAATGTACCGCGTTATGAATTAGAAAATTATGAAGCGGATGACATTATGGGAACGCTAGCGAAAGAAGCGAGTGAACAAGGAGCTAGTGTAAAAGTTATTTCAGGAGATAAAGACTTACTTCAACTTGTTTCTGATAACACGCTTGTATGTATTCCTCGAAAAGGGATTACGGAAGTAGACGAATATACGAAAGAAGCTTTATTTGAAAAATACAGCTTATCACCAAAGCAAATTATCGATATGAAAGGTTTAATGGGAGACCAATCAGATAATATTCCAGGTGTACCAGGAGTTGGTGAAAAAACTGCGATTAAATTGTTAACACAGTTTGGAACGGTTGAAGAAGTGTATGAAAATATAGATCAAGTAAGCGGGAAGAAATTAAAAGAAAAGCTGGAAGCAAATAAAGACCAAGCTCTTATGAGTAAAGATCTTGCAACGATTATTACAGACGCGCCGATTACAGTGCATGTGGATGATATGGAGTATAAAGGGTATGAAGCAAGTGATGTCATTCCAATGTTCGAGAATTTAGGATTCACATCTCTTTTAAATAAATTAGGTGTTACGCCAGAAGAAACGGCTCCAGCTGAATTAGATGATATTACATTTGATATTGTAGAAGAAGTTACAGAAGAAATGCTTCAGCAAGATAGTGCGCTTATCGTTGAAGTACAAGAAGATAATTATCATAAAGCAGATATTCAAGGTTTCGGTATTCAAAATGAAAACGGATGTTACTTTATTCAGACAGACATTGCACTTAAATCAGATGCTTTTAAAGAGTGGCTTGCAGATGGAGAAATGAGAAAGTATACATTTGATGCGAAGCGTGCGATCGTTGCGCTGAAATGGAACGGTATAGATATGCAAGGAATTGACTTTGATCTATTAATCGCTGCTTACTTACTTGATCCGGCTGATACAGATAAAGATTTCCGTACTGTAGCGAAAATGAAAGAAACGCATGCTGTGAAATCTGATGAAGAAGTTTACGGAAAAGGTGCGAAGCGTGCTGTTCCAGAGTTAGAGATAGTAGCGGAGCATGTAGCTCGTAAAGTGCATGTATTATATGATGTGAAGCAAACATTCGTTGAAGAGTTAGAAAAGAATGAGCAATATGAACTGTTTACAGAGTTAGAATTACCACTTGCACGTGTATTAGCTGATATGGAAGTAAAAGGTGTAAAAGTTGATACTGAACGTCTTCGTAATATGGGAGAAGAACTTGCAGGTAGATTAAAGGAAATGGAACAGGAAATTTATAAGCTGGCAGGAACAGAATTTAATATTAATTCACCGAAGCAGCTTGGTGTGATTCTGTTTGAGAACTTAAACTTACCAGTTATTAAAAAGACGAAAACAGGTTATTCTACGTCAGCTGATGTACTAGACAAGCTGATGGATCACCATGAAATTATTCCAAACATTTTACATTACCGTCAATTAGGGAAACTAAATTCAACTTATATTGAAGGGTTATTAAAAGTTGTACATGAAGATTCATCTAAAATCCATACTCGCTTCAATCAAGTATTAACGCAAACAGGTCGATTAAGTTCAACGGATCCAAACTTACAAAATATCCCGATTCGATTAGAAGAAGGAAGAAAGATTCGTCAGGCATTCGTTCCATCAGAAGAAGGATGGATTATGTACGCGGCAGATTATTCACAAATTGAACTTCGTGTATTAGCTCATATTGCCAATGATAAAGGGCTAGTTGAAGCATTCCAACATGATATGGATATTCATACGAAAACAGCTATGGATGTATTTGGCGTTGAAAAAGATGAAGTAACTTCAAATATGAGAAGACAAGCGAAAGCTGTTAACTTCGGAATTGTGTATGGTATTAGTGATTATGGTCTTTCACAAAACTTAGGAATTACAAGAAAAGCAGCAGCGGAATTTATTGAAAAGTATTTAGAAAGTTTCCCTGGTGTACAAGAATACATGGATGACATCGTAAAAGATGCGAAACAAAAAGGATATGTAGCTACATTATTAAATCGCCGCCGTTACATTCCGGAAATTACGAGTCGTAATTTTAACTTGCGTAGCTTTGCTGAGCGTACAGCTATGAATACACCAATTCAAGGTACTGCAGCAGATATTATTAAAAAAGCGATGATTATTATGGCAGATCGTTTAGAAGAAGAAGGATTACAAGCGCGTCTTCTATTGCAAGTACACGATGAATTAATATTTGAAGCACCAAAAGAAGAAATTGAAAAATTAGAGAAGCTTGTACCAGAAGTAATGGAGCATGCAATTGAACTCGCAGTTCCGCTGAAAGTTGATTATTCTTACGGTCCAACTTGGTACGACGCAAAATAAGGAAGTGATGAAATGCCTGAATTACCAGAGGTTGAAAACGTCAGACGGACACTTGAAAATCTTGTAACAGGAAAAACGATTGAAGATGTCATTATTACCTATCCCAAAATCGTAAAACATCCAGATGATGCAGAAATCTTTAAAGAAATGCTAAAAGGCGAGATGATTGAAAATATAAAGCGAAGAGGAAAGTTTTTGCTTTTATATGTAACAAATTATGTCATTGTTTCACATTTGCGTATGGAAGGAAAGTTTTTATTGCATCAAGAGGATGAACCAATTGATAAGCATACGCACGTCCGTTTCTTATTTACAGATGGAACGGAATTACATTATAAAGATGTGAGAAAGTTCGGTACGATGCATCTCTTTAAAAAAGGTGAGGAAATGAATCAAATGCCTCTTGCTGACTTAGGTCCAGAGCCATTTGATGCTGAATTGACACCACAGTATTTACACGAGAGATTGCAAAAGACAAATCGTAAAATAAAAGTTGTATTATTAGACCAGCGTCTTTTAGTAGGGCTTGGAAATATATATGTAGATGAAGTTTTATTCCGTTCTCAAATTCATCCAGAACGAGAAGCGTCGTCTTTAACAGCAGAAGAAATTGAGCGAATTTATGAGGCGACTGTTACAACGTTAGGCGAAGCAGTGAAGCGTGGCGGAAGTACAATTCGAACGTATATCAACTCACAAGGGCAAATTGGCTCATTCCAAGAACTGCTAAATGTATATGGAAAAAAAGGAGAACCGTGTGTGACTTGCGGTACGATATTAGAAAAAACAGTTGTTGGTGGAAGAGGAACGCATTACTGCCCAATTTGTCAGCCAAGAATATAGAAAAGAGATAACATCGGATAGGCATTTGTCATATACATACAGCAGAGCTATGTATAAGGGAGGAGCTTACCGATGTACCTTTATTTATCTCTTATTTTATTAGCTTTTACATTAAGCTTAGATAGCTGTAGTGTAGGGCTAACATATGGTTTAAGAAGCGTAAGAATTCCACTAAGATCAATTATAATTATCGGAATGTGTTCAGCGGCTGTTATGCTTGTTTCAATGGGAATTGGACATATGATTGCGAAAGTATTTTCACCTGTTATCGCAACGCGTATCGGTGGGCTTGTTCTTATTGGAATAGGAATTTGGGTATTATACCAATTTTTTCGAAGTGAGAAAAAAGAAGAACCGAAGCAAGAGGAGAAGGTATGGAAATTAGAGATTGCCTCGCTTGGGTTAGTCATTCAAATTTTACGGAAACCGACTGTAGCAGATTTCGATAAATCAGGCACCATTTCTGCAGGAGAAGCGTTACTTCTTGGTATCGCTCTTTCTGTAGATTCATTTGGTGCTGGAATTGGTGCATCTTTATTAGGGTATGCACCTGCTATGATGGCGATATTAGTTGCAGTGATGAGTTCTTTGTTTTTATTTATTGGAATGAAACTTGGAACGGTTTTATCAAATATGAAATGGTTGCAAAAATTTACATTCCTGCCTGGGGTATTACTCATTATTATTGGAATTTGGAAAATGTAAGTACGGGCGTGGAACATTAGTTTCGCGCCTTTTATTATGAGGAGGATTATATGATGACAGTAGTAATTGGATTAACGGGAGGTATTGCAAGCGGAAAAAGTACAGTATCTCAAATGTTTCGCGAGCTAAATATACCAGTTATTGATGCAGATATTATTGCGCGAGAAGTTGTAGAACGAGGAAAGCCAGCATATAACAAAATTGTAGAAGTGTTTGGAACAGAAGTATTACAAGAAGATGGAGAACTAGATCGGCCGAAATTAGGAAGTGTCGTTTTCTATAATGAAGAGAAACGATTGCAGTTAAACAAAATTGTTCATCCTGCAGTGCGTGAGGAAATGAATAGGCAAAAGGAAATGTACATAAAAGAAGGTATGCAAGCGGTTGTGTTAGATATTCCTCTCTTATTTGAAAGTAAATTAACAAGTCTCGTTGACCGCGTTTTAGTTGTAGCAGTTAAGCCACATACGCAATTAGAACGTTTAATGAAGCGAAATAATTTTTCAGAAGAAGAAGCAACAGCTCGTATTCAATCTCAAATGCCGTTAGAAGAAAAAGTGAAACATGCAGATGAAGTGATAAATAATGATGGCACAATTATGGGAACGAAAACACAATTGGAGGTCATTTTAAAGAATTGGAACATTATTGACTAAAAAATTGTGAAATTAATGAAAATGCTTAGTGACATATCCCCTTTTTGTGTTATACTATTATTGGGATTGGAGATAAATAGTATAACGCATTCAAGGGGGATAACATATTATGACTCGTGTGGCAATTAATGGATTTGGACGTATTGGGAGAATGGTATTTCGTCAGGCAATAAAAGAAAGCGCATTCGAAATTGTAGCAATCAATGCAAGCTATCCATCTGAAACGTTAGCACATTTAATTAAATATGATACAGTTCACGGCAAGTTTGACGGAACAGTAGAAGCATTTGAAGATCACTTATTAGTTGATGGGAAAATGATTCGCCTTTTAAACAACCGCGATCCAAAGGAATTGCCTTGGACAGATTTAGGTGTTGAAGTTGTAATTGAAGCAACTGGTAAATTTAATTCAAAAGAAAAAGCAATTCTTCACGTTAAAGCTGGAGCGAAAAAAGTTATTTTAACAGCGCCTGGTAAAAATGAAGATGTAACAATTGTAGTTGGTGTGAACGAAGACCAATTAGATATTACAAAACATACTGTCATTTCAAATGCATCTTGTACAACAAACTGTTTAGCACCTGTTGTGAAGGTGTTAGATGAGCAGTTTGGAATTGAAAACGGTTTAATGACGACAGTTCACGCTTATACAAATGACCAAAAAAATATTGATAACCCACATAAAGATTTAAGAAGAGCACGTGCTTGCGGACAATCAATTATTCCGACAACGACAGGTGCTGCGAAAGCGCTAGCAAAAGTTCTTCCACATTTAAATGGAAAACTTCATGGTATGGCACTTCGTGTACCAACACCAAACGTGTCTCTTGTTGACTTAGTAGTAGATGTAAAACGTGATGTAACAGTTGAAGCTATTAACGATGCATTCAAAACTGTTGCAAACGGTGCGTTAAAAGGCATTGTAGAATTCAGCGAAGAGCCTTTAGTATCTATTGACTTTAATACAAATACACACTCAGCTATTATCGATGGTTTATCTACAATGGTAATGGGTGATCGTAAAGTAAAAGTACTTGCTTGGTATGATAACGAGTGGGGCTACTCTCGTCGTGTTGTAGATCTTGTAACGTTAGTTGTGGATGAATTAGCGAAACAAGAAAATGTGCAACATATTTAAGTGAATAAGGAGAGGGCAAGTGAATATTTGCCCTCTTTTTTTTATTTTTTTCTGAAAAGGAAAAAAATTATATAAGTATATTTTTAGAAGTGGACATACCACGAAGTGTTGGGATTACTGCATTCGTGAATCATTTATTTTTTTTAGGGAAAAGTAAAGAGGAAAATATGACAGAAAATCGAAAAAACTGTTGTTGCAAAATGAAAATAAACAAAGTATACTAACACTCGTAAACTTAAGAGCTGAGGTACGTAGTCACTACTTAAAGGGTTAGGACCTCTCTGGACTAACTTTCCCCCGTGGTAGTGGAGCAAGCCAAATTGCAAATTAGTTTTCAATTCGAACAGTTAGAATAAATTTACAAGGGGGAACTGTAGAATGGATACTATGGATACGATGGGTCGTCACGTGATCGCTGAACTTTGGGATTGCGATTTCGACAAGCTTAATGACATGCCGTATATTGAACAATTATTTGTGGATGCAGCACTAAGAGCTGGTGCTGAAGTGCGTGAGGTTGCTTTCCATAAATTTGCACCACAAGGTGTAAGTGGAGTAGTAATTATCTCGGAATCACATTTAACAATTCATAGCTTTCCGGAGCACGGTTACGCAAGTATTGATGTTTATACTTGTGGGGATCGTATTGATCCAAATGTTGCTGCAGAATATATTGCAGAAGGTTTAAACGCGAAAACGCGTGAGAGCATCGAGCTTCCTCGAGGCACTGGTAGCTTCGAAATTAAGCAGAGAGAAACAAAAGCTCTTTAAAAAAGAACATAATTGATTTAAAATGTAAAGAGGTGTATAATGCACCTCTTTTTTAGTTTATAAAAAAGAGAAAATATAACGTACTCGTTAGTTAAATAAATGGAGCTCTTACGAATGAGTTAACGCCCTATCTACTATCTTATTTTTGAAAACGAGATGATAACATAATGCGTTTAAACTTAAAGTGGTAAGAGAGTTAAAATGAGTTATATAATAATGTATATATATTGTCAGATGAAGTAAGTAGAGAAAAAATAAAGAGTATAGTGTAAAGGAGTGAATATATTGCGTTGTCCATCCTGTTCTCATAATGGTACAAGAGTGTTAGATTCGCGTCCGGTAGACGAGGGGCGCTCTATTCGAAGAAGGAGAGAGTGTGAAAGCTGTTTAAGCCGCTTTACGACATTTGAAAGAGTGGAAGAGTCACCTCTTATCGTTGTAAAAAAAGAAGGAACACGAGAAGAGTTTAATAAAGAAAAGATTTTACGTGGCTTAATTAAAGCGTGCGAAAAAAGACCAGTATCTTTAAGACAATTAGAAGAAGTAACTCAAAGTGTGGAACGTGAACTTCGTAATTTAGGTATATCAGAAGTGAAAAGTGATATGATTGGTGAAATTGTTATGGAAGAACTGCGTGATATCGATGATGTTGCTTACGTGCGTTTTGCTTCTGTATATCGCCAATTTAAAGATTTAAATGTATTTATTGAAGAATTAAAAGATATACTGCAAAAAGAAAGAGAGTAGCATCTGTATCGTATTCTCTTTACATACCGTAAGTAATGAGATAAGAGAGCTAGAAGCGAAAGCTAATAGCTCTTTTTCGCTAATAAATTATATAGTGAAGATTGGATGAGAGAAAGGAAAGCAAGAATGGAAAAACAGTCATGGATGGAGCTATTGCCGATTGATCGTTATAAAGTAAGTGCGAAAGGGTTACTGCATAATTACGACCGAAAAGTGTTAACGATGTTATATCAGCCGTTAATAGGTAGTAGAGCTTTTAGCTTGTACATGACGCTATGGGGAGAGTTAGAACAAGATCGTGTGTTTGGAAAAGAGAATACGCATCATTCCCTTATGGTGACCATGCAAATGCAGCTTCCTGAAATATATGGGGAACGAGTAAAGTTAGAGGCAATTGGGCTTTTGAAAGTATATATTAAGAAAGAAAAAGATATTCGAATGTTTATATATGAGCTGCAACCACCTTTATCTCCGAAGCAGTTTTTTGATGATATTGTTTTAAGTATCTTTTTATACAATCGATTGAGTCGGACAAAATATAATCAAGTAAAACAATATTTCTTAGAAGAAGAATTTGATTTTGTATCGTATGAAAATGTTACGCGTTCTTTTAATGATGTGTTTGGTTCGTTTAATCCAGGACAGCTTGAGCATGCGCAAGAAGACCTTCGTATTCCAAAAACGACAGCTATGCCAAGTAATGAAAAGGGAGACGCTCCAAAAGTTTGGAATGATTTCTTTGATTTCTCTTTATTTGTAGATGGCTTATCCGCTCTTGTCCCTAAAAAGGCGATTACAGATCAAGTGCGAGAATGTGTCATTACGCTTGCTTACGTGTATGATGTAGATGTGTTATCGATGCAAAATATCGTTCTTGGTGCGGTGACAGAGATGCAGACAATTGATATCGAAAGGCTTAGAAAAGGAGCACGTGATTGGTATCAGTTCGAAAACGGCCAAGCGTTACCTGTATTAAGTGAAAGAGTACAGCCTCATGCTGCACGTATGATGAAAGAAAAAGAGCCTTCATCGCAAGAAGAGATGTTAATCAAACAGTTAGAGGAAATCTCACCAAAACAACTATTGAAAGAAATCTCTGGCGGTGCAGAGGCAACGAAGGCTGACTTGCAAATCGTTGAAGATGTAATGATGAATCAAAAGTTAACACCAGGTGTTGTGAATGTACTTATTTATTACGTTATGCTACGCTCAGATATGAAACTTGCGAAAACGTATGTGGAGAAGATTGCTGGACATTGGGCACGTAAAAAGGTCGGTACAGTAGCTGAAGCGATGGCATTAGCGAAAGAAGAAAATCGTCAATATCAAGAATGGGCTGAGACGAAGAAGAAAGGTCGTACGTCGAAGAAAACAGTACGAAAAGAAATGGTACCAGATTGGCTGAAAGAAGAGCCGAAAGAACAAGAGAAAGAAACTGTGAAAAAAGATGTAAATGCTGAAAAAGGTGCAAGTACGTTAGAGGACGAACGAAAACGATTAGAAGAAGTGTTAAAAAAATATAAGCGTGATTAATAGAAGAGAATGAACGCTCTTTGAGGTGAGAAAATGGAGCATATTCAAAATTCATTTGCAAAGTTAATGGAAAATGAAAATTTTAAAAATAGATATGAAGTATTAAAGGCGGAAGTAATGGCACATCCGCGTGTGAAAGAATTTATAGACGAACATAAAGGGGAAGTAACAACGTCTATGATTGAACGCAGTCTTGTGAAATTATACGAATATATTGGACAAAGTGTAGGTTGCGCGGATTGTCCGGATCTAGGTTCGTGTAAAAACATGCTGCAAGGATATGAGCCAAAGCTCGTTATCCAAGGGAAGATGATTGATATTCAATATGATCGTTGCGTTAGAAAAGTAGCATATGACGAGAGGAAGAAATATGAAAAGCTCGTTCAAAGTGTATATATGCCAACTGATATTTTGCAAGCAACGATGGAAAACTTAGACCCTTCAGATTTAGATGCGCGTATTGATGCAATTGGTGCAGCTAATGAGTTTTTAAGTACATATGAACCTGGTAAAAAAGTACAAGGTTTATATTTGTACGGTAAATTTGGAGTAGGGAAAACGTATTTGTTAGGAGCAATTGCGAATGAGCTTGCTCGAAAGAAAATAAGTTCGATGCTTGTATACTTCCCTGAATTTCTACGTGAAATTAAAAGTTCGATTCAAGATAATTCGATTGGGGAAAAGATTGATGCAGTAAAACGCGTACAAGTTTTAATGTTAGATGATATTGGAGCAGAAGCGATGTCAAGCTTTGTACGTGATGATGTACTCGGTGCAATTTTGCAATTCCGTATGTTAGAAAACTTACCGACGTTCTTTACGTCTAACTTTGATTTTAAACAGCTAGAACATCATTTAACGTATACACAGCGCGGTGAAGCGGAAGAAATGAAAGCAGCTCGTATTATGGAGCGAATTAAATATTTAGCGAAACCAATTCCGATTGGCGGGAAAAACCGTCGTCATAAGTAAAGAGTAAGCTGAGAAGCTTGCTCTTTTTTTGTAGTTAAACGCTTTTTAAAGTAGTCGAATTATAAAATGAAAAGTTCTTATTGAAAATTCCTAGTAGCTTGTATCATTTTTTTCTCCCTCCCTTAATATATATAAAATTAGCAAGCCATATCGAGTGGATTTTCTAACGATAGGAAAGGTAATTCTACTAAGAGTGAACTTTCACGCGGGACGGACTCTTATAGGATTTGTAACGTATAGATACAGTCCTTTAGAGCAGGGATAAAAGGGGGGACAAAAGTGATTGAAATTTGCTTCGAAGAAAAAAATGATGCTATGCACGTATATAGACAACTACTGAAAAGAGCGGAACTGTTATATAAGGAAACGAGTGTGTATTTACAGGGACAAAAAGTGGTGATTCACATACCAGTATGTGAATCAAATTATATTGAAAAGATTTTATTGCCAGTAATGGTATATTTCATTGTGAATGTGAAACAAAATGAGTGGATATATACAATATTAAAAGAGAAGTTTTTTTATGAAGAAGAGGAAGAGTGCCATCAAATATTGCATATGGCACAAGAGATTTTAAAAGGAAGAAGAAAAGGAATTGCTCGTGAATTAACACGTCACACATTTGAATCATATATTAAATCCTCTTTAAATAACTGGCTTTGTGATCCACTTTCATTCTCGTTTTCATCATATGTTCGTTTTCGTCTTCGTACATATAGGGAAATGGTAGCTAAGCTTGCTGAAGTGGCGATTGATGAGTATAAGTTGGAACAAGAATATCAAATGTTTATTGAAACGCTTCGGCAACAAGTTCGTAGCCGGAAATCACGTTTGTCATGTGTACATCTTATTTTTGATGAAAGTTTTATTTTCTATGATGATAAAGGTAGACGTTTAAAACAAGAGAAATTGGTTCAATATATAGATGAAGACTTATTAAAACAAAAGGATGTATATATTGATACGAAAGTAATTGCACCACTTCTTTCTATTTCGCCGAAAAAAATTTATTTATATACGAAAGAACAAGACCATAATATGATTATTACTTTGCGAAATGTATTTCAAGAACGGGTACAATTACATGGATTACATGAGTTTGAGCGCAATGTGAAAAATTTAAAAAATAAAGGTAACGCCCTTGATTTTCTAAGTTTTTGAGCATATAATTACCTACATAAATGAAATATATTGAAATGTCATGATGAGGACATGAGTAGTTTTCTACGATTTTCAGAGAGGGAAGCCTTAGGGTGTGAGCTTCCTAGTACGGGATTATTACTTACCACCTCTAAACTTTAGCAGTGAACGATTCTTCTAGTAATTGCTAACGGACAACACCGTTATGTTGAACTTGAGCAATTAACAATTATGTTAATTGGAACAAGGGTGGAACCACGAATTCAACACTCGTCCCTTTTTACGGGATGAGTGTTTTTTATTTTGAGAAAAAGAGGAGTGACCAGTGATGGCAGATGTAGTTAAAATTACTTTCCCTGATGGAGCTGTGAAGGAGTTTCCAAAAGGCGTAACAACTGAAGAAATCGCAGCTTCTATTAGCCCAGGCTTAAAGAAAAAAGCTGTGGCTGGAAAATTAAATGATGAGATGATTGATCTTGTTACACCAATCGAAGAAGATGGTGCAGTTTCTATCATTACATTAGATTCTGAAGATGGCTTATATATTTTACGCCACTCAACAGCTCACCTTTTAGCACAAGCGTTAAAACGTTTATATAAAGATGTTAAGGTTGAGCTTGGTATTGGTCCAGTAATTGAAAATGGCTTCTACTACGATATTGATATGGAAGAAGCAATTACAGTTGAAGACTTCAAGAAAATCGAAAAAGAAATGCAAAAAATTGTGAACGAGAACTTAGAAATCGTTCGTCATGAAGTACCACGTGCAGAAGCAATTCGCCGTTTTGAAGAAATCGGCGATGAGTTAAAATTAGATTTAATTAACGATCTTCCAGAAGATGCAGTTATTTCAATCTATGAGCAAGGCGAATTCTTCGACCTTTGCCGTGGTGTTCACCTTCCATCTACAGGGAAAATTAAAGTATTTAAATTATTAAGCGTTGCGGGTGCTTACTGGCGCGGCGATAGCAATAATAAAATGCTACAACGTATTTACGGTACTGCATTCGTTAAGAAAGCAGAATTAGATGAGCATTTACGTATGCTTGAAGAAGCGAAAGAGCGCGATCACCGTAAATTAGGTAAAGAATTAAAACTATTTACTAATAGCCAAAAAGTAGGACAAGGTTTACCACTTTGGTTACCAAAGGGTGCAACAATCCGCCGCATTATCGAGCGTTACATCGTTGATAAAGAAGCAAGCTTAGGCTATGATCACGTATACACTCCAGTACTAGGAAGCAGAGAGCTTTATGAAACTTCTGGTCACTGGAACCACTACCGTGATGGCATGTTCCCATCAATGGAAATGGATAATGAAGAGTTAGTTCTTCGTCCAATGAACTGTCCTCACCACATGATGGTTTATAAAAACGATATTCACAGCTACCGTGAATTACCAATCCGTATTGCGGAACTTGGAACAATGCACCGCTATGAAATGTCAGGTGCGTTATCTGGATTACAACGTGTACGCGGAATGACTTTAAACGATGCGCACATTTTCGTACGCCCAGATCAAATTAAAGAAGAATTAAAACGTGTTGTAAACTTAACTCTAGAAGTGTACAAAGATTTCGGTTTAGAGAACTACTCATTCCGTCTATCTTATCGCGACCCAGCAGATACTAAAAAGTACTATGCTGATGATGAGATGTGGGAAAAGGCACAAGGTATGTTAAAAGAAGCTATGGATGAAATGGGTCTTGATTACTATGAAGCTGAAGGTGAAGCGGCATTCTACGGTCCAAAACTTGACGTTCAAGTTCGTACTGCTCTTGGAAAAGACGAAACACTTTCAACTGTACAATTAGACTTCTTACTTCCAGAACGCTTTGAACTATCTTACGTCGGTGAAGACGGTAAACAACATCGTCCAGTTGTAATTCACCGTGGTGTTGTATCTACTATGGAACGTTTCGTAGCCTTCTTAATTGAAGAATACAAAGGTGCATTCCCAACTTGGTTAGCTCCAGTTCAAGTACAAGTAATTCCAGTTTCTCCGCAAGTACATTTAGACTATGCGAAGAAAGTACAAGACGAATTACGCCGTGCTGGTATCCGTGTTGAATTAGATACTCGTGAAGAGAAAATTGGTTACAAAATCCGTGAAGCACAAATGCAAAAAATTCCGTACATGCTTGTAGTAGGTGACAATGAAGTAACTGAAAACGGCGTAAACGTACGTAAATACGGTGAACAAAAATCAGAAACAATTGCATTAGATGCTTTTGTTGATATGATTAAAGTAGAAGGAAAACGATAAGAAAAAGCCGCGGTATACCGCGGCTTTTCTATGTAATATGAGTAAGGGAAATTAGAAAAAAAAACCATGTAACACTTATCGTAAAAAAGTATTGCAAGTATGTTAGTTGTTTGTTACAATATTTCTTGTTGTTAGTAAAACACATCGCGTCTTCTTGACAGACGTCATGTCCTATGATAAACTCATCAAGGATAATAGAATATTGTTTTGTGGAACAAGTAGAAGCACCCGCTTCTCACCTGATGGACGCATTCGCAGTTTACAGGTAAATGTATTTCTTACTTAAGATTTTACAAGTGTGGGTGTCGTATGCCCGCACTTTTTTTGTCGGGTTCTATGACTACAAACTATGTTCTGAGAAAACCTTGGAGGTGGCTTACTATTAGCAAGGATATGATGATTAACGAGCAAATTCGTGCACGTGAAGTACGTTTAGTTGGTGCAAATGGCGATCAACTTGGAATCAAGTCTCGTAATGACGCTTTAGACTTAGCTGCAAATCTTAATCTTGATTTAGTATTAGTTGCTCCAAATGCGAAACCGCCAGTATGCCGCATTATGGACTACGGTAAATTCCGCTTTGAGCAACAGAAGAAAGAAAAAGAACAGCGCAAAAATCAAAAAGTAATTAGCATGAAAGAAGTTCGTTTAAGTCCAACAATTGATGAACACGACTTTAACACAAAACTTCGTAATGCTATCAAGTTTTTAGAGAAAGGCGACAAGGTTAAAGCGTCAATTCGCTTTAAAGGACGTGCCATTACTCATAAAGAAATCGGTCAACGTGTTTTAGATCGCTTCTCAGAAGCTTGTGCTGAAGTTAGTACAATCGAATCTAAGCCTAAAATGGAAGGACGCAGTATGTTCTTAGTTTTAGCACCGAAAAACGATAAGTAATAGATAGAGGAGGAAATACCTATGCCTAAACAAAAAACTCATCGCGGCGCTGCAAAGCGTTTCAAAAAGACTGGATCAGGTAAACTGAAACGTTCTCACGCTTACACAAGCCATTTATTCGCTAACAAATCTACAAAAGCTAAACGTAAACTACGTAAAGCTGGTGTAGTAAGCGCTGGTGACTTCAAACGCATTCGTCAAATGCTTGACAACTTAAAATAAGTTCGGCTGATATATAGAACAATTAGGAGGTAATATTATGCCAAGAGTAAAAGGTGGTACAGTTACTCGTCAACGTCGTAAAAAAGTAATTAAATTAGCAAAAGGTTACTACGGTTCAAAAAATACATTATTCAAGGTTGCTAACCAACAGGTTATGAAATCTCTAATGTATGCATTCCGTGACCGCCGTCAAAAGAAACGTGACTTCCGTAAATTATGGATTACACGTATCAATGCAGCAGCTCGTATGAATGGTCTTTCTTACAGCCGCTTAATGCACGGTCTTAAAAATGCTGGCATCGAAGTTAACCGCAAGATGCTTGCTGACTTAGCTGTTCATGACGAAAAAGCTTTCGCTGAATTAGCAACAGTTGCAAAAAACAACATTAACTAATTAATTAGTTGAAACCTTAGAAGATTTTTCTTCTAAGGTTTTTTTATTTGTATGCAAAGAGAAGTGTGTCGTTATCGATATGACAAAATCAATATAAAAGTTATAGCAATATAGAAGAATATGCATATGAAGTCAGGAGAATCCTCCTGGCTTCTTTTAATTATCATCCTCTGGAAAGAAGAGTATCTTTCCTACCTGAAACGACACTGCTATAATGGAAAGATGATATGGAACTTTCATCAGATAAAATAATATTTTTATTAGTGGGCAATTCCTGGATAATTATTAACTATCACCAATTGGAGTAAGCAATCTAATCGTGATGATTGAAACGTATTTGTAAATTAAGGACAAGCTATTTTGTAAAGAGGTAAATGGCTGACTTATTAATAAGAAACGAAAAATAATAATGAACTTTGAGATGAAACAACATTGTTGCGTAAAATGCGATGTTGGAGGAGGACAATAGAGTGGACTTACTACAACTATTTAAATTACAAAAAGAATTAGATGACCGTATTGCGAAAGAACATGACTTACAACCGAAAAAATTGTTAAAAGAGAAAATGTTAGCTCTTCTTGTAGAAATTGGAGAACTTGCAAATGAAACACGTTGTTTTAAATATTGGAGCAACAAACCAGCATCAGAACGTGAAGTCATACTAGAAGAATACGTAGATGGTTTACATTTTATTTTATCAATCGGAATTGATTTAGGTATTGATAAAAACTTCTTATTCTATAAGTGTGCACAGACGAATAAAACACAAGTAGAAATTTTCTTAGACACATATGCGAAGGTGATTCGTTTTACAGATCAACCATCTATTACGAACTATATTGAATTATTTACAAGCTACCTTCGACTTGGACAAGCACTTGAGTTTGAACAAGAAGAGATTGAAAAGGCATATTTAGATAAAAACGAAGTAAATCATCAGCGTCAAACACAAGGATACTAAGTTAATTTTTGAATATTTCAATTTCCTTTTGTATAATGAAGTGACTGAAGAAAAAGGAGGGTGTTGGCAATGACAAAATTAGACGAGACATTGACAATGCTAAAAGAATTAACAGATGCACGTGGTATTGCGGGTAACGAGCGTGAACCACGCGAAGTAATGAAGAAATATATTGAGCCGTTTGCGGACGAACTTTCTACTGATAATTTAGGAAGTTTAGTTGCGAAAAAAGTAGGGGAAGAAAACGGCCCGAAAATTATGGTTGCAGGTCATTTAGATGAAGTTGGATTTATGATTACACAAATCGATGACAAAGGTTTCCTTCGTTTCCAAACGGTTGGTGGCTGGTGGTCACAAGTTATGCTTGCACAGCGCGTAACAATTGTAACGCGTAAAGGAGATGTAACAGGTGTTATCGGTTCAAAACCACCGCATATCTTACCTCCAGAAGCGCGTAAAAAGCCAGTTGAAATTAAAGACATGTTCATCGATATTGGTGCTTCTAGCCAAGAAGAAGCAATGGAGTGGGGCGTACGACCAGGAGATCAAGTTGTACCTTACTTTGAATTCCAAGTGATGAAGAATGAAAAAATGTTACTTGCAAAAGCATGGGATAACCGAATTGGTTGTGCAATTGCAATTGACGTATTAAAACAATTAAAAGATGAAAAGCATCCAAACGTTGTATATGGCGTAGGGACTGTACAAGAAGAAGTCGGTCTTCGTGGTGCGAAAACATCTGCAAACTATATTAAACCAGATATCGCATTCGCAGTAGATGTTGGTATTGCTGGTGACACACCGGGGGTAACGTCAAAAGAAGCACAAAGTAAAATGGGTGATGGACCACAGATCATTTTATATGATGCTTCTGTTATTGGTCATACAGGTTTACGTGACTTTGTAGTTGATGTTGCTGATGAATTACAAATTCCATACCAATATGATTCAGTAGCGGGCGGTGGAACGGATGCAGGTGCAATTCATATTGCTGTAAATGGTATTCCGTCTATGGCAATTACGATTGCGACGCGCTACATTCATTCTCATGCGGCAATGTTACACCGTGATGACTATGAAAATGCAGTGAAGTTAATTGTAGAAGTTATTAAACGTCTTGATAAAGAGGCTGTACATAACATTACATTTAATTAATAGAAAAAGCGAAGGAGCCTCTCCTTCGCTTTTTTATATTTTAAAAAGGTCGTTCTAATCCCGCTGCAGTATGAGCACCTAAAATGATTAAGCGAGTTAATTGCATGGCCATAAAATGCGGGGTATATATCATCCCTCTTTTTAGCCATGACATAATCATCCCGAGGTGGGCACCAGTAACATAACTAATGAGAATATCACGCGGAACCATTAGTTTTTCATCGTTAGGTTGTGAAATAGAGAGGCTTAATGTTAAATGTGTTTGAATTGCTTTCATCATCTTATACGTATAGTTTCCGGCAGCTTTATCACCAAGCATGACGTTATAGAAGTTCGCATTTTCTGCAATATGTTCGAACAAGGCCAAAAAACTTGGATGTGGTGAATCAAATGCAAGTTGAAAATCTTCTTTATTTCTATTTTTCGGTTTAATGACTTCTGTTAGCTTCTCTAACATTTCTTCAATGCTTTTGTCCAATAAGTCATATTTATCGTGGTAATGGCTATAAAACGTAGCACGATTTACAGGAGCACGTTCTGCAATATGTTGAACAGTTACATTTTCAAACCCTTTTTCGCCTACTAAAGCGACAAAAGCATCCTGTATGAGTTGTCTCGTCCGTTTTACACGTGGATCATTTGTATTTTTAATAGACATTTTTATTTCCCCTCGTTTAATTTTCTATACTTAAGCAACATATTGGTATTATATTGTTGTTTAAGCGACATTTCATACGTAAATTGTCGGTTGTAGATTTAAAATAATTATTTATAATTATAAACGATAGTCCTTCAGAAATCAGCACCGCTCGCAGGTAGATAAATTTCGATTTACACCGCAGATGGTGTGATTTTTTTGTTTAAAAGTTAATATAATTAACAATTAAATAGTCTAAACAATAAGGACGTAAATAGTTTAGAAAAAAATTATATGCGATATAAGGAGAGGAATGCAATGAATCAGTTTCGAAGAATGGTGATTATCAACATTATCACATTAATTGTACTAGTTGGCGGCGGTATTGGCGGTTATTACTATTACAATCAAGCGGAAAATTACTTAAAAACAGACAATGCAAAAATTGATGGAAAGGTAATTCCGATTGCATCACCAGTAGCAGGTAAATTAACTGACTGGAAAGCTGAAGTAGGTAAGAACTACAATGAGAACGATAAATTAGGTGCTGTTACTGTAGCGGCAGCAAATGGAGAACAAACAGTAGATGTAACAATTCCACAAAATGCAACGGTTGTACAATCAAACGCGACGACAAATGCTTTCGTTGGAGCAGGTAGCCCGATCGCTTATGCATTTGATATGAACAATTTATGGGTAACGGCAAACATTGAAGAAACAGATGTTGACGATGTACAAAAAGGTCAAGACGTAGATGTGTATGTAGATGCATACCCAGATACAACGTTATCAGGAAAAGTAGAGCAAGTTGGATTAACAACAGCGAACACATTCTCTATGTTACCATCAAGCAACGCAACAGCGAACTATACGAAAGTAACACAAGTAGTACCAGTTAAAATTTCTTTAGATCATAGCAAATCAGTAAATATTGTTCCTGGCATGAATGTGACAGTTCGTATTCATAAGTAAGGGGGAGATGAGATGTCCTCAATTGTAATTGCAGGATATGCACTATTTTGTATAATCGTCTTCTTCCTTGTAAATCGTCTTTTACGAAAGAAAAAAACGAAAATGGGAGAAGAACAAGTCCCAGCCGTAAGTAAAATAGAAGTAAGTAAAGTTGAAACAGAAGAGAAAGAAATTGAACGAAAGCAAGAACCGGAAATTTCTAATGTAGTTGAGTTAGAAACAGGAAAGCAAGAAGAAGTAAAAGAAGAAAAAGAAGTGCCGAAAAAACAAATGTCTACGCCTGTAGAGAATGTGAACGTAAAAGCAGTTGTAGCTGTATTAATTCTCGGCATGTTCGTTTCTATTTTAAACCAAACAATCATTAACGTTGCATTACCTCCGTTAATGAATGAATTTAACGTATCAACTTCAACAGCACAATGGTTAATTACAGGTTTCATGCTTGTAAATGGTATTTTAGTACCGATTAGTGCCTTTTTAGTTTCACGATTTACGTATCGTAAATTATTCGTAGCAGCAATGTTATTCTTTACGGTAGGATCTATCATTTGTGCTACTTCAGGAAACTTTACGATGATGATGACGGGCCGTGTTATTCAAGCGGTTGGTGCGGGTATTTTAATGCCGGTTGGTATGAATATCTTCATGACACTATTCCCGCCTCATAAGCGCGGAGCAGCGATGGGATTACTAGGCGTAGCAATGATTTTAGCACCAGCTATCGGACCAACTGTAACAGGTTGGGTAATTGAAAATTACAGCTGGAACTTAATGTTCTATGCGATGTTTATTATCGGTTTAATTATTACGTTCCTATCTTTAAAATTCTTTACACTAGCTCAGCCAGTGTCTAAAACGAAATTAGATATATTCGGTGTGGTTAGTTCAAGTATTGGACTAGGAAGCTTATTGTACGGATTTAGTGAAGCTGGAAATAATAGTTGGACTAGTGCAGAAGTTGTTATTTCACTTATTATCGGTGTAATTGGTTTAGCGTTATTTATTTGGAGAGAGTTAACAACGGACAATAAAATGCTTGATTTACAAGTATTTAAATATCCAGTATTTACTTTCACTTTAGTAATTAACGCAATTGTTACAATGGCATTATTCGGAGGTATGTTATTACTTCCGGTATATCTGCAAAACATTCGTGGCTTCACGCCAATTGAATCTGGTTTACTACTTCTTCCAGGATCATTAATTATGGGGATCATGGGACCAGTAGCGGGTAAATTATTCGATAAATATGGCATTCGTCCATTAGCGATAATTGGATTGGCAATTACGACGTATGCGACATATGAATTTACAAAATTATCGATGGATACACCGTATAGCGTTATTATGACGGATTATATTATACGTTCAATTGGTATGTCATTCATTATGATGCCAATTATGACGGCTGGTATGAACGCGCTGCCGATGAAATTAATTTCTCACGGTACAGCAACGCAAAATACGTCAAGACAAGTAGCGGGTTCAATCGGAACAGCGATTTTAATTACACTTATGACGCAACAAACGACTGCTCACGTAGCAGATTACGGCAACATGTTAACAACTTCAAATCCAATTTTAGTTGATAAAGTACACGGCATGGGGCAAAGTTTAGCAGCGATTGCTGGATCAGCGCAAGCAGGAGATGCGATGAGCACGCAATTATTATATGGACAAATTTCAAAGCTATCTGCAATTAACGGTATTAACGATGCCTTCTTAATTGCAACGATACTCGCAGGGATTGCTTGGGTGTTATCGTTCTTCTTACCATCAGGCAATAAACCAAATAGAAAAGCAGGGAATTAATTTCCCTGCTTTTTTTGTGTTCTTTATGCAGTTACATATAAAAGCTGATAACCAGCTACGGAGCAAAGCCCTGCTATAAACAAAATCGTCCCCATAGAACGAATACTCGATATGTGTCTGCCGCTTATAATAGCTAATAGTCCAGCTAAAGAGAAGAAGCACCAATATAAAGTTCCCGAAATTGGAACCATCCCTTCTAAATCTATTCCAGAACCTATACAAAAGATAGGAACAACGATAAGTAATATGCTAATGAAACCAGCTATAGTGGTAAGTGATTTCCGATGTTTCATGCCAGCAATAATTAAAAAAATGCCGACGATGAATTCGCATAACATGAAAGTAAGAGCTAAAATCATCCAAGTTAATATTCCGAACACTTCTGTATTACCTCCGATTTTTGGGTTTCAAAAAATGTTATATATAGAATGAATCACCTACAGACATGAGCACCCAGAAAATAACCCCTAATATTCCAGCGGTAAAAATAATGAATCCCATATTACGTATACTTTTAATTTTGGCTTGTAATCCACTTAACCCTGCTAATAATCCAGTTAAAGAAAACAGTATCCAATATAAAGTAGTGGAAATAGGGATGATTGTATTGCTCTCCACTCCCATGCCCCAAAAAACAAAAGGTAGTGTGACAAAGGAAAAGCTAAGTAGTCCCATTAAACCGACAAATAATTTACGGTGTTTCACGCTAATAACAATTAAAAAAATACCACCGAAAAATCCGCATAAAACAAGAAGTGGCATATAAACAATCCAAAGTAAGCTCAACATATATAATCTCCTTCTGTGTAATCAGTTATATTTTACTACATGAGGTTTATTTTGGATATTATTAATAAATATGTATAAATTGATAGAAATGAGTAGTACCGATACGAATTAATAGATGTAGAGCATGAGAGAGGAGGAGATGTATGAAAATTACAGAAGAAAATGTTGTGAATCAGCTAAGGAAAAGGGACAAAAAAGCATTATATTTTATTATCGAGCAGTACAGCGGACTAATAAAAAGTATTATTCAGAAGCATGTAGCTTCGTTTGGAGATATGCAAGAGGAATGTATGGATGATGTGTTATTGGCAATTTGGAATCATATTGAAAAGTATGATGAAGAGAAAAATACGCTAAAAAATTGGATTGCAGCTATTACAAAATATAGATCTATCGATTATGCGAGAAAATATACGAAGACAGTAAATGAAAAAGGAATAGATCAAATAGATGAAATAGCGGTACATACCGATACTACTAAAAGAGAAATTAGTAATGATATGGAACATATATTAAATCATTTAAAGAAGAAAGATAAAGAAATCTTTATGAAGCATTATGTGGAAGAAGAGTTTGAAGTTGTTATAAAAGAGTAAAGAGAGGTATCGTGATGATACCTCTCTTTATCCTAAAAAGGCTAACATATTATTCATAATATGAAGTAATATAGCTGGAATAATGGATTTTGTTTTTTTACATAAAATAGCCATAAATAGACCCATGATGAACATACTAAACATCACACCAGTTGAGTATATATGAGCTATTCCGAAGAGGAAGCTAGACCCAAGCGCTGCAATCCAAAATGGGAAACGCTGTTGTAGGAAGTGAAGAATAATACCGCGGACTATAAGTTCTTCAAAAATAGGTACAAGTATAGCGCCACCTATTAGTAATAATAGTTTGTATTGTTTTAACATTTCTAGATCTAAAGCAGATGACTGCTCTTTTACCGCATCAGGAAAAATATTATTAATTATAAATATGTCATTAATGATATGTAGTCCATAAAAAAGAATGATATAGATGTATGTGCTTACTTTTTTTAATGCTGTAAAGTTTAGTGTTGGGACAATTAAATTTTTTAATGGCTTATATGCATAAATTAAAATTAATAAAATGCACAATACAAATAAATTCTTCCCAAAAGTAGTAAGTGATTTTGTTAAAGCAATTTGTTTTGGATCGGTTAAACCTTCTGTATAAATAACGGTAGGAAGACCTATAAAGAGGTCGGCTAGAAATCCTGTTCCCCAAATCGCAAAAACGAGTGAAAATAGAAATTGTGAGAGTGACATAGGATGTTTTTGTGGGTAAGTTAGTTGCGTGGCTTGTATAATAGTGAATCACCTATCCTTTATTTTTTAATAGTCATATATAAATATTATAGAATATTCATACAGAAAAGTCATCATTGTAGTAAAAAAGATATGGTGAAGCTACTATTTACAGACAGTAATAATTTTATATTGATGTTCTGTACAAATGGTTTGTCTAAAAGTGTTAACGGAAGAGTTTATAATTGTGATAAAAGAGTAAAGAGAGGTATTGTGATACCTCTCTTAAGGTAAAAAAGCAATTATGTTGGTCAAAATATGTAATATTATAGCTGGAATAATAGATTTAGTTTGTTTGTACAATAAACAAGCGAAAATTCCAGTCACAAATGCACTAACCATAATTCCTACAGAATACGTATGGGCAATACCGAAAAGTAAACTGGAGAGAATTGCAGCTGGCCAAAAAGTAAACTTTTCTTCAAAAAAACGAAGAAAAATACCTCTGCATATAAGTTCTTCAAAAATAGGCGCAAAAATTCCACCAGCTAGAAGTAAGAGAAGTGGATAGTGCTCTAGTGTTGAAAGTTGTAATGCATTAGACTGTTCTTGTATGGATGAAGGGAATAATTTATCTAGCACAAACATATCTACAAACAAGGTGATTACATAATAAATGAGAACATAGATGTACATCCGAAAAGATTTTAAAACTCGAAAATCGAATATAGGTAATACTAGTTCTTTCAGTGGTTTATATTTCGTGATAAATGCAATTAGTAAAAGTAAGGCAACTAATTCATAACTTACATTTTCTATGGAATTAAGCAAAAATTTATTTGTATTTGGGTTAATGTATCCATATAACTCAATAGGTAAAAATGTAAGAATTATATTTATTAATGAGAGACATGGAAAGAGAATGAATAAAACTCCAAGAAATTGTAACCATGACATAGAGTATTTTTTTTCATAAGGAAGTTGTGTAGCGGGTTGCATATGTAAAATCACCTCTTTATATTTGTATATTTGATTATAAAGCATTTTATTTTCGAGTGTAATATTAAAATATTACATATAAAGGTGTATTTTCCATAAAATAATAAAAGAGGTATCACCCTATAGTGATGCCTCTTTCTCATTGATAACTATGTTCTGCCCTGTTATTCGATTTTGATTGCTCTATTTGCAATTCACGCTCTACTAATCGATCTAACTGCTGAATAGCTTTTAATGCTTTTTCATAAGAAATCGTTCGATAATGATGCGCTCCGCCCGGTTCTTCATCTGCTTCGTCTGCCCATTTAATAATGTTTTGCAGAGATGTTCTTTCGATTTCTTGCTGTACTAAGAAAGAATCTGTATGAAGAAGAATTGCGATAGAAATTTCTTTTGCTAGTTTAGGATGCTCTCCTAATCTAATAAGCAGTTTATGAGCTCTTTCTGCTCCTTTAATTGCGTGTATATCATTCTTTTTATATAAATCATAGTCCCATTCGCCGCCTGTGTACCACGTATGATGTCCGATATCATGAAGGAAACCAGCTTTTGTTGCAGCATCGACTGAGGCGTGATGCTTTTTGGCTAGGTGAAACGCATGGTAAGCGACAGCGATCGCGTGGACCATTCCAGAACGGTTTACGTATTTTTGTGTAATGTGGTGTTTAAAAATTTGTTCAAGCGTAATACGGTGCATAAAACATTCACTCCTTTTATCTAATGGTGTCTATAAAGAAAATCGATCGGTTTAAATGTATTTTGAACATTGTACTCCATCACAGTTCGTTAGTAAAGTAGAAATGTTTAGGAGAAGAAAAAAATTTTCTGCAAAAAAATCACCTTAGCTTATGCGAGGGCACTGAAAAACTTACGTTTTTCATCTCCGAAGACATATCTGTAACTAAAAAAGGTGACTTTTCGTTCGAACTCGAACGGAAAGTCACCTTTTTCTTATCATTTTCTACCCTTTTTCTTTCATTAATGTCATGATTCGTTTTAAATTAACTGCGAATATAGTCATCGCTCCTTGCATTTGCATACCAATCAGACCCGAGGAAGTTGCCACATTATACCCGTGTCTATGTTTTAATTCACTATTTTTCGCTTCAATTTTATAACGTTCTTTCCCTTTTTCTTTGAAGTATGCACTTTCCTGAAATATTTGTTGTTCCGTATGTTCTGTCGATTTTATGCCGACTGAATATGTTTTACTTTTTGCCCCTTCTTTATAGCACCCTTCTTTAAAGGCACATATCTTGCATATTTTGATATCAAAGTAGTAAGTGTGTTTTTGATTTTTATTTGTTCCTTTTTTACCTGTGCGCGCCTTGCGAATAGCCATATGTCCAGCCTTGCATACATACATTCCAGCATCTTTGTTAAATTCAAATTCATTTTCTTTTTGATGTGTAATCATTGGATTTAATTTTGAGACTAATTGTAAGTTGTGTTCATTCGCATATTGAATATTCCCTTTTCCAGAATAAGCGGTATCCCCAATGACTGTATCGATTTCCATTCCCGTTGCACAACTTTTTTTCACTAACGTTTGAAGGAATTTGCCGTCGCTTTTCTCACCTGTTGTAATTACAGCCGCTGTAATAATACGTTCTTCATTCATCGCAATGTGTGTTTTATACCCAAAGAAAGAGGAGTCAGCTGTTTTATGCCCAATACGTGCATCAGGATCTTGAGAAATCTGGAGGTGTTCATGGTGATCCTCTACAATTTCTTTCAAATAGTTGAGCCTTTCTTTTACATTCGGGTTTTCACGAATGAGCTCTTCTTTTTCTACCACTTGGATAACTTTTTGGCAGTATATAATCTCATCAGTTAATTCATTCGTTGTCGTTTTAACAGGAAATTTTTCTTTCATTCCTTCATCAATTCGATAAACCGCTTTACGGAGTAATTTCGATTTCTCCATTAAAAATTCTTTTGGTGATTTTTGATTAAAACGTGCTTTTGTATGCGTAGCATCCACAATAATGGATTTACTCTGAATTAAGTTCTTATCTAACGCGATTTCTACTGTTTTTTGGATGAGCATATCAAGCAACTCTACATCTTTTAAACGAAGCTTACGAAACTTCGTTAATGAACTTGGATCAATCACCATGTCTTCTGGTGCCATATCTAAGAAATATTTAAAAGACATATCATATTTTGAGCGCTCAACGACATCTACATCAGATAAATCAAAAATAGATTTTAACAATAAATATTTGAACATACGAACAGGTGGTACTGCATTACGACCGTTATCGAGGCAATATTTATCCTTTAATTCTTCGAAAACAAAAGAAAAATCAACCATTTCATTGAATTGACGAAGCATATTATCTTTGGGCACAACGATATCATAAATCGCCATGAATGGACTAAGAGTAAGAGATTGTTGATTTGAAATCATCCAAAACACCACCTAGAATTAGTACAACCATTATTCATAAAAATAATGAAAATTATACATAAAAAGCGAAAGCTTCTTCGATTAAATCGAAGAAGCTTTCGCTTTTTCAGTGCCCTCGCTTATGCAAAGGTGATTTTTAAATTGCTTATTTTTTTAATCCTTGCTCTAGTGTTTCTAACATTTCGTGCTTTTCATTTTCATCAGCGTTTTTCCAAATGACTTCAAATAAAACACCCAGACCTGGAAGCATTTTTTCTTCACCGCTTTGAATTGCATCGACAATTGTTTCTTGTAATTGATCTTGTGTATTACCAGATACATTTGCTAATACAGCACCGCGTAAATTAAAACTCATTGTTTTCACCTCTTCTTCAGAATTGAAACTGACATTAGTTTTTGTTCTTTTTTATGTAAATATGTATGAAAAATAGGCTATAATGATAAGACAAGAAGAGAGGGAAATACATATTATGAAAAACATTGATTCAGTACAAAATCCGCGTGTGAAGCAGTGGAAAAAGCTGCAAACGAAAAAAGAGCGCGATAAAAAAGGTTTATTTTTTGTAGAAGGATTCCACTTAGTGGAGGAAGCTTTAAAGGCAGGAATTGTAACGGAACTTATCGTTTCAGATCAGACAGACCTTCCGAAAGATTGGACAGTTAATGATGTAGAAATGTATATCGTACCTGAAGCTATCGTAAAAGTACTTCGTGAAACAGAAACGACGCAAGGTGTATTTGCTGTTTGTGAAAAGCATGAGAAGGAAGTAGCTCTTGCTGATGGGAAGTTTCTTTTATTAGACGGCCTGCAAGACCCAGGTAACTTAGGGACAATTATTCGTACAGCTGATGCAGCCGGTATTCATGCCGTTGTGCTTGGAGAAGGATGCGTTGATGCATATAATAGTAAAGTGCTTCGCTCTACACAAGGTTCTATTTTCCACTTACCAGTTGTAAAAGGTAACTTAGAAGAATGGGTAGACAAGCTAAAAGAAAATAACGTTCCTGTATATGGAACAGCTCTTGAAAATGGAGTTCCGTATGGTGAAGTAACACCAGCTGGTAGTTTTGCATTAATTGTAGGAAATGAAGGAAATGGCGTACGCCAAGAAATTCTTGCGAAAACGGATCAAAACTTGTATATTCCGATTTACGGCGGGGCAGAATCATTAAATGTTGCAGTTGCAGCAGGGATTTTAACGTATTATTTGCAAAGCCCAGTTGCGAACAAATAAAAAACTTCTTATAATAAGTTGAAGTACATTATATTAAAAGTTAAATAACGAAAAACGTTGATAGAGAAGAGTAGCTTACAAAATCGCCATATAGGGAGAGAATGCCGTAGACTGAAAGCATTCTTATGGTAGACGGAAGTGAATTCACCTCTGGAGTTGACGCCAGGACCATGTAAATGTAAAGGCGTTCCGGTCAGAATTGATCGTTATAACTAATGAGTGGGCAGACATGTTCTGTCAATTTAGGGTGGTACCGCGAATTTACCTCGTCCCTTTTTGGGAGCGAGGTTTTTTTATTTTTAAAATTAGGAGGGTTCCAAAATGGAAGCACGTTTAAAAGAGCTAAAGCAAAAAGCGTTAGAGCTTATTGAAGAAGCGAAAGAGCTAAAAGGCTTAAACGACGTACGCGTAGCGTATTTAGGAAAAAAAGGTCCAATTACAGAAGTATTACGCGGTATGGGAAAATTATCAGCAGAAGAGCGTCCACGTATGGGAGCATTAGTAAATGAAGTACGTGAAGCGATTCAAACTCGTTTAGACGACAAAATTAGTAATTTAGAAAAAGCAGTAATCGAAGCGAAATTAGCTAATGAAACAATTGATGTTACATTGCCAGGTCGTCCTGTTGAAACAGGTTGTCATCATCCGTTAACAGCTGTTGTTGAACAAATTGAAGATGTATTCATCGGTATGGGTTATGAAGTAGCTGAAGGAACAGAAGTAGAAAAAGACTACTACAACTTCGAAGCATTAAACTTACCGAAAGATCACCCAGCGCGTGATATGCAAGATACATTCTACATTACAGAAGAAACGTTATTACGTACACATACATCTTCTGTGCAAGCGCGTACGATGGAAAATAATAAAGAAAAAGGCCCAATTAAAATTATTTGTCCTGGTAAAGTGTATCGCCGCGATGACGATGATGCGACTCATTCACACCAGTTCATGCAAATTGAAGGTCTTGTAATCGATAAAAACATTCGCATGAGTGACTTAAAAGGTACACTGCAAGTATTCGTGAAAAAGATGTTCGGTGAAGATCGTGAAATCCGTCTTCGTCCAAGTTTCTTCCCATTCACAGAGCCATCTGTAGAGATGGACATTTCTTGTATGATGTGTCATGGCAAAGGTTGCGGCACTTGTAAAGGAACTGGTTGGATTGAAATTTTAGGCGCAGGTATGGTTCACCCGAACGTACTTGAAATGGCTGGTTATGATTCGAAAGAATATCAAGGTTTCGCATTCGGTATGGGCGCAGAGCGTATCGCAATGTTGAAATACGGCGTAGATGACATTCGTCATTTCTATACAAATGATGTACGTTTCTTACAACAATTCAAACGAGCGTAAGGGAAGGAGAGGATAAGTATGTTCGTATCATATCGTTGGTTACAAGAGTATGTAGATATTAAAGATGTAACAGCACAAGAACTAGCAGACAAAATCACGAAAAGTGGTATTGAAGTAGAAGGTGTTGAAGTATTAAATAAAGGTGTAAAAGGTGTTGTAGTTGGTCACGTATTAGAATGTGAAAAACACCCAGAAGCTGATAAATTAAGCAAATGCTTAATTGACATCGGTGAAGAAGAACCAGTTCAAATTATTTGTGGAGCTGCTAACATTGCAAAAGGTTTAAAAGTACCAGTTGCAAAAGTTGGCGCTGTACTTCCTGGTAATTTCAAAATTAAAAAAGCAAAACTACGTGGTGAAGCTTCTCACGGTATGGTTTGTGCTCTTCAAGAGCTTGGCATTGATGGAAAGTTAGTTTCAAAAGAATACGCAGATGGTATCTTCATCTTCCCAAGTGACGCTGAAGTTGGTGCAGATGCACTTGAAATTTTAAACTTACATGATGAAGTACTTGAGCTTGGTTTAACACCAAACCGTGCAGATTGCTTAAACATGTTAGGGGTTGCATATGAAGTAGCTGCTATTTACGGCCGTGAAGTAAAACTTCCAGCTATCGATTTACAAGAAACAGCAGAAAAAACTGCCGATTACATTTCTGTAAGTGTAGAAGCGAAAGAAGAAAATCCATTATACATTGCAAAAATGGTGAAGAACGTAAAAATTGGTCCATCACCAATGTGGATGCAAACTCGCCTTATGGCAGCTGGCATTCGTCCGATTAGCAACGTAGTTGATATTACAAACTACATTTTAATGGAATACGGTCAACCGTTACATGCATTCGATTACGATAAATTAGGTTCAAAAGAAATCGTTGTTCGTCTTGCAAAAGAAGGCGAAAAAATTGAAACGTTAGATGATCAAGAGCGTACGTTACAAGACCATCATCTTGTAATTACAAACGGAACAAAAGCTTTAGCTGTTGCTGGTGTAATGGGCGGAGCGGATTCAGAAGTTACAAATGAGACAGTAAACGTTCTAATTGAGTCTGCATACTTTGCGGGTCAAACAGTGCGCCGTACATCAAAAGACTTAGGTCTTCGCAGTGAATCAAGTGCACGTTTTGAAAAAGGAATCGACCCAACACGTACGTTTGAAGCAATTCAACACGCAGCTGCTTTAATGGCGAAATACGCTGGCGGAGAAGCGCTTGAAGGTGTAGTAGAAGCTGATAACTTACAAGTACAAGAGCGTACAGTATCTGTTACTGCAGAAAAAGTAAACCGTGTATTAGGTACAAATATTTCTGCAAGTGAAATGGGTACAATGTTCACAAACTTAAAATTCCCATTCACAGAAGTAGAAGGAACATTCCATGTGAATGTACCAGCACGTCGTCCTGACATTACAATTTCAGAAGACTTAGTAGAAGAAGTGGGTCGCCTATACGGTTATGACCACATTCCAGTTACATTACCTTCTGGAACAATGACTCGTGGTAAATTAACAGCAGCACAAACGAAACGTCGTAAAGTACGTCGCTTCTTAGAAGGCGCTGGTTTATATGAAGCAATCACATATTCATTAACAAGCGCTGACAAAGCGAAACAATATATGGTTGAGCCTAACGAAAAGGCGCCTGTAGGTCTTGCACTTCCAATGAGTGAAGAGCGTAGCCAACTTCGTTTAAGCCTAGTGCCACAATTGTTAGAAGCAGTTTCATACAACGTTGCACGTAAAAACGATAGCGTTGCTTTATACGAAGTAGGTTCTATCTTCTTACCGACAGAAGATGGAGAACTTCCGAAAGAAGAACAACATCTTGCAGGTGTTATGACAGGTCTTGCTCTTCACCATGCATGGCAAGGTGAGAAGAAAGTAGTAGACTTCTTCGTTGTGAAAGGTGTACTAGAAGGATTATTCGACGTACTTGGCGTTTCAAACCAAATCACTTATGCACCAGCAAAACGTGAAGGTATGCACCCAGGTCGTACAGCTGACATCGTATTAGATGGCGAAGTAATTGGTTATATCGGTCAATTGCACCCAGAAGCAGAAAAACAATTAGATGTGAAAAATACATTCGTATTCGAACTATCTCTTGTAAAAGTATTCGGTGCAGACGCAGAAGAAACTTACTACTCAGCAATTCCACGTTTCCCATCTATGACACGTGACATGGCTGTTGTCGTAACGAAAGAAACAAAAGCTGGCGAAATGAAGCAAGTTATTGCTGAAGCTGGTGGAGAACTGCTGAAAGACGTAACGCTATTTGACTTATACGAAGGTGAAAAAATGGAAGAAGGCAAGAAATCACTTGCATTCTCTATGAACTACTTCGATCCAGAGCGTACGTTAACAGACGAAGAAGTAACAGAAGCACATAACCGTGTATTAACAGCGGTAGAAGAGAAATTTGGTGCGGAGTTACGTAAGTAATAAGAAATTGCCGGATCTATTCCGGCAATTTTTTTAGTGGATTGGTTGTCGGAAAATGTCGGTAAGTCGATATATTGCAAAAATCGCTGATATATTTTCTGGCACCTTGCATCTTTCTCTCGAATGTAGTACATTAATTTTAGTTTAACAAAATGAAAGACGATGATAAGGAAAAGTAGTATATACTATAATCCAAAGCGAGTCAGGGACGGTGAGAGCCTGATGAGGCGGTATATGTGAAGAACACCTTGGAGTTGCTAACCGAAATTGAATCTTGTATTCAAGAGTAGACTTAGACGGGAATCCGGCCTGTTACAAACCGGGAAGTATGTATTACATACGAGTTAAAGTTGGTCTTTATGACAAATTGGGTGGTACCGCGAAGTTTAACCTTTCGTCCCTTTATGGATGAAAGGTTTTTTTGTATTTAAATATATCAGCAAAGGAGAATTTCACTATGGAAAACACATTAGTAAAAAGTCTGTATAGAGATACAGATAAATACGCAGGTCAAACAGTACAAGTATCAGGGTGGATTCGTAATTTACGTGATTCAAAAGCATTTGGCTTCATCGAATTAAACGACGGTAGCTTCTTCAAAAGCGTTCAAATCGTTTTCGATACAGAATTAGATAACTTCAAAGAAATTGCAAAACTTCCACTTAGCTCTTCAGTTAAAGTAGAAGGTAAAGTAATTGTAACGCCTGGAGCGAAACAACCATTTGAAATTAAAGCAGAAAAAATTGATATTGAGGGCTTATCAGATTCTGATTACCCACTTCAAAAGAAGCGTCATACGTTTGAATACTTACGTACAATCGCTCACTTACGTCCAAGAACAAATGCATTCTCTGCAACGTTCCGCGTACGTTCTATCGCAGCATTTGCAATTCACCAATTCTTCCAAGAGCGTGGATTCGTACATGTTCACACACCAATCATTACTGGTAGTGATACAGAAGGTGCGGGCGAAATGTTCCGCGTAACAACGCAAGATTTAAACAACGTACCAAAAGGTGAAGACGGACAAGTTGATGAATCAAAAGACTTCTTCGGCAAAGAAACAAACTTAACAGTAAGTGGACAGCTGAACGCTGAAGCTTATGCATTAGCATTCCGTGATGTATACACATTCGGACCTACATTCCGTGCAGAAAACTCAAACACAACTCGCCACGCAGCTGAGTTCTGGATGGTTGAGCCTGAGATTGCATTTGCTGAACTAGGTGACGTAATGAACCTTACAGAAGATATGCTGAAATATGCAATGAAATACGTATTAGAGCATGCACCAGAAGAAATGGAATTCTTCAACAGCTTCGTTGATAAAACAGTTCTAGAGCGTATGAACAACGTAATTAACTCTGACTTCGGTCGCATCACTTATACAGAAGCAATTAAAGTACTTCAAGAATCAGGTGCTGACTTCAAATACCCAGTAGAATGGGGTATTGATTTACAAACAGAGCATGAAAGATACTTATCAGAAGAAATCTTCAAACGCCCTGTATTCGTAACTGACTATCCGAAAGACATTAAAGCATTCTACATGCGCTTAAATGATGACGGTAAAACAGTAGCTGCTACTGACCTTCTAGTTCCTGGCATCGGCGAATTAATCGGCGGAAGTCAACGTGAAGAAAGAATGGACGTTTTAGTAGATAGAATTAAAGAATTAGGCATGAAAGAAGAGGACTACTGGTGGTACTTAGAACTTAGAAAATACGGCGGTACAAAACACGCTGGATTCGGTCTAGGTTTCGAGCGCTTCCTAATGTACATCACTGGCATGGCTAACATCCGTGACGTAATTCCATTCCCAAGAACTCCAGGTTCTTCTGAATTCTAAAATATGAAAAAAGCGAGAGGATTTCCTCTCGCTTTTTTATTTTGTATAGTTTATTCTCCTGTAGCAAAAAGTAACGCGAAGGGGTGAATATAAATGAGTAAAAAAGTGAAAAAAGATCATTCAAGATCGGGCCTAGGTTCTCCAGAAGTAGAAGGACAAGGAACGACGACACATGAAACAGGTTCTCATAAAGTACCTTCATCAAATAAGAAGCAGAAACGAAGCTAACATAAAAAAGGAGAGTTTTGGCGACTCTCCTTTTTTATGTATTACATCTTTTTATCATGAATCTCTTTTGTAATGTTATCTATATCTTTGTCTATTCGATCTAAATAGAAAAACCAAAGTAAGCTCATGAGCACATAATAGATGGCCATCACACCAAGATTATCAGATATATTTTCGAATGTAGATTTAGTAGTGAAAAAAGCGCCCCAAATGGTAGAAATAGTGAGGTAAGAAAGTGGACCTACGAGGTGTACGAAAGCATATAATACTTTTTTTACTTTTACAGCGTTCATATGAAAAACCTCCTTTTTCTAATCATACATTCAAGTTCCTCACAGAAGTGTTGTAGTTTTGTTGGATTATGTATTAACAAGCGGGCATCGTGTTTTCCGATAAATCTGCGAATCCGCAAGTTTAATAAGAAAGATCGGCCATAACGCTCTATTAAATCGTTGAACTCTCGTTGTTCACTTAGCAGCTGAATGTTTTCTCTAATTTCAAACTGCCTTTCGTGTGGATCACCTAGTAAAATATTTAGAATCATTTGTAGAAGTAGCAATGGGGATCTCCTCTTATGTTAGAATAATCTGTATATTATGATTATAACAAAACTATAAGAACAATAGTAGGATAAAATAAAAAACAGGAGTTTGTAGGCTCCTGTTTTTGTCGATACTATTTTAGTAAGCGAAACGCCTTTTCCGTATTAGCAAAATGCAGTTTCACAAACTCAGGTAATCGTTCTTTACCAAGCTTTTGAATTAATTTAGCGGCGGCGATATCAACTTGTTTACCTGCACCTTTTGGAAGGGGCATACCAGCTTTTTTGCTTAGTTCGTTAAATTGTTTTACGAATGAGTAACGAGCTAAAATGGAGGCGGCGGCTACTGCTAAATGGACGCTTTCGCCTTTCGTTGCGAAGTAAACATTTTCACGTTGTACCTGTTTTTGTTTTGCTAAATATTTGTAGTATGTATCAGGCTGTGTGAATTGGTCGATTAAGACGCCTTCAGGTTTTGTAGGTGCCATTTTAGCTAATAAGTTTGTAATAGCTTTATTATGTAGCAAAGCTTTTAGTTTACCTTGGTTGTTTCCTTTATCAAATAGCTCGTTATATTTTTCGTTATGAAGAACGAGAGAGCTGTAAGGAACAACGTGTAGAAGTTTTTTTGCAATGGCAGTAATTTGTTCGTCATTTAAGTTTTTAGAGTCTTTTACACCAAGCTCTTTTAGTAGTGGAATTTGCTTCGCATCTACATATACAGCAACGACTGTCATCGGTCCGAAGAAATCACCAGTACCCACTTCATCTGACCCTACGATCGACATTGTACCGATGGAAGCAGGCGGTGCATAACGGTGTGAATCAACAGATCTTTTTACAGCTGTTTTCGGTGTTTGAGAGACAGTTTGCCAACGAGAAGCTTCTGCTTCAGCACGTCCACCTTGGAACATTACTTTTCCAGATTTATACGCTGTGATTGTGCAAGATGGCACTTTTGCCATGAAGATTCCGCCTTGTGGAGTTTTCGGGCTAAGCGAATGTTTATATTGTTGTTTCATGTCTTCAATTACTGTAGAATTTGTTTGAATTACGATAGAATTTGACATAATGGTCACCCCTTTTTTTATATTGTTATTTTTATCATATCGGATTGTTCTTTCTGTTTCCATATTATGAAGGTTCATGGTATGATAAACTTTAGGATTCTGTACGTGATTGGAGGCCGGTGAGTTGTCACAACAAAAGGGAAAGAAAAGTCGAATTAATGTAGAAATCTATGGTCAGCAATATTCAGTTGTTGGCGATGAAAGTACAAGTCATATCCGCATGGTAGCAGCGATTGTGGATGATAAAATGCGCGAACTCAATGCCAAGAATCCTTCGCTTGACACGAGTAGACTAGCGGTATTGACGGCGGTAAACGTCATACACGATTACATAAAATTAAAAGAAGAACATGAGAAATTGAAAGAAAGTATGACAAAAAAAGGAATGGAATAACATGATTGATATTATTATCATTTTACTGCTTGTTATGGGATTTTTCCTCGGCTTACGCAGAGGGTTTATTCTGCAACTTGTAAAGTTAACAAGCTTTATTATCGCATACCTTGTTGCATACTGGTACTGTAAAGATTTAGCGCCAGCACTTGCGAAATTTATTCCGTATCCATTTGATAAAAACGTATCTGTTCCAGAATGGATTGATGCAAATAATATTGAGACAGTATTTTATCAAGCGCTTGCGTTTATCATATTGTTTATTATTACAAAAATTGCACTTTCATTACTTGGTAATTTGTTAAATATGTTTGCAGAAATACCGGTTTTAAAGCAAGTAAATGCGTTTGCGGGGGCACTCCTCGGATTTTTAGAAGTATATATTATTTTGTTTGTCTTAATTATCATTGGAAACATTCTTCCGATTGAACAATTACAAACACCATTACAACAATCATCAATTAGCAAAATAATTGTAGACGATACACCGATTCTCTCTGAAAAGGTGAAGGAACTATGGCAGACAGGTAGCAGAGTATAACTTCTCTTTTTTCGGAAAGAGAAGTTTTTTTCTATGAAAGAAAGGCGGGGTAATGATGAAAGTAAATAAAAAACAAGTTATCAAATTATTAGAGACAATCGGGCTTTTTATGGAACTAAAGGGCGCGAATCCATTTAAAATATCTGCATTTCGTAAAGCGGCAGCAGCATTAGAAAGTGATGATCGTAGTCTTTCTGAGATTGAAGATTTCACGAAGATTCCGGGCATTGGAAAAGGAACAGCGGCAGTTATTCAAGAATATATAGAGTCGGGAACATCTGAAGTATTACAAGAGCTTGAACAAGAAGTGCCAAGTAGCTTATTACCGTTATTAAAATTGCCAGGCCTTGGTGGTAAAAAGGTAGCTAAGTTATATAAAGAACTTGGTGTTGTTGATATGGAATCGCTAAAAGCGGTTTGTGAGGAAAATAAAGTACAAGCTTTAGCTGGTTTCGGCAAAAAAACAGAAGAGAAAATATTAGAAGCAATCGATCAAGTAGGATCTCGTCCAGAGCGTTTACCAATCGCGATGGTATTGCCTATTGCCGGGGAAATAGAAGAGAAATTGTCGAATATTACTGAGGTAATTCGTTTCTCTCGCGCTGGTAGTTTGCGCCGCGTTCGTGAAACAGTAAAAGATTTAGACTTTATTATTGCAACGACAGAACCAGCTGCAGTACGTGAGCATTTACTACAATTTGATAATATGATTGAAGTAATCGCGAGCGGGGATACGAAAGTTTCTGTTCGTCTTCAATATGAATATGATATTTCAATTGATTTTCGCTTAGTAAAACCAGAAGAGTTTATTACAACTCTTCACCATTTCACAGGATCAAAAGACCATAACGTAAAAATGCGTCAAATCGCAAAAGATAAAGGCGAGAAAATTAGTGAGTACGGTGTAGAGAACTTGGAAACAGGTGAAGTGAAAACATTTGAGACGGAAGAAGCATTCTTTGCTCATTTCGGTCTTCCATTTATCCCGCCAGAAGTGCGTGAAGATGGAAAAGAAATTGAATTAATTAAAGAGTATCCGAACTTAATTCAGTTTTCCGATATACAAGGTGATTTACATATGCATACAACATGGAGTGACGGTGCTTTTTCTATTGAAGAGATGGTACAAGCATGCCGTGTTCGTGGATATAAGTTTATGGCGATTACTGATCACTCACAATACTTGAAAGTAGCGAACGGTTTAACGAAAGAGCGCCTTCGTGAACAAGCGAAAGAAATTGAACGTATGAACGAAAAGTATCCAGATATTACAATTTTACGCGGAATTGAAATGGACATTTTACCGGATGCCTCGCTTGATTTTGATGATGAAGTATTAGCAGAATTAGATTATGTCATTGGAGCAATTCACTCTAGCTTCTCACAAGACCGTGAAACGATTATGAAACGTCTTCGTGCTGCGCTAGAGAATAAGCATGTCACAATGATTGCTCATCCGACAGGACGTCTTCTTGGACGCCGTGAAGGTTATGATGTAGATACAGACTTATTAATCGAACTCGCAAAAGAAACAAATACAGTTTTAGAATTAAATGCGAATCCAAACCGTTTAGATTTAAGCGCAAAATTATTAAAACAAGCACAAGATGCTGGTGTAAAAGTAGCGATTAATACGGATGCTCATACACTTGAAATGTTAGAAGATATGGAAACAGGCGTAGCGGCAGCACGTAAAGGTTGGATTCAAAAAGATAACGTGATTAACACGTGGGATATTGAACGTTTATTAGACTATATTAAACGTAATAAGTAACACAAGGGGGACCTGCAACATGTTAGAAAGAACGTTGCGTGTATTAGAATACAATAAAGTAAAAGAACAATTACTTGAACATACAGCCTCTTCACTTGGTCGTGACAAAGTGAAGCATTTAGTGCCGAGCACTGATTTTGAAGAAATTGTAGAAATGCAAGATACAACGGATGAAGCAGCGAAAGTTATTCGTCTAAAAGGTAGTGCACCATTAGGGGGTATTACGGATATTCGCTCCAATGTGAAGCGTGCAAAGATTGGAAGTATGTTAAGTCCGAATGAACTACTTGATATTGCAAATACGATGTATGGTAGTCGCAATATGAAACGTTTCATTGAAGATATGGTTGATAATGGTGTCGAGCTTCCGATTTTAGAAACTCATGTCGCTCAAATTGTATCTTTATATGATTTAGAAAAGAAAATTACAAATTGCATCGGTGACGGCGGTGAAGTAGTCGATAGCGCAAGTGATAAACTGCGTGGTATTCGTACTCAAATTCGTACTGCGGAAAGCCGTATTCGTGAAAAGTTAGAAAATATGACGCGTTCTTCAAACGCGCAAAAGATGCTGTCTGACTCGATTGTAACGATTCGTAATGAGCGTTACGTAATCCCAGTAAAACAAGAATACCGCGGCGTATATGGCGGTATTGTTCATGATCAATCAGCTTCGGGACAAACGTTATTTATTGAACCGCAAGTCATTGTAGAATTAAATAACGCGCTTCAAGAAGCACGTGTGAAAGAAAAACAAGAAATCGAACGCATCTTATTAATGTTAACAGAAGAAGTGGCAGTGGAAGCGGATATCGTTTTATCAAACGTAGAAGTAGTTGCAAATCTTGACTTCATTTTTGCGAAAGCTTTCTATGCGAAGCGAATTAAAGCAACAAAACCAATCGTAAATAACGAGCGTTATATGGATTTAAGACAGGCACGTCATCCGCTTATTGATCCAGAAGTTATTGTGCCAAATAACATTATGTTAGGGAAAGATTTCACGACAATTGTTATTACGGGACCGAATACAGGTGGTAAAACAGTTACACTGAAAACAGTTGGTATTTGTGTTTTAATGGCGCAATCTGGTCTTCACATTCCAGTAATGGATGAGTCAGAGATTTGTGTATTCAAAAATATCTTTGCTGATATCGGTGATGAGCAATCGATTGAACAAAGCTTAAGTACGTTCTCCTCACATATGGTGAACATTGTTGATATTTTAGAAAAAGCTGATTTTGAAAGCTTAGTTTTATTCGATGAGTTAGGTGCTGGAACAGACCCACAAGAAGGGGCTGCACTAGCCATTTCAATTTTAGATGAAGTATGTAATCGTGGTGCTCGCGTTGTTGCTACGACGCATTATCCAGAATTAAAAGCATACGGATATAACCGTGAGCAAGTTATTAATGCGAGCGTTGAGTTTGACGTAAACACGTTAAGTCCAACGTATAAATTATTAATCGGTGTACCAGGACGTAGTAATGCCTTTGAAATTTCGAAACGCCTTGGATTATCTGATCGCGTCATTGAACAAGCGCGTAACCACATTAGTACAGATACAAACAAAATTGAAAATATGATTGCGAAGTTAGAAGAAAGTCAAAAGAATGCAGAGCGTGACTGGAACGAAGCAGAAGCGCTTCGCAAGCAATCTGAAAAACTGCATCGCGAATTACAACGTCAAATTATTGAATTTAACGAAGAACGTGATGAACGATTATTAAAAGCGCAAAAAGAAGGAGAAGAAAAAGTCGAAGCTGCAAAGAAAGAAGCAGAAGGCATTATTCAAGAACTTCGTCAATTGCGCAAAGCACAGCTTGCAAACGTGAAAGATCACGAGCTAATTGAAGCGAAGAGCCGTCTAGAAGGCGCAGCGCCAGAGCTTGTGAAGAAACAAAAAGTAAACGTGAAAAACACTGCGCCGAAACAACAGTTACGCGCAGGTGATGAAGTAAAAGTATTAACGTTCGGTCAAAAAGGTCAATTGCTTGAAAAAGTAAGCGATACAGAGTGGAGCGTACAAATCGGTATTCTGAAGATGAAAGTAAAAGAATCTAACATGGAATACATTAATACACCGAAACAAACAGAGAAAAAAGCAGTTGCAACAGTAAAAGGTAGAGACTATCACGTTTCTTTAGAACTTGATCTTCGTGGTGAACGATTTGAAAATGCAATGGCGCGCGTTGAGAAATATTTAGACGATGCCCAGCTTGCAAGCTATCCTCGCGTATCAATCATTCACGGTAAAGGAACAGGAGCACTTCGCCAAGGTGTACAAGATTACTTGAAGAAGCACCGCGGTGTGAAAACATTCCGTTACGGTGATATGGGCGAGGGAGGCCTAGGTGTAACAGTTGTCGAATTAAAATAGAAAACAACGAAACAAAGGGGAAACCATTATATGTTTATGGACAAACTTGCAAAAGTATTGTTAGCTTGTTGCGGAATATTTTTGGTGATTGGGGTTATTTATTTAGTTGTTTTTGCGAAGTAAAGAATTATGAACAGCGTCAATCTTTAATGGTGAACGTATCATTGGATAGACGCTGTTTTATTTAGAGATAAGAACGTATCCTTGTATAAGGCTATATGGATACTAGAGAAGGGGACTAAGAATATATGAAAAAGTTTTTTGGGGTAGCTATAGGGAGTATATTTATATATTTTGTATTAACTATCTGTAGAATGAATTTAGTTGCTTTAAATAATTTATTTACAAATAACATGATGAAGATAGTCCTTATTGCAAGTTTTACATTCGTATTAGGTTTTATGGTTTGTCTGAATATTAAATTAGAACGAAAAGGTTTGTATTATAGGGAACATGGCTATTTGCCGAAACGTTATCTAATGCAGTCAGTGTTCTGGTTAGGGATAGTTGTGAATTATAAAACTGGACCATTACATCAGGTGTATTTTCAAGGTAATCTGTTATCAAATCTATTTGATATAGCTTTTTATTATTCACTTATTTGCCTGATTATTTTTGGTCTCTATTTGTTTGTGAAGATTATAAATAGGCAAATAGAAAAGAAATTTAAAAAACAAAAAAGCAGTAGGAAACCATATTTTTATTCTGATAATCCAGTTATTAATAATAGAGATGATAAATTACATAGAGAAAAATTTGTTAATCATGTTATTAGTAACTTAAATAAGATAAATGGAGAAAATTTAACAATTGGATTTTATGGTAAGTGGGGCACAGGGAAAACATCTATTTTCAAGATGATTAAAGAAAAAATTGAGCATGCAAATAATAAGGATGAATACTTGATTTTTGAATTTAAGCCTTGGTATTTTGGGAAAGATGATCATGAAATAATTGTTGAATTTCTCGAACAATTATTAAATGAAATAAGGAAATCGAATGGATTTGACTCTGAAATCGAAAAAAATATTATTAAATATTCAAATGCCCTTTCTTCAGTCAGCTTGCGTTTACCAGGAATTACAATTAATTTTAAAGAAACTCATAGTTTAATTGAAGAAATATTTGGTGGGAAATCTCAAAGTATAAAGGATATTAAAGAGGTTATTGAAAAATCACTTAAAAAATCTAATAAAAAAATTATAGTATTTATTGATGATATAGATAGGCTAAACAAAGAAGAGATTCAAACCATATTTAGGTTAGTAAGGTTAATTTGTGATTTCCCTAACATAACATATATTGTAGCATTAGATGAAGAAATTGTAGCGTCTGCTTTAGCTGAACTACATGGAAAAGATGAAAATGTTGATGCGAAAAAACTGGGTAGAGATTATTTAGAAAAGTTTATTCAAATCCCTTTGTATATACCAGAAACGGATGTTTATAGTATGAATAAAATGCTATGGGATGGTGTAAGAGAGATATTGGAAGAAAATAATTTGTTAGAAGAATCCGAATTTCTAAATCTGGAATTCTCAAGTACAGAGAGACTAATTGATTTACAGGAACTTGAATTTACACCTCGAAATATTAATCGGTATTTAAATACTGTAAAGTTTATGGTACCACTTTTGAAATCTGAGACTAATATTGATGATTTGTTGTATTTATTACTAATTAAAATTGGATCACCAGGGTTATATGAAACTATTAAAGTTTCATCGAAAGTGTTATTGAGAATTGACTTGAAAGATAACAAGCTGAAAACGGAAATTGAGGAGAAATACCCTGATTATAAATTGATAATAAGGAGGATTTTTCCTGATTTCTGGACGGAATCTGAAGACGAAAAAAACTATGTAATAGACAGGGAAAATAGAATTTGTTCACAAAATCATTTTAAAAGGTATTTCATGTATGATGTACCGGAAAGTGAAAAGAAATTATCAGTTTTTGTTAAAAATTTGGAAATGCGTGATATAAACTCACTAAGTATAGAATTTGAGCGTCTTCTAAGTTTATATTCTGCAGAGAAGGTATTTTCGATTATTGAGTACAATATAGAAAAAATGGATATAGCTGAATATAAAAATGTAATAAAAATCATGCAGATTGCGCTTAGTAAGGAGAGAGAAAATAACTTAACTTATTATACGAATGAATATATAAGAATAATATCTATACAATCAGTATATCTAGGAACTCATAAAGATAATCCAATTATCTCTAATAGTATAGATATTTGGTTAATTAATAGAGTTTATAAAATTTTAGATGGATATTTAGAGGGTAAGCAAATTAGTACAATTCATTTAATAGAAAAAACCAATGTATCATCTTTTATATCCGTTTTAGAGAACAGGATAAAAGAATACTGCTTATCTAAAACGTTGGAGGATATTTTTGAGAAGTATAGTATTGAAGAGGGAGCACAGTTCATTTTGTTATGGGATAATATTGAAGAAATAGGGCGCAAAAGGGAAGTTATTCGTAAATGGATAAAAAATGAGGACAACTTTAAACTAGTATTAGAGTTAATTATGCGCTCTCAAACTCAAGGTGAAAAGTTTAATAGAGCTTTAAAGCAATATAAAAAGGTTGTAAAATTGATAGATATAGAAGTGCTTAACTATTATTTGAATGATTTTAAAAAGGCCGGAAAAGAAGCTCCTTTGTATTACAATAAATTTTTAAATTTACATGAAATGGTGATAAAAGAACTAAATGACAAAATTAGCGATGAAGAGAAGAGAGCTTTAGAGAATAAGTGTGAACTTAATTATGGAAGAGGAATTAAAGGAGATATAGAGATATTAAAAGAATATGGAGATAATAAGATTAAGAAAAAGATACAAGAACATGAGACTAGAGAAGCAGAATTCAATAAAAACATATATCCAGAAATTGCGAGACAGGAAATGATAGAAGAGGGAATTAAGGAAGAATTCGATTTTTAATATATGAAAAGGAATAAGCTATGAAAATCAACCAATATATAAGCGAAGCAAAATCCTGCTCAAGACGCGAAACAGATAGCCTTATTAAAGCCGGGCGCGTAGCGATTAACGGCGAAATATGTACGCACGGTGCACTTGTTAATGAAGGTGATGTTGTAACGATTGATGGACAGGTTATTGCAAAAGAAGAGAAAGAAAAGGTGTATATCGCCTTTCATAAGCCAGTTGGTATTACTTGTACAGCAGCTGATCATATTGAAGGTAATATTATTGATTATATTAATTACCCAGGGCGTATCTTTCCTGTTGGCCGATTAGATAAAGCGTCAGAAGGACTTATTTTATTAACGAATGACGGCGGGATTGCCAATCAAATTTTACACGGTGATCATGAGCACGAGAAAGAATATGTTGTTACAGTTGATAAACCTTTTACAGATTGGTTTATTAATGAGATGTCCAGCGGTGTAAAGATTAAAGATGGAATGACGAAGCCGTGTAAAGTGACGAGAGTAGATCAGTCTACGTTTCGCATCGTTTTAACGCAAGGAATGAACAGACAAATTCGTAGAATGAGCCGGGTTTTCGGGTTTACTGTAAAAAAGTTAAAGCGAGAACGTATTATGAATATAGAGCTAAATGATCTTGAAGTAGGAAAGTGGCGAGACATTACAGCTGAAGAATTAGAATTATTAATAGGACAGTTATAGGGAGGAAAAATTTTCTCCCTATATTTTTTTGTCAGAAAAAATAAAACTATTGATTTTTTAAAAAATAGCCCATATAATAAAAAACAACAAGTTTCGACAAGATATTTTATAAAAGTAATGATGAGGACATGAGTTGTATTTTACGATTCTCAGAGAGGGAAGCCTTAGGCTGTGAGCTTCCTAATACGAAAAGACAAGCTTACCACCTCTAAACTTCAAGAGTGAACTGCATGTATAATGCATTGTAATTCTTGGCGGATAAAACCGTTATCAATTTACACGAGCTATAAAATGAGCTTATTTCGTTATAAATTCATTTTATTAGAATAAGGGTGGAACCACGATTTCAACACTCGTCCCTTTGTTAGGGACGGGTGTTTTTTGCGTTCTTTTACGGGGAAGTATGCTTGAAAGAGGATATATGACGGATTTTAATTCAGAATATTTTGTTAAATTTAAATTAGGAGGTTAGTAGAAATGAAATCATCTTTAAAGTTTTCTGAGATGTTTGCAATAAGTTTAATGTTATTTGCACTATTTTTCGGTGCGGGTAATATGATTTTTCCACCAGCATTAGGACAAGGCGCTGGAACAGATGTATGGATCGCACTATTTGGTTTTGTCGTAACAGGCGTTGGATTGCCTTTATTAGGCGTTATCGTTATAGCTTTAAAGGGAGATATTAATGAGCTAGCAGGGCGTGTACACCCTATATTCGCACTAGTTTTTATTACTGCAATTTATTTATGTTTAGGCGTATTTGTAAGTGTGCCGCGTACAGGAACGGTTGCTTATGAAATGAGTGTTGCACCATTTTTACCAAGTGAAATAGCTGGTCAATCGTATCCACTTGTTATCTTTACATTTATTTTCTTTGCTCTCACTTTCTATTTAGCTTTAAACCCATCAAAATTAGTGGGCCGCATCGGTAAAGTATTAACTCCGATTTTATTAGCTGTTATTGCAATTATTGTAGTGAAAGCACTTATTACACCAATGGGTGAATTTGGTGCACCAACAGAAGCATATAGTGCTCCGCTATTTAAAGGTTTTATTGACGGATATTTAACTTTAGATGGACTTGCAGCACTTGTATTCGGAAATGTTGTAATTCATGCGTTAAAAGAAAAAGGTATTACAAATAAAAATAGCATTGCAAAAGTAACAATTTTTGCAGGATTTATTGCGGCACTTGGTTTACTACTCGTTTACTTAGCGCTTGCTTATCTTGGAGCTTCTAGTGTCTCTCTTGGAATGGGAGCCAACGGAGGGATTATTTTAACAAACGTTGTAAATCATTTATTCGGTAGTTACGGAACTCTATTATTAGGAATCGCAATTACAGCAGCATGTTTAACAACTTCTGTAGGTATTGTTGCAGCTTGCGGAGAATATTTCTCTTCTTTATTACCAAAACTTTCTTATCAAAAGGTTGTTTTCATTTTCTGCGTATTAGCATTTATGGTAGCGAATCTTGGATTAACTCAGTTAAATGCATTAGCATTACCGATTTTAATTGCAATTTACCCAATTGGTATCGTGCTTATTGTATTATCACTTGTTGAAAACTATATTCGTCTTCCTTTAGTCATGTATGTAGGTGGTATTGTAGGAGCATTCATGATTAGTTTCTTTGATGGGTTACACAATGCAAATCTTGAGATTGCAGCATTAACACCAATTTTAAATAAAATTCCATTATATAGTGTTGGGATTGGTTGGTTCGTTCCTGCTCTAGTAGGTATTGTAATTGGATATGTCTTTTCATTGTTTCAAAAGAAAGAAGTTGCTGTAGAAAAATAGAGAAAAGAGGCTTTCTATGAAAGAAAGCCTCTTTTTTTGTAGAAAAAGCCATATATAAGGAAATTCAGATATTTAAAGTTTTATACGTAATATAGTTGACAAAAAAATTATGAGTAGGCTAAGATTGATTTAGTTGTGGAAATATTGGAAGGAAAGTGAGGAGTGAAAGGTATAAGACTTTCTATAACGATATCATTTTGGTAGATAGAGGTGATAGAGTAGAAAAATGGTTAGTTTTATTTTTTTGAGCTTTATTGAGAATGATAATCAAAGGGAAATAGGGACTTATGTTAAAATACGAATCGCTCTTTATAAAGAATAGAGAGGGATATTATTTTTAACATGAATTGAGAATGATAATCAATAATATCTGTATTACATAAACAAATTACAATTAAATAAGGATAGAAGATTATTATTTTTTTCTAATATAATGAGAATAATTATCATTTTCAAAAAAGTATGGATGAAAGATAAACAAGGAGGAAGTAAGCCAAATGAGAAAGATTTCTGTATTACCCGCTTTTATTATAACGTTCGTATGTATGCTAGCTTTTCTTGTCATGCCATATGAGAAAGTTGCAGCACAACTAGCTGACGGTACTTACGATATTAACTATGTCATTCAAAAAGCGGAAAATGATTCAGCTTCAATGGCAAATGATTATTTTGAAAAACCAGCTAAGCTAGTTGTGAAAAATGGTGAGATGAGAGTGCAAATCCCGATGAATCATAGTGCTTGGATTACAGAATTTAAAGCACCTGAGAACGGGAATTTTGTTGATGCAAAAGTCGTTAGTAAAGATGAATCGGCAGATAAAAGAACAGTAGAGTTTAAAATAGATGATTTATCTAAACCAGCAGCTGCAAAAATTCATGTTGTTGTACCAAACGTAAATTATGACCATAACTACACAATTCGCTTTGCATTTGATGCAAATGTAAAAGCGGTAGGTGGAGAAAATAAAGCAACAGCTGTAACAAAGAATAACGATCAAACAAAAACAGATACAAAACTAAAAGAAGAAGTGAAAAAAGAAGAGAGTAAAGAAGCAAATAAAGAAGCGAACAAAGGAACAAATGAAAGTGGTAAAGCTGAAAAAACAGATAACCCAAAAACAGGCGATGAAGCAAGTATCGGATTATTTGCAGCGTTAATCCTTATTTCAGGAGTTTTCTTCATTCGTAAAGTACGTCAAAACTAAATAAAGGAGCGGTATTCCATTGAATAGATATTTTAAAATTGTTGTTGCGATGTTCTTAATGATATTTACATTCGTATCAACATTACAACCTCTTGCAGTTCAAGCAGCGACTCAATTAGCTGACGGTGAATATTCAATCGGTTTTAAAGTTCTTAAAGATACATCGGATGAAGTATCTAAGATGAATGATTATGTTATAAGTCCAGCTACTTTAAAAGTAAAAGATGGCAAACAAAAAGTCTCATTTACTTTAAAAAATAGTGAATGGATTACGAAGTTTATAACAGAAAAAGATGGTCAGTTTGTTGATGTAAATGTGATTGAAGAGAATAAAGAGAAGAATACTAGAGTAGTAGAATTCGATGTGGCAGATGTAGCAAACGTTTTAAATGGAAAAGTCAAAGTCGATATCGATGGGATGAATTATCATCATGTTTTTGATGTTCGCATCAAATTTGATTCAAGCAGTATTACACCAGTTCATGTAGAAAAGCCAAATGAAAAAGAGGATCCAGCAAATAAGCCAGATCCAAATGAAAAACCGGATCCAAGTCAGAAGCCCGACCAAAAGCCTGACCCAGATCAACAACCAAATTCTAACACAATTACAGATGGAGAGTACAGCATTCCATTTAAAGTGTTAAAAGATCAAACAGATGAAGAATCTAAGATGAATACTTACATGGTAAATCCAGGAGTATTAAAAGTAGAAAACGGTAAGAAAAAAGCATTTGTAACACTAAAAAGTAGCTCATTAATTAAAAATTTTCAAACGGAAAAAAATGGTGCATTTATTGATGCAAAAGTAGTGAGTGAAGATAAAGAAAAAGATACAAGAGTCGTAGAATTTGAAGTAGACGATGTATCTAAAAAACTAAATGCAAAAGTTTTTATTGAAATGGCATCAAGAAATTATAAACAAACGCATGAGGTACAGCTTTCATTTGATCAAGAAAAACTTGAGCCAATTAAGAACGAAGAAAAGCAACCGGATGAAGATAAAAAGCCAGAAGTAGAAAAACCAGATGGAAACAAGAATCCAGATGCTGACACAATAAAAGATGGTGAATACAGCATCGATTTCAAAGCTTTAAAAGATCAAACAGAAGAAATTTCAATGATGAATACGTATACAAAAAGTCCAGGCGTGTTAAAGGTAAAAAACGGTAAAAAATATGTATCATTCACATTAACGAATAGTGCATGGATTACAAAGTTTGAATTTGAGAAAAATGGTTCGTTTATTGATGCAAGTGTATTAAGTGAAGATAAAAAGGCTGATACACGCGTAGTGGAAGTAGAAGTAAACGATTTATCTAAAAAGTTAAATGCAAAAGTGAAAGTAGATATCGATTCAATGAATTACCATCATTTCTACAATATCCAATTTGCATTTGATAAAGATAGCATTCAGCCAGTAGAAAACCAAGGTGGAAACAACAACGAAGGTGGAAACGAAAACCAAGGTGGAAACAACAACGAAGGCGGAAACGAAAACCAAGGTGGAAACAATAACCAAGGCAATAACACAACCATTGATCCAAAAGCTCTTAAAGATGGTGAATATAGCATTGGTTTTAAAGTTTTAAAAGATAAAACAGAAGAAATTTCAATCATGGACACATATACAAAGAGTCCAGGTGTATTAAAAGTAAAAGATGGTAAGAAGTATGTATCGTTTACATTAACGAATAGTGCGTGGATTACAAAGTTTGAGTATGAAAAAAATGGTTCTTTCGTTGACGCGAAAGCGTTAAGTGAGAACAAAGAAAAAAACACAAAGGTAGTAGAAATAGAAGTAGATGATTTATCAAAAAAATTAAATGCAAAAGTAAAAGTAGATATTGATGCGATGAATTATCACCATTTCTACGATGTTCAATTTGTGTTTGATCAAAATAGTATTAAAGTTTCAGGTAACGAAGATGGAAACAACAACCAAGGTGGAAACAACAACCAAGGTGGAAACAACAACCAAGGTGGAAACGACAACCAGGGCGGAAACGATAGCCAAGGTGGAAATGACAACCAAGGTGGAAACAATAACCAAGAAGGAGATAATAAGCCGAAAGTAATCGTTGATCCGAAAAATTTAGTAGATGGTCAATACGATATTCCATTTAAAGTGTTAAAAGACAAAACAAATGAACTTTCAAAGATGCATGACTATACTGTGCATCCAGCAAAATTAATCGTTAAAGATGGTAAAAAGTACATTGAGATGACACTGAAAAATAGTGCGTGGATTACGAAATTCCAAACAGAAAACAATGGTCTATTTGCTGATGCGAAAATAGTGAGCGAAGATAAAAATGCAAATACGAGAGTAGTGCAATTTGAAGTAAGTGATTTATTTGCAAAATTAAATGCAAAAGTAAAAGTAGATATTAACGAAATGAACTACCATCATTTCTACGATGTACAAATCCAATTTGATACAAATAATATTGGTGCGTTAGGAACGATTAAAGAGGATCCCAAAAAAAATCCGAAGAATGATTCGAAAAATCCAGTAACTACACCGAAAGTAGATAATGTAAAAACAGTAGGAACTCCTGATTTTAACCGAAATGCAGATGGTAAAAAGAAAAACGAAGCTACAAATAATGATGCGAAAAAAGAGAAAAACTCAAAAACTGCAGATACAGCACAGCTTGGTTTATACATGGTGCTACTGCTTGGGTCACTCGCTTTACTAGTTCGTAAATATAGAGCTGGTAGATTGTAATTTTGGGAGTCTTGATGCGTTTTCGGGCGCATCAAGACTTGTTTCATATTGTTTGGAAAGGAGTGGTGATTAAGAGTGAAGAAAATTGCAAGTGTACTAATGGCTATCATTTTATTAGTGAGTATAGCTGGTTGCTCCCCACAAAAAAAAGAAACAGCGAAGCCGGCAAAGAGTGAAGATAAAGAGAGGGTTGTTGCAACGACCGTCGCTGTTACTGAAATTATGGATGCGTTAGAAGTAGATTTAGTTGGTGTGCCAACGAGTACGAAAGATTTACCAAAAAGATATAAAGGTTTAGCTGAAGTCGGGAATCCGATGAGTCCTGATATGGAAAAAGTAAAGTCGTTAAAGCCGTCAGAAGTATTATCCGTGACAACACTTGAATATGAATTAAAGCCAGTGTTTGACGGTGTAGGTATGAAAGCAAATTTTGTGGACTTAACTAGTTTAAAAAATATGCAAAATTCCATTAGTAATTTAGGTAAGCAATATGGACGCGAAAAGCAGGCTGAAGCAGTTGTAACGAAGTTAGATAAAAAGGTTGCTAGCATTCAAAAAGAAGTAAAAGGAAAGAAAGAACCGACAGTGCTTATTTTATTAGGTGTACCGGGGAGCTATTTAGTAGCAACTGAGCATTCCTATATTGGTGATTTAGTGAAACAATTAGGTGGTAAAAACATTGTACAAGGTGAACAAGTAGAATATTTAGCTTCTAATACAGAGTATTTAAAGAAAGCTGATCCGGATATTATTTTACGAGCAGCTCATGGTATGCCTGATGAAGTTGTAAAAATGTTTGATAAAGAATTTAAAACAAATGATATTTGGAAACACTTCGCTGCAGTTAAAAATAATCGTGTTTACGATTTAGAAGAGCGTTTATTTGGAACGACAGGAAATTTAGCAGCAATCGAAGCTTTAGATGAATTGAAGAAAATGATGTATCCGTGATGCATTTTCATATAAAGGAAGAGTGAAATGAATAAAAAAACTTGGAGTTTCTTCATTGTTACTGTATTGCTTATTGTTATGACGTCATTGTCAGCAATGAAAGGGAGTTTAGAAGTAGGTATTGTTGACCTTGTGCAAGGGATATTTACAGGGGCAAATGAAGATGTTGAAGTCATTAAAGATTTACGTTTCCCACGTATTATTATTGCACTGTTTACTGGGGCGGCTCTTGCTGTTTCTGGTGTGCTTTTTCAAGCTGTTATGAAAAATCCACTCGCTGATGCTGGAGTGATCGGTATATCTTCAGGAGCAAGTTTTATGACACTTGTTATTATTACGTTATTCCCGCAATTCTTTTTCTGGACACCAGTATTCGCCTTTTTAGGTGGTGCGTTTGCGTGTTATCTCGTTTATGCCTTTTCATGGAAGTCAGGGTTAAGTCCACTTCGTATTATTTTAGTTGGTATAGCTATTAATGCGATGTTTACTGGATTAAATGAATCTTTCATTACGATTTGTGGATATTTCATTAAGAGTATTAAGCAAACGACGACTTCTAATATAACGATGAAGACGTGGAGCGATGTAGAAATAATGGTTACGTATGGAACAATTGGTCTTATTCTTGCACTGTTTGTAGGAGCTTGGTGTAATTTATTATCGCTACAAGATAAGACTGCGAAAAACTTAGGTTTGCACGTGACGAGAGTTCGTCTTATTATTTCTGCTATTGCAGTACTTTTAGCGGCAGTATCAACAGCGATTGCAGGAGTCATTGCTTTTGTTGGATTACTTGTTCCGCATATTTCGAGACAACTAGTTGGTTCAGACCATAAAGTGTTGATTCCATTTTCTGCACTTGCAGGAGCGTTATTAATTTTGACGGCGGATACGATTGGAAGGTTAATTGTGCCACCTAATGAAATTCCAGCAGCAACAATTATGGCAGTCATTGGTGGACCATTCTTAATATTCTTGCTTAGAAAGAGTGATAAAGTTCATGGAAATTAAAAATGTAACCTTTTCGTATGATAATGTAACAAATCGTTTAAAGTCTGTTAGTAGTGAAATAGAGATTGGGAAAATTACAACAATCATTGGTCCGAATGGTTGCGGAAAATCAACATTACTTGGTGTTATGTCTAGAAATCATGCTCCTAATAGTGGGGAAGTAATACTTGATGGAAAAACGATTAGTGAGTATAAACCGAAAGAGTTTGCTAGAAAGTTAGCTGTTGTCCATCAACAAAATGAGGCGCCAGCAGATATTACAGTGGAAAAACTAATAAGCTTTGGGCGTATGCCATATAAAAATGTTTTTTCTTCGCAAACTGATGAAGATAGAGAAGCAATTGAGCGTGCACTAACATGTACAAATTTGCAAAGTAAGCGTGAAAAGCCAATTCATGCTTTATCGGGCGGAGAGAGACAGCGAGTTTGGATCGCGATGACATTAGCTCAAAGTACACCAATGCTTTTCTTAGATGAACCGACAACATATTTAGATATTTATTATCAGCTAGAAATATTAGAGTTAGTGAAAGAGTTAAATGAAGTGTATGGATTAACGATTGTGATGGTACTACATGATATTAATCAAGCCATTCGTTATAGTGATCATATTATCGTTATGAAAGATGGGGAAATTGTTACGAAAGGTAATCCTAATGAGGTAATAACAGAAGAAATGGTTAAAGCAATATATGGTGTAGATGTCGTTGTAAAACAAGACGAAGATACAGGGTTATACATGGTACCAATGGGAATTTAAAGGCTGGGCATAATCCGTTTTGAGGTGATAATTTGAATAGTAAGAAAGAACGGAAAAAGAATTCTTTTTTTCAACGAATACTTACAATTGTATTTTTAGGAATCTTTTTCTATTCAATGTATGAATTGGGTGGGATTTTCATGGATTATTATGAAAATCGTAAAGTAATGGCTGAAGCGCAACATATTTATAAGAGAAGTCCAATGGAAGGAAAATCAGAAGATGGGGAAGTACGTAAACAGTTTCAAGCTCTCCAAAAAATTAATCCAGAAATAGTGGGATGGATTACGATGGATGATACACAAATCAATTATCCAATCGTTCAAGCGAAGGATAATGATTACTATTTATTTCGTAATTATAAAGGCGAGGATATGAGAGCGGGAAGTATTTTTATGGATTATCGTAATGATGTGAAATCTCAAAACCGAAATACTATTTTATATGGTCATCGTATGAAGGACGGTTCTATGTTTGGAAGTTTAAAAAAGATGTTGGATGAAGATTTCTTCATGTCCCATCGTAAATTGTATTACGATACATTATTTGAAGGATACGACGTTGAAGTTTTTTCAGTATATACGACAACGACGGACTTTTATTACATTGAAACGGATTTTGAAAGCGATGCAGCGTATACAGCGTTCTTAAAGCAAATTCAAGATAAATCCCTTTACAAAACGGATACGAAATTGACGGCTAATGATGAAATTATAACACTTTCTACATGTGACTATGCACTTGATCCAGAAGCAGGAAGATTAGTCGTACATGCGAAACTAGTAAAAAGACAGTAAATAAAAAAGTATAGAATATGAGAAGTGGTAACGCTTCTCATATTCTATACTTTAAAAAAGAAATATGTTTACTGTGCTGCAGCCATTGGCATACGTACAACTTTTACATCATAGTAAGAGATTTTATTATCAAGAATATAATCTGGCATTCCGCCTTGATGGGAGTGAGCAGCTTTAAATGCTGGGCTCTTTGTCCAACCTTGGAAATCTTCTTTTGCATTCCAGCGCGTGCTAATTGTTACCTCGTCATAATCAACTGTATTTTGCGTTAGAAGAACTTCTAATCCTAAAAATCCTGGCATTGTTTCCACTTGACCTACTTTATTAAAACGATCAATTAATTTATGTCCATTTCCCTTTGTAATTTTAGCTGTATTTGTAACAATAATCATGTTTATTCCTCCTATAAGTTGTAGCCTTTATTTTCGAGAACTCATATACATTAAATGATAATGAAAATCATTATCAATGTCAATGGTAATCTTAAATTATGATAATATTTTTAATCCCGCTATTTGTTGAGCAGTAAGACCCCCACCTCAAAATTTAGCGAAAGCGAAGAAGTTAGGTGGAGGGCGGGCTGATTAAAGTTTCACTTTATGTAGTATAATATCCTCCTGTTGACTATATATTTAACTTGGTTATATATTATGTAAATAGAATCAATCGAAAATATATAGAAGTAAAGTATGGTTTATACTTTGCTGTCGCAATACTATGAACAAGGAGGGCATTATGGTTGAATCACTTTTACTTAGTATCGTTATTATTATTACATTAGGTATTGCTTCACAATGGACTGCATGGCGCTTCCAGCTTCCTGCGATTGTTGTTATGGCAGTTGCTGGATTATTAATTGGTCCGGTTTTCGGTATTATTAATCCCAAAGAGGTGCTTGGGGATGTTTTTAGTCCACTCGTATCACTCTCTGTTGCGATTATATTGTTTGAGGGTAGTTTAAGTTTAGATATACGTGAACTGAGGGGGCTATCAAAACCAGTATTTCGTATCGTTACGTTTGGTGCGTTTATCGCGTGGATTGCTGGCTCGCTTGCAGCTCATTACGTCGCTGGATTAGATTGGGCGGTTGCATTTATTATTGGAGGACTTTTTATTGTGACAGGTCCAACGGTAATTATTCCGTTGTTACGCCAAGCGCGATTAAAACCAAGAACAGCTGCAATTTTAAAATGGGAAGGGATTATCGTTGATCCATTTGGTGCTTTGCTTGCTGTATTCGCCTTTCAAATTGTAAATTTCTTAACGAAAGAAAATGTACAATTACATACGTTGCTGTACTTCTTTGCAGGTTCATTATTTGCAATGGTACTCGGTTATGTATTTAGTATTTTTATGAGCTATATGATTTTAAAGGGAAAAGTACCAGAATATTTAAAAGCCCCAATTTTGCTAGTTACGGTACTGTTATGTTTTGGCATTGCGGATGAAGTGATGCATGAAACAGGTATGCTAGCTGTGACAGTAATGGGGATTACCCTTGCGCGGATGAAAAAATATATTTCTTCTATCGGTGATATTCGTCATTTTAACGAAAATATTTCTGTGCTACTAACGTCGACTGTTTTTATCATATTAACAGCATCCCTTCCAAGAACAACGATTATGGAGATTTTCAGCTGGCCTATTATAAGCTTCGTACTTATGATGCTATTTGTTGTACGCCCTTTATCGATTTGGATATCGACAATCGGCACAGAGTTAACAAAAGCAGAACGGGCGCTAGTTGGCTGGATTGCGCCGCGAGGTATTGTTGCATTAACGGTTTCAAGTTACTTTGCGACGGAGTTATTACAAGAAGGTTATAAAGATGCTTCTATATTAACGGCACTTACATTTGCACTCGTTATTACGACCGTTTGTGCTCATGGATTTTCAATTGGGTTTTTAGCGAAAAGATTGGGATTGGCAAATACGGAGCCACCAGGAATTTTAATTTCAGGTGCGAGTACATTCTCATCTGCTTTTGCATTGCACTGTAAAGAGATGGGTATTCCAAGCTTAATTGTAGATGTATCAGAAGAGCATTTGCAATGTGCAAAGGTGAAAGGGCTTAATACATATAATGGTCAAGTACTTTCTGAACAATTACAATTTGAAGTTGATATGAATCAGTACGAATACTTAATTGCAGTTACAGATACGGATTCTTATAATGTATTAGTCGCAAATACATACGTACCGCAGTTTGGACATCATAATACATTTTTACTTCCAATCCATGATGTGGAAAAGATTGAACAAGAACGCATTTCCCTTTCGAAAAAAGCTCATTTACTGTTTGGTCAAAATGAAATTTATGAAGAATTAAATAGAAAAATTGAAGATGGTTATACGTTTAAAACGATACAAGTTGCAGAAGAACAAAAGATTAATAAAGAAGAAATCGATTCAGAGGATTTAATACTATTTATTCGCCATAGAGATGGTAGTCTTACTTTTTCAACATTGTATAAATATATAGCTGTTATGCCAGGGGATGAGCTAGTTGTACTAGCAAAGCAATAATATGGTATAGTGAAACGAGGCTGTTTTTCAGTCTCGTTTTTTAAGTGCTTCCTATAGAGAAAGCATGCAAATGGAAAGGAAGTTTTTATATGCGATCAGAAGTAACTGTAAAAATAAAACCGAAATTTATAAAAGAAATTAAAAGTGGGTATCCACTTATTTTAAAAGATGCAATCCAAAATTTAAATGATGTTCAGGAAGAAGGAACAATCATTAAAGTAGTAGATGAGAAGAACCAATTCATCGGAAAAGGCTATTATGGAAAACAAAATAAAGGGTACGGCTGGATTTTAACGAGAAAAGAGAGTGAACAAATTAATCAATCTTTCTTTGAAAGTAAAATTAAATCTGCCTTACATAAACGAAAACAATTTTATAAATCAAGTGATACGACAGCATTCCGTGTGGTGAATGGTGAAGGTGATGGTCTTGGCGGACTAATTATCGATTATTATGATGGCTATTATGTAGTAAGTTGGTATAGTGAAGGGATTTATACTTTCAGAGATGAGATTATAGCAGCTCTTCAAAAAGTAGCAAACTTTAAAGGCATTTATGAGAAGAAGCGTTTTGATACGAAAGGGAAATACATTGAAGGCGATGATTTCGTAGCAGGAGAGCGTGGTGAGTTTCCGCTTATCGTAAAAGAAAATGGTGTGAACTTTGCTGTTTATTTAAATGACGGAGCGATGGTTGGTGTATTTTTAGATCAGCGTAACGTTCGAAAACAAATTCGTGATAAGTATGCAAAGGGAAGAACTGTTTTAAATATGTTCTCTTATACAGGTGCTTTCTCCGTATTTGCAGCGCTTGGCGGAGCGAGCAAAACGACGAGTGTGGATCTTGCCAATCGTAGTTTAAGTAAAACGATTGAGCAGTTTAGTGTAAATGAAATTGATTATGAAGCGCAAGACATTATTGTAGAAGATGTCTTTCTTTACTTCAAATATGCAGCGAAGAAAAAGATGAAGTTTGATATGGTCGTACTGGATCCTCCAAGCTTTGCACGCTCAAAAAAATATACATTTAGTGCAGCGAAAGATTATAAAAACTTATTAAAAGAAACAATTGCCATTACAGAAAATAACGGGATTATCGTTGCTTCTACAAATTGTAGCGCATTCGATATGAAAAAGTTTAAAGGCTTTATCGATACGGCATTTAAAGAAATGAATGGCAAATATAAAATATTAGAAGAACATTCTTTACCGGAAGATTTCCGTACCATTGATCAATTTAAAGAAGGAGACTATTTAAAAGTAGTTTTCATCGAGAAAATTAAAGGTTAATAAAGAAAAGGAGCTCGCGTTTACTTGAGCTCCTTTTTCTTATTGAACGATATTTTGTACTCTACCGACTTGCCCGTCCTGTAATCGCACTTTAATGCCATGCGGATGGGAAGGGGAGTTTGTTAAAATATCTTTTACAATTCCACGTGTTAGTTTGCCTGTGCGTTGATCTTGTTTTAATACAATATCAACTTCAAGGCCGGGTGCGATATTAGAACGTTTTTGGCCGTTCATTTATACACCTGTACGTCTACGTTGGTTGTTTGTTTTTTTCGTTTGTTGGTTTTGTAATTTTTTTGTTTCTTGGCTTTGGTTTTTGGCATTCTGACCATTACCGTTACCTTGCTTTTTCTTTGCAAGTTGTTCACGCATTAAATCAGCTAAGCTTACTTTTTTGTTTTCTGACATGATAAGTCTCCTTTATATAAAGTTAATTATGAACTATCGTAGTAAATTTCATCATATCATTGTTAGGGAAGGAAGGGAAGTTGGTTTGAAAATTCATATAATTCTTCACAGTATTCATTCGTTACGATACAATTAAAATGTTAATGTTTGTAAAAAAGGGGATAGACATATGTCACATCATATTTTATTAGTTGAAGATGATATTTCAATTCAAGAGATGGTGGAAAAGTATTTAATAAAAGAAGGATTTCAAGTAACAATTGCGTCTGATGGAGAAGAGGGCGTGAATACATATTTAAAAGGTTCATTTGATTTGATTATCCTCGACATTATGATGCCGAAGTTAGATGGCTTAGAGGTTGTGCGAATCATTCGAGAAAAGAGTGCTGTTCCGATTTTAATGATGTCGGCAAAAGATACAGATGTTGATAAAGCTGTTGGATTAGGACTTGGAGCAGATGATTACATTTGTAAGCCATTTTCTATGATTGAATTAGCTGCACGTGTAAAGGCAGGTATTCGGAGGTCTACGAAGTATTCAGCTACAGAAGAAACAGAAAAGATGATTCAAATTGGTGATCTAACAATTGATCCAATTAATTTTACGGTTGAAAAAAACGGGAAGTCGCTCAAACTTACTTTAAAAGAATTTGAGATTTTAAAGCTATTCGTAAAGAATCAAAATCGTGTATTTACGAAAGCACAAATATACACGTTAGTTTGGAACGAAGAGTATTACGGTGATGATAACGTTATTAATGTTCATATGAGAAGATTGCGTGAGAAAATCGAAAGCGATCCATCTAATCCAGAATACATTAAAACGTTATGGGGCATCGGTTATAAGTTGGAAGTGATGTAATATGGTCAATTTGTTAATAAGTATTATTTTTATATTGTTATGTGTCATTTACATACAATATAAAATGAGAAAAAATAGTAGTAAAAATTTACGATACACATATGAAAAATTAGAAAGTATTGTAAATCAACAAACAGGCGAGAAGTTACTCGTTATGACAGATGATCTAGAATTGCAAAAATTATTAGTAGCAATTAATCAATTATTAGATGCAAAACAGAAAACGAATGCAGATCATGCAAAAGTAGAAATTTCGATGAGAAAAATGCTTTCAAATATTTCACATGATTTAAAGACGCCGCTAACAGTTATTCTTGGATATACAGAAATGTTAAATAAGGATAAAACGATAACTAAAGAAGAACAGCAAATATTACTTGAAAAGGTGCATGTGAAAACATTAGAAGTAATGGAACTAATTCATAAGTTTTTTGACTTAGCAAAACTAGAATCTGGCGACAAAGCAATTGAAATGACAAAAGTAAATATGAATGAAGTTTGCCGCGAGAAGATTTTATCTTTTTATGATTTAGTGACGACGAAAGGGTTTCAAGTTCATATTGATATACCAGAAAAAAATATATATGCACTTGGAAATGTAGAAGTATTAGGTAGAGTATTGAATAATTTAATATCAAATGCAATTACATATGGAGACGATGGAAAGACACTTGGTGTGACGTTAAGAGGTGATGAAACGAGTGTGTATATAGATGTATGGGATACAGGAAAAGGAATTGATGAATCTCATATTGATAAAGTGTTTGAGCGTATGTACACCCTTGAAGATTCAAGAAATAGATTGTACCAAGGAAGCGGTTTAGGATTAACGATTACGAAAAGGCTTGTGGAAGCGATGGATGGAAAAATACATCTTTCTAGTAAGCCATATAAAAAAACGATTTTTACAGTTGTATTAAAAAAGATGTTGTTTTAGCTTGTAGAGAATTAGATTCTACAAGCTTTTTTTCAGCGTAAGGAATTTGTAAGGAATGGGTAAGAAAAAAGAGATTTCCATTGTCTATTATAGAAATATAAAGTAGTGCGAAAGGAGAAAGCGATATGACATATATATTAAAAACAAATCAGTTAACGAAAGTGTTTAAAGGGAAGGAAGTTATTTCTAGCGTTAACATGCATGTGAAAAAAGGAGAGATATACGGTTTCTTAGGACCAAATGGTGCAGGTAAAACAACGATTATGAAAATGATCACAAATTTAATAAAACCGACGAGCGGTGATATTGAAATTTTCGGTGAGAAGTTAACGGATACATCTTATGAATTGTTAAAGCGCATGGGGACAATTATCGAATATCCAATCTTTTATGATAAATTAACGGCGAAGGAAAACCTAGAATTACATTGTGAATATATGGGGTATTACGATAAGAACGCAATTGATCATACTTTACATTTAGTGAAACTGCACGGTATAGATGATAAAAAAGTAAAAGATTTTTCATTAGGGATGAAGCAACGACTAGGTATTGCAAGGGCAATCGTGACAAAGCCAGAATTGCTCATTTTAGATGAACCAATTAACGGTTTAGATCCAATTGGTATTAAAGAATTAAGAGACTTATTTAAGATGCTCTGCAAAGAATATGGTATTACATTATTAGTCTCTAGTCATATTTTAGGTGAGATGGAGCTAATGGCGGATACAATTGGTGTCATTCAAAATGGAAAACTAATAAAAGAAGTTTCAATGAAGAGTATTAACGGAAAACAAACAGAGTACATTGAAATCACTGTTCCTGATGTGAAGCGTGCAGCTTATATTTTAGAAGATAAACTTGGCATAAAAAATTATAAAATAATGAGTGGAAATATGATTCGTGTGTATGATACAGCAGTGTCTCAGCAAGCCATTTCAAAAGCGCTTATTATGAACGATGTGGAAATTGAAAGTATTAATAAGAAACATAGTTCCTTAGAGGAATATTTCTTAAATGTAATGGATGGAGAGGGCATTCATGCTTAATGGATTGTTAGTGAATCTAGTAAGTGGATTGGTCGTAATGTTCATAAGCGGGATTTTATATTATAGGAAACCAGAGCGGAAATGGTTGTTAATTCTACTAATGATAGGAATGTTAAGCGTAGTTACTGCTGGAATTAGAATGTTAGCAGTGTAGAGACAGTTATATAAAGAATGGAGGCGTGGTTTATATGTTTAAATTAATGAAGCTCGAATGGAAAAAACATCAATTATCTAGTTACTTTAAAAGTGTAGCAATTTGTATTATAGCAATTTTCGCTGTAGTAAGTCTTATGGCATGGGGAATGAAAGCTGAGGAAGACGTGCTCTTCTCTGACTTTACACAGAACATGGCTTTAGTAAATATTTTTATTAGAATAACATTCATTATTTTTAGTTCGGTCATTTTATCACGTTTAGTAATTGATGAGTATAAGAACAAAACGATCCAACTATCATTTATGTATCCGCTGCAAAGGAAACTGCTAATGAGCGCGAAATTAACAATTGTTTTTTGTTTTTGTTTTGTGAGCACGATTATCGCTACTTTCATTATTAGTTTGCTCGTATATTTTGTGAGCCCAATGATGGGACTGATTGAAACACCTGCTACGATAGGTGAAATAATCGCTATCATTCCAGCTACTTTTATAAGTGCATTTATGATATCTGGTATAAGTTTAATTCCTTTATTTTTTGGGATGAGAAAGAAATCGACACCGACAACGATTACTTCGGCAGTAATAATTAGTATGCTGATTAGTGGTAACGTTGGGGCTGAAAGCAATCAAGTAAGCATGTTTGATTTTATAGCTATCCCAATCGTGCTCTGTTTATTAGGGATTTTCATTAGTTATCTATCGTTTCGTAAAATCGACAAGATCGATGTGGCGTGAAGCAAGCCTAAAACAATAACGAACTGGGGTATGGGTAGTGAAAAAGATAATAGTAATTGCAATATTATTCATTACAATTGCTAGTGTAGTTTTTGGTTTTAAGGTATTTAAGGGAAAAGATTTTAAGAAAGAAAAGTCTTTTGAGATCAATAATATAAAAGAAATAGAAGTAGACAATGAAAACTGGGATATTGAATTTAGAAGTACAGACGCTAATAAAATAGTAATTTCCGCTCAAGGTGAACGTTTAGATAAAGAGGTAGATCCTGTCGAAATAGAACAGGCAGGGAATAAAGTTATAGTTAAGCAAAAACAAAAGTCGACCAAATTCTTTAATGGTTTTACGTTTAGGAAGAAAAATAGTATATGTATAGCTATTCCGAAGAAAGAAATAGATGAAATTGTATTAAATAATAAATCGGGTGATGTGAAAATAAGCGATATAGAAGTGAAAAATATCGTGACAAAAAGTAAGTCTGGATATGAAATGGTTGTAGGACTATCAGCCGAGAAAGGTGAATTCATATCGAAAAGTGGAGAGTTAGCTGTAAAAGATAGTTCAGTACAAGAGTTAAACATAAAGTCTACGACTGGCGATAACTATATAACAAATGTAAACAACTTAAATATGAACATCACTTCAACATCTGGGGAAGTATTACTGAAAGATATGACAGAAGGAAAATCATTATTTATAGAAACAAAATCAGCGGATATTGGCGTACGGTATAAAGGTGTCCCGGCATCATTGAAGCTTATGGCTAAAAGTAATTCGGCTGACGTAATAGTGGATTTAAAAGGACTTAAGAAAGATAAAAATACAGAAAAAATAAAAGTAGGAACGGTTGGTGATGCAAAAAATAAAGTGGAGATTTTAAGTGAAACAGGGGTAATTTATATCGATTAAAATGTAAATGAAAGGAGGACTATTATGCTACGTCTTATGAAGTTAGAACTGAAGAAGTTTAAGATTGGATGGTATGTGAGGGGAGCGATTATTGCAAATATCGCTATACTGGCATTACTGATCTTTACGAGCATCGTTTCTCAAATAGAAGGAGAACCAGAAATGAGAGATCCACAGATGGTTTTGTTAATGGCTAGTACATTAGTAAGAGCAACATTTATTATTTTTGGTAGTGTGTTAATCGCAAGGTTAATCATTAGTGAATATAAAAACAAAACAATACTACTTATGTTTTCTTATCCAATTAACCGAAAAAAAATGCTGGTTAGTAAGTTGGTTATTACAGCAACATTAACATTTATAACAGTTATTTTATCTAATATTTTAGTAGTAGGAATGTTCTTTGGGATAGATAGCTATTTTTCAATTCTTCCTAATTCATTCACAGTAGATCAATTGACACGAGAAGGGATAAACCTTGTCCCTTTAGCTATTGCTACTGCGGGAATAAGTTTAATCCCATTATATTTTGGAATGCGTAAACGTTCGGTGCCGACTACAATTGTTTCATCTCTTATCGTTGTATCCATTGCAATTAATAATACTCCGATGTTTTCTACAGCAACTTTTCTTCCCCTTCAACTAGCACTTGCTGTAATTGGAGTTGCGATTGCATATTACGGAATTAAAAATATAGAGAAGGAAGATGTAACTGTATGACAAGAATACGAAAAATAGTTTCACATGAAACAAGTTACAGAAAAAGACAAGATGTGTAAACACCTTGTCTTTTTTTGTTGTTACATTTTAGGAGCAACCATTCCAGCTGCAGCCCATTCTTCTTTTGCAGGACCATATACGCCAGGGACTGTTAAGCCGGCTTGTCGCATTAAAACCGTCATTTGCCCGCGGTGATGATTTTGATGATTAATAAGTGTCATTAAAAATATAGAATTCGGCATAGGGCGGCCGAAGAAGTCATTAATAGTAGTTAAGTCTTTATCAGTCCATTCGCTTTGAAGTGCTTCAACAAAAGCCGCATTCACTTTAAGATACCTATCTGCAATTGTTTTAGCTGAAGTTGGTACAGGATAATCTTTCGTTTCTCCTTCAAATTTAAGTCCCGTACCAGATAGTATAACTGGTATTGCCGTCACGATATGCCAAGAGACTCTGCCTAACGTCCAGTGCCCAGGTGCAATTTCTTGTGATAAAGACTCATCGGTTAATGCATCGAGTATCTTTTGAGTAGACTCAGCCTCGTATGTCCATGATTGCAAGAAACCTTCAATAGTTTGATACATATTTATCCCCCCTAGTTATGTTCATAGGTTAAATTCGTGAAAAAAAGATAGTTTCCTTTGGGCTTATGAAAATGAATAAAAAAAGAGGCTTCTCACATAAGAAGCCTCTTTTTTTAATTAATCTTCTTTCCACTCTTCCTTATTAACCATAGGAAATAAGTTGATCCAAGTACAGCAACGTTCAAATCTGTGTTAACAATAAAGGGGTGAATAATCGCTGAGCCGGGAGTTGAAATACCGATTCCTATTAAAGTAAGGGATGTTGAGCTAAACTCTAATTTTCATGAAAAGAAAAGTAAAATTCCAACTGCAAGTAATCCACCAATGAATATACCAATTGGATTGAAATTTATATGTATATGCAGAATGGAGAAAAAGAATTTCGTTTGAGCAAGAAGGCGAAAGTACAAGCAAAAGGAGAGCAAATTGCATGTAATAATTACTAGAATGTATGGAATAAATCTGCGTTTATCCCCACTAGACAAAGTATGTCTTTGTTATTTAGATAGTTGTTTTCTAACTCGTTGATTGTACTTAAAAGATCGAATGTAAAGGAAGTGATCAACATGTCTTCATGGCTCAATAATACAAATGGATATTGTAGTTGTAATAATCAAAATGGTGTACATGTTGATTCATGCTGTTTTAGTTGTGATGGGACAGTACCTAAGGTTGGTCCAACCGGTCCGACGGGGGCAACAGGATCAACGGGAGCGACAGGCCCAACAGGAGCAACAGGTGACATAGGTCCAACGGGAGCAACAGGTGACACAGGTCCAACCGGATCAACGGGAGCAACAGGATCAACAGGGTCAACAGGCGCGACAGGGGTAACAGGGTCAACGGGGGCAACCGGATCAACGGGATCAACGGGAGCAACAGGATCAACAGGATCAACAGGGTCAACAGGTCCAACGGGAGCGACGGGAGTAACAGGAGCGACAGGGTCAACAGGTCCAACGGGAGCGACGGGAGTAACAGGATCAACAGGTCCAACAGGAGTGACAGGAATAACAGGTCCGACGGGCTCAACGGGAGTAACAGGTTCAACAGGATCAACAGGTCCAACAGGAGCGACGGGAATAACGGGAGCAACAGGAATAACGGGTCCAACAGGAGCAACAGGTTCAACGGGTTCAACAGGAGCGACCGGTCCAACGGGAGTAACAGGTACAAGTATCACGGCGACGTATGCATTTGCAAATAATACGTCGGGAACAGCAATATCAGTACTTCTTGGTGGAACGAATGTCCCGCTTCCAAATAATCAAAATATCGGTCCTGGTATTACGGTTTCCGGGGGAAATACAGTATTTACGGTTGCAAATGCTGGGAATTATTATATTGCATATACGATTAATATAACGGCTTCATTATTAGTCAGTTCACGGATTACAATTAATGGAGCACAACTTGCTGGGACGGTTAATGCTCCTGCGTTAGCAACTACATCCTTTAGCGCAACAATTATTACAACTCTTGCAGCAGGAGATGCTATTAGTTTACAACTATTTGGTTTGTTAGCTGTTGCAACATTATCAACAACTACACCAGGAGCTGTATTAACGATAATAAGATTAAGCTAAATAATAACTCTCTTACTTTTTTAAGATTAGGAGAGTTTCTACATATAATAAGAAGTTAATGAAGTAAAGCATAGTTATGTAAAAGTCAGAATATTATGATTGTAACGTTATGGTGACTATAATATAATGAAAACAACCTCATGAATGAACATTCATTTATTTTTTATGTATTTGAAGGGGGAATGAAGGTGGAAAAACCATGGTTGAAAAGTTATCCAGAGGAAATTCCAAGTACGATTTCTTATGATATTCAGCCGCTTCATAAATATGTAGAACAGATGGCTTCTCGCTATCCAGAAAAGAAAGCGCTTCACTTTTTGGGGAAGGATATTACATTTTCGGACTTCCATGATAAGGTGAAGAAGTTTGCAAATTATCTTCAAAAGCTCGGTGTGGAAAAGGGAGATCGAGTTGCTATTATGTTGCCGAATTGTCCGCAAGCTGTAATTGGTTATTACGGTACATTACTTGCAGGAGGTATCGTAGTACAAACAAATCCACTATATACAGAAAGAGAATTAGAATATCAGCTTCATGACTCGGGAGCAAAAGTAATTCTTTGCCTAGATTTAGTATTTCCAAGAGTAACGAATGTTCAATCTGCTACAAAAATTGAGCATATTATTGTAACGCGTATTGCGGACTTTTTACCCTTCCCTAAAAATCTATTGTATCCATTTGTGCAGAAAAAACAGTCGAATTTAGTTGTGAAAGTATCAGAGAGTGAAACGATTCATCTTTGGAATTCAGTAGAAAAAGAAGTGAATACGGATGTTGAGTTGCCTTGTGATCCTGAAAATGATCTAGCACTTTTACAGTACACAGGAGGAACAACTGGATTTCCGAAAGGCGTTATGTTAACGCATAAAAACCTCGTTTCTAACACTTTGATGGGAGTTCAATGGTTATATAATTGCAAAGAAGGAGAAGAAGTCGTTCTTGGGGTTCTTCCATTTTTCCACGTGTACGGCATGACGGCTGTCATGAATTTAAGTATTATGCAAGGATACAAAATGGTTCTTATTCCAAAATTTGATATGAAAATGGTTTTTGAAGCGATTAAGAAGCATAAAGTGACATTGTTTCCAGGAGCACCAACTATTTATATCGCTCTTTTAAATAGCCCGCTTTTAAAAGAATACGATATTTCTTCTATTCGTGCTTGTATTAGTGGATCAGCACCACTGCCGGTAGAAGTACAGGAAAAGTTCGAAACAGTTACAGGGGGTAAACTAGTAGAGGGATATGGTTTAACAGAATCATCTCCAGTTACACATAGTAATTTTTTATGGGAAAAGCGAGTGCCAGGTAGCATTGGAGTTCCGTGGCCAGATACAGAAGCAATCATTATGTCGCTTGAAACTGGTGAGGCATTACCACCGGGAGAAATCGGTGAAATTGTAGTAAAAGGTCCTCAAATTATGAAAGGGTATTGGAATAAGCCAGAAGAAACAGCAGCTGTACTGCAAGATGGATGGCTCCATACAGGGGATGTTGGCTACATGGATGAAGATGGCTTTTTCTATGTGAAAGATCGTAAGAAAGATATGATTGTTGCGAGTGGATTTAATGTGTATCCTCGTGAAGTAGAAGAAGTATTATATGAGCATGAAAAAGTGCAAGAAGTAGTGACGATTGGAGTTCCTGATCCATACCGAGGAGAGACAGTTAAAGCGTTTGTTGTGTTAAAAGAAGGTACGGAGTGTTCTGAGGAAGAATTAAACCAGTTTGCGCGTAAATATTTAGCGGCCTATAAAGTGCCGAAAGTATATGAGTTTAGAGATGAACTGCCGAAAACGACAGTTGGGAAAATTTTGCGCCGTGTCCTAATTGATGAAGAGAAAAGAAAGAATGAGGATGAGCAAACGGGCTAAGGCCCTTTCTTTTTGAAAAAATAGGATTGACACTTTTCTAAATAGTCAGTATTATAAGAATATGAATGACTATTCATTCAGTCATCTTCTTGAAGGGGACAGTAAAGTGAAGAAAAATAGACCGAAATACAATCAAATTATTGATGCGGCAGTCATTGTGATTGCGGAGAATGGGTACCACCAAGCGCAAGTTTCTAAAATAGCAAAGCAAGCTGGGGTAGCTGATGGCACGATTTATTTATATTTTAAAAATAAAGAAGATATATTAATATCCTTATTCCAAGAGAAGATGGGAGAATTTGTCGAAACAATTCGTCAAAAAACAGCAGGAATTGAAAGCGCTGTATCGAAGTTATTCATGTTGGTAGAAACGCACTTCTTGCTGTTGTCGCAAAATGATCCTCTTGCTATCGTTACGCAATTAGAGCTAAGACAGTCCAATCAAGACTTACGCCTGAAAATAAATGAAGTATTAAAAGGCTACTTACAAGTTATGGATGAGATTTTAGAGACAGGTATAAAGCAAGGTGAATTCCAAGCGGATTTAAATGTTCGCGTGGCAAGACAAATGATCTTTGGAACAGTAGATGAAGTTGTGACCAATTGGGTAATGAGCGATCATAAGTATGATCTGGTCGCACTTTCAAAAACGGTACATGGGCTACTTATTGCAGCTTGTGGTTATCGTCAATAATGGGAGGGATCATGTTGAAATTCCTATCTGTAAGAGTTGAAGATCATATCGCGGTGGCTACGTTAAATCATGCGCCAGCTAACGCGATGTCTTCACAAGTTATGCATGACGTTACTGAATTAATTGATCAAGTGGAGAAGGATGATAACATTCGTGTTGTTGTTATTCACGGTGAAGGGCGCTTCTTCTCGGCGGGAGCAGATATTAAAGAATTTACATCTGTTACTAAAGCGAAACAAGCGACTGAATTAGCGCAGCTTGGACAAGTTACGTTTGAGCGCGTTGAAAAATGTTCAAAACCAGTTATCGCGGCAATTCATGGAGCGGCACTTGGCGGCGGCCTTGAGTTTGCTATGTCTTGCCACATGCGCTTTGCAACTGAAAGTGCAAAACTTGGTTTACCTGAATTAACACTTGGATTAATTCCTGGATTTGCAGGTACACAGCGATTACCGCGTTATGTTGGGAAAGCGAAAGCTTGTGAAATGATGTTAACAAGTACACCGATTACTGGTGCAGAAGCATTAAAATGGGGACTAGTTAACGGAGTTTTTGCTGAAGAAACATTTTTAGATGATACGCTTAAAGTTGCAAAACAGATTGCTGGAAAAAGCCCAGCGACGACTCGTGCTGTACTAGAGTTATTGCAAACAACGAAATCGTCTCATTATTATGAAGGTGTACAACGCGAAGCTCAAATCTTTGGTGAAGTATTTACGAGTGAAGATGGAAGAGAAGGTGTAGCAGCGTTTTTAGAAAAACGTAAGCCTTCATTTAGCGGCAGGTAGTTCAATTATTTTTTTAATATAAATTAACAGAAAATTAGAATTGATAGAATCTTTCTGAAAAACAAGGGGGTAAATGGAATGAACATCTACGTACTCATGAAACGAACATTTGATACAGAAGAAAAAATCGTAATTAAAAACGGTGCAATTTACGATGGCGAAGCGGAATTCATCATCAACCCTTACGATGAATATGCAATTGAAGAAGCAATTCAAGTAAGAGACGCACAAGGTGGAGAAGTTACTGTCGTAACAGTCGGTGGCGAAGATAGTGAGAAAGAACTTCGTACGGCGTTAGCGATGGGCTGTGATAAAGCGGTATTAATTAATATTGAAGATGATGTAGAGAATGGTGACCAGTTTACGACAGCAAAAGTGCTTGCTGAATATTTAAAAGATAAAGATGCAGATTTAATTTTAGGCGGAAACGTTGCAATTGATGGTGCATCTGGACAAGTTGGCCCGCGTGTAGCTGAAGCGTTAAATATTCCGTATGTAACGACAATTACAAAACTTGCAATTGACGGTAAAAACGTGAAGATTGAGCGTGATGTTGAAGGCGATACAGAAGTGATTGAAACTTCATTGCCAGTTTTAGTAACAGCACAGCAAGGTTTAAATGAACCACGTTATCCATCGCTTCCAGGTATTATGAAAGCGAAGAAAAAGCCACTAGAAGAATTAGAATTAGATGATTTAGATTTAGAAGAAGATGATGTGGAAGCAAAGACAAAAACAATTGAAATCTATTTGCCTCCTAAGAAAGATGCAGGAAAAGTGTTACAAGGCGAGCTGCAAGACCAAGTAAAAGAACTTGTATCGTTGCTCCATACAGAAGCGAAAGTAATCTAATAAAATACGAAATTATATATGCAGGAGGGAAAATCTATGGCTCGTAAAGTATTAGTAATGGGTGAAGTTCGTGATGGATCGCTACGTAACGTTTCATTTGAAGCGGTAGCAGCAGCAAAAACAATTGCAGAAGGCGGTGAAGTAGTAGGTCTTCTAGTTGGAGACAGCGTTGCCTCTTTTGCAAATGAATTGATTCATTACGGTGCAGATCGCGTTGTGACAGTTGAAAATGATAAATTAAAATCATATACATCTGATGGGTATGCACAAGCATTTTTAGCTGTATATGCTGAAGAAAATCCAGAAGGTATTGTATTTGGACATACAGCACTTGGTAAAGATTTATCACCAAAATTAGCAGCGAAGCTTGAAGCTGGTCTAGTTTCTGACGTAACTGCTTTAGAAGTTGAAGGTGGAAATGTTATCTTCACTCGCCCGATTTACTCTGGTAAAGCGTTTGAGAAGAAGATTGTAACAGACGGCATCTTATTTGCGACAGTACGTCCAAATAACATCGCAACGCTTGAAAAAGATGAGTCTCGCAGTGGTGACGTGTCTTCTATTACAGTAGATGTGAAAGACTTACGTACAATCATTCAAGATGTCGTCCGTAAGACGGCAGAGGGCGTTGATCTTTCTGAAGCAAAAGTTATTATCGCTGGCGGACGCGGTGTGAAGAGTGAAGAAGGATTCAAGCCATTAAAAGAGTTAGCTGACGTATTAGGCGGCGCTGTTGGAGCATCTCGTGGTGCTTGTGACGCTGAGTATTGCGATTACTCATTACAAATTGGTCAAACTGGTAAAGTTGTTACGCCAGACTTATACATTGCATGTGGTATTTCTGGTGCGATTCAGCATTTAGCTGGTATGTCTAACTCAAAAATAATCGTTGCGATCAATAAAGACCCAGAGGCAAGTATCTTCAAAGTAGCTGACTACGGTATTGTTGGCGATCTATTTGAAGTCGTACCTCTTTTAACAGAAGAGTTTAAAAAGTTAAAAGTACATTCATGATTTGAGTACCCTTGAGTTCCAAGTGAAGTACCCCTATATATAGAAAAAGGTGAGAGATCCCCTGTCTCTCATCTTTTTAGTATTTAATCCGTATTTTTATATAGTATAAAGGAACACTTTTTTGTTACAATACATAACGATACATATTATTCGCCACGTATATAAGTTAATGATATACTCTTGGTAGAATATACTTGAAGGAGGAAATAAAATGGCAATTGTAAACGCAAATGACCAAAGCTTCGCAGCAGAAACTAGCGAAGGTGTTGTATTATTAGATTTCTGGGCACCTTGGTGTGGACCTTGTAAAATGATCGCTCCTGTATTAGAGGAAATTGATGCAGAACTAGGCGAAAAAGTAAAAGTAGTAAAAGTAGACGTGGATGAAAATCAAGAAACTGCTCGTCAATTCGAAGTAATGAGCATTCCAGCTCTTTTCGTATTAAAAGACGGTAAAGTAGTTGATCAAGCGTTAGGTTACAAACCGAAAGAAGCGTTAGTAGAATTAGTTTCTAAACACTTCTAAAATAAAAAGGCTACCATTTGGTAGCCTTTTTTATTTTCTTTTTTTACACCTTTCCGTTACAATAAAAGAACGTATGTTGGGTATTTTGGCATAGTATGTTTTCATGTGAAAATAAAAATGCTAAGCATGTAGAAATGGAGGGTAACGAGTGCACGAACATTTAAAAGAGAAGTTGGCTATTTTACCAGATCAACCTGGTTGTTATTTAATGAAAGATAAGCAAGGAACGGTTATATATGTTGGAAAGGCAAAAGTGCTTAAAAATCGTGTGCGCTCGTACTTTACTGGTTCGCATGATGGGAAAACACTTCGGTTAGTAGGAGAAATTGTAGATTTTGAATATATTGTAACCTCCTCAAATCTAGAGGCGCTCATTTTGGAGTTAAACTTAATAAAAAAACATGACCCAAAATATAATATTCAATTAAAAGATGATAAAACATATCCTTTTATTAAAATTACAGCTGAGAAACAACCGCGATTACTTATTACGCGAAATGTAAAAAAGGATAAGGGAAAGTATTTTGGTCCTTATCCGAATGCACAATCAGCTCATGAAACGAAAAAACTGCTAGATCGTATGTACCCGCTTCGTAAGTGCTCAAATATGCCCGATAAAGTTTGTTTATATTATCATATGGGTCAATGTTTAGCACCTTGTGTGAAAGAAGTTACGGAAGAACAAAATAAAGAAATTGTAGATGAAATTATTAAGTTTTTAAATGGTGGACATAAAGAAGTTCGTTCAGAATTAGAAACAAAAATGTATGAAGCTTCAGAGAAACTAGAGTTTGAACGTGCAAAAGAGTTACGTGATCAAATCGCTCATATCGATGCGATTATGGAAAAACAAAAGATGATTATGAGTGATTTAGTGGACCGTGATGTGTTTGGCTATGCAGTTGATAAAGGGTGGATGTGTGTTCAAGTTTTCTTCGTTCGAAAAGGAAAGCTAATTGAACGTGATGTTTCTATGTTTCCAATATATGATGAACCAGAAGAGGGATTCTTAACGTTTATCGGCCAATTTTATGAAAACAGCAGTCATTTTAAGCCGAAAGAAATAGTTGTTCCAGGAAGTATAGACTCAGAATTAGTAGAACGCTTTTTAGAAGTGGAAGCGACACAGCCGAAACGCGGTAAGAAAAAAGATCTTGTAGAACTGGCAAATAAAAATGCGAAGATTGCCTTGGAAGAGAAATTCTATTTAATTGAACGTGATGAAGAGCGAACGATTAAAGCGGTAGAGAATTTAGGGAAGCAGCTCGGAATTGAAACGCCTTATCGTATTGAAGCGTTTGATAACTCAAATATTCAAGGGACAAATCCCGTTTCGGCAATGATTGCTTTTATTGATGGGAAACCAGCTAAGAAAGAATACAGGAAATATAAAATTAAAACAGTTCAAGGACCAGATGATTATGAGTCTATGAGAGAAGTTGTGAGACGCCGTTATACAAGGGCGCTGAAAGAGGGTTTACCTTTACCCGATTTAATCATTATTGATGGCGGAAAAGGCCATCTGGCGGCTGCAAGTGATGTTTTAGAAAATGAGCTCGGTTTATATATTCCGATGGCAGGTCTTGTAAAAGATGACAAACATAAAACATCTCATTTAATTATTGGAGATCCACCTGAACCTGTGATGCTTGAGAGAAATAGCCAAGAATTTTATTTATTGCAGCGTGTTCAAGATGAAGTACATCGATTTGCGATCACATTTCATCGTCAATTACACGGGAAATCTGTCATTCAATCAGCACTGGATGATATCCCCGGAATCGGTGATAAACGGAAAAAGGTATTGTTAAAACATTTTGGTTCATTAAAGAAGATGAAAGAAGCTTCTATAGAGGAATTTGTCGAAGCAGGTATGCCGAAAAATGTCGCAGAGACGATTTATAGTTATTTAGCGGATAAGAAGGCGTTGTAGTTTACAACGTCTTCTATTTTTTGGTATAATTTCTGAAGATTTAAAATAAATTCAAATGAATGAAAATGCAAAAAGTCAACTAAACTGATATGTCTAGTTGACTGTGGGTAATGCTACACTTCAATGAGATCTTTTATATCCCATTTTACAAGAAATGTAATAGAGTCTGAACGTTTTTTCTTTTCTTCGTAGGACTCTGCAACGACGTTTCGTTGCTTTTGAATTTGTTCAGCGATGAAGCCAGCTTCTAATTGATAAGAAGAATGTCTTTTTTGTTTTTGACGTTCAGCGATGAGTGTGCCTTTAAGTTGGAACTGCATTTCACGACGCTTATGTTCAATAATGCTTAAAGTGCCCCAGCCAGCTTTTTCAAAGAACTGAATGACTTCTTCAATTGTGTCTAGTGGATATTTTCTTGCAAGGTTTCTACCGGACCAGTATAAAATACCATCTAGATCGTTACCGATTAAATCAGGTAGTAATTCTTCACGTAGCAATTCGTAAGCGAAGGCGTTCAATGAAACATCTTCTAAAGATGTTGTATCGATTGTATTTTTACTCACAATATTCCCCTCTTTCTATAGGGATTATTATATAACATTTCTCATTTATAAAAACAGATTTTTCTTTGGGAAAATCTGAATATATAAGAAGAAAAAAAGAATTGGCAAATTATATGCAAATTATGTATACGTTTTCTTGACGCTTCGACAAAAATAGGAGTAAAATGAACTTGGTATCAAATTATGCTGAAATATTTCGAATAATTTTTTCAGTTTTTCTTATGCCAATAGTGAAAAAACATTATTGCCATAAACTAATCTGAAAACAGCAGTCAATCATTCAAGGGGGGTAATGGGGACATGAAAGGCCGCGAGTATACGTTTCGTAAGTGGCACTCATTAATGGGGGTCATCCCGGTTGGTGTCTTTTTGACGCAACATTTAATTGTAAACAACTTTGCAACACGAGGAGCAGAGGCTTTTAACAAAGCTGCAGGCTTTATGGAGCTCCTTCCATTCCGGTATGCGCTAGAAATTTTCATTATCTTTTTACCAATACTGTACCATGCTATATATGGCTTATATATTGCATTTACAGCTAAGAACAATGCGGTTTCTTACGGTTATTTCCGTAACTGGATGTTCGTCTTCCAAAGAATTTCAGGTATCGTTACACTGATTTTCATTTCTTGGCACGTCTGGGAAACTCGTATTCAAGCAGCGTTAGGTAAAGAGGTAAACTATGACATGATGGCAGATATTTTAAACAATCCAGCTATGTTTGCATTCTACTTAGTTGGTGTTGTTTCAACAATTTTCCACTTTGCAAATGGACTATGGACATTCTGCATCAGCTGGGGAATTACAGTATCTCCACGTTCACAAAGAATCTCTACTTATGTAACATTAGCTATTTTCTTAGGTCTATCTTATGTAGGTGTGAGTGCATTATTAGCGTTCATCGATCCACAGCTAGCAAACCAGTAAGGAGTGGGAGAGCATGAAAGGGAAACTTATAGTAGTCGGCGGTGGCTTGGCTGGCTTAATGGCAACGATTAAAGCGGCGGAAGCAGGAGTAAATGTTGAACTGTTCTCTTTAGTACCAGTAAAACGTTCGCATTCTGTATGTGCCCAAGGTGGAATTAACGGTGCCGTAAATACGAAAGGTGAAGGGGATTCTCCATGGATCCACTTTGACGATACAATTTATGGTGGGGACTTCTTAGCGAACCAACCACCAGTTAAAGCAATGTGTGAAGCAGCACCTGGTATCATTCATTTAATGGACCGTATGGGTGTTATGTTCAACCGTACGGAAGAAGGACTTCTTGATTTCCGTCGTTTTGGTGGAACTCAACATCACCGTACAGCATTTGCTGGTGCAACAACTGGACAGCAATTACTATACGCATTAGATGAGCAAGTACGTCGTCACGAAGTAGCAGGACTTGTAACGAAATATGAAGGTTGGGATTTCTTACGAGCTGTTATTGATGATGAAGGTGTGTGCCGAGGAATCGTTGCACAAGACTTACAAACTATGGAGATTAGAAGTTTCCGAGCTGATGCCGTGATTATGGCAACAGGGGGCCCTGGTATCATTTTCGGAAAATCAACTAACTCTATTATTAATACAGGTACAGCAGCTTCTGCTGTATATCAACAAGGCGCATATTATGCAAACGGTGAGTTCATTCAAATTCACCCAACGGCAATTCCTGGAGACGATAAATTACGTCTGATGAGTGAATCTGCACGTGGTGAAGGTGGACGTGTTTGGACATATAAAGATGGTAAACCATGGTACTTCTTAGAAGAAAAATATCCGGCTTACGGAAACCTTGTACCTCGTGATATCGCAACGCGTGAAATCTTTGATGTTTGCGTAGAGCAAAAACTAGGTATTAACGGTGAAAACATGGTGTACTTAGATCTTTCTCATAAAGATCCGAAAGAACTAGATATTAAACTTGGTGGAATTATTGAAATCTATGAGAAATTTACAGGTGACGATCCTCGTAAACTACCAATGAAAATCTTCCCAGCTGTTCACTATTCAATGGGCGGGCTATGGGTTGATTATAAGCAGATGACAAGCATTCCAGGTTTATTTGCAGCAGGTGAGTGTGATTATTCTATGCACGGTGGTAACCGTCTTGGCGCGAACTCACTATTATCAGCAATTTACGGTGGTATGGTAGCAGGACCAAATGCAATTGAATATATGAAAGGTCTTTCTAAATCATCAGATGCTGTTTCATCTACTGTGTATGAACAAAATGAATTAATCGAAACAGAGAAATTTAACAATATTTTAACGCTCGATGGTAACGAAAATGCGTATGTTCTTCATAAAGAGCTTGGAGAATGGATGACAGATAACGTTACAGTAGTTCGTGAAAATAAAAAATTATTAGAAACAGATGCAAAAATTGAAGAGTTAATGGCTCGCTACAAACGTATTAACATTAACGATACAGCGAGATGGAGCAACCAAGGTGCTTCATTTACACGCCAACTTGCAAATATGTTTGAATTAGCACGTGTTATTACAATTGGCGCATATAACCGTAATGAGAGTCGTGGGGCGCATTACAAACCTGAATTCCCAAATCGTGATGATGCAAACTTCTTAAAAACTACGATGGCGAAATTTGAAGGAGAAGGAAATGCACCGGCATTCCATTACGAAGACGTGGATATTTCATTAATTAAACCACGTAAACGTGATTATTCTTCAAAACACGATGTAGCTGCTAAGAGTGAAGAGAAGGGGGATAAACAACATGTCTGAGAAAACAATCCGCCTCATCATTACGAGACAAGACGGACCAGATGCGCAAGCGTTTGACCAAGAGTTTGAAATTCCGTATCGTCCGAATATGAATATTATTTCGGCGCTTATGGAAATTCGTCGTAATCCTGTTGATTCAAAAGGAAACAAAACAACTCCGATTGCATGGGATATGAACTGTTTAGAGGAAGTATGTGGTGCATGTTCGATGGTGATTAATGGAAAACCACGTCAATCATGTACAGCGCTTATCGATCAATTAGAACAACCAATTCGCTTAAAACCGATGAAGACATTCCCGGTTGTTCGTGACTTACAAGTTGACCGTAGTCGCATGTTTAATGCTCTAAAACGTGTTAAAGCTTGGATTCCAATTGATGGTACGTATGACTTAGGACCAGGACCAAGAATGCCAGAGAAGAAACGTCAATGGGCTTATGAGCTTTCAAAATGTATGACATGTGGTGTTTGCTTAGAATCATGTCCAAACGTAAATAGTAAATCGGACTTTATTGGACCAGCACCGTTATCACAAGCTCGTTTATTTAACTCACATCCAACGGGTGAAATGCATAAAGCAGATCGCTTACGTGCAATTATGGGTGATGGAGGACTTGCAAACTGTGGTAACTCTCAAAACTGTGTGCAATCATGTCCAAAGGGTATTCCATTAACAACTTCAATTGCGGCGTTAAACCGTGATACAACAATTCAATCGTTCAAAGATTTCTTTGGTAGCGACAATAACTATTAAAAAATATTGCCTCTTCATTTCGAAGGGGCAATATTTATAACTATATTTTTCTGTTTATTCTGTTTATTTCAAAGTGAAAAGGAGAGGGAACAATGAAGAGGATTTCTTATATTGAAGACTTTGAGCAATGGGAAAGTGGTTTTTCGTTTTACAATCCTGTAAAGGTTCGTTTTGGTGAAGTAGATATGTTTGGACATGTAAATAATGTCGTTGCCTTCACCTATTTTGAAGAAGCGCGTATCGCATTGTTTAAAGAACTTGGATTTATGCAAGAATGGACGCATGAATCTTCAGAAACGATGATTGTTGTTGCGGATTTACAATGTAATTTTATTAAACAAATATATTTTGATGAACAGTTGAAGGTGTATGTAAAAGCGGGATCAGTTGGAAATTCTTCATTAGATTTGCATTATATGGTGAAGAATGCAGAAGGAGAGGTTTGTTTAGTTGGTCGTGGAATGATGGTCCAAGCGTCGAAAAAAACGGGAAGAGGCGAACCGTGGCCTGAAGAGTGGAAGGAAAAATTAATACAATGATAGAATGAAAGAAAAATAAGAGAGCAAATTGCTCTCTTATTTTTTGTCTTCCAGCGCCTCTTCTAATGTTAAATGATGTTTATATATGTATGTAGCGTATGGATTTCCAACGTAGCGCAAATGCCACGGTTCATATGAGTATTCTGTTGTTTCTGTTTTATCTTCTAAATAACGAATGACAAAGCCAAATTCATGAGCATGTTTTGCAACCCATTTACCTTCGTTTGTCTCTCCAAAAATAGGCTCTAATTGGAATTTAGCAGATTTTGAACTAATATCCATTGCTAAACCAGTTTGATGTTCACTCGTACCGGGAATGGCACTTACTGAATCCGCCTCAGCTTTTCCTTGGCGTCTAACGTATGTATCATGTAATGATTTTTGGCGTTTGTATGAACGATAACCAGATACAGCTGTAAGTTCAAGTCCTTCTTTCTTTGCCGCTTCAAACATACTTTCAAGCGCATCTGCAGCATCTTTGCGCAGCAATGTTTTTTCTTTATCTTTTGGACTAGTAAATGGTACGTTTGGTCTCGTTAAGTCTTCAGGTGTGTATCCGTCTGGTAGTTTTCGATGTTTATTAACTAATACAAGATTAGACTCTGGATTTGTTACAACGGAAAAATCATTGTCTAGCTTCTTTGCATTATCATCAGCTTTTGGAAAAGCAGGAATCTCTTCTTTTTGGTGGTTACTATGCTGTTGACTTTCGACAGCTTTCGCATTATTTTGTAGTGGTGATTTAGAACTAAAGTAAGCGAAAGAAGTGATACCGATTACAATAGTAGTGGCAGAAATAATAATTATCTTTTTCATGATGCCTTGTAATCACAGTCCTTTCTTAATAAAATGTGTATCGTTTCTTATTATAAGTCTAGTTTAATGAAAAAGAAATATAAGAGTCGTAACGTAATAGAAATGCAAAGAAAATGTCAGAAAATGTGTGAAATTGTAGTATTTTTTTATATAATTCATTTCTTGTCTTTCATGAAATTCATTTTTTATGTAATATATATACATAAGAAGATGTAGCGATTATCGAGAATAAAGAACTTCTTGTATAGACTAGGAGTGAATGGGAATGGATTTTGCAACACTTATTGGAATCATTTTAGGAGTAGTGGCGGTAGTTGTAGGGATGGTCGTCAAGGGCGCTGACGTAATGGCCTTAGTTAATCCTGCCGCAGCATTAATTATTTTTGTTGGTACATTTGCTGCAGTATGTATCGCATTTCCGATGGATCAATTAAAAAAGATTCCAAAATTATTTAAAGTTCTTTTTGGTTCTAATAAAAAAGATTTAAGTTATGAACAGTTGCTAGAATTGTTTGTTCATTGGACATCTGAAAGTAGAAAATACGGTATTTTGTCTTTAGAGCAGCAATTAGACAAAATTCAAGATGAATTTCTTTTGCGTGGTATGAAGTTTGTGATTGATGGCGTATCTGCAGAAGATTTAGAACAGATTTTAGAAGCTGAATTAGAAGCAATTGAAGAAAGGCATGCAAAGGGGGCAGCAATTTTTTCTCAAGCTGGTACATATGCACCAACATTAGGGGTTTTAGGTGCTGTTATTGGTCTTGTAGCTGCACTTGGTAATTTAACTGATATTGAAAAGTTAGGTCACGCTATTTCGGGTGCATTTATTGCAACGATTTTTGGTATTTTCTCAGGTTATATACTATGGCATCCATTTGCAAATAAATTAAAGCAAAAATCTGCAGCTGAATTAGAGAAAAAACGTTTAATTATTGATTGTCTATTAATGTTACAAGAAGGTACATATCCGTTTATTATGAAGAACCGCATTTTAGGTGCACTTTCTGCAACTGAGCGCAAAAAGCTTGAAAAAGGGGCAGAAAAAAATGCGGAGTAAAAAAAATAGAAGAAGTAAAAAGAAAAAACACGAAGAACATATCGATGAAACTTGGCTAATCCCTTATTCTGATATGTTAACGTTGTTGTTTGCATTGTTCATCGTTTTATTCGCAATGAGCAGTATAGATGCTGCTAAGTTTAAACAGATGGCTGTTGCTTTTCGAAGTGAATTAGCTGGTGGAACAGGTAACAAAGAATTTTTAAGTGATCAGAAGCCAAATGATGAAAAGGAATTATCAGCAAGTAGTTTAGAGTCTGAGAAGATTAAAAAGAATGCTGAAGCTGAAGTAAAGCAACAAGAAATGAACGAATTAAAAGCGGTACAAAAAGGTATTGATAAGTATATTGAGGAAAATCGATTATCTTCTTCTTTTAAAACTGATTTAACAGAAAAGGGATTGAAGGTAACGATATTAGAAAATGTACTATTTGATTCTGGGAAAGCGGACGTAAAATTAGAATCGTTAAGTATTGCGAAAGAAATGTCTAATTTACTTGTTTCAGCATCACCTCGTGAAATCACAGTATCTGGACATACAGATAATGTTCCTATTGCAAATGCGCAATTTGCATCGAACTGGGAATTAAGTACGCAGCGGGCAGTTAATTTTATGCAAGTATTACTGCAAAATAAAGAATTACAACCAGGAAAATTTAGTGCAGTTGGTTACGGAGAATACCGGTCAATTGCTCCAAATGATACGCAAGAAGGAAAAGCGAAAAATAGACGTGTAGAAGTGTTTATTTTACCTTTAACGAGAAATATGCAATAAAAGAGGAGGGCACATGCCATCCTCTTTTATTTTGCATCAAATGATTTTAAGTTGTCATGGCGGATTTTATTTTTTTCTGCATCTGATTTTTTGAAATCATAATCATATAAAGCGCCTTCCCAATCACCATACATCGGATTAGGGAAAATAATAAATTTCTCACCAAATTGTGCTTTTGAATCTGCTACTGCTTGATTGCGATCTTTTACAGACTTTCCATCAAAACCAGTGAAGTCAGATAAGTTATCACCGAAGAATAAGACGATATCATGTGTTTGAGAAACGAGTTCACGTCGTTTTTCTTTTCCTTTTTCTTTCGGGTCTTGTAGTAATATATGTTCTTTCGTTGCTTGAGGAGCGCCTACACGCTCAAGATTTTTAATTGTTGCATCTAGTTGGTTTGTTTTACGATTTGAGATGTAGTAAATATCTACACCTTTAGACTCTGTATATTTTAAGAAATCAATTGCACCTGGAAGGGCCTCAGCTTCAGCCTTATTAATCCAATCATCCCATTTATACGGATAGCCTTTTCCTGTTTTTACGCTCATTGCTTGATGAGGACTGTTATCTAAAACAGTTTCATCTAAATCAAGTACGATAGCGGGTTTTTTCTCGGTTCCTTTTGCAAGAGCTGCATCAAGTTTCAATTGACCGATATTGTATCCTTGGTAGTACAGTGCTTTCGTTTCACCGGCTGTTTGATACCATAAATCAGCCATTAATTGCTGGTCTGTTAATTTTACTTTCTCTTCTTTCGCCACTGTTTTCTCTTGTGTTCCTGAACATGCTACAAGCGATGTAGATAGAACCGCTACAGATAATAAAGTGGTAATGCTCCTCTTCATCTTCATATGTACCCTCCTTGATGTTAGAAAACCAGTTAATATTATATATCGAAAAATAATATTTTTTGTATGAACATTTGCATATTGTCTTTTATATATATAGTAGTATGTCCTATATTATAAAAATGAGAAAAAATGATGGGAATTATTTTGTCAATTATAATTGTCGGAATGACAATTATAATTGACAAATCACGTGATTTTATTTACAATTTTAACTAAATGAAACAAATGATGGATTAGAGAGATGCTACATAATAAGAGGATGGAGTGTAGTGCTATATTTTATCCTGAATAAACATAGTCTTTGAAAGAGAGTATGAATGATACTAAAGGGGAGGCTTTATACTTTGAGTTTACAAATTCAAAACTTAACGAAACAATTTGGGGAATCAAAAGCTGTTAACAGCTTGCAAATTTCATTACCAAAAGGTGAAGTGTTAGGATTACTTGGACGAAACGGTGCAGGAAAAACAACGACAATCAAAATGCTTCTCGGACTATTAACGCCTAATGAAGGCTCTATTACATGGGATGGAAAACCATTTGGGACTAGTGGGGTAACGATAGGATACTTACCAGAAGAAAGAGGTTTATATACTAAAAGTAGAGTAATAGACCAGTTGCGATATTTTGGTAGATTAGAAGGAATGACGAAAAAAGAAGTAGATCTTGCTATTGATCACTGGTTAGATCGATTAGCAATACCAGAATATAAATTTAAAACAGCAGGAGAGCTTTCAAAAGGGAACCAGCAAAAAATTCAATTAATTGCTGCTCTTCTTCATAATCCAGAACTTCTCATTTTAGATGAGCCATTTAGCGGACTGGATCCAGTGAATGCTGGAATGTTAGCTAGCATTATTGAAGAACAAGTACAGAGCGGAAAGACAATTATTTTATCTAGTCATCGTATGGAACAAGTAGAGGCCTTTTGCCAACATGTATGTATTTTGAAAAAAGGAGAAGCGGTTGTAAAAGGCCAGTTAAGTGATATTAAAAAAGAATACGGTTTCCGTAATTTAACGATTGAAGATACAGAAGAGAATGAGAAAGGATTATCAGCTATTCATGTACCGTATGAAAAGCAACAAGGCCTTCTTTATGTGCGAGTACAAGATGATGCAGAGGCTTTAAAGATTTTACAACAGTTGCAAGAACAAGGTATTACCTTACGACAATTTAAAATGTTAGAGCCGACGTTAAACGAAATCTTTGTAGAGAGGGCGAAATAACGATGCGTAAATTTTCTCACGTATTTTCATTTTATTTTAGAGAAGCGTTTTTATCTAAAAAGTCATTAATTACGAGTGCGATTTTATTTTTAGTTGTGTTTGGGCTTTTTGCATTTAATCATTTCACTGCTGATAACGATAAAGGAAAAGATAAAATTGCGGTAGTAACGGAAAGCGATACTTATAAGGTGCAAGAAAGTGATGTGAAAAAGTTACTTCCGTCTGTTAAAGTAACTGTAGAGAACAAGGATAAATTTAATGAGCTACGTAAGCAAGTGGAAGATGGGGAGTTAGACGGTTTATTCCGTATTACAGAAAAGAATGGTATTCCAGAAGTGACGTATATGTATAGTGGTTTTCCGAGTCAATCAACGGCTACACTTATGGCAAGTTATTTAAAGGAGCAGTATACAGCGGTAATGATTGAAAAAAATAATGTATCTGCCGAAGTAGCAAAACAGTTACAGATGGAAATTCCGTTAAAACAAGAAGCAGTAAAAGATCATGCATCTTCCTTTGGAATTGGTTATGTTTTCTCGTTTGCTTTATATATGTTTATTATTGTGTTTGGAACTGCAATTGGGACGACGATAGCATCTGAAAAGTCATCTCGTGTTATGGAGTTAATGCTGCCGAAAGTAAAACCATTAACAATGCTACATGCTAAAATTTTAGCAATTGTTTCTAGTGCGTTACTATTACTTATTACTGCTTCCTTTGGCTTTATTGTACCGTATTTATTAGGATGGGTAGATTTAGATAACGCATCTTTAATGGGACTCACACTAGATTTTTCTAAATTGGACGCGGTAGTAATTAGTATGTTCGTTGTATACTTTGTTGCGGGCTATTTACTATATGCAATGTTATATGCAGCAGTTGGTGCTGTTGTATCAAAAATTGAAGATGTACAGTCTCTTTCATTCCCAATTACAATGTTAGGAATAGCAGCATTTTTCATTAGTATTAAATCATTATTTGATCCGAATAGTACATTAGCTATAGTTAGTTCATACATTCCATTCTTTACACCTATGGTTACATTTTCAAGACTTGTAGCTGGAGAAGCTGGTACTGTAGAGATTATTGTAACGTTAGTAATTTTATTGGTGACTATTGCTATCGTCAATATGCTTGCAAGCCGCATTTACGTAAACGGCGTAATGAATTACTCAGACAAAGTGAAATTTAAAGACTTAGCGAAATTTATAAAGCGTCAATAATGAGAGAAAAGCATGATTTCCTATTGAAATCATGCTTTTTCTTTATGTATAAATTAAAAATAGTATATAATAATAAGAGTCGTCTTTTAATAGAATGAATAAAAAGGAGGGTGTGCAGATGGGAATTAGTAGTCGTTTTACAGTAGGTGTTCATATGCTGACATTACTTGCGATAGATCGAAACTCTCGCTGTACCTCTGAATGGATTGCCGGTAGTGTGAATACAAATCCAGTTGTGATTCGTCGCATTACAGGAATGTTGAAGAGAGCAGGACTTGTTGATGTACAAGCTGGTAAAGGTGGTACGACACTTGCTCGTGATTTAGAAGAAATTACATTACTTGATGTATATAAAGCAGTGGAAGTTGTAGAAGAAGGACAGCTATTTTCCTTCCATGAAAATCCCAACATTGAATGTCCAGTAGGAGCTAATATTCAATCAGTATTAGAAATTATTTTAATGCAAGCGCAAGAAGCGATGGAAAATGTACTTGCAAATGTAACAGTAGATCAATTAGTTACAAATTTAAAGTCTAAAATGAAAGAGTAAAAAAGCGAGCATCCTCATAATGAGGGCTCGCTTTTTTTATTTAGAAATATTGAAAATTCTATTTTTCAGTATTTAAAATGAATTTGCCTACGATAGCTGCTACGATACCGCCAACAATTGGTGCAACGATGAATACCCATAGTTGAGAAAGTGCTTCTCCGCCAACGAATAAAGCTGGTGCGATACTACGAGCTGGGTTAACAGAAGTCCCAGTTAACGGAATACCTAATAAGTGGACTAAAACTAATGTGAAACCAATTACTAATCCTGCTAGAGAAGAACTTCCTTTTTTACCTGTTACAGCAACGATTACTAAAATGAATACGAAAGTTAAAATAAATTCAACTAGAAATGCTCCAGATAAACCAAGAGTTCCAAAACCATTTTGTCCTAAATTATCTAAAGGTGTTTTAGCGGATTGTAAAATTGTTACCAATGTTGCAGTTCCTAATAAACCACCTAAAATTTGAGCTAATACATAATAACAAAGTTCCATAGCGTTCATTCTTTTATTGATGAACATAGCTACTGATACTGCTGGGTTAATGTGACATCCAGAAATTGTTCCGATACTATATGCCATAGCCACAATAGATAGACCGAAAGCCATAGCGATTCCTAATGTCCCAATTCCTTCAATTCCGCCGCCAATGACAGCTACTCCAGTTCCGAATAATACTAGTACAAATGTACCAATAAATTCAGCGATTGCTTTTTTTAACATAATTTACCTCCTATTATTGCGCATGAAACGTATTATAACATAGGTTTTAGTATAAACAGCCAATGAAATACTATTCTGATAAGGCGAAATAGGGGGACAATAAAAAAAGAGTATGGTTCTTTGTTATAGAACCATACTCTTTTTTATGCTGTTTTTTTCTGTTTAACGACTGGAACAGAACGGTTTAAAATGCTATTTGCAACCATTCCTAACATAATAATAATCATTCCAAGTAGGGAAAGCCCGCCGGGAAATGAACCATTCAAGAAAACAATTTCGCCAAGCACGGTAAAGACCATCGTTCCAGCTTGTGTTGCTTCAACAGCTCCAAGCAGAGCGAGATTATCTTTTGCTAAGTCAGTAGCAAAGAAAAATGTCATTGTCGCTATAACGCCAGAACATAATGCTAACAAAAATCCTTGCAGCATTTGGCTTGATGTTGGAATACCCGTAGTAGAAAATCCGTATATACCAAGTAAAATGGTTATAGGAAGACTGCCTATTGCCATGCCTAATACACGTTGGAATGTATCAAGACGCCCGCCGACAAGTTCCATCATTTTTCGATTACCGAACGGATATAAGAAAGCAGCTAACACGACAGGTAAAAAACCTGAAATGAACTGAGTTATTGTAATGTGACCTGCAGCAGTTGCTTGCATACAAATTACACCAAGTAAAATAAATAATGCGACATATAAACTACGAAGTGGAATTTTTCCGCGTACAAGTTTCGTACCTGATTTTGTTTCTATTTTAACGAAAAATAATGGCGAGAGTAGTAAGCCTGCTAATATAGTAACTTGCCAAGTTCCAGCAACGAGCCAAGCGGGAGAAAAGACAGCTGCAAAACTTAATAAAGAATAGAAACCAATACCAGCAACAGACCCCCACCCGATCCAAGCCAATGGATGTTTCTTTAATTCTTCCCATAACCCCCTTAAGTTTTTGCGAAATAAAACGATAAGGAATAAAATAGGGAGAGCAAATAAAAAACGGAAGGAAGCTGTCCAAGCCCAGCTCGTTCCAGATATATTCATCGCTCGATTAATAATAAAGGTTGCGGAAAAAAAGGCTGATGATAAAAGGCCTAATAAAATTGCGCGCATGAAGTATAGCACTCCTTTCGAAATTTGAACAATATGTATAGTATAATATACTTTAACGTTATAAAAGTAAACTATTTTATATTTTAAGGTGGTTTTATAGATGAAAGAACATGAAGATATGCAAACGAAAGAAGTCATTCAGCAAGTAGGTCAGTTATTAAGACAAATTCGAAATGAGCAAAAATTAAGTTTAGAAGAATTAGCCCAAAAAACAGGAGTTAGTAAATTAACATTAGGAAAGATTGAAAGAGGCGAAACGAATCCGACGTTAGCTGTCATTTGGAAAATAACGAAAGGGTTATCCATTCCTTTATCGAGATTGATGGTTGTTGGAGAACCTGTAGCGGTTGCGCGCTGCGGAGAAGGATTTGCAGTAGACGTAGGACAAGCATGGCATTTAGAAACAATGTTCCGTTATACGAAAGAAACGGGTATGGAAATGCACCGTGCTTGTTTAAGGTCGAATAGTATATATGAACCAGAAGCTCATCATGAAGGTGCTATTGAGCTTGTAACGGTAATGAAAGGGAAAGTATCGATTCAAGTAGAAAGCGATGTATACGAATTAAATGAGTTTGACTCTATTCAATTTGAAGCGAATAAGAAACATAGTTATAAGAATGAAGAAGATGAAGTGGCAGTATTACATTTAACGATGAAATATTCTTCGTGAAAAAATCACCTATAGAATGCTATAGGTGATTTTCTATATTTCCATTAAGTATATGCATAATGTCACTAGTACGAACGCGGCATAAGTAATAAACAAATGAAATAAACTAAAAAACCAGTCCCAAAACATAAAATAGCAATAACCCAAAGTATGCGAATAAGAGTAGAGCTAATATCAAAATATTCTCCTAAACCACCACATACACCAAATAACATTTTATCAGTTTCGGATTTATATAATTTTTTTGACATATTACGATCAACTCCTTTTTATAGCAAACTATATACTTCTATTCTATATGGAAATTTATGAGAAGACTATGAGGTTGTATGACATTTTTTTTAGGAACAGTCATATTAATTGTCTTAATTTTCAGTTGATATTAAAATTATGGTAAGAGGTAACTTTTAATAAAGGGTGGGGAAATAGAGATGGCAGTATATTGGTTGACTAATGTAATGCTTGAATCGGGATATACATATGAAGAGGGGATAATTTCCCGAACAGAAACAGAATTATGTAGTTTACTTATTGAGGATGGTCGAATAAAAAAAATTATAGCTGGGGCTGTTCAAGAGGAAGGAGTACTCATTCTTGATGCCAATCGCTTATTAATTTTACCGGCTTTTGAAGAGATGCATATTCATATTGATAAAACCTATTATAGTGGCCAGTGGAAAGCTTGTATGCCAGCAGAAAGTATCTTTACACGTTTGAAAGAAGAAGAAAAGATTTTGCCAAAGCAACTAGCAACAGCTCAAGATAGAGCGGAAAATATGCTAGCGTTATTGCTTCGAAACGGTGCGACGAATATAAGAACGCATTGTAATGTTGATCCGATTATTGGACTTGGTAATTTGGAGGCGACGTTAGCGGCGTTGGAAACATATAAAAAACAGGTTTCTGGTAGAATTGTTGCTTTTCCGCAACATGGATTATTGCGCAGTAATTCTGTGCAACTTGTGAAAGATGCGATGCGTATGGGTGCGCAACTAGTCGGTGGAGTGGATCCAGCTACAGTGGATAATGATATTGAAAAATCATTACATACCATTATGGATATCGCGGTAGAATTTAATGCGGATGTTGATATTCATCTGCATGATGCGAACAATCTTGGAACGTTTACGATGAAAAGATTGGCAAGTTTAACAGAGGAAGCGGGATGGCAAGGGCGCGTAACGATTAGTCATGCGCTTGGACTTGGTGGTGTTACGGATAAAGAAGCTGAAGAAGTGGCAGAAAGACTAGCTGCTTTAAACATTGATATTACTTCAACGGTGCCAATTGGGAAACAAGTAATTCCAATTCCGTTATTAGATAAAAAAGGTGTGAAAGTTTCGTTAGGAAATGATAGTATTACTGATCATTGGTCACCGTTTGGAACAGGTGATATGCTGCAAAAGGCAAATCGGTTAGCGGAACGTTTCGGATGGAGTGATGAAAGGTCTTTAGGAAAAGCACTTCGCTTTATTACGGGAGGAAAAGAAACGTTAAACGATGATGGGAAGCGAGCATGGCCGAATGTAGGAGATGAAGCGAGTTTTGTTTTGACGAATGCAACATGTACTGCTGAAGCGGTAGCGCGTCAAACAGAGAAGCGTTTAGTCGTGCATAAAGGGAATATTGTTGTTGGAAGTTTAAGTGAGGTTAAATTAAATAATCTTGTGTAAAAGAATCGTTTAAATGTTTTGAGGAGGGTTCTAATTGTGAGTATAGAACTCTTCTTTTTTATGTTTGAAATATATTTCTTATAGGTTACTAGGAAGGATGAAAAATTTGGACAATCAACATAATCAAAATCATATTATGGGAACTTTGCAATGGTTGATATTTTTATCCTTTTCGGCAAGAAGGTAGGCTGAACTCTTTTGTTTCGCTCATAATAATTTTTGAGGCGAATGTTTGTTTCTTTTTGTCTTACGATATAGTGTAGATAAGGGGGGGATAGATTGCAAGACAACGAAATTAGATAATGATTATCATTCCGCTACTTGATCCAAAAGGAATTACGATGAAGAATATGTTCTTGTTCCATTTCTTTCTAAATATTAATTTGTCAAAAGTAATTTTAATGAACTCTCTAAGAAAGGTGGTGAAAAAATGGCTAGAAAGAAAGTAGTGAAAGTATTACGCAAACAAAAGAAAAGAGAAACTATGCAACGATTCACGCAGAAACAAAATATCGGACGAGCTTGTCTCACGGCTAAAGAATTTCGTTTACTGCAACGTATGTCACATAGTTCAAAAGCGTTGCGAAATGTTGGATTGTATATGATTAAACAAAGTTACTTGAATCATAACAAGATAGCTACTGTAAAAGAAGTGGACACTGTTATGCAAGCCGATATGAACTACTGGGGCATTCAATCAAACTCTGTGCAGGCTATTCGTAGAGCCTTATTTACAGAAGTAAAAAGCTTTTTTAAGGCATTGGAACAATGGAAGAAAAAACCTGAAACCTTCACAGGTCGTCCTAAGTTTCCGAATTATTCTCGTTCGACTGACAAACGAATTATTGAAATCTATCAAGTTCCAAAAGTGGATGAGAACGGGTATTGGGTGATTCCAATGAGTGTTGCATTCAGAAAAAAATTCGGTTCCATTAAAATACGTATGCCAAAGAACTTAAGAAATAAAAAAATCTCCTACATTGAGATTGTACCGAAGCAAAAAGGTCGGTTCTTTGAGGTGCATTACACATATGAAATGCACGTATCTCAAATGAAGAAACAATCTACGACCACGAGTAATGCTTTGAGTTGCGATTTAGGTGTAGATAGATTAGTAAGTTGTGTAACGAATACAGGTGATGCATTTTTAATGGATGGGAAGAAATTAAAATCTATTAACCAGTACTTCAACAAAAAGATACGTAATTTACAGCAAAAAAATATAGAAAATGGAATTTCAAAACGCGTCGTAACGAACAAAATGGCTGCACTTTGGCATAAACGAGAACGACAAATAAATGGTTATATTTCACAAACTGTAGGCCTGTTGTTCAAAAAGATGAAAGCATTTAACATTGATACGGTTGTCGTAGGGTATAACGCTGGTTGGAAACAAAAATCTGGTATGGGGAAAAAGAATAATCAACAATTTGTTCAAATCCCATTTCATAAACTGATCGCGGCAATTGAGAATAAATGCAAAAAAGAAGGCATCCGATTTTTGAAACAAGAAGAAAGCTATACTTCAAAAGCTAGTTTTCTGGATAAAGATCCGGTTCCAGTTTGGTCTAAGGATGATAGGACCCAGTATCGCTTTAGTGGCAAACGAATGACTCGTGGTCTGTACCAAAGTAAAGCAGGAACATGTATCCATGCTGATATTAATGGTGCACTGAATACGTTGGAAAAATCAAGAGTGGTACAATTGGATGAAAATCTTAAAGTAAAAACGCCAATTCTATTAGAAGTGCAAAAACGTAAGGCTGTTGCTTCGTGCATAGCTTAGTGGGTGCGTCAACCATCCATGTGTACTCGACTTGTCGGGGCTTGTAGCACACGCCAGATTCATCTGAGTGGTGGCTTCTTCCATAAGGAAGAATTGCTCTTTTTCGAAAGGGTGGTGCAAGTGGGAAAACAATCGTTTGATGCCAGTACCAACCAAAAACTTACTTGGGGTGTTACCGTAAGGCGGCATGAATGCTAGAGCGTCAAACTGTCTAGTCATAGATGAAAAGACCTAGCGTTCTAACTCAAGCCCCCACTGAAACGTTTCAACTCAGTGGGGGTGTTTGACACGTTTAACGAAACAAAAATATATACAATCGTTCTTACTAGCATGTATGTTATTAGTCGTAATGTCGCTGTTTCCAAGTATTATCCGTTACTTAGCATCTTTACCATCGGCCGCCGCATCTGCGGTTTTAATGGCTTCATTCGTACAGCTAATTGGAATTGGATTCAATAATATAAAACAAGTGGAGCTTAATGAAAGGAATGTAACAATTTTAGGCGTTGCAGTATTATTTGGCAGCGGTGTTATGTTTTTACCGTCTGGAGCGCTCCAGTCCTTACCGTCTGTCATACAATATATATTTGGAAATGGTTTGTTCGTAGGTACAGTTGTCAGCATATTACTAGAACAAATATGGCGTACCGAAAAGTAAGTGGATATAAAGAGTGAACGCACTGTATAAAAGTCTAAAATAACATGTGAAATAAAGCCCATTTTCATTCACCACCCGCACATTTCGTTCATACAATATCTTGACTAAATAAACACCCAACTTACACATACACAGCTCTGGCTTAAGCAAGGAGGGTTATACCAGTTGAAGGAAAAAGCGTATCAATCTAAACCTTTACTCACAAAGAGAGAGAGAGAAGTATTTGAATTACTGGTTCAAGATAAAACAACGAAGGAAATTGCAGGTGAACTTTTTATCAGTGAAAAGACAGTTCGTAACCACATCTCAAACGCAATGCAAAAGCTAGGGGTTAAAGGACGTTCACAAGCAGTTGTTGAGCTTCTTCGCATGGGAGAGCTCGAGTTATAAAAAGAAAGCCGACTTTTATAAGAGAGTCGGCTATTTTTCTGTTTATATTTTGAACTTAAAAAAGGTATCTCAGACTGTGAGGGGGAAGATATGTTAAAAATAACTATTTTAAAATATGATGAGGTGTCCTTGTCATTCATGGATAAGAAGGTGCAAATATGAAGTTGTATTTTAAAGATATGGAGATAGGTGAAATTAAAGATGTTTTTGGAGATATGCCATGGATGTATGGAACAATTCGTCTATACGATAATAGTAAACCGTTCCAAAAATATTTTCGTGAGATGGTAGACGAAGATAGTGCATTTGATTTTGAAAGCATAGACCCTGAATTTTTATATGAAGAAAATTGGTCTATTTTTGATGAGGATGCTCAGCGGCATTTAGGGATTGATATACCTGCTATTCATATGGAGGATACAACAATTGCGTGGCGTTGGAGATAAAAGCTATACAGTTGTGAACATCTTCGTATGAAAGAATTCAAACGATAACAATAAGCTCACTTTTTACAAAAGGTCAGCTTATTGTTATCGTTTTTTCGCTTGCTATATGAATGATAAGAACACTCCATACATAAATAGGTAGTAAGGAGGGGGATATGTTGAAAAGGATATTGTTAGTTTCAACAAGCGCTCATGATATGAATGGACACCCGACTGGTTTGTGGCTGGAAGAGCTTGCAGCTCCGTATCATGTATTTAAAAAGGCTAAGTTCGATGTTGATATTGTGTCGATAAAGGGCGGTAAAGTACCTATTGATAGAGTGTCTATTCCGAACGGGATACCTCGTGAATTTAAGCATGTCGCTTCTTTATTGCAAAATACGAAGCTGATCTCAAAGGTTCATTTTTCGGATTATGATGCGGTTTTATTTGGTGGTGGGCACGGGGCAATTGTAGATTTTCCAGGTAATCCATATGTTGCAAATTTAATTGTGAATATGTACAACAACAACCGAATTGTAGCGGCTGTTTGTCACGGAGTAAGTTCTTTAGTCGGTGTGAAAAATAAGGACGGCTCGTTTTTTAGTGCGGGTAAGCATATAACAGGTTATACAAATGATGAGGAAAAAGCTGTACATTTAGAAAAGCGAGTGCCGTTTTTGTTAGAAAATAAATTGAAAGAAGAAGGGGCTTTGTTTTATGTTGCTCCAAATTTTACGCCGCACGTCGTAGTAGATGGGCGTTTAATTACAGGGCAAAACCCGCAGTCTAGTATGGAAATAGGGAAAGCTATAAGAAGAGCTGTAAATAAATTATAGAAAAAGTGCTCGCTACTCATCGAGGTAGTGGGCATTTTTTCTGTAGTGTAAATGATCTTTAAACTAAAAAGATATATTGAGTATAGTGACTTCATTTATAATTAATCGTGAATTTGCTATACTATTTTGTATGGACAAAAGGGGAGGCTCTTTTAATGAGAAAAGTTGCGTGCGCAAATACTTATATTAATAAAATAAAGCCCGTTATTAGAAAAACGAGTTTTAGCCAATTGAAAATAGATGAAATTGCGAAATATATGGATATTAGTAAAGCTACTTTATATAAACGCTTTTCTTCAAAAGATGAGATTATTGAAGCTGTGGTAGAAGATTTTATGAACTATCTTCTTGAAGGAGATGCGGATAATCAAGATGAAAGTATGTCTTTTGCAGAACGTTTCCAAAAGACGTTTATTCACTCTTTAAAATGTGTGACGTATATTTCAGATGTCTTTTTACAAGATTTGAAAGAGGCATATCCGCACTTATCTGATCAGTTAGTCGCTGCACAACAAAATCGTAATCATAATTTGCAAATGTTTTTTGAAGCTGGTATGGAACAAGGTTACTTTAATAAAATGAACGCACAATTATTTATGGTGCAAGATGATGTGATGTTAAGACGTATAATAGATCATTCTTTTTGTATTCAGTACGATATTACGTTAAAAAAAGCGATACTTGATTTTTATCAACTAAAGAAGTATCAACTTTTTAAACCAGAGTATATAGACGCAATTGATGATTCGGAAATTGAAAAAGAAGTTATTGCTATTTTGCAAATGATTTCGTAAAAAAGCAGGTTTTCCTATAGTAATGGAAAACCTGCTTTTTTATTATCTGTTATTTGTTTACGTGTTGTAATACTAATTCAGCTACTGGACCACCTGAAGCTGGGTTTTGGCCAGTTATAACGCGATTATCTTCTACAGCGTAAGCTTCCCAAGGCTGCGCAGCTTTTTCGTAAAATCCTCCATTTTTAATAAGTTCATCTTCTGTTAAAAATGGAACGAATTGATCTAATTCAGCTAGTTTTTCCTCTTCATTTGAGAATCCTGTTACTTTTTTACCGCTAATTAAACGTTCCCCATTACTTAATGTAATATGAAATAAACCAGCAGCTCCGTGACAAACAGAGGAAACAATTCCGCCATTTTCATAAATGCTACGGCTAATCATTTGGAGTTCTTTATTTTCAGGGAAGTCCCAAATCACACCGTGACCACCTGCGTAATAAATAACAGCATAGTCTTCTGGGTTCACCTCACTCGGTTTCATTGTAGAACCGAGGCGATTCATAAATTCTTTCTTTTGATACCATTCCCAATCGATGCTCTCCGCCATTGCTAAACTATGCGGATCAATCGGTGTATAACCACCTTGTGGGCTAACATAATCTACTTCGTAACCAGCTTCTTCAACTTTTTTAACGAAATGAACAGCTTCACCAAGCCAAAGGCCAGTAGCTCGATTTAAATTTGGATATTTTTCAACGCTCGTTAATACAACTAACATTTTTTTCTTCATCATAATCCTCCTGTAATGTTTCTTCTGTATACAAGTTCATTGTTTTATTAAGTTAGAAATTGCAAATTTGAATAACCGTGTTAGTCCTCCTTATATCGGATTCGAAATTAGTGTATAACAATTTTTGAACAAAGTAAACCAAAAACACTAAATTAGTTTACTTTGTATATTTTTCGTTGACAAACTGTAATGCTGAAACTATGATAGTTCCATGGATATCGAACAACGTACATGTTTCGTTTCGAATTCAATTTGTCGCGCGATAAATGTATACATTTGATGAAGTTGTCTAGTGATAATAGAAGAGCTAAACAACTTCATTTTTCGTTTTCAATTACTACAATCAGGAGAGGTGTTACACATGGGGGAAGATATAAGTAATCATTCAAAATGGTTTGTTTTCACATTATGTTTTATCGTTTTATTAGGACCGATGAATGCGGTTTTATTTAATGTAGCGTTAGAGGAGATTGCTCATGATTTATCCATTAGCCAATCGAAGGTAAGTTGGGTTGTAGTAGGGTATTCCTTAGTTGTCGGTATTGGTTCGATGATCTATGGGAAACTGGCTGATCGTTATAGCGTAAAAAAACTATTAATCATTTCAATTATCATATTTGCAGTAGGTTCTATTATTGGATTTATGAATCAATCTTATGCGATTACCATTCTTGCAAGATTAGTGCAGGCGAGTGGGGGCGCGGCATTTATTGCGCTTAGTATGATTGCAGTGGCAAAGTTAGTTGTTCCTGCTAAGAAGCCTGGTGCGTTAGCGATGATTAGTTCTTCTATTGCATTAGCAGTAGGTATTGGCCCTTTAGTTGGCGGGGCTATTACAAATACACTAGGGTGGCCATATTTATTTTTATTTATGGTTATTTCAGTAGTGGGGATTTTCTTGCTTATAAAATTTATGCCAGAAGAAGCACGGCAAACGGATGAAGCGTTTCATTTTGATTACATTGGAGCGGCGTTACTATTTGCATTCATTACGACTGTTTTATTAGGTGTCAATATGAATCGTTGGCTATTTGTGTTAGCGATAATTTCTTTACTTTTATTCACGGTTCGTATGAAGAAAGCGGAGCATCCATTTATCGATATTGAGTTGTTTTCGAACAAAGCATTTCTTCGTTTAATAACAGTCGGATTTATAATTAATGTGGCGTTATGTGCTAATTTATTATTGTTGCCATTACTGTTAGGAAGAGAGCACGGATTGTCTCCATTTGTTATCGGAATTGTATTATTTGTTGCATCACTCTTTGGTATTGTGTCTAGTTTTATTACTGGAAAGATTGTCCCTTCGTTTGGAAATGTGAATATGATTTATGTAGCGTCTGTCATTATGATTGTTGGCTTTTTAATTTTAGGGTTTATTCCGAATGGAAGTATAGTCGTTATTGTATTGGCGATTATTTTAACGTTTATGAGTTATTCTGCCATTCAAGTATCATTGAACACATTTATACCGAAAACATTACATGTAGCTAAAGTTGGAGTCGGTCTTGGTTTATATAATTTAATTAACTTTTTCGGCATGGCATTTGGACCAGCTGTTGCGAGCAAAATTATGGAATCTACAAATAGTTATCGTTTCAATTTTATTTTAATCGTCATGTTAATTTCTGCTCATTTCTTCTTATTAATAGGAATGTCTTCTTTCCAAAAAAAGATGGAGCATTAAAGATGTACTTTATTATAGAAGAAACCGACTTTCATATAGAAGGTCGGTTATTTTTCTGTCTTGCAAATTATGAAAAAAAGGAGCAAAATAAAAAAGGTCCTAGTCTATACAGGTACAAATGAAAATTTTCATACAGAAGCAGTTTAAGTGCGCGAACTTAAAGTGTGTAAAATATAATGATAAAATAAGATGATGAATGAGAAAACGGGTGATGAAGTTGAATAGAGCAATCGGTGTTATCGATTCAGGAGTTGGCGGCTTAACAGTAGCGAAGGAATTAATTCGTCAGTTGCCGAAAGAGCGCATTATATATTTAGGGGATACAGCACGTTGCCCTTATGGTCCACGTTCTCGAGAAGAAGTGCGCCAATTCACGTGGGAAATGACGGAGCATTTACTAGATTTAAATATCAAAATGTTAGTTATTGCATGCAATACAGCAACTGCAGTTGTATTAGAAGAGATGCAGAAACAATTACCCATTCCAGTGGTAGGAGTTATTCACCCAGGATCACGTACAGCTTTAAAAATGACAAACACGTATCATGTTGGGATTATTGGAACGATTGGAACGGTGAAAAGTGGTGCATACGAAGAAGCGTTAAAGTCTATTAATAATCGTGTTATGGTAGAAAGTTTAGCGTGTCCGCCTTTTGTTGAGCTTGTAGAGAGCGGTAATTTCGAAAGTGAAATGGCGTATGAAGTTGTAAGAGAAACGTTGCAACCGCTGAAAAACACTGATATTGATACGCTTATTTTAGGCTGTACACATTATCCAATTTTAGGTCCTGTTATTAAACAAGTAATGGGAGATAAAGTGCAACTCATTAGTTCTGGTGATGAAACGGCGCGTGAAGTAAGTACTATTTTATACCATAGTAAAATGTTGAATGAGGGAGAGGAACAAAGTGATCATCTCTTCTTAACAACAGGGAAAATAGGTCTATTTAAAGAAATTGCATCAAAATGGTTCGGTCAACCGATTGAAAATGTGAAACATATTTATTTAGAAAAAGAATAATAATAGAATGCATATAAGTGAACTCCTGAGAAATCAGGAGTTTTTTTGTTTATAGGGAGCACAGCTTGTTCTAAAACATGAAACAGCTCGTATACATAATAGTACAAACTTAGATTTTAGGGGGGAATGGCATGCCTAAATCCACTTTTAAATGGGTTATTGGTGCTACTGTGAGCGCTGTTTTACTAACAGGGTGTGGCTTTATAAATCAAGAGAAAGCAACGGAACAAATTGATCCACCAAAACAAGTTACGTATACAGAGGGTGGAAAGAAAGAAGTATCTAAAAAAGATAAGCAAGGACAAACGGTGAATAGAGAATTATACCTTGTTGATAAAAATGGCTATGTTGTACCGCAGACGTTAGCTATACCTACTCCGAAAGCAAATGAGGTTATTCAGCAAACGTTAGAGTACCTTGTGAAAGATGGGCCGGTAACCAATTTATTACCGAATGGGTTCCGTGCAGTCATTCCAGCGAATACATCGATGACCCTTAACTTGAAAAAAGATGGGACGGCAGTCATTGATTTTTCTAAAGAAATGAAAAACTATGCGAAAGAGGAAGAACGTCAAATCGTTGAATCTATTGCATGGACGTTGACGCAATTTAAAGAAATAAAACAAGTGCAGTTCCAAATAAATGGTGAAAAATTAGCGAAGATGCCTGTTGGTGGTACACCGCTTGGTGAAGGGGTGAGCCGTGCGAACGGTATTAACTTCGATGATGAGCAAGTAGCGGATGTAACAAATACAAAACCAGTAACACTTTATTTTATGGCACAAAATAATAATAAACAGCAATACTACGTACCAGTAACACGCCGCGTTGTAGAAGGAAAAGAAAATGATTATGCAGCAATTGTAGATGAACTTGTAAAAGGACCGATTCATCAATCGCTCCTAAATGATTTTAATCCAGGAGTTAAGCTGATTACGAATCCGAAATTACAAGACGGAAATCTTACATTAAACTTTAACGAAAATATATTTATAAACCCAGATAAAAATATGATTTCAAATTACGTATTGAAGTCATTAGTTTTATCTTTAACAGAAAAGAAAGGCGTGAAAAGCGTTTCTATTGAAGTAAATGGTAAAGCAAATCTTATAGATGAAAAGGGCGGAAAGTTAATAAAACCTGTAGATCGTCCAGAAAACGTGAATACAGGTAGTTTTTAATCGTCAATAATTTGATATACTTAAGTAAGAAAGGGGAATTGCTTTTTGGGTTCCCCTTCTTTTATTGTATACATATCATACATTTAAATTTGGCTATACTAACAAGTAGTTATGAGGAGGTTATTGTTATGCGAGTAGATGGTAGAGAAAAAACAGAATTACGCCATATACATATTCATACGAATTATTTAAAACATCCAGAAGGATCAGTGTTAATTGAGGTTGGGGATACTAAGGTAATTTGCTCAGCGACAATTGAAGAGCGTGTCCCGCCTTTTATGCGTGGAGAAGGTAAGGGCTGGGTAACAGCTGAATATGCGATGATTCCACGTGCGACAGAACAACGTACAATTAGGGAGTCAAGTAAAGGGAAAGTAACAGGACGTACAATGGAAATCCAGCGCTTAATTGGACGAGCATTACGTGCGGTAGTTGACTTAGAAGCGCTTGGTGAGAGAACGGTTTGGATTGATTGTGATGTTATTCAAGCGGATGGTGGAACGAGAACAGCTTCTATTACAGGTGCATATGTAGCAATGGTATTAGCGTTTGAGAAATTATTACAAGCAGAAAAAGTATCTAAAATTCCAGTAAAAGATTATTTAGCAGCAACGTCAGTAGGAATTGTTGAAGAACAAGGTGTTGTTTTAGATTTAAACTATGCAGAAGATTCTAAAGCAGACGTTGATATGAACGTAATTATGACTGGAAAAGGTCAGTTCGTTGAAGTGCAAGGAACTGGAGAAGAAGCGACGTTTAGTAGAGCGCAGTTAAATGAATTACTTGATGCTGCAGAACAAGGCATTTTCCAACTGATTGATATGCAAAAAGAAGCGTTAGGTGACATCGTATCTCATATAGAGTAGAGGTGGAAAAAATGAAACAAGTTGTTGTAGCGACAAAAAATATGGGGAAAGTACGTGAATTTGCTGAGTTATTTGAGCGATTTGATTTAGAAGTGAAATCATTACACGATTTTCCTCATATTGAAGAAGTCGAAGAAACTGGTGAAACATTTGAAGAAAATGCAATCTTAAAAGCGGACAGTTTGAGTAGACAATTGAATGCAATTGTAATTGCGGATGATTCAGGTCTTATTGTAGATGCTTTAAACGGGAAACCAGGTGTGTATTCAGCACGTTTTGCTGGAGAGCCGAAAGATGATCAAGCAAATATTGATAAAGTTTTACAAGAATTAAATGACGTAGCGTTTGAAAAGCGTAAAGCTCGTTTCTACTGTGCATTAGCAGTGGCTTTCCCTGAAGGGGATAAAAAGCCTGTCATTGTAAATGGGACGTGCGAAGGGTTTATTTTAGAACAACGCCGCGGGGAAAACGGCTTCGGATATGATCCGATTTTTTATGTGGAAGAATATAAAAAAGCGATGGCCGAACTAAGTTCAGATGAGAAAAATGCTATTAGTCACCGTGGACGTGCTCTACGTAAGCTAGAAGAAAAAATCCCTGAATGGTTTTTAGGAGAATAAGGGAGAGAGATTGATGAAAGCTTTAATCGTAAGCGATAGTCATAGCTCTGTGAAGGAATTACAGCAGTTAAAAGAGAAGTATGAAGGGAAAGTAGATATCATGATTCATTGCGGTGATTCAGAGCTAACGCCTGCTCATGAAGAGTTGCAAAGTTTCCATGTTGTAAAAGGGAATTGTGATTATGCTAACTTTCAAGATGAAATTGTAACTGATGTAGATGGTGTTCGTTTCGTAGTTGTGCACGGACATCGTCATAACGTGAAAATGACGTTACAAACATTAGCGTACCGTGCTGAAGAGGTAGGAGCGCAAGTTGCATGCTTCGGACACTCTCACGTATTAGGTGCGGAATTAATCGACGGCGTTTTATTTATTAATCCAGGCAGTATTTTATTACCGCGTCAGCGTGTAGAAAAAACATTTGCTTTATTAGAAATGGATGAAAATCAAATGGAAGTTCGTTTTGAAACACTAGACGGACAGCTAGTTGAACAAGCAGTTTTTAAAAGAGGATAAGAAAAATTATCCTCTTTTAAAAAAGGTGTTGACTTTATGTATGGTTATACATATAATAAATATTGTCGATAGGGCAACGGCGCTAACGAATGAAAATAAAATAACATATGCGGGTGTAGTTTAGTGGTAAAACAAGAGCCTTCCAAGCTCTGGTCGAGAGTTCGATTCTCTTCACCCGCTCCATGTCCCAGTAGCTCAGCAGGATAGAGCAACGGCCTTCAAGAAAAATAGGAGCCTTTATAGGGAAACAAGAACCTATAAAGTGGACGACACTATATCGGTGAAGCCTTAACAGTTCGGCTGATGGTAATACCGAGGAAACTTACGATCTTGAAAAAGATTAAGGAGTTTTGAATGATTAAGTGAAACTTAATGGTAAAGACTCTGAAGTATGATGAAAATCATCGTGAGGTTCCGTAGAGACTACACGTGTCGCACCTGAAATGGTGAAGATATAGTCCAGACTACAAACAGTAATTGCTGGTAGCGAAAGCTATGGTGGTAAGCTAAGCCGTCGGTCGGGAGTTCGAATCTCTCCTGGGACGCTAAGAAAACCTTGTTATCTTTTGATAACAAGGTTTTTTGTTTGTCTACAAATTGATGTATGTGCAAAAGGTGTAAAAAAATAACGTAATATATGGTAATTATTATGTGTAACGGATTAAAGTGCATGAAGAAAAGAGCGCCATTTACGCGCCCTATTCCTCTTATTTCATTTCAAGAATCAATAGGTTTATGATGGAACTCAAATCCATATCCAGATTCTCCTAACTGTTCACTTACAATATTATAAAACTTTTTACCGTAAAAACTAGGTTCATTCTGCGAATACACTTGTATAATGAATTGTGTTCTTCCTATTGTACTTGGAACTTTTTCATAGATTTCATCACTTTCGATGAATCCTAAATATGTATTGATTTTGTCTTGTAAAAGTAAAATGTGTTCATCATCAAGTTCTTCGCTTTTATTCCACTCTAAAGCATCAAAGATTGCTAAGTATACATTATCGTTATTATCCTCATCTATTAAAACTAAATCGACTTGATCCGTATCATGTAATGCCATATAAAAGCCTCCTCATTATTCTTTTCTTATTACATTTATTTTCGTTGGTGGAATCTCTTCTAAATGTTCAAATGGTGGTTTGTTCCTACTTTTAACTATTGCACCTGATTCTGCAATTTCAGGGAAGGCTTTTTTCTGATTTTTAGTAAGAGGTGCAGTAGGTGAAGATTTTAACTCTACTAAGTCAATCTTACCATTTGCGTCCTTGCCTCCTATATCTATACGAGTGCGTACGCCCGATTTTGTTTGTACGGTTATTTGTTCATTCAATTCAGATTTAGGTTTTTGTTGTTTTATAACCTCGAACATTTTTGTTTCGTATTCTTTACCTGCTAAGCTATTAGCTTTTAAAGTTTTCCGTTGTTTTTCTAGTGTGGCTGCTGCATCTATTGCATTGGAAACTTTTTTTGCACCTTTGACTACTTTTATTCCCTTACCAACAGGCGTAAGTCCCGCGAAAACCATGACACCGGCACCAGTGCGTTCCCACCATGAAAGTTTTTCGCCAGTATCGGGATCAATACCTTCTATAACACGTCGTACATCGTATTCTCCCGATAACTCGCCCACTAGATCCCTAGTAACTTTCTCTAAACTTTCACCATCTTTTTTCGAAGAAGATACACCAGGTGATGTGTTGTTATTTTCTGAAGAAGGGGTGTTAGCTATAATCTCACTTTCAACTAGATTGCCGTCGTACTCAGTATCTGCCATGCGGAATTTTTCCGCAACTCTTTCTAATTCGTCAGCTATTTTATCGAATTCCGTTAAAACTGTGAACATTTTTGGTTTAGCTTCGTTAAACATTTGATAAAAATGTTGGCTAGTTGCTCCTGCCCAGTTTGCGGCAATATGTTCTGTTTGATTGTATAAACCATTATGTATTTGTTCTAAGGTGTACCGTACGTTCTTTACCGTCTTGGCTACTTGCTCTAGACGTTCAGGTGTTACTTTTATTTGTACCATACCATCCCTGCTTCTCCTATAATATTTTTACAAGAAAATTATACCATATCTATACATTAGCCAGTGTATGTTAAACAAACGATGAAAGAATCGCTTATATATTGTAGATAATAGGTGGGCCGGAAGTTCGGATCTCTCCTGGGACGCTAAAAATTGATGTTTTGGTGTAAGAGATGGGGGAGGAATGAAATAGCATAATTAATACGAGTGAAAGATTATCGCAAGAAGTGATTACTTATAAGTTTCGCGTCTAGTTTGGGTTATAATTGTAGCTCATGCTTAATATCTGTAACCTTTCCTTAGATATTAAGTAGTTGTATATGTAATTCTTTTTCTTAAATAAAAGGAGCGCCGTTTATGCACCCTGTTTCTCATAGTATTTCATTTCAAGAATCAATAGGTTTATGATGGAACTCAAATCCATATCCAGATTCTCCTAACTGTTCACTTACAATATTATAAAAATTTTTACCGCCTTCGTACGATTGAGCAACCGTTATCGAAACTTATCCCCGTTAGTGTGTTACAATGAATAGAAGCGGAAAACGAAAATCTCCAATTGACTAGACCTGTGATTGGTTAGACAGTTTAAGAAGGTTGTATAAAAAAAAGGAGATGGCGCAAAGATGGCGAGAGCAAATGAGAACGATTTAACGGAGAAATTGGCAGAAGGTCACCGAAAATATGGTGATGGCAACTTTACAGTACAGAACATCGGTGATGAAACTAACCCGGATTGGACTATCGTAAAAAATGTGAGGAAAGGATCGGCAGGTATTCGAGAAGAGGAAGATATATTAAGACTGCGATCAAAATATATAAAATAGTACGGAAATGGGCGGAGTGGGAGCTCGAAATTCTCCTGGGACGCTGAAAAAACCTTGTTATCTTTTGATAACAAGGTTTTCTGTTTAGTTATTAATAAACTTCTCAAATACAAAACCATAATCTTTCACATTATATTGTTTCTTCGTATCAACGAGCCAGTTAAAGGCGATTTCGTTCATTTCTTTAAATTGCTCTGCTAAATTTACTTGTGCATTTGAAATACGGCTAAAAGCGTTAGATGCCATATCTAAACTTTTATGTGCATACTGCAATGTAATATCGTTGTCGTATGAAATTTCTTCGATTTTAAGTAAAGCTTTATATAAATCTTTTAATTCCTCGATATGTTTTTTATGAACATCAATTGAATAATGTTCATCTCCCATTTGAAATTTAATTTCTACATCTAAATCAATCGTTCCCGCAGTTTCAAGCGCTACGTTTTTAATTTGATATTTACTATAGCTAAAGCGGCGTAGTGTACGTTTTTTGCTTGTCGCACTTGTCCCGTCTAGGTGAAGTAATCCTTTGTTTGTGAAGCAATATTCATCTGATTTCGATTTAATTAGAAAATAAATTTTCTCTCCATCTTCATGCATTACGTAATCATCAGCATCGACCTTGTCATAATCTTTCGGTGTAATGACAGACCCTACATCACTTAACCCTAAAACATCAGCAGCTACTTTTTTGAACATATATAATCCCCCTTGTAAATCAAATTCTTAATTGTATAAAAATATATTAACACGATTTTAATAAAGTGTTTTCTTATAATTGGAAATATTTAAAGGTAAGTCAAGAAAAGTAACGAATGATTATTTCAATCCCAAATTATTTAGTAAATCTATTAGTTTAAGAGTGGATTCTGCGAAAAATAAACAAGAGAAAAAAGTTAATTTTGCAAGTGATTATAGAGAAATTCCGTAAAAACACTTCAAGTTATGTGAGGTGTTTTTCTATCCTCTTTTGAAATCTTACAATTCTGTAAGGTAACTGTAAGGTAGTTCGATGGTAACAAATTGTTAATCCTCTATAATGAAGGTAACAACGATAAAACGAGGAGGAAGAAATAATGAAGGGATTAATCGTAACGGGTTTAACAGTTGCTTTTGGATTTGTAGCGTATGAGAAATTAACGTATGTAGTTGATGTTGTAAAACATTTAATCGCGTAGAGGAAACTACCATGAGAGGGAAAGGGAATGAGTGAATGAATGGAATGGTTATTTGGAATTATAGGTACTTGTAGTGTTGTGTTATTGTTCTTTGTCCCAAGTGGTATACTTAGTTCGACAACGAGTTTGTTCTTCTTAAGTTTGTTTGCTTGTACAATGCTCATCATTATGTTTTTAATGAAGCGAAGTAAACCAATCTTCTACTTTAGCATGATTGTTATGGCAATTATTGTTCTCCAAATTATTACCCTTGTTATATACCCCACTATTATAAAAGCTTTCCATTAATGATGAATCCTCTGCTTGAATTGCTGAGGGTTTTTATTTGCATATTTTTAATTTTGAGTAGGAATTCACTTGTATTGAAATGTGAAAATTAAATATTTCTATATTTCAAACAAAGGGTTTCGGGATGTTGTGTTCTCATTACTCATTTGATATATTTACTTTAAAGATAATTAAAATCTAGAAAAAGAGGCGGACGTATGGATAAAAAAGAAAATACGGTCGTATTGTTTCCGCAACTATCAGAGCGCTATATTGATGAAGGTTTTTTAGCGCTGAAAGAGCGGAAATTCGAAGATGCATTGCGCTGCTTTGAAATATTACGTCAGTATAATGCAGAAACGGAACAAACGGAACTAGCTTCGGTTATTTGCTTGTTAGAATTAAAACATATGGAAGAAGCGAAAGAGAAATGTGAACAGTTACTGGAAACAGGAGCGGTCTTATTTGGTGATATTCTTGAAACGTATGTGACAATTTTAGTTCAAACAAATGATTATGAAGGCGTTATTGAAACTGTTGAAAAAGTTTTGCAAACGAAAGATGTAATGCCTGAGCAAAAGGAAAAATTAGCACAGCTCGCTTTATTTGCAGAAGGTATGTTAAATGAAGTAGATACATCACGAGTTGATTCGAATTTTGAGTTAGATGAATTTACTAATGAAATATTTGGAGAAAACTTTGGGCAAAAGCTAAGAGCGATTCAGCAACTTTCGTTAAAAGACATGGATCTTGCATTACCTATTTTAAAGAAATTTTTAATAGACGAAAAACAGCACCCTTATTTGAAAACTTCTATTTTATATAAAATGATAGAAAATCAAATAGAAGAAGAGATAGAGGTAGAAAAGTTTGGGAATACGATCAAGGTAATTCCGGCATTTACAGGTCATAATGAGGAGCAATCCGATAACATTATACATAGATTATCAAGTCGATTAGAGCAAAATTATCCTGATATATTTGATGCGATGGTTACATATTGGAAAGAATTACAAATTAGCATTTTCCCATTCGCTCTATTAATGGATAAAGTGGAGATTTGGGCTGCTGTTTTAGAGAGAATTGGTAGAAAGCGTTTCGGGTTGACTATTGATGAAGAAGAGCTTATGACAGCGTATAATATTGAATTAGAAGAGTTTCATATTGCCTATCAATGGTTATTACGTGTTGAAAGAGAAGGATATTTGCCCGTATAATTATGAAAAAGAATCGTTCGGTTCTTGAAACGAGCATATTCTATGTTATAATGTAAGGGTTGCAAAAGGCAGAAATCTGCCTGTTTGTAAGAGAAGAGAAGTGTAATTCTCTTACTTAATATGTTTCATATTATTCTCGAACAAAATATACCGTAGTTGTCTTTTAGGCAATTAGTAGATTGGAACATTATATCTGAAAGCTTTTGCTAGAGGATTATTTGTACTTTTGTTATTTCAAAAAAGAGATAATGAAGATCTTAATCTATAGAGGTATGTGCATACATTATTATAGTTGGAGGGAAAGAATAAATGGCTGCAAAATGGGAAAAATTAGAAGGTAACGTAGGCGTTTTAACAATCGAAGTTGATGCTAAAGAAGTAAACAACTCTATCGACGCTGCGTTCAAAAAAGTAGTAAAAACAATCAACGTACCAGGTTTCCGTAAAGGAAAAATGCCTCGTCCGTTATTCGAACAACGCTTTGGTGTTGAATCTTTATACCAAGATGCTTTAGATATCATCTTACCAAAAGCATACGGTGAAGCAATCGATGAAGCTGGTATCTTCCCAGTTGCTCATCCTGAAATCGACATTGAGAAGTTCGAAAAAAATGCTAACCTTATCTTCACTGCAAAAGTTACAGTGAAACCTGAAGTTAAATTAGGTGAGTACAAAGGTTTAGCAGTAGAAAAAGTTGAAACAACTGTAACTGACGAAGATGTAGAGAACGAATTAAAATCTTTACAAGAGCGTCAAGCTGAGCTAGTTGTTAAAGAAGAAGGAACTGTTGAAAACGGTGATACAGCTGTAATCGACTTCGAAGGTTTCGTTGATGGCGAAGCATTTGAAGGCGGAAAAGGCGAAAACTACTCTCTAGCAATCGGTTCTGGTACATTCATCCCAGGTTTCGAAGAGCAATTAATTGGTCTTAAATCTGGTGAGTCTAAAGACGTTGAAGTATCATTCCCAGAAGAGTACCATGCTGCTGAATTAGCTGGCAAACCAGCAACATTCAAAGTAACAGTTCACGAAATCAAAACAAAAGAACTTCCTGAGTTAAACGACGAGTTCGCTAAAGAAGCTGACGAAGCGGTTGCAACTCTTGATGAATTAAAAGCAAAACTTCGCACAAACTTAGAAGAAGGCAAAAAGCATGAAGCTGAGCACAAAGTACGTGACGAAGTAGTAGAATTAGCTGCTGCTAACGCTGAAATCGACATTCCAGAAGCTATGATCGACACTGAGTTAGATCGTATGGTTCGTGAATTCGAGCAACGTTTAAGCCAACAAGGTATGAACCTTGAGCTTTACTACCAATTCACAGGTACTGATGCTGACAAGTTAAAAGAGCAAATGAAAGAAGACGCTCAAAAACGCGTAAGAATCAACCTTGTTCTTGAAGCTATCATTGAAGCTGAAAACATCGAAGTTACTGAAGAAGAAGTAACTGCAGAAGTTGAAAAAATGGCTGAAATGTACGGTATGCCAGTAGACGCTATCAAGCAAGCTCTTGGAAGCGTAGACGCTTTAGCTGAAGATCTTAAAGTTCGTAAAGCTGTAGACTTCTTAGTAGAAAACGCTGCATAATAAAATAACAAGGCGCGATTTTAATCGTGCCTTGTTTTATAAATATAGAAATATATTTATAAAACTTTTCGATGAAGAAGGAAAACTTCCTTAATAAGTCGAATATACATATTTCAAAAGTTTTAAAAACTTTTTATTTGTACATAACTAGTCATATTATTTGTATTTCTCGCCACGTAGTGACATAATATGTATTTACATACGATACATTTATCGTGTACATACGAAGGCAAGAGGTTAGCACTTTGTAAGGGGTGTGAAAATATGTTTAAATTTAATGATGAAAAAGGGCAATTAAAATGTTCTTTCTGTGGTAAAACACAAACGCAAGTCCGAAAGTTAGTTGCAGGTCCAGGTGTTTACATTTGTGACGAGTGTATCGAACTTTGTACTGAAATTGTACAAGAGGAGCTTGCGAAAGATGAAGAAGTAGAATTCAAAGATGTACCGAAACCGGTAGAAATTCGTGAAATTTTAGATGAGTATGTCATCGGACAAGATAACGCGAAAAAAGCACTAGCGGTAGCGGTATATAACCATTACAAACGCATTAATTCTAACAGCAAAATTGATGATGTAGAATTAGCGAAGAGTAATATCGCACTTATCGGGCCAACAGGTAGTGGTAAAACATTACTGGCACAAACGTTAGCGCGTATTTTAAATGTTCCATTTGCAATCGCGGACGCAACATCTTTAACTGAAGCTGGGTACGTTGGGGAAGATGTAGAAAACATCTTACTTAAATTAATCCAAGCAGCTGATTATGATGTAGAGAAAGCGGAAAAAGGAATCATTTATATTGATGAGATTGATAAAGTGGCACGTAAGTCCGAAAATCCATCAATTACACGCGATGTATCTGGTGAAGGTGTGCAGCAGGCACTTCTGAAAATTTTAGAAGGTACTGTAGCAAGCGTTCCACCTCAAGGTGGCCGTAAGCATCCGCATCAAGAGTTTATTCAAATTGATACAACGAATATCTTATTCATCTGTGGTGGAGCGTTTGATGGCATCGAGCCAATTATTAAACGTCGTCTTGGTGAAAAAGTAATTGGATTTGGTTCTGAGAAGAAAAATGCTGATGTAAATGAGAAGCATGTTTTATCTCACGTATTACCAGAGGACCTTTTAAGATTTGGTTTAATTCCAGAGTTTATCGGTCGTCTTCCAGTTATTGCGAACCTAGAGCCGCTTGATGAAGATGCTCTTGTTGATATTTTAACGAAACCGAAAAATGCACTTGTTAAGCAATTCCAAAAACTATTGGAGCTTGACGATGTTGAGTTAGAGTTTGAAGAAGGCGCACTAATTGAGATTGCGAAAAAAGCAATTGAACGTAAAACAGGTGCTCGTGGACTTCGTTCTATTATTGAAGGCTTAATGCTTGAGGTAATGTTCGAGCTACCATCTCGCAAAGATATCGAGAAGTGTATTCTTACAAAAGAAACAGTAGCTGATAATGCAGCACCAAAATTGGTGTTACAAGACGGTACTGTACTTGATACAAAAACATCTGCATAATGCGAAGGAGAAACAGCAATTTTTATAATTGCTGTTTTTCTTTATGTTTAGCTATGTTCCTCCGCGGAAATACTAAGAGATAAAACATTGCGGGAGGAAATAAATGATGAGCTGGACAAATATATTTTTACTTGTTCAACTTGTTTTTGGTGTAATTGTCGGATTGTATTTTTGGCATTTACTTCGAAATCAGCGAACACAAAAAGTTTCAATTGATCGAGAATCGAAAAAAGAATTAGAACAGCTTCGTAAAATGCGCGAGATTTCTTTAACAGAGCCGCTTGCGGAAAAGGTGCGTCCTACATCCTTTTTAGATATTGTAGGGCAAGAGGACGGGATTAAGTCGTTAAAAGCGGCTCTTTGTGGTCCAAACCCGCAACATGTGATTATATATGGTCCGCCAGGTGTCGGAAAGACAGCGGCAGCGCGTCTCGTATTAGAAGAAGCAAAACGAAATCCAAAATCTCCATTTCGCACAAATGCAACATTTATTGAACTGGATGCGACGACAGCTCGGTTTGATGAACGTGGTATTGCAGACCCTTTAATTGGTTCGGTGCATGATCCAATTTATCAAGGTGCTGGTGCGATGGGGCAAGCAGGTATTCCGCAACCGAAAAAAGGTGCGGTAACAGATGCTCACGGTGGTATTTTGTTTATTGATGAGATAGGTGAACTACATCCGATTCAAATGAACAAAATGTTAAAGGTGCTAGAAGATCGAAAAGTGTTTTTGGAAAGTGCATACTATAGTGAAGAAAATACGATGATTCCAACGTATATACATGATATTTTTCAAAAAGGTTTACCAGCCGATTTTCGCTTAGTTGGGGCGACGACACGTTCGCCAGATGAGATACCTCCTGCTATTCGGTCGCGCTGTTTAGAAGTGTTCTTCCGTGAGTTAGATACAGAAGAAATTCAAAAAGTAGCGAAGAATGCGGCTGAAAAAGTGGAAATGCAAATCGGTGAAAATGGTATTGAAATGATTGGAATGTATGCGAGAAATGGGCGAGAAGCGATTAATCTTGTACAAATTTCTGCTGGAATGGCAATAAATGAAGAACGTCCTTTCATTAAAGATGAAGATATAGAGTGGGTTGTTCACTCTAGTCAGCTCACACCGAAGTATGAAAAACGCATTTACCCTATTCCGAGAATCGGTCTTGTAAATGGACTTGCTGTATACGGACCAAATACAGGTGCGTTATTAGAAATTGAAGTAACAGCAATCAAGGCGAAAGATAAAGGATCGGTAAATGTTACCGGAATTGTTGAAGAGGAAAGTATTGGTAGTCAAACGAAATCCATTCGTCGTAAAAGTATGGCGAAAGGTTCTGTAGATAATGTATTAACAGTGCTTCGATCTCTAGATGTATTGCCAGAAGGGTACGATATACATATTAATTTTCCAGGTGGTATCCCGATTGATGGGCCTTCGGCGGGAATTGCTATGGCAACAGGTGTGTATTCAGCAGTGCATCATACGTATGTGAATAATGAAGTAGCGATGACTGGTGAGATAAGTATACACGGGGAAGTGAAACCTATCGGTGGTGTGTACGCAAAAATAAAAGCTGCGAAAAAGGCAGGAGCTAAGAAAGTTATCATTCCTGCTGAAAACATGCAACCATTTTTGTATACAATAAAAGGAATTGAAATTATTCCTGTTCGGAAGTTGAAGGAAGTATTTGAGCTAACGTTTATACAGGAAAATATACATCGAGAGCTTGATGTACATACTACGATAGACGAAACAGATGCACAATCAATGTGAGAATGAACGATAATAGTATTTGCCAGACTTCGTTTAAGTTTGTATGCTTAAGCGGAGTCTTTTTTCTTTTATAAGGGAGAAAAAACGAGGGATTTACAGTTGCGGAGAATCTCTGCAATTGCATCTAGATGTATTGTAATATAAAATAGTTGAACAGGAGTTTAATTTATTATGGAGGTGCTATGTCTAGTATGAATACGAATGAAAGAATCGTGCCCCTCCTACCATTAAGAGGCGTTCTCGTATATCCAACGATGGTTCTGCATCTTGATGTAGGACGTGATAAATCGATACAAGCACTAGAGCAGGCGGCAATGGATGAAAATATCATCTTTTTAGCAATGCAAAAAGAAATGAATATCGATGATCCGAAAGAAGATGACATATATAGTGTAGGTACAGTGGCGAAAGTGAAGCAAATGTTAAAATTGCCGAACGGTACGCTTCGTGTCCTTGTAGAAGGTTTACATAGAGCAGAAGTAGTAGAGTTTATCGAAGAAGAAAATGTAGTGCAAGTTTCTATTAAAACGATAACGGAAGAAGTGGAAGCTGATTTAGAAGAGAAAGCTCTTATGCGCACATTACTGGAGCATTTCGAACAATATATTAAAGTTTCGAAAAAAGTTTCAAATGAAACATTTGCAACGGTAGCTGATGTAGAAGAGCCAGGAAGATTAGCGGATTTAATTGCTTCTCACTTGCCAATTAAAACGAAGCAGAAACAAGAGATTTTAGAAATCATATCTGTGAAAGAACGATTACATACACTTATTTCAATTATTCAAGATGAACAAGAATTACTTAGTTTAGAAAAGAAAATTGGACAAAAAGTGAAACGTTCAATGGAGCGCACGCAAAAAGAATATTTTTTACGTGAGCAAATGAAGGCGATTCAAACTGAACTTGGCGATAAAGAAGGTAAGGGCGGGGAAGTTGAAGAACTTCGTGAGAAAATTGAACAGTCAGGAATGCCTGAAGAAACAATGAAGGCTGCGCTGAAAGAATTAGATCGTTATGAAAAGTTACCAGCAAGTTCTGCGGAGAGCGGTGTTATTCGCAATTATATGGATTGGTTATTAGCACTTCCGTGGACAGAGGCAACAGAAGATATGATTGATCTTGCTCATTCTGAAGAGATTTTAAACAAAGATCATTACGGTCTTGAGAAAGTGAAAGAGCGCGTACTTGAATATTTAGCGGTACAGAAGTTAACGAATTCATTAAAAGGGCCTATCCTTTGTTTAGTAGGACCACCTGGGGTCGGAAAAACTTCGTTAGCGCGTTCTATTGCAACATCATTAAATCGTAATTTTGTCCGTGTATCCCTTGGTGGTGTGCGTGATGAATCTGAAATTCGTGGTCACCGCCGTACATATGTTGGAGCAATGCCAGGACGTATTATTCAAGGTATGAAAAAGGCGAAATCAGTTAATCCAGTCTTCTTATTAGATGAGATTGATAAAATGTCTAACGATTTCCGTGGAGATCCTTCAGCAGCATTACTTGAAGTGTTAGACCCAGAACAAAATCATAACTTCAGTGATCATTATATTGAAGAACCATATGATCTATCGAAAGTTATGTTTGTAGCAACTGCGAATACACTTTCAAGTATTCCAGGCCCATTACTTGACCGTATGGAAATTATTTCGATTGCTGGGTATACAGAACTTGAAAAAGTTCATATTGCTCGTGAACATTTATTGCCGAAACAATTACAAGAGCATGGCTTACGAAAAGGTAATTTACAAGTACGTGATGAAGCGCTTCTTGAAATGATTCGCTATTATACACGTGAGGCTGGTGTTCGTACACTAGAGCGCCAAATTGCAAAAGTTTGTCGTAAAGCAGCAAAGATTATCGTTACAGCAGAACGTAAGCGTATTGTAGTAACAGAGAAAAACGTTGTTGATTTACTTGGTAAGCACATATTCCGTTATGGGCAAGCTGAAAAAACAGACCAAGTTGGTATGGCGACAGGTTTAGCGTATACGGCAGCAGGTGGCGATACACTGGCGATTGAAGTGTCTGTAGCGCCAGGTAAAGGGAAATTAATTTTAACAGGGAAACTTGGGGATGTTATGAAAGAATCCGCACAAGCAGCGTTTAGCTATATTCGTTCTCGTGCAGAAGAGCTTCAGATTGATCCTGATTTCCATGAGAAAAATGATATTCATATTCATGTTCCAGAAGGAGCAGTTCCAAAGGATGGACCGTCAGCAGGTATTACGATGGCAACGGCACTTATTTCTGCGCTAACAGGTATTCCTGTAAGTAAAGAAGTGGGGATGACAGGTGAAATTACACTTCGTGGTCGTGTATTACCGATTGGTGGTTTAAAAGAAAAAACATTAAGTGCTCACCGCGCAGGTTTAACAAAGATTATTTTACCAGCGGAAAATGAGAAAGATTTAGATGATATTCCAGAGAGCGTAAAAGAAAACCTTACGTTTGTGCTTGCATCTCATTTAGATGAAGTATTGGAGCACGCATTAGTAGGAGTGAAACAATGAAAGTAACAAAAGCAGACATTGTAATTAGTGCTGTTAAACCAGAACAATATCCAGACGGTGACTTACCAGAAATTGCATTAGCAGGTCGTTCAAATGTCGGGAAGTCTTCCTTTATTAATAAAATTTTAAATCGTAAAAAGTTAGTACGTATTTCTTCTAAACCAGGAAAAACACAAACATTAAACTTCTTCTTAATTAATGAGATGATGCACTTTGTGGACGTTCCAGGTTACGGATATGCGAAAGTATCTAAAACAGAGCGCGCGGCTTGGGGTAAAATGATTGAAACGTATTTTACAACACGTGAGCAATTAGATGCAGCTGTATTAGTAGTTGATTTACGTCACAAACCAACAAATGATGATGTAATGATGTATGATTTCTTAAAGCATTATGACATTCCAACCATTATTATTGCAACGAAAGCCGATAAAATTCCGAAAGGGAAATGGCAAAAGCATTTAAAAGTTGTAAAAGAAACGCTTGATATTGAAAGTGGCGATGAAGTCGTTCTATTCTCTTCTGAAACAGGACTTGGGAAAGAAGAAGCATGGAAAGCAATCCATAAATTTACAAAAACAAAAAACGCGTGACGAATGTCGCGCGTTTTTTTCTTTATACACTTTTAGCGTACGTTTAATGTAACCTCAATATTTCCTCGTGTTGCTTTCGAATAAGGACATACGCCGTGAGCGGCTTCTACAAGTTCTTGTGCTTCGCTATGTGAAACGCCAGCGACATGTACATCAAGTACAGCAGATAGGCCGAAACCACCATCTGTATCTTTTCCGATAGAAACGTGAGCAGTTACTTCTGTACTTTCTACTTTCACACGTTTCGTACGAATGACAAGTTGTAATGCACTATCAAAACAAGCAGCGTAACCAGCAGCAAATAGTTGTTCTGGATTTGTTGCCTCTCCGCCTGCACCACCTAGTGCTTTCGGCATTTTCACATCAAGATTTAATATGCCATCATCTGATACTACTTTTCCATTTCTTCCACCTGTAGCAGTTACTGAAGCAGTATATAATTTATCCATGTTTATTCCCCTTTTCTATCATTAATTGTTTTCATTGTTTCAATTAGTTTATTTAATTGAATTAATAAAGAACGATATTCTTGTTCTGTAATTCCTAAATTTGTTGCCATCGTTGTCGGCAATGAACAAGCCTTATCTTGTAAATCTTTTCCTTGTTCTGTTAATTCAATACACACTTTTCGCTCATCTTCTTTGGAACGAACGCGTTTTACAAGGTTTAATGATTCCATTCGTTTTAACATAGGTGTTAACGTACCGGAATCTAAAAATAGACGTTCTCCAATTTCTTTTACTGTTAGTCCATCTTGCTCCCATAGTACGAGTAAAGTGATGTACTGTGGATACGTAATGCCCATTTCTTCTAAATACGGTCGGTAAAAGCGTGTAACCTCTCTAGAACAAGCATAAATAGAAAAACAAAGTTGATTATCTAGATGCAAAGAATCTTCTGTCATGAATGACTCCTTTCTAATTAAGTTGTGCACAATTTAATTTTGTAAAATCAATATAACGAAAAAGAAATACAATGTCAAATACATTGTATTGAGAAAGTTTGTGCTACAATTTGGAACAATCATACATATTTTCCTTCATGATGAAAGAAGATAGGAAAGATGATGTTATAATTCATATGGAATAGTTTCCATCACTTGATTATGAGGGCTTTTTTTGGTAACGTACAAATAGAGTTATTAATTTATAATCATTATAAAGTAGAAAAATTTTATTCATTTTACTGAATCTCCTTTCTTACATATGGAGAATAAATAAAAAAATAATCGGTTGTTCACACGATTGTCAGATTCATAAGAGGAAAGTTGTATTATGATAGTAGATAAAGTGATAAAACGGGTGAAGGGGGACATGCTGCGTGCATATTCTTGTTGTTAGTGTAAATTATCGAACAGCCCCTGTAGAATTTCGTGAGAAACTCACATTTCAGACAGCAGAGCTAGAGCAAGCAATGACTACATTACAAAATCAAAAGAGCGTGTTAGAGAATGTCATTGTATCAACTTGTAATCGCACTGAGGTTTATGCTGTTGTCGATCAATTACACACGGGACGGTATTATATTAAGAAGTTTTTAGCTGATTGGTTTCAGCTTGAAATAGAAGAAGTCGCACCATATTTAACTATTTTTGAACAAGATGGTGCAATCGATCATTTATTCCGCGTAACGTGCGGTTTAGATTCTATGGTAGTTGGAGAGACGCAAATTTTAGGTCAAATAAAAGATAGCTTTTTAGAAGCGCAACAAGTAAAAGCAACAGGGACAATTTTTAATGAATTGTTTAAGCAAGTTATTACATTAGCGAAACGTGCTCACTCAGAAACGACAATTGGTGAAAGTGCGATGTCTGTTAGTTATGCTGCTGTTGAGCTTGGGAAGAAAATATTTGGCGAGTTAACAGATTGTCACGTACTTATTCTTGGTGCTGGTAAAATGGGTGAACTTGCACTACAAAACTTATATGGAAGTGGTGCTCGTAAAGTAACAGTCATGAATAGAACGCTTTCAAAAGCAGAAATAATGGCTGAGAAATATATGGGACACGCAAAACCTTTAAGTGAATTACAATGTGCATTATTAGAAGCTGATATTTTAATTAGTTCAACTGGTGCATCGGATTATGTCATTACGAAAGAGATGATGACAAAGGTAGAGAAAATGCGCTCTGGTCGTCCATTATTTATGGTTGATATTGCAGTGCCGCGTGATATTGATCCAGCAATTGATGAGCTAGAAGGTTCTTTCTTGTATGACATTGATGATTTGCAAGGAGTAGTGGAAGCGAACCGTGCTGAACGTTTAAAAGAAGCAGAGAAAATTCAATTTATGATTGAAGAGGAAATTGTTGTATTTAAAACGTGGTTAAGTACACTTGGTGTCGTTCCGTTAATATCAGCTCTTCGTGATAAGGCACTTGCTATTCAAAGTGAAACGATGGAAAGTTTGGAACGAAAAATACCAACTCTTAGTGATCGTGAGAGAAAAGTAATTAGTAAGCATACGAAAAGTATTATTAATCAATTATTAAAAGACCCAATTTTAGTAGCGAAAGAAATAGCTGCTGAAGAGGGAGCAGACGAAAAATTAGCGTTATTTGCAAAGATTTTCGATTTAGAAATGGAAGACGTAGAGAGTCGTGCGGAAGAAGTAGAACATAAAAGAGCGTGGACACCATCCGTTCCATCTTTATAATTTGGAAGGATGATCGGATGAGTTTTTTAAATAACAGTATTATTTATCATATTGCAATTATTTTATATGCTTGTAGCATTAGTTTATATTTTATAGATTATTTCCAAAGTAACCGAAAGGCGAACCGATTTGCTTTTTGGTTACTTTCGATTGTATGGGTTCTGCATTCTATTTTTATGTTGCTTAGAGCTACAGATTCAGAAACGAACCCCCTTTTAACCTTATTATCAGGCATTTATTTTTATGTTTGGCTATTGATTACGATGTCGTTAGTCATTAATCGATTTATGAGAATCGATTTTTTAGTCTTTTTTACAAATGTTGTTGCATTTGGCGTAAGCGCTTTTTCTATTTTTACGCCGCTTGGAAAGATGTCGCCGGTACTTGCAGAGCAATTAGTTTCGGAGCTTGTATATGTACATGTCGGTATGGCTATTATTTCTTATGCAACTTTTACTGTATCGTTCATTTTTTCTATTATGTATTTATTGCAATATCGCCTATTAAAAAAGAAAAAATGGAATGCGAGATTAAGAAGATTAGGGAATTTACCGAAGCTAGAATCGATGTCTTACGGATTAAATTTATTTTCTGTTCCATTTTTCTTACTAGCTATTTTATTAGGATGCATATGGGGATATACAAAATTGGACAATTTCCATTGGTATGATACGAAAGTAATCGGGTCTTTTGTCGTTCTATTTGTATATTGTGCTGGCCTATATTTACGCGTGGCAGATGTGTTGCAAGGGAAGAAAATCGTGCAGTGGAACATCGGAGCATTTCTCGTAATGCTAATTAATATTTTTCTATTAAGCAGTTTATCCAACTTCCACTTTTGGTATTTATAATGAGGAGAGAAAATTATGCGCAAAATTATTGTAGGGTCACGAAAGAGTAAATTAGCATTAACGCAAACAAATTGGTTTATTGATCAGTTAAAAGCGCTAGGTTTACCATATGAATTTGAAGTGAAAGAAATCGTCACAAAAGGCGATGTAATTTTAGATGTTACTCTTTCAAAAGTAGGTGGCAAAGGCTTGTTTGTGAAAGAGATTGAACATGCGCTACTTACGAAAGAAATTGATATGGCTGTACATAGTATGAAAGATATGCCGGCCGTACTTCCAGAAGGATTAATGATTGGTTGTACACCAAAGCGTGTTGACCCTCGTGATGCTTTTATCTCAAAAAACGGAGCGTCGTTTAAAGAGTTAGCAGAAGGCGCTGTTTTAGGTACGAGTAGTTTAAGACGTAGTGCACAGTTACTCGCTGCGAGACCAGACTTACAAGTGAAGTGGATTCGCGGAAATATCGATACACGTTTACGCAAATTAAAAGAAGAAGATTACGATGCAATTATTTTAGCGACAGCGGGATTACAAAGAATGGGCTGGGATAATGAAGTTATTACAGAACATTTAGATGAGACGTTATGTGTACCTGCTGTAGGACAAGGTGCATTAGCGATTGAGTGTCGTGAGGATGATAAAGATTTACTGCAGTTGTTAGCTCATATGAATGATGGAGTAACAGAAAAAACAGTGGCAGCAGAACGCGTATTTCTTCATAAACTTGAAGGGGGATGCCAAGTTCCGATCGCTGGATATGCAACTCTTACAGAAAACGATGCAATCGAATTAACAGCTCTTGTCGGGTCTATGGACGGTTCTGTTTTATTGAAAGAGACAGTAGTAGGAACTGATCCAGAGAAAGTAGGATTAGAGGCTGCGGACCGTTTAATTAACCAAGGCGCAAAAGAACTCATTCTTGCTGCAAATAAGGGGCAACAATAAGTATGAACGCTCTCGCTGGCAAAACGGTATTGGTTACGCGTGCCCAGCATCAAGCAAAACAAATGAGTGTAGCGGTGAAAGAAAAGGGCGGAATTCCATTGGAAATTCCGCTTTTGCGTATGGAAGGTATGTCTCATAGGCAAATTCAACATATAGCAGGGCAGTTACATTCGTATGACTGGGTTATTTTTACGAGTAAAAATGGGGTAGCTTTTTTTCTAGATCGTTTGAGACAGAAGCTACCTGTAACGACTAAAATTGCTGCAGTAGGTGTGAAAACAAAGTTAGAGTTAGAAAAGCGAGGCTATGGAGTGGATTTTGTTCCAACTTCATTTGTTGCAGAAGTATTTGCAGAAGAGTTTGTAAAAAGATTAAGTGGAAACGAACGTATTTTATTTCCGAAAGGGAATTTAGCAAGAGACGTAATTCCAGTTGCGCTTCGTGAAATGGGTGTTTCTCTAGATGAGCTTATCGTATATGGTACGAAAGAAAATGTAGAGAAAAAGCAAGAGCTTATAGAAGCGTTAGAAGTAGGGAAAGTAGACATTATTACATTTACGAGCCCTTCCACTGTTACTAGTTTTGTTCGTTTACTTGAGGATACAAACTGGAGAGAATGGACAAAAAAATGTACAATTGCTTGTATAGGGCCTATTACGGAAAAAGAGGCGAGCCTTTATTTTCCGCATATTATTATGCCGAAAGAGTACACTGTAGAAGCATTACTACAATGTGTTTGTGAATCTATAAAATAAAAGAATGGGGATAGAAATCTATGAACTCTTTACAATTTAATCGTCATCGTCGCTTAAGACAAAGCGGGGGCATGCGTGCGCTTGTGCGTGAAACGTTTTTACATACGGAAGATTTTATTTACCCTATTTTTGTATTAGAAGGAGAGAATGTTCGTAATGAAGTGCCTTCTATGCCAGGCGTATATCAAATATCTTTAGATTTATTGCAAGCTGAAATGCAAGAAGTTGTTGATTTAGGTATTCGTTCTGTTATTGTATTTGGTTTACCTGCTGAAAAAGATGAAGTTGGATCATCAGCATATTGTGATCATGGAATTGTGCAACGTGCGATTCAGCAAATTAAAGGTGAATTCCCTGATCTAGTAGTAGTTGCGGATACATGTTTATGTCAATTCACAAGCCATGGTCATTGCGGTGTAATTGAAGATGGTATTATTTTAAATGACGAGTCTCTTGCAGTTCTTGCAAAAACAGCTGTAAGCCAAGCGAAAGCAGGAGCGGACATTATTGCGCCATCAAACATGATGGACGGATTCGTAACAGCAATTCGCCACGCATTAGATGAAAATGGTTTTGGACATGTACCAGTTATGTCGTACGCTGTTAAATATTCATCAGCATTTTACGGACCATTCCGTGATGCGGCGCATGGTGCACCGCAATTTGGTGATCGTAAAACATATCAAATGGACCCAGCGAACCGCATGGAAGCATTCCGTGAAGCAGAATCAGATGTAATGGAAGGGGCAGATTTCTTAATTGTAAAGCCAGCTCTTTCTTACTTAGATATCGTTCGTGATGTGAAAAATAACTTTAATTTACCAGTCGTTGCTTATAACGTAAGCGGTGAATATTCAATGATTAAAGCGGCAGCGCAAAATGGCTGGATTAATGAAAAAGAAGTTGTACTTGAAAAATTAATTAGTATGAAACGCGCAGGAGCAGATTTAATTATTACGTATCATGCGAAAGATGCAGCAAGATGGTTACAAGAAGGAGGCGCTAAATAATGAAAAAGTTTGATAAGTCGATTGCAGCGTTTGAAGAGGCTCAAGATTTAATGCCTGGTGGCGTAAATAGCCCAGTTCGTGCTTTTAAGTCTGTCGGTATGAATCCGTTGTTTATGGAGCGTGGAAAAGGCTCTAAAGTATATGATATCGATGGAAATGAATACATCGATTACGTATTATCATGGGGTCCATTAATTCATGGTCATGCAAATGATCGTGTTGTTGAGGCTTTAAAAGCTGTTGCTGAAAAAGGTACGAGCTTCGGTGCTCCAACGGAAATTGAAAATAAATTAGCGAAACTTGTTATTGAGCGTGTTCCATCAATTGAGATTGTGCGTATGGTTAACTCTGGAACAGAAGCGACAATGAGTGCGCTACGTTTAGCTCGTGGTTATACAGGGCGTAACAAAATTTTGAAATTTATCGGTTGTTATCACGGTCATGGTGACTCGTTATTAATTAAAGCGGGTTCTGGTGTAGCAACGTTAGGTTTACCAGATAGCCCTGGTGTACCAGAAGGTGTAGCGAAAAATACGATTACAGTAGCGTATAACGATTTAGAAAGTGTGAAATACGCTTTCGAACAATTCGGTGATGATATTGCTTGTGTCATTGTAGAACCAGTAGCAGGGAATATGGGGGTTGTTCCTCCGCAACCAGGATTTTTAGAAGGTCTTCGTGAAGTAACAGAGCAAAATGGCGCATTGCTTATTTTTGATGAAGTAATGACAGGATTCCGTGTTGCTTATAATTGTGGACAAGGTTATTACGGTGTAACACCTGATTTAACTTGTTTAGGTAAAGTAATCGGTGGTGGATTACCGGTAGGAGCATACGGTGGTAAAGCAGAAATTATGCGCCAAGTTGCACCGAGCGGACCGATTTACCAAGCAGGTACTTTATCAGGTAACCCACTTGCAATGGCAGCAGGTTATGAAACGTTAGTACAGTTAACGCCAGAATCGTATGTAGAATTTGAGCGTAAAGCTGAAATGTTAGAAGCTGGCTTACGTAAAGCGGCTGAAAAACATGGCATTCCACATCATATCAATCGTGCGGGTTCTATGATTGGTATCTTCTTTACAGATGAACCAGTTATTAATTACGATGCAGCAAAATCTTCAAACTTAGAGTTCTTTGCGGCTTACTATCGTGAAATGGTAGAACAAGGTGTATTTTTACCGCCATCCCAGTTTGAAGGTTTATTCTTATCGACAGCACATAGTGATGCAGATATTGAAGCGACGATTGCAGCGGCTGAAATTGCAATGTCAAAATTAAAAGCTTAATTGAATAAAAAAAATCGCTCTCCGTAAGGGGAGCGATTTTTTTTATTCATAAAGTCAGCTTTCCGTACATAAATCTGTAATGACATATAGTTTGGGAGGGGGAAAAGAAGTGGCAACAGATCATTCATTACGTTTTTCATTAAAAGAATCTGTTTGGTTCCAAAAAGGACAGGAAGTCGAAGAACTTTTGTCAATTTCGTTAGATCCAGACGTTGAGATAGAAGAGCTTGATCATGAGGTAATTGTGAGAGGGCAATTAGATTTAACGGGAGAGTATGTTGCAAGGCAAGATGATTCAGCTTATTCATTAAGAGATCTATCGCCAGCGAAGTCCATTGATTATGTAGAAACGAGAGAAGATGGGGTTAATGAACTTGTTCATTCCTTCCCGCTTGAAATATCAATCCCAAGAAACCGTGTGAAAGTAATTGAAGAACTATATGTATCTATCGAGGAATTTGATTATGAACTAAAGGAAAATGGTTGCTTACAATTATTAGCGGATATATCTATTACAGGTTTATGTGATGAAGAAAGAATTGAGGATGAGGAGGAAGAAACGGCGTATGCTGAGTTAGAGGATGATTCTGCGCAAGAGCATGAAACTAGACCAACGCCACAAGTCGAAGAGCCAACCTATAAGGAATCAGATGAGTGGGAAGATTACGCGTTTGAACCGTTCCAACTAGAAGAAAGAAAAGAGCAGGAAGTAGAAGAAGAGGAAATAGAAGAACATGAATTTGTAGAGCGTGAAGAGGAGAAAGAAACAACGCCGCAATTTGAATTGTTCGGAAGAAAAGATTTCAAGAAAGAACAAGCGAAAAAACAAGAAGTACAAGAAGAGGAAACGTATTCACAGCGGGATGAAAATGCGCTTTATTTAACGAAATTATTTACGAAAGAACCGGAAGAAGAATTTACAAAGTTAAGAATGTATTTTGTGCAAGAAGGAGATACGATCGAATCTGTTGCAGAACGTTATGAAACATCTGTACAAAACTTATACCGTGTCAATCAAACAGAAGATATATATTTAACTACAGGACAAATTATTTATATTCCTGTTTCAAGAGCAAAAGCGAAATAAGTGAGTGTTTTCACTCACTTATTTTTCTAAAGGCTATGTTTTGAATAGAAAGGGTTATTCGTATGGATATGGAATTACGAAATCGTTATGAACCCATTGTAAGGCAATATAGATTGGATACGCAGCATATGGAAGAGCACGGAAGTGTGACGAAAATTTATACGAATCAAGGTCCATATGCGCTCAAGAAAATAGAAGGCAGGAAGTTAGAGCGGAATAACTTTTTGCATCATATTCAATATTTGAAGGAGAAAGGTTTTTCAAATTATGTACCTATATATCATGCGACGGACGGAAATTATATTTTAAGTGATGGTACGTATAATTATTATTTAATGCCTTGGTTAGAGCGTGCGGAAGGGAACGGCGAGGATAATGATCAATACCATAAAATGTTTCAGACTCTCGGAACGTTGCACCAAAAAACGGTAAAAGAAGAAACGTATACAGAAGAGGATTTAGAAAAACATTATACAAATATATCCAATCGTTGGGAAAATGATGGAGAGATGTTAGAAGAGTTTCTTGTAGAATCGGAAGCGAAGTGGTATATGTCTCCGTTTGAATTGCAGTATTGTACGTACTATCATCATGTAATGAGAGCGCGTGAGTTTGCAACGAAGCAATTAAATGAGTGGAACGATGCAATGAAAGAAAAAGAAACAACGCGCATTACTTTTGTACATGGTAACGTATCGCTTAATCATTTTTTATTTGATTATGAACGGAATGGCTATTTTATTAGTTTAGAAAAATCGAAGTTTGCAACACCTGTGCAAGATATTGTAGGCTTTTATTCTCGGTCTTTAAACACATATCCAATTGCGCGAAGTGATCGGTTTGAATGGTATCAAATGTATCAAAAAAATTTCCCTTTTACGAAAGAAGAGCAACTACTCATGTTTGCGTATATGACGTATCCATCGCAATTTATTCGGCAAATCCAGTCTTATAAGAAAAGAAGAGAGCGGCGTAATGAGGAAAATGAACTTCTCGGAGTAAAGAGTTTGCAACAAGCGCATTGGCTCGTTAGTAATATAGAATATTTTCTTTCGCAATTACAAGCTGCCCAGCAAGGGAACGGATAAAGAAGGTAAGTAGAGGATGCTACTTATCTTCTTTTTTTTACTCAAAAAGCTGTAGTCTTAAATTTATCTTGACGAATAAGGTTTCGTTTTTTACACTATTGTATATAATAATTAACAATCATATAAATGCCTTGAAGGGGAAGAGTATAACAAGAAACGTCTTCAGAGAGGAGAATCATTAGCTGGGAGATTCTCTAGATAGTTATGTTAGAAGGTAGCCCTGGAGCATCTTTTCTGAACGGAATAGTTCTCATTAGGAAAAGACGGATTTGTCCGTTATCAAATTAAGAGTATAAGCAAATTCCTGAATTTGTTTGTAAATAAAGGTGGTACCGCGATGTCCCTCGTCCTTTTTTGGATGAGGGGCATTTTTTATTTTAAGGAGGGAAAATAATGTCAAACACGGAAAAGAATTTACCAACTAAATATGATCATATGTCCGTTGAAGAAGGCCTTTATCAGTGGTGGTTAGAAGGCAAATATTTTGAAGCAACAGGAGACGAGAAGAAACAACCGTATACAATTGTAATTCCACCTCCGAACGTAACTGGTAAGTTACACTTAGGTCATGCTTGGGATACAACTCTTCAAGATATTTTAACTCGTACGAAGCGTATGCAAGGTTACGATGTATTGTGGCTTCCAGGAATGGACCATGCGGGTATCGCAACACAAGCGAAAGTAGAAGGGAAACTTCGTGAAGAAGGTATTTCACGTTACGATCTTGGCCGTGAGAAATTCCTTGAAAAGGCTTGGGAATGGAAAGAAGAATACGCTTCTCACATTCGTCAACAATGGGGGAAAGTTGGTTTAGGACTAGACTATTCTCGCGAACGTTTCACATTAGACGAAGGTTTATCTGATGCGGTTAATAAAGTATTCGTTCAATTATACGAAAAAGGCTTAATTTACCGCGGTGAATATATTATCAACTGGGACCCGGCAACACGCACAGCTCTTTCTGATATTGAAGTAATTCATAAAGAAGTTCAAGGTGCATTCTACCATATGAACTATCCGTTAACAGATGGATCTGGTCACATTCGTCTTGCAACAACTCGTCCAGAAACGATGCTTGGTGATACAGCGGTAGCGGTTCATCCAGAAGACGATCGTTACAAGCATTTAATCGGAAAAACAGTTACACTTCCAATCGTAGGCCGTGAGATTCCGATTATTGCTGATGAGTATGTAGAAAAAGATTTCGGAACAGGTGTTGTAAAAATTACGCCAGCTCATGACCCGAATGACTTTGAAGTAGGTAACCGTCATGACTTACCACGTATCTTAGTAATGAACGAAGATGGAACGATGAACGAAAAAGCTGGTAAGTATAACGGTATGGATCGTTTCGAGTGCCGTAAAGCGTTAGTAAAAGATTTACAAGAAGCGGGCGTATTAGTAGAAATCGAGCCTCATATGCATTCAGTAGGTCATAGTGAGCGTAGTGGTGCAGTTGTTGAGCCTTACTTATCAACACAATGGTTCGTAAAAATGGCTCCACTTGCTGAGAAGGCAGTAGCGCTTCAGCAAAAAGAAGAAGAGAAAGTAACGTTCGTACCAGATCGTTTCGAAAACACATATTTACGTTGGATGGAAAACATTCACGACTGGTGTATTTCTCGTCAATTATGGTGGGGACACCGCATTCCAGCTTGGTATCATAAAGAAACTGGTGAAGTATACGTGGGTACAGAAGCGCCAGCAGATATTGAAAATTGGAATCAAGATAACGACGTACTTGATACATGGTTCAGTTCAGCGTTATGGCCATTTTCAACACTTGGTTGGCCAAATGAAGATGCAGCGGACTTCAAACGTTACTATTCAACTGATGCACTAGTAACGGGTTATGACATCATCTTCTTCTGGGTATCTCGTATGATTTTCCAAGGTTTAGAGTTTACAGGCGAGCGTCCATTTAAAGATGTATTAATTCACGGTTTAGTTCGTGATGAGCAAGGACGTAAAATGAGTAAATCTCTTGGTAACGGTATTGACCCAATGGAAGTTATCGAGAAGTACGGTGCAGATGCAATGCGTTTCTTCTTATCAACGGGAAGTGCACCAGGTCAAGACTTACGTTTCAGCATGGAAAAAGTAGAATCTACTTGGAACTTCATTAATAAAATTTGGAATGCATCACGTTTCGTATTAATGAATATGGATGACATGAAGTATGAAGAAATCGATTTAACTGGTGAAAAATCAGTTGCAGATAAGTGGATTTTAACTCGCTTAAATGAAACAATCGAAAGCGTAACGCGAAACATGGATAAATACGAATTCGGTGAAGCTGGTCGTTCATTATACAACTTTATTTGGGACGATTTCTGTGACTGGTACATTGAAATGGCGAAACTTCCTCTATACGGTGAAGATGAAGCAGCTAAGAAAACAACTCGTTCTATTTTAGCTTACGTATTAGATCAAACAATGCGTCTGTTACACCCATTCATGCCATTCGTAACAGAGAAGATTTGGCAACATTTACCGCACGAAGGCGAATCTATTACAGTAGCAGCGTGGCCAACAGTACGCGAAGATTTACAAGATGCAGAAGCTGCAGCAGAAATGCACCTTCTAGTTGATATCATTCGTTCTGTTCGTAACATCCGTGCAGAAGTTAATACGCCAATGAGCAAAAAAGTTCAAATGCAAATTAAAGCAAAAGATGAGGCTGTACTTGCTCAACTTACGAAAAACAGCTCTTACATTGAGCGTTTCTGTAACCCAAGCGAATTAACAATTCAAACGGACTTACAAGCGCCAGAAAAAGCAATGACTGCAATCGTAACAGGTGCAGAGTTATTCTTACCGTTAGCTGATCTTATCAATCTTGATGAAGAGAGAGCACGTCTTGAGAAAGAGCTTGAGAAGTTCGACAAAGAAGTAGAACGTGTACAGAAGAAACTTTCAAACCAAGGTTTCGTAGCGAAAGCTCCTGCAGCAGTTATTGAAGGAGAGCGTGCGAAAGAGCAAGATTACCTAGAAAAACGCGAAGCAGTTCGCCAACGTCTAGCGGATCTTGAGAAATAAAAATGTTTTTTAGAGACTCACTATATTGGTGAGTCTCTTTTCTTTGCGTATAATAGAAAGGTGAAGGTTGTCTTTTGAAAGGGGAAAGCATACGTGATACATACATACGAAGAAGCGATAGGGTGGATTCATAGCCGATTGAAATTTGGTATTAAACCGGGATTAGAAAGAATGAGATGGATGCTAGAAGAACTCGGAAATCCAGAACGTCACATAAAATGTGTTCATCTTGCTGGTACAAATGGAAAAGGTTCAACGTTAACATATATGCGCTACATGTTAGAAAATGCAAAATATAAGGTAGGAACATTTACCTCCCCTTATATTGAAACATTTAACGAGCGTATTAGTGTGAATGGAACACCAATTGCAGATGAAGAGATTACTGAACTTGTAAAGATGGTAAAGCCAGTCGTTGAAAAACTAGATGAAACGGATTTAGGGGAAGCGACTGAGTTTGAAATTATTACTGTTATGGCAATTTGTTACTTCGGTAAAGTTAATTTCTGTGATGTTGTTTTATTTGAAACAGGGCTTGGAGGGCGCTTTGATTCTACGAATGTGATTCATCCAGTTCTCACGATTATTACGAATATCGGTCACGATCATATGCATATTTTAGGTAATACATTAGGAGAAATTGCATATGAAAAGGCGGGAATTATTAAGTCTGGTGTTCCGGTTATTACTGGTGTGCAAGATGAGGAAGCGTTGCAAGTCATTCAAAAAGTTGCAAAGGAAAATCATGCAAATGTATACGAGATGGGCAACCATTTTACATCGTTACATAAACAGTCTAGCGAAGATGGAGAACATTTCGATTTCACTTGCCCTTTCGCCTCTTTTGAAGATGTGCGAATTTCAATGAAAGGCAGCCATCAAGTAGGAAACGCAGCACTTGCACTTATGGCAGTCATGTATGTAAAAACATACTTATCATTTTTAATTGAGGAAGAAGAAATAAGAACGGGATTACAGGAAGCGTATTGGGTGGGGCGCTTTGAAAAACTGCAAAGTAATCCGGATATTATTATAGATGGTGCTCATAACCCAGAAGGTATTGAAAGTCTTGTGAAAACGGTAGAATCACATTACAAAGATAAAAATGTAATAGTTTTATTTACTGCCCTTGGTGATAAACAATTGCACAATATGGTAGGTCAATTAGAAAGCATCGCCGATGAAATTATTTTTACAACATTCGCCTTTGATCGTGCGATTTCTGCTGACAAACTTGCATCGTATGCAAAGGAAGAGTCAAAATTAGTTTTTGAAAATTGGAAAGAGGCAATTGATACGAAGGTTGAAATGCTTGGAGAAAATGATGTTTTTATCATAACAGGTTCTCTTTATTTCATTTCGGAAGTTCGAAAATATATTCGCGAAAAAACTAGATAGTCTTTGCTATCTAGTTTTTTTGTTCTACAAATGAAGTCAAATGCATACATATAAGATAAATATATAGGGTTATTTGGCGAATTCCTCTGACAAATATCTCGTTTTTTTGTGAAATGAATATGATATGATGCGGACAACGATAAGAGGTGAGGTGTGAGTGTATGGACAAGCAATCACGAACGATCTCAGTGAAAGTGAATGGAACAGAAGCGAAGTATGAGGAGAAGAAGAAAGATGAATTTGATTGGATGGTAGTAGAAAGTGAAAGGCCAAAAAACGTTGTTCTGTTTCAAAAATCGAAAGTAGCGTCTACGGAAAAAAATCGAAAGAAGTGGAGCAATACGTTAATTGCAATCGTTGCAACTGCAATTATTATTGGTACGGCGTTTGGGATGGGGATGCTACAGTTACTGAAAGGACAAGGTGCGACAGGAGGAAGCGAAGTAACAGCTTCGAAGCAGATGCGAAAGGAAGAATCAAAGGTGGGTGGAACGGCAGAACAAACACCAGCACCAAAAGAGGAAAAAACAAAAGCACAGACAGGAACGTCATTAGATCCAATGAAATTATTTTTTGTTCAAGGAGGAATCTATTCTTCTGAAGAAAAGGGACAGGCCGCTCTTGAAGAGTGGAAAGGTAATGGAGGTGTAGCAGCCTTAAAACCGAGCGGCGATAAGTATGCATTAGTTGTTGGTATTGCTAGCGATGAACAAGGCATAAACCAATTAATGACGCAGTATAAAAAAGATAATGTCTCCGTATTGAAAAAGGACTGGGATATAACAGATAAAGCGTTACTTAAAGATGATAAAGAAGTCGGGGCGTTTTTAACAAAATTACAGCCATTATATACTCATTTAGCAAAATATGCTTCTAGCGTACAAGCTAGTGAAAAAAGTAATACAAAAGATATAGGTGCGATCGAAAAAGAGTGGAAAGCGATTGAAAAAGAAGGGAAAAGTATGAAGCAGGAAGAAGCGAAGAAATTGTATATGTATACGTCGGTAGCTGTGCAAACAGTGAAGGACGGAAAAGATGATAAGGAATCATTAGCGAAATTAAATCAAGTTATCATTGATGGTATACTTTCATACGAAAAAATTGTTTCACAAAAGGTGAAATAATAGGATAATGAAATGACGAAGGAAGAAGTGTAAAGGCTTCTTTCTTTTCTTTTGAATTTAGAGTAAAGTGCTTTCTCTATGACAGGAATATAATCGTGTTTTGGTAAGGAAGTATTATTTTGTTTAGAGAAAATAATATTTCTTTTATTTGTGGACAAACTATTCCTTTGATACGATTGATATAAATGATTCTGCTTCATGTGAGAAAGGAAGGAGAAAATATGAAAAAAATTATTTTAGCTTCAGGATCACCTCGCAGGAAGGAATTGCTTGAGTTAGCGGGTGTACCATTTGAAATTGTTGTAAGTGAAGTAGAAGAAACGATTGGTGCGTATTCATCGCCTTCTGATATTGTTATGTCCCTTGCCCTGCAAAAAGCATCTGCGGTAGCAGAAAATAACAGTGATTATATTGTGTTAGGTGCAGACACAATTGTTACATATGAGTCGCGTATTCTTGGAAAGCCATCTAATGAGGCTGAGGCGAAAGAAATGTTGCAATTATTATCAGGGAAAACACATGAGGTGTATACAGGTGTTGCAATTATAGCAAAGGACAAAACAGTCACTTTTTACGAGCGTACAGAAGTTACGTTTTGGGAATTAACAGAAGAGGAAATTGACACATACATTGCATCAAAAGAGCCTTTGGATAAAGCAGGAAGTTATGGGATTCAAGGTAAAGGATCTATTTTTGTTCAACATATTCAAGGGGACTACTATAGTGTAGTTGGGTTACCAATTTCACGTCTTGTTCGGGAATTAAAACAATTTAATATTGATGTAACCCATGCGTAAAACTGCATGGGATTTTCTTTGAGAGAACAAATAAAGGGGTGGAGAAATGAACGGTATTCGTGATGTTGTCAAAGAAGAACAGCCACGGGAGCGTTTATTGTTAGAAGGGGCTGGAAGTTTATCCAATCGGGAGCTTCTTGCAGTGTTACTCAGAACAGGTTCTAAAGAAGAAACAGTTTTAAAGTTATCGGATAAAATTTTGCATCATTTTGATGGTTTACGTATGTTGAAAGACGCAACGCTAGAAGAGTTAGTGAGTATACATGGTGTTGGAGTTGCGAAGGCATCACAGCTCATCGCTGCTTTTGAACTCGGTAGAAGAATGGTGCGTTTAGAATATCAAAATAGATACAGCATTCGAAGCCCGGAAGATTGCGCCACATATATGATGGAAGAAATGCGCTTCCTGCAGCAGGAGCATTTTGTATGTCTATATTTGAACACAAAGAATCAAGTTATACATAGGCAAACGATTTTCATTGGAAGTTTAAACTCATCAATTGTACATCCAAGGGAAGTTTTTAAAGAAGCGTTTCGCCGTGCAGCAGCCTCTATCATATGTCTTCATAACCATCCCTCAGGAGACCCTGCGCCGAGCCGAGAAGATATTGAAGTAACAAAACGCTTAGTAGAATGCGGCCGGATTATCGGAATTGAAGTGCTCGATCATATTATAATAGGTGACCATAAATTCGTGAGTTTAAAGGAAAAAGGTCATATTTAAGACTATGCTTTTTACTTATTTTGTTTTATAATGTGATTTATGAGTTTTTTGTAGAAAATTATCTACAAAAAGGATAAAGATATAAAAAACGTACTGTTTTTATAATATAAAGTAAGAAAAAATGAGTCCGTGAAAACAAGAAAGGAAGATAAATAATATGTTTGGATTTGGTGGCTTTACTCGCGATCTTGGAATAGACTTAGGAACTGCGAACACGCTTGTATATGTAAAGGGAAAAGGTGTAGTTTTACGTGAACCTTCAGTAGTAGCGTTACAAACTGATACGAAACAAATCGTTGCTGTAGGTAGCGATGCAAAACAAATGATTGGTCGTACACCAGGAAACGTTGTGGCACTTCGCCCGATGAAAGACGGTGTAATTGCTGATTACGAAACAACAGCAACAATGATGAAATATTACATTCAACAAGCTCAAAAATCAAATGGATTCTTCTCACGTAAGCCTTATGTAATGGTATGTGTACCATCTGGTATTACAGCTGTAGAAAGACGTGCAGTAATCGATGCGACTCGTCAAGCTGGTGCTCGTGATGCTTATCCTATCGAAGAACCATTTGCAGCAGCAATTGGTGCAAACTTACCTGTTTGGGAACCAACTGGTAGCATGGTTGTTGATATTGGTGGCGGTACAACAGAAGTTGCAATCATTTCTTTAGGTGGTATTGTAACAAGTCAATCAGTTCGTGTTGCTGGTGATGATATGGATGATTCAATCATTCAGTACATTAAGAAAAGCTACAACTTAATGATCGGTGAAAGAACAGCTGAAGCATTAAAATTAGAAATTGGTTCTGCAGGCGAGCCAGAAGGTATCGAGCCTATGGAAATTCGTGGTCGTGATTTAGTAAGTGGTTTACCAAAAACAGTACTAATTCAACCAGAAGAAATTGCAGATGCATTAAAAGATACAGTAGATGCCATTGTAGAATCTGTTAAAAATACGTTAGAGAAAACTCCACCAGAATTAGCGGCAGACATTATGGACCGTGGCATCGTATTAACAGGTGGCGGAGCATTACTACGTAATTTAGATAAAGTAATTAGTGAAGAAACAAATATGCCAGTTCTTGTTGCAGAAGATCCATTAGATTGCGTAGCAATTGGAACGGGTAAAGCATTAGACAATATCGATCTTTTCAAAACTGCTGCTCGATAATATTGCAAAATAAAAATCAATGAAATTAAGAGGGTGTGAACGTGCCACAGTTTTTCTTAAACAAAAGATTAATTGTTTTGTTAGTTAGTATTATTCTTCTCGTGGCATTGATTGGAATCTCATTGAAAGAACGGAACAGTTTAACATGGCCAGAGCAGTTTGTTAAAGACACTGTCGGTGTTGTAGAACGTGTATTCCAAAAGCCAGCGAAATACGTAGCTGGATTCTTCGAAAATGTAGAGGATGTAAAGCGCACGTATGAAGAGAATAAAGAATTAAAAGCAAAATTAGACAATTATGCAGGTCTATCAGGGAAAGTAAAACAATTAGAAGATGATAACAAGAAGTTACAAGAGTTAACGGGTAAAGATAAGTTAAATAGCGGTTATACTGAAATTCCAGCGACTGTTGTTTCTCGTAATCCAGATAAATGGTACGATTTAGTTGGACTTGATAAAGGGGCACAGCAAGGAATAAAAAAAGATATGGCTGTATTAACTCCACAAGGTTTAGTGGGACGAGTGAAAAGTGTATCTCAGTTTACATCATCAGTAGAATTGTTAAGTTCTATGAGCCGAACAAATCGTGTTTCTGCTATCGTACAAGGGAATGAGAAAATCTTTGGATTGATTGAAGGTTACGATAAAGAAAAGCACTTACTTCTTTTCACAAAGATTGGTTCTGATGCACCGGTAGATAAGGATCAACTAGTTGTAACATCTGGGCTCGGTGATATTTTCCCGAAAGGTCTTGTAATTGGAAAAATCGTTGAAGTTCAGCAGGATCCATACGGTTTAACAAAAACAGCTTATGTAAAGCCAGCCGCTGATTTAAATGACGTAGAGCATGTTGTAGTTGCGAAACGTGAAACGCCTTCAGCGCCATTAGAATAGGAGGGGGAGAAGAGATGATGAAGATTTTAAAAAGAGCAGCTCTTCCTCTTTTGCTCCTTTTTGCTTTTTTATTTGAAAATATGTTTGCTACTATTGTTCCAACAGAGGTTTTTTGGAAAGACAGTATAGCATCACCTCATTTCTTTATCATTGTGTTATGTTTTATTACTGTGTACTATAGTCCGGTCCAAGGGATTTATTACGGACTATTATTTGGTTTCTTATTTGATACCGTATACACGGAACTTGTTGGTATATATATTTTTGCGTATCCGATTTTAGTGTATTTAGTTTATAGTGTGATGAAGGTACTACAATTGAATTTATTTATTGTTACTTCTATCGTACTAGCTAGCATAGTAGCATTAGAGTATTATGTGTATGGATTTTTAACTTTGTTAGGACGTACTCATATGTCGGCGTATGTCTTTTTCACAGATCGTCTCCTGTCTACTTTATTGCTAAATGCAATTTTCTTATTGATAGTTTGTTTCCCACTGAGACGATATTTAGTGCGTCTTTCAAAAGCGATGGAAGAAAAAGAAAAAAGGATTTTCTAATTTTATGTCGAATTGAATCGGTGGGGTGAACTTTAGTGGAAGAAAAAAAGCAACAAAATGTAACAATAAAAGGGACAAAAGACGGAATAACCCTTCATTTAGATGATTGTTGTTCATTCTCTGAATTATTGAAGGAATTAGATGAAAAGCTTTCTACACATTACTATGATGGTGATGGACGCTCTTTAATTGAAGTGCATGTGAAAGTAGGAAACCGTTATTTAACAGAAGTCCAACAAGAAGAGATTCGTACGTTAATTCGTAATAAAAAGAATCTCGTTGTGGATTCGATTGAAAGTGATGTTATAACGAAAGAGGAAGCAATAGCTTGGAAAGAAGAAACAGAAATCGTCCCTATTTCCAAAATTGTTCGCTCTGGACAAGTTTTACATGTAAAAGGAAATTTATTGTTAATTGGTGATGTTAATCCAGGCGGAACGGTTATCGCTGGGGGGAATATTTTTGTCGTAGGATCATTAAGAGGAATTGCACATGCGGGGTATTATGGGGATTCAGATGCTGTAATCGCTGCATCTGTTATGAACCCGATGCAACTTCGAATTAGTGATGTGGCAATGCGGGCTCCGGAAGAGAAAGAAGACGGAGCGGAGGCGGCAGAATGTGCGTATATTAATGAGAACAATCACATTGTTGTCGATCGACTGCAACTTCTCACTCATCTTAGACCTAATTTAACAAAGTTAGAAAGGGGAATTGTATAGCTGTGGGAGAGGCAATAGTAATTACATCTGGAAAAGGCGGTGTAGGTAAAACTACAACGTCTGCGAACATTGGGACAGCCCTAGCGTTATCTGGAAAGAAAGTGTGCTTAATTGACACAGATATCGGTCTTCGAAACTTAGACGTAGTAATGGGGCTGGAAAATCGTATTGTATTTGATCTTGTTGATGTCGTTGAAGGGCGTTGCCGTTTACCTCAGGCTCTTATTAAAGATAAACGTTTTGATGATCTTTATTTATTACCTGCAGCACAAACGAGTGATAAATCAGCGGTAACACCTGAACAAATGGATGAATTAATACAAGTATTACGTCAAGATTATGATTACATATTAATTGATTGTCCTGCGGGGATTGAGCAGGGATTTAAAAACGCGGTAGCTGGTGCGGATAAAGCAATTGTTGTTACGACGCCAGAAGTATCCTCAATGCGCGATGCGGATCGTATTATCGGGCTTTTAGAAAAAGAGGATATTGAACCACCGAAACTTGTTATTAATCGTGTGCGTAGTCATATGCTTCATGAACAGGATATGTTAGATGTTGATGAAATCGTACGTACATTGTCAATCGAGCTTCTTGGTGTTGTCGAAGATGATGATGAAGTTATTCGTGCTACAAATACAGGTGAGCCTGTAGCGTTGCAACCGAGCGGAAAAGCAGCGTTAGCTTATCGTAATATTGCAAGACGTTTGTTGGGTGAGAATGTCCCATTACAAGCATTTGAACAAGAAAAGGTATCGGTATTTACAAAGGTGAAAAACTTCTTTGGAATCCGTTAAAAGCACTTCGCATATTTGCGGAGTGCTTTCTTTTTTCTTCACACGAATATCTTCCATACCTAGTTCATACATATGTACAAACTGTATACAACTGTTTCTATGTACATTAGCTTAACGAAAGAAAGGAGACAGTATGAAGAATAGACGTGTAGAAGAAATTAAAAAACGGATTGCGAAGAGGAAGGCAGAGCAAGAAAGGATGGAGGAAGAGCAGTATTTTGCTGGAGGGAATTTTGATAGTGAAACAGTATTTATTGAAGATGGAGAAAAGGAAATTCATCCTTTATTTCGAAAAGAAGTGTTTTTCTTCAAAGTATTGTTATCAGCAATATTAGTTCTTTCTGTCGCTATTTTATATAAGAATGCACCAGCTTCTTTCGACGGCGCTAAAGCTGTTACAGAAAAAGTGATGAAAGAAGAATTTCAGTTTGCTACTGTAGCGAAATGGTACGAAAAACAGTTTGGAAAACCGCTCGTGTTTTATTCGCCTAATGAGAAAAAAGAAGAAACGATTCAGCAAAAAGATTATGCCATTCCTGCTTCCGGAAAGGTGATGCAAGGGTTTCAAAAAAATGGCCAAGGTGTATTTGTACAAACAGCTACAAATGCAACTGTTGAGTCAGTGAATGAAGGGCTAGTAGTTTTTGCAGGCAAGAAAGAGGAACTTGGTAATACAGTTCAAATTCAGCATGCAGATGGTACGGAGTCATGGTATGCAAATTTAAATGATATGTCAGTGAAATTATATGATTACGTTTCAAAGAAACAAAAAATTGGAACAGTGAATAATGATGCGAATAATAAAAATGGTAAGTTTTATTTCGCAATAAAAAAGGATGAAAAATTTATTGATCCGATTCAGGTGATTTCATTTGATTAAATATAGAGATGTTTTAACAAAGATTTCAGTGCATCCATTGTTTTGGGTTATTATTGTCATTGGTATTTTCACGGCACGTTTTAAAGAGTTACTACTGTTATTTTGTATCGTTCTCATCCATGAACTTGGGCATGCTTTTGCAGCGGCACACTATAATTGGCGTATTAAGAAGATTCAACTTTTGCCGTTTGGTGGTGTGGCTGAGCTTGAGGAACATGGGAATAAATCATTGAAAGAGGAACTAGTTGTTGTAATTGCAGGACCTATTCAACATATTTGGATGATGGCGGTAGGCTATATGTTGTTTGAAGCTGGTTGGCTTCATGCGGAATTATATTATTTCTTTATGTGGAATAATATAATTATTTTAGCGTTTAATTTACTACCTATTTGGCCTCTTGATGGTGGAAAAGTATTGTTTAACGTACTATCATATCGTTTTCCTTATTTACAAGCACATGAAAAGATGATGCAATTATCATGTGTTTTTTTTAGTGTCATACTAGGATGGCAGTTACTTTGGAATAGTAATAATATTATGATGTGGGTACTACTCATATTTTTAGCGGTGTCGTTATATCAAGAATGGAAGCAAAGACGGTATGCCTTTATGCGTTTTTTATTAGAACGTTATTATGGGAACAAAAGAGGAATTGAAAAGATTGCACCGATTGAGGTGCAATCAGAAGATCATTTATATAAGATATTCACAAAATTTCGTAGAGGCTATAAGCATTCTATTATCGTCCGCGGAAAATATAAAGAACGTTACACATTGGATGAAAATGAATTGCTTTATGCGTATTTTACTGAAAAACGAACAACTTCATCTGTTGAAGAATTAATCGGTTAGTGTTGACGTTAGCACTAACCTTTTATTATTGTAAAAGCAAAGAAGATTATAAAGTGAGGAAAGTATTTTGAAAACGTTATATATTAACTATGCTGGATCGGAAAAACGCGTTGCAATTGAAGAGAAGAAGAAAATTGTTGAGTTTTTATGGAAACGAAATGAAGAACAAGAGATTGTTGGGCATATTTATGTTGGACGTATCGTAAGAACGATTGCTGGAATGAATGCAGCTTTTGTAAATATAGGTTTAGAAAAACATGCGTATCTTTCGTACGATGATGTACCATCTTCTTATCATATACATGAAGGAAAAGCGGTACTCGTACAAGTTGTAAAAGAGGCAATTGATACGAAAGGGCCAAAATTGACAGCAAATATAGAATTTACCGGGAAATATGTCGTTTATATGCCATATGATGAAATGCGTGCGGTTTCTCGGAAAATAAAAAACAATAAAAGAAGGCAACAATTACTCCAAATTGAAGTAGAAGGGAAAGGAGGTTATATTTTCCGCTCAGCTTCTGAAAAAGGAGAAATTGAAGAAATACAAGCTGAAATGCAAAGGTTACAGCAGTTATATGAAGAGTTAAAAAGAAAAGAGGGCCAAGGAAAGGCACCGTTACTACTTCATCGGCCAGCAACCTTTTTAGATCGTGTATTTCAAGAGAATCCAATTGAAACGATTGAAAAAGTAGTTGTAGATACAAGAAGTATAGTAAAAGAATTAGAAGAAAAAGTCGGCAAAGAAAAAATATCTTTTTATAATGAAAAGTCTTCAATATTTAACCATTTTGGCATAGAGCGTGAGATTGAGAAAGCACTTCAAAAAATTGTTTGGCTCCCAAATGGTGCTTATTTAATTGTGGAACAAATGGAGACGATGACTGTAATTGATGTGAATACGGGTAAGTTTACTGGAAAACAGAATTTACAAGATACAGTCCTTCGTACAAATGAAGTAGCAGCTGAAGAGATAGCGCGTCAATTAAGACTCCGTGATATTGGTGGTATGATATTAATTGACTTTATTAATATGAAAAGAAGAGAAGATAAAGAAAAGATAAGAGAATGTCTCATCGCTGCTATGCAAAATGATCGCACATATACAAGAGTGCTCGGGTTCACAGAGTTAGGGATTTTAGAGATGACACGTAAACGTAAAAAACATTCTTTACGTGACGTATTACTTGAAGAGTGTGCACCGTGCAAAGCGACGGGTTATGTCATGTCATATGAAACGATTGCGTATGAGCTAGAGAGAGAGCTAATTTCATATGGCAATATAGAAGATGAGGCAGTATTAATCTCTGCACCTAAAGAATTACAAAAACAATTTTTGCAAAAAGAATTACAAAAAAATATTCCATTTGAAATTTATTTCAAAGATGATATGATCGAAAAGTACGCTATTATCCGTTTTGGAAGTAAAAAAGAAATTATAGAACGGAAAAAATAGTTATTAGAACTTTCATTGACAATAGTCTATGATTCATGATAACATCTTTATGTTATAGTTTATAGCACCTAAACGGCTATATGCTACAACCGCACAAGACAGGTCCCTTAAAGGCATTTATGTCTACCTCGTTTTTGGCGAGTCTTAGTAATTAAGAGGAGGTGCAAGTATGTACGCAATTATCGAAACAGGTGGAAAACAAATCAAAGTTGAAGCTGGTCAAGAAATCTACATTGAAAAATTAGATGTTGAAGCTGGTGAAACTGTTACTTTTGACAAAGTTCTTTTCGTTGGTGGCGAAAACGTGAAAGTTGGTAGCCCAGTTGTAGAAGGTGCAACAGTTACTGCGAAAGTTGAAAAACACGGTCGCGCTAAGAAAATCATCGTTTTCAAATACAAAGCGAAAAAGAACAATCGTAAGAAACAAGGTCATCGTCAACCTTACACTAAGCTAGTTGTTGAAGCTATCAACGCTTAATTCTGGTTAACATGATTAAAATTACGATAAGTCGCACGAAATTAGGAAGTATCCAATCATTTAAAATGACTGGACATGCCGATTATGCGCCACATGGACAAGATCTTGTCTGTGCTGGAACTACAGCGGTTGTGTTTGGTTCCATAAATGCTGTGGAAGAACTTTGTAATGTGCAGGCAACTATTGAACTCGGAAGTGATGGTGGATTCTTAACGTATGAATTGCCTAATGATTTAGACGTTCATACAGCAGAAAAAGCACAGATACTTTTAGAAGGATTGGTTGTTTCGCTTAAGACGATCGAACTTGATTACGGAAAGTATATCCGTTTAATAGAAAAAGTGCAGGAGGTGTAACGTATGTTAAGATTAGATCTTCAGTTTTTCGCATCTAAGAAAGGTGTAGGTAGTACAAAGAACGGTCGTGACTCTCAGTCAAAACGTCTTGGTGCTAAACGCGCAGATGGTCAAACGGTTACAGGTGGTTCAATTCTTTACCGTCAACGCGGTACAAAAATTTATCCAGGTGTTAACGTTGGTCGTGGTGGCGATGACACTTTATACGCGAAAGTTGACGGCGTAGTACGCTTCGAGCGTCTTGGCCGTGACCGCAAACAAGTGAGCGTATATCCTGTTGCTCAAGAAGCATAAGAACTCACGGAAAACTCTAACCTGAGTGCAGGTTAGAGTTTTTCTATATTAAGGAGTATCTAAATGAATAAAAAATGGACAATTATAGATGCATTGCGCCATTCAAGACATGATTGGCTCAATCGTATGCAGATGGTGAAAGGAAACCTTTCCCTTGGAAAAGTGGAAGAAATTCATAGTCTCATCGATCGTTTTGTCCAAGAAGCGAGACAAGAATCCAATCTGATGGGGCTATCAATGCCTTTATTTTCAGAGTGGATTTTAACATATAATTGGAAACAGCAGCCGTGCTTATTGGAGTACGAAGTATTAGGGAATTTACATAACTTATCTCACTTAGATGAGACTGTATGTACATGGACGAATCAATTTTTCTCAATGCTTCAGCATAGTTTAGACGTATATGTTGAAAATTATGTTTGTATCACAATTGAATGTGACGCGGAGAATGCTCGTTTCTTTTTTGATTTTCGTGGTAAGCTAACGAGTGTAGAAGAACTACAGAATTGGCTTGCGAACCAAAACAATAAATGGTATTCCATTTCTTATACAGTAAGAGACGAAGAAGTCTCAGTTATATTACAACCAATTGAAAAAAGTGTGGTGAAATAATGTTTGTAGATCAGGTCAAGATATATGTAAAAGGCGGCGACGGTGGTAACGGAATGGTTGCGTATCGTCGTGAGAAGTATGTTCCAAAAGGTGGTCCAGCAGGTGGCGACGGTGGTAAAGGTGCAGATGTTGTTTTCGTTGTTGAAGAAGGCTTACGTACATTAATGGACTTCCGCTACCAACGTCATTTCAAAGCTGATCGCGGTCAGCACGGAATGAGTAAAGGTCAGCACGGCCGTAAATCTGAAGATTTAATCGTTAAAGTTCCGCCAGGAACAGTAGTAAAAGATGAAAAAACTGGTCAAATTCTTGCCGATTTAGTAACGCATGGACAAACAGCTGTAATTGCAAAAGGTGGCCGCGGTGGCCGTGGTAACTCACGTTTCGCAACAGCTACGAACCCAGCGCCAGAAATCGCTGAGAATGGGGAACCAGGTCAAGAACGTGATGTCATTCTAGAACTTAAAGTACTAGCAGACGTTGGACTTGTTGGATTCCCAAGTGTAGGTAAATCTACATTATTATCTGTCGTATCATCAGCACGTCCGAAAATTGCAGAGTATCACTTTACAACAATCGTTCCAAATCTTGGTGTTGTTGAAACTGGTGATAACCGCAGCTTCGTTATGGCTGACCTTCCTGGACTAATTGAAGGCGCACATGCTGGCGTCGGACTTGGTCATCAATTCCTACGTCATATTGAGCGTACACGTGTAATCGTGCATGTAATTGATATGTCTGGTTTAGAAGGCCGTGATCCATATGAAGATTACGTAACGATTAATAATGAATTAAAAGAATACAATCTTCGCCTAACGGAGCGTCCACAAGTTGTTGTTGCAAACAAAATGGATATGCCAGATGCAGAAGAAAACTTACAAGCATTTAAAGAGAAAGTGGGAGACGAAGTAAAAATCTTCCCAATCTCAGCTGTAACGAAACAAGGTGTTCGTGATTTACTATTTGAAGTAGCGAACTTATTAGAAACAACACCTGAATTCCCAATACATGAAGTTGCGGATGAGTCTGATACAAGTGTAATGTACAAACTTGAGACTGAAGGTGTTAAATTTGACATTACACGTGAAAGTGATGGCACGTTTGTTATCTCTGGTTACGATATCGAGAAAACATTCAAGATGACAGACTTCTCACGTGATGAATCTGTACGTCGTTTCGCTCGCCAAATGCGCGGAATGGGTATTGATGAAGCGCTTCGTGCACGTGGTGCAAAAGACGGAGATATTGTAAAAATTCTTGAATATGAATTTGAATTTATCGACTAAGACTGCCGAAATATGGCAGTCTTTTTTTATATCGTAAAAGTCTGATTTATACAGGAAAAAATCCCCACTAATTAAATTTTCAATTTATAATAGAAAAAGAAGTGGTTTTATAAGAACTTTTTATGGGGAGAAAGTGAACATGTATAAAATATTAATTGTAGAAGACGATGAAAAAATCGCGGGAATATTAGAAGAGCATTTAGAAAGATATGGCTATCAGTCATTTCGAGCGAGTGATTTACGACATATAAAAGATGAGTTTGTAAATGTAAATCCACATCTTGTGTTACTTGATATTAATTTACCGTATTTTGATGGTTTCTATTGGTGTCGTCAAATCCGCACTGTATCGAATGCACCAATTATTTTTGTTTCTGCAAGAACGGGGGAAATGGATCAAGTAATGGCAATTGAAAATGGAGGAGATGATTACATTACGAAGCCATTCCATTTAGACATTGTAATGGCTAAGGTGAAAAGTGCACTTCGTCGTGGGTATGGTGAGTATGCTTCTGCGGCAGAAAGCGATTGTTTAGGTGTAAATGGACTGTTGTTATTCCCATCTCAGCACGTTGTTGAGTGGCAAGGGCAACAAACAGAACTGACAAAAAATGAATTTTACTTATTAGAGTGTTTAATGAAACAAGCAAATCAATATGTAACGCGCGAAGAATTGTTAGAAGCCCTCTGGGATGAGGTAGCTTTTGTTGATGATAATACATTAACCGTAAATGTAAAACGTGTAAGAAAGAAACTAGAGGAGCTAGGTATTAAAAATGCAATTGTAACGAAACGTGGATACGGTTATGCGCTTCTTACAGAGTGGGGAGAAGGACATGAAGGTTAAAGATTACCTCATGGACCGCTTTTCTTTAATTCTTTCTTACATTGTTAGTCTCTGTTTATTTGGGCTCGTTTTGCAGTTGCAAAGCCTTTTAGAAAAGCGATCTATTGATTGGAATACGTGGTTATACGGACTTTTATTAGGGACAGTTGTTTTTACTGTATATCTCATTTACGATTACCGAAAACGGAGTGTGTTTTTAAAGAGGATTGAAAGGTATGTTACTGGCGGAAATACATTACATGATTCCTTACTTATTGATACTTCTTATACGGCAGAGCAAGAGATGGTCGTTGAATCGTTTACGCTATTAAGACAGCAATATATGAATGAAGTTCATAAACAACATGCAAAAGAACAACAGCAAATGATATTTATGAACCAATGGATTCATCAAATGAAAACACCGGTATCTGTTATTGAGTTACTATTACAGAAGTTTGGTAAAGAGCATCGTGTAGCAAGGGCAACAGTTGAAAGTATTCGTGAAGAAAATAATCGCATACTAAATGGTTTAGATTTAGCGTTACATATGGCAAGGTTAGAGCAGTTTGCGAAAGATTATAAAGTAGAAGTAGTAAATGTGATAGATATTATTAGAGGTATTATTAATGAAAATAGAAAGTCCTTCATTCAATCGTCTGTATTTCCGAAAGTGATGTTTGAGGAAGATACTTGTATGGTTGCCTCTGATAGAAAATGGCTCAGTATTGCTATAGGACAAATTGTTGTAAATGCAATTAAGTATACAAAAATTTCGGAAGCAGAGAAAAAGGAAATTCAATTTCAAATTGAAGAGAAAGATCAAAAGGTGTTATTACATATTAAGGACAATGGAATCGGTATTCCAGAGCAAGATGTAAAGCGTATATTTGATCCATTCTTTACAGGGGTAAATGGTCGGAAAACGAGAGAAGCGACTGGAATGGGTTTATATATTACGAAGGAAATTTGTGATAATTTACATCACGGTATGTATGTGCAATCGGCTGAAGGAGAAGGGACAACATTCACGTTCCAATTTGCAAAAGATGAAGAATATCATACATTAATGAGAAAAATGACAAAACTGTAAGATAACAAACCGTTTTGTAAGGGAAATCACTCGTTTCTTTTTCTTTTTTTTCTTATAGTAAATGTAAGAAGAAAACACATAGGGGGATTAGAAATGAGTGTTCTTGAAGTAAAAGGGTTAACGAAGGTGTACCAATCAAAAGGTTCAGTAGCGACGACTGCTTTAAACGATATAAATTTTAAAATAGAAGAAGGCGAATTTGTAGGAATTATGGGTCCTTCAGGAAGTGGGAAAACAACGCTTTTAAATTTATTAGCAACAATTGATAAGCAAACTTCAGGTCATGTGCTTGTAAATGGAGAAGAAATTAATCAAATGCGTGCTGCAAAATTAGCGGAATTTCGCCGTACACATTTAGGATTCATTTTCCAAGATTTTAACTTACTTGATACGTTATCGATTAAAGAAAATATCATTTTACCACTCGTAATGGCGAAGAAATCTGTAAATGAAATCGATGCGAAAGTACTGGAAATTGCGAAGTTTTTAAATATCGAAGAAATTTTAAATAAAAAGGTTTATGAAGTATCAGGCGGGCAACAACAACGTGCAGCAGCTGCGAGAGCGATCATTCATGAACCGACGCTAATTTTAGCAGATGAGCCAACTGGAAACTTAGATTCTAAGTCGGCAAAATCATTAATGAGCGCGTTGCAAGATTTGCATGAACAAAAGAAAGTAACAATTGCAATGGTAACGCATGATCCAGTAGCGGCGAGTTATTGCGAACGTATTCTTTTCATACGTGATGGAGAGATTTTCTCAGAAATACATAAGGGAAGAACGAAACAAGCCTTTTTCCAAGAAATTCTGGACGTACTTGCGATGCTAGGAGGGGAATATCATGAACTTTCGCCAGCTCGCGCTTAATAATGTAAAAGGAAATTGGCGTAATTATAAAGCGTTTCTTATAAGTAGTTGTTTATCGATAGTCGTATTTTTCATGTATGCTTCCTTCATTTATCATCCAGATGTTGTAGGCGGTAATATTAGTATGAGGGAGATGATTTCAAAAGGGCTAGAATCAATGAATTATATTGTAGTCATCTTCTCAGCACTCTTTATTTTATATGCAAATTCAACGTTTTTACGAGCAAGGAAAAAAGAGTTTGGTTTATTAACATTAATAGGTGGAACAAAATCGCAGCTCGGCCGAATGATTATATTAGAGCAGCTTATGTTAGGTAGTATTGCAATTGTAGTAGGTATTGGACTTGGTATGCTTTGTTCAAAATTATTCTTCCAAGCATTAAGCGTAATATTGAAAATAGATAAAACACTTCCACTCGTATGGAATAGTAAAGCGGTTTTGATTACAGCAGGTGTATACTTTATTCTATTTTTAATCTTATCATTGTTTAGCGTTTGGACAGTAGGACGCTTGCAAATTATCGATTTATTAAGAGAAGCAAGAAAACAAAAAGTAGAGCCTTTTGCATTTACATGGTTATGCGTAGTTGGTATAGGATGTATTATTGTTGCATATGTACTTAGCTTCCAAGTAACATTTATGAATTTTATCATTCTGTTTTTACCGATTGTAGGGCTGACGATAGGCGGAACTTATTTGCTGTTTACACAAGGTAGTACAGTCGTATTAAAGGCGTTACAAAAACGAAAAAAATCTTTTTATACATATCCAAATATGTTCGTACTTAGCAATCTTATTTATAAAATGAAAGATAATGCTCGTTTTCTATTTGTAATTTCTATTATTACGGCGGTAGTATCTTCAGCAGTTGGTACGCTGTACGTATTTTTTGAGGATATGAGTTATAAGGCAGTAACTAGTACCCCGCATGCTATTTCGTATGAGGAAAAGGGAATACATACGCATAATGTCATCAAAGAAGGAAAAACAAAAGAATTAATAAAAAAACACGGATTTGAAGAAGCGCGAGAAGTAACATACGTAAAACTTCCTGGAACTCAAAAAATCACGATGTTTAACAGTGAACATGAGATGCCAATGGCGATTGTTTCAGAAAAAGAATATAACGCTGAAGTACGTAAACAAAAAAGAGAGCAAGTTAGAGAAGTTCATAATGCTCCAGGTAGTGCAACAATGGTCATAACGGATATGGCGAATGATATGATGAAGATAGATCGTACGAAACCGCATGAAATTAAAATTAACGGACAAACGCAATCTGTTCAATTAAATAACCCAACTTCATTTTCTGTTTTTAATGATAGTGAATATCTCATTGTGAATGATCAAGATTTTGAGACATACGCAAAGCTCGTACCTGATGAAGAAAAGACGAAATATTACGGTTATTATATAGAAGACTGGAAAAGTACGGAAGATCTTGTGTTAGATTTGAAAAAGGAAATTGTACCAGATAAACAAGGGGAACTAAACAACTCAGTGCTCGTTTATAAAAATATAAGGGAATCAGGGGCAATTACAATGTTCATCGGTTTCTTCGTAGCAGTACTATTCTTCTTCTTCGCTTGTAGTATGACATACTTTAAATGGTTTAACGATAAAGAACAAGATCGTATTCAATTTAAATCATTAAAGAGAATCGGTATGACAGATAAAGAAATTCGTAAAATTGCAATTCGACAAATGGGCGTTATCTTCTTTATCCCAATTGTAATTGGTGCCATTCATAGTGGATTTGCTCTTCATACGTTAGGAAAAATGCTTTATCTCGATTTATGGAAATCAGGTGCGATTGTAATTGGATCGTACATTGTAGCTTCTGCGATTTACTTTATAATCGCGCAAAGAGGATATTTGAAACATGTGAAAAGCTAGAGAAATCTCTAGCTTTTTGCCTATGTAGTAAGTTATAGGAGGACGATAGATGAACATTCGGCAACTAGCGCTGCAAAATATAAAAGGAAATTGGCGTAATTATAAAGTGTTTTTCTTAAGTAGTTGCTTTGCAATATTTGCGTCTTTTGCATACATGTCTGTCATTGTACATCCGTATATGCAGGAGACGATGTGGTATCAAAACGTACGCTGGGGACTGATCATATGTAATATTATAATCATTTCTTTTTTCGTCATATTTATTTTGTACTCTACTTCTATTTTCATAGAGGCACGTAAGAAAGAACTAGGATTATACATGTTAATGGGAGCAACGAAATCTAACGTAATAGGAGTAATTATGACCGAGCAAATGTTGATCGGGGTATTTGCTAATATTTTTGGCATTGGGCTTGGCATGATCTTTTTAAAGCTCTTCTTCATGGTGTTTAGTATGTTGTTGGGGCTTCCGAAAGAACTCCCTGTCATATTTGACGTGAGAGCAATTGGAGGAACGTTTATTACATATATGGTTGTTTTTATTCTATTATCTTTTATAAGTGCTTTACGTATATGGAATATAAAAATCATTCGGTTATTGAAAGAATTTCGAACGGATAAAAAAGAGAAGAAAACATCAATGTGGCTTTGTATATGCGGCTTTATTTGTTTAGGGGGAGGGTATGTGTTAGCGTTACAAGCGACGATGCTAAAGATAGCGTTATACTTTTTTCCTGTGTCTATACTTGTCTTTTTCGGAACGTATTTTTCATTTACACACGGCACTGCTCAAATATTAGAAATGATAAAACGAAATAAAAAGATTATGTATACATATCCGTATTTATTTATAGTGAATCAATTATCACATCGAATGAAGGAAAATGGTCGTTTTTTCTTTCTAATGTCAATGGCAACGACGTTTGTAGTTACAGCAACAGGTACAGTGTTCTTATATTTTTCTGGTATGCAAGATATGTGGAGGGGCGGAGGAGTGCACTCATTTTCTTACATAGAAAAAGGTACTTCTTCTCATGAAGTCTTTGCGGAAGGTACGGTTGAACAATTATTGCACCAATATGGATATGATGATTTTCAATATATGAGTTTTGTTGGAGTGTATGCATCTTTTCAGTCCAATAAGGGAGAAACGACAATAGTACCGCTTATAAAAGGAAGTGAATATAACCAAGAAGCAAGAAAACAAAAACAGAAAACGTATCATCCTAAAAAAGGTACAGTGACACTTGTTTATTATAATAAATACAATCATTCGAATGTATATAATCAAAAAGAGATTCAATTGCAAGTAATGAATCAACCATATCAATTCGTATTTAACGGCCAGAAAGAAGGGGTCCAATTTAACTATCATCCTTCGTATATTAATGGTTTGTTCTTCGTTATGAATGATGAAGATTTTGATAGTATAGCAAATCAGGTTCCTGATTCTGAAAAAATGATATATAGAGGCTATACATTACCAAATATCGAAAATACGAAAAAATTAAATGAAGATTTACGGAAACATATGAAACAAGATAAAGATAATGCATTTCGAAGTAATATGGAGTTATATGTGAATATGAAAGAGTTTGGCAATATTACTCTATTTATAGGCTCATTCATTAGTATATTATTTTTCCTTACTTCATGTAGCATCGTATATTTTAAATGGTTTCATAATATTGCATCGGACCGAAAGCAGTACGGGGTACTCTCTAAACTTGGAATGACAAAGGAAGAAGTATGGAAGATTTCCCGCTGGCAATTATGTATGCTATTTTTTGCGCCAATTATAGTAGGGAGTATGCATAGTGCAGTTGCGTTATATACGTTTCATAATACGATGTTTATGGATGGTTCCTTACGAAAAGTAGGCTTGTTTATTCTATTTTATATCGCAGCATGCATCATGTATTTCTTTTTTGCTCAAAGAGAATATAGGAAACATTTAGACTAGCGAATGCTAGTCTTTTTTAAATATTCGAAATTTACATAGAAGAATATAAAAAAGTATGGTATAACAGTAAGAAAACGAAAAAGAGGGGAAAAGACGATGATTCGAGTAGGATATTTAGGACCAGAAGCAACATTTACAAATATGGCGGTGAGTCGTTTTTTTCCGGAAGCAGAGCATGTACCGTATCGAACGATTCCAGATTGTATAGATGCAGCTGCAAATGAAAATGTAGACTTCGCAGTTGTACCGTTAGAAAATGCAATAGAAGGTTCCGTGAATATAACAGTTGATTATCTCGTGCATGAGCAACCACTTTCTATTGTAGGAGAAATTACAGTGCCCATTCAGCAACATTTACTTGTACATCCGCAGTATGCAGAAGTGTGGGAAGAAGTATATGCAGTGCATTCTCATCCACACGCTATTGCACAATGTCATAAGTTTTTAAATGAAGAATTAAAAGGGATAACTGCTCGAGATATGACATCAACAAGTGCTGCTGCGCAATATGTGAAAGAACATCCTGAAGAAAAAATTGCTGCCATTGCAAATGAAGCAGCTGCAGAGAAATACGGATTAACGATTGTAAGACGAAGCATTCATACACATAAAAATAATCATACACGTTTCCTAGTGCTCCATAAGAAAAAGAAAGCAATACTCTCAAATAATGGAGAAAACCGCGGAGAGAAAACGACGCTTATGATAACGTTACCTGCTGATTATGCAGGGGCACTATATCAAGTGTTATCAGCTTTCGCATGGAGAAAATTAAACTTATCAAAAATTGAATCGCGCCCGATGAAAACGGGTCTTGGAAATTACTTTTTCTTGATTGATGTCGATAAAGCATACGATGACGTATTATTGCCAGGCGTAACGATGGAACTTGAAGCACTCGGTTTTTCTGTTACGGTGCTGGGGAGTTATTCTTCTTATTGGTTATAAGGGAGAATTAGGCTATAACGTGTGATAGATCAATAAAATCCCACCTATAAATGGTGGGATTCTTTATTTTAACTTCGCAAGACGCTCTTCTAATTGACCACGCCAAACGTCAGCTAGTTCTGGAACAGCAAGAATCTTTTCGATGCCATCTCTATCTTTTCTATTATGAAAATAAATTTCGTTAGAGAACAAGACAGAAACATTGCTCGGTTGACGTTTTAGTAATGTGATTTTTGAATCTTTACGTACAGTACCTTCTTGAAGAACGCGGCATAGGTAGCCAGTATAGCCAGTTGCTACAATGCGCGGCAGTATGCCAGGAATACCGAGGCGTTTTGAAATCGTGCTACAAGGTACTCTTGCTTGTGTCACCTGAATGATTGCTTCACCTAATTTGTATGTATCTCCGATGCAAACATCACGCTCTAACATATTTGTTACGGTAATGTTTTCGCCAAATGCGGAAGCGGGGAGTGTTGTTTGGAATTCTTCTTCCCATAGTGCGTAATGCTCGTGTGGATACACGCAAACGGCGCGATCAGGTCCACCATGGTGTTTTAAATCAGCTACATCATCACCAAGGAAGCCATCTTTTGAGAGAAAAGCTTCTTCTGTAGAATCTTTACATATACCTGTTATCATTTCTTTATCTTCGCTATATTTCATTTGTTTCGGTTTGCCAATGCTAAAGTGAACGAGTTCAATTCTCATATTTGATCTCCTTTACAATTGATTACAATATTATAGCATTAAAAAAGCACAGAGAATTATAAAAACTCTGTGCTTTACATTAATAAACGAGAAATCCTGCTTTATCTAAAGCCTCGCAAGCAGCATCTAATTTTTCTTTTGAATCTGCCTCAATAGTATGTAAGTGAATACCGTCTGTTAATTGCGATAGATAGGAAGCATTTGTGTTTTCGATTTTTTGTAAATATTGCTCTACATCAAAGCGATTGCTTACCATGATGGATGCTGTTAAGTCACCGTATACAGGATGCTCAACTTTTACATCTTTAATCGTAACACCGTGATCAACAAGCATTGTAAGTTCTTGACGTACTTCCGCTGGTTTATGTTGGCATACAATTACACGTTCGAAAGCTTGTTGTTTCTCTTGTGGTTTTAAATATAAATATCCTTGAGCAGTTGCAATAATCGGTTCGTTTCGTGCTTTAAGCAAGGAAATATCTTGCACGATCACTTGCCTACTTACGTTTGTCTTTTTCGATAGCTCATTCCCAGATAACGGTTCATTTGCAGCAAGAAGCCACTGAAGGATAAGCTGTCGTCTTTCTTCACCTAAAATCTTTTTTTGTTCATTTTGTTTCATTATGATTTAACACCTCTATAAAATTGATTTCCAATTGTGTGTAGTGCATGAATAGTAGTATCAATTTGATCTTTCGTTGTTTGTTGTCCGAAAGAGAAGCGGACATATTGTTTTGCCTCTTCATACGTTTTTCCAATTGCAAGCATTGTTTTCGAAGGTTCTTGTTTACCGACTTGGCAAGCACTTCCGGTGGAAATGGCAATACCATGGCGATTACATTCTAGCATTGTATACTGACCTTCTATTCCTTTTATTGTAACCCCAATAATATGTGGTAAACAAGAAGTAGAATGACCTTCTACTTCAATTTCTAGCGGAAGTGTTCGTATTTGCTCTAAAAAGTAGGATCGTAACTCTTTAAAACGTAAACTTTCTTCCTGTTGATTTTTTAATATATTCTCAGCAGCTGTTAAAAAAGATGCGATGCCAGGAACGTTCACTGTGCCAGGGCGAAACCCTTTTTCGTGAGAGGTTCCCGGGAATATTTGTGTCCAGCGAACTTGCGGATTGATATAGCAAGCGCCAACACCCTTCGGTCCGTATATTTTATGTGCTGAAACAGAAAGACTATCAATCCCCATCTCAAAAACATGGATAGGAAGTTTACCAAAGGTTTGTACACAATCTGAATGAAATAAAACGTTATATTTTTTCAAAAGTGCCCCAATCTCTGCGATATTTTGAACGGTTCCGATTTCAGAGTTTCCGTGCTGTATACTTGCTAGCACAGTATCTTCTGTAATAGCTGCTTCTAAATCTATTAAACGAATGAGTCCATTTTTATCAACAGGAATTTCAGTAATTGTATACCCTTTTGATTGTAAGGTTTGAAAATAACTTCGAATGGATGCATGTTCCATAGGTGTCGTAATAATATGCTTCTTATTTTGGGCATTGAGAAGGGACTGAATCGCAAGATAGTTCGATTCTGACCCACCGCTCGTGAAGAATATCCCTTGTTCCTTTCCGCCAATCATTTCGGCAAATGTTTTTCTACAAACTTGTAATAAAGAAGAGGCCGTTCCTCCAATATCGTGTAAACTTTGTTCATTTCCGAAGTATTGCGATGCTGCTTTCGTATATGTTTGTAATGCTTCCGCGCTCATAGGTGTAGTAGCTGCATAATCAAGATATATCATCATGTAAGTTCCTCTCTCTAGTAAGAGTTACATTTCTTTTATTTTTTTAAATGGTAGTGAAAATAAGAATTATAAAAAAACTCTTGTCATTATTTTAAAACTATGTAAATATAGGTGTCAAGACAGTTGAAAAGTGTAAAGTAGGAGGCAACAATTATGCCAAGTGCAGATGTCTTAATTATTGGAAGTGGCGTTGCGGCACTTCGTGTTGCAAAAGAGATTTGTCACGAAAAGAATGTGATTATTATCACAAAGGAAACGAATCGTAATAATAATACATATTTAGCGCAAGGTGGAATTGCCGCAGCCGTAGCTACATATGACAATCCAAATGATCATTTTGAAGATACGTTAGTAGCAGGATGTCATTATAACAATGAAGATGCGGTTCGTTATTTAGTTGAAGAAGGGCCGAAAGAAATGAATCATCTCATTGAAAATGGAATGAAATTTGATGGAGATGAAACGGGCCCTCACCTTGGAAAAGAAGGTGCACATCGGAAGCGGCGTATTTTACATGCAGGTGGCGATGCAACAGGAAAGAATTTATTGGAGCATTTCATTCAAGAAGTAGTTCCGTACGTTACGGTAGTGGAACAGGAAATGGTGCTTGATTTTATTATAGAAAACGAAAAATGTGCTGGAGTTTTAACGCGAGATAGTGAAGGGAAGTTGAAGCGTTATGATGCAGATTATACGGTGTTAGCCTCAGGCGGGATTGGTGGTTTATATGCCTTTACTTCTAATGACAAAACAATTACGGGTGATGGACTTGCGATGGTGTACCGCGCGGGTGGGGAGCTTGCAGATTTAGAATTTGTACAATTCCATCCAACGATGTTATACGCGGGCGGACGATGCTGTGGCCTCGTTTCTGAAGCTGTCCGTGGTGAAGGAGCTGTCCTTATAAATGGAAAAGGGCAGCGTTTTATGATGGATATACATCCAGATCATGATCTCGCACCGCGTGATGTAGTGGCAAGAGCGATTCATGAACAGCTTTTGGCGGGTGAAAAAGTGTATTTGAATATCGAGTCTATCCAAAATTTTGAAGAACGTTTTCCGACTGTATCATCATTGTGTAAAAAGAATGGTGTTCATATAAATGAAAAACGTATTCCGGTCGTACCGGGTGCTCATTTCCATATGGGCGGCGTGAAAACAAACTGTGATGGAGAGACGTCCATTCCACATTTATATGCGGTTGGTGAAGTAGCTTGTAACGGTGTTCATGGAGCAAATAGATTAGCGAGTAATTCATTATTAGAAGGTCTTGTGTTTGGAAAAAGAATAGGACAGCATCTTTTAACGAAAGCGACAAAAGACAGATTGAACAACTTTGCTGAGAAGGAAAAGAAGTTTATCGTTCTGAATCATTTGCCGACCAAAGAGGAAATACAAGAATGCATGATGAAATATGTTGGGATTGTGCGAACAGAGCAAAGTTTATCTTATGCAAAGAGATGGCTTAGTAAGTACGGTGTTCGAAATATGATATTACAACATGATGTTCTTACAAATGAAGAGATAACGCTTATTAATATGTTAACAGTTTGTGAGCTTATCGTCGTATCAGCTTTGCAAAGAGAAGAAAGCATTGGTGGCCATTATCGAAGTGATTATCCACATAGAAATAGCGTAAAAAAAGAAATCGTTCGAGTGAAAAGAAAACTACAACTTGTGTAATGAGGGGAAGAGGGGTTTTATGAATACGATAAAGGTTAAAGAAGCATTAAATCGATTTTTTCTAGAAGATATAGGAGAAAGAGATGTAACATCTCAGCTTATTTTTCCAGATAATTTACTTTCAAAAGGAACGTTTCTTGCAAAGGATACAGGAGTCTTTGCGGGACGTTTAGTCATTGAAGAAGGGTTTAAATTAATTGATGAGAGAATTAAAGTGGAGCTTCATAAAAAAGATGGAGATCTTGTAGAAAAAGGCGAAATAATTGCAACTGTCCAAGGACCAATCGCATCGTTATTAACGGCAGAGCGCGTTATATTAAACGTTATCCAGCGTATGAGTGGGATAGCGACAATGACATACGAGGCTGTTCGTGCCTTAGATAGCAGCCATACACGTATTTGTGATACGCGAAAAACGATGCCAGGGCTACGTATGTTTGATAAGTATGCAGTCGTGTGCGGAGGCGGATTTAATCACCGTTTCGGCTTATATGACGGTGTCATGATCAAAGATAATCATATTGCTTTTGCTGGTTCTATTACGAAAGCTGTTACATCAGTGAAAGAAAAGTTAGGACATATGGTGAAAGTAGAAGTTGAAACAGAAACAGAGGAGCAAGTGAGAGAGGCTGTAGCTACTGGTGCAGATATTATTATGTTTGATAACCGTACGCCAGATGAGATTCGGGAGTTTTCAAAGATTGTGCCAAGCGCTATCGTGACGGAAGCTTCAGGGGGCATTACAATTGAAGATTTATCGAAATACGGAAAAACAGGGGTAGATTATATTTCACTTGGAGCGTTAACACATTCAGTGAAAGCACTTGATATTAGTTTCAATATTGAGGCGTAAGGAAAGTGGCTTAGAGGGGGAGAAAGAAATATGAGTATTTTAGAAAAAGTACAACCGATTGAAACGATGTTACCAGAGCGTTATTACACGATGTCAACAGAAAACATGGAAAAGCGGGTTCGTGAAATTAAAGAAAAAATGGGGGAAACGCTATTTATTCCAGGACATCATTACCAAAAAGATGAAGTGGTACAATTTTCTGATGCGGCAGGAGATTCACTTCAGCTTGCGCAAGTTGCAGCGAGCAATAAAGACGCAAAATATATTGTATTTTGTGGTGTACACTTTATGGCAGAAACAGCAGATATGTTAACGACAGATGATCAAATTGTTATTTTGCCAGATATGCGTGCAGGGTGTTCGATGGCAGATATGGCAGATATAGAACAAACAGAAAGAGCGTGGAAAGAGCTCACAAAATTATTTGGAGATACGATGATTCCGTTAACGTATGTGAACTCTACGGCTGCAATTAAAGCGTTTTGTGGTCGTAATGGCGGAGCAACAGTAACTTCTTCTAATGCAAAACAAATGGTATCATGGGCTTTTACGCAAAAAGAGCGTCTCGTTTTTTTACCGGATCAACATTTAGGAAGAAATACAGCGTACGATTTAGGTATCCCGTTAGATAAAATGGCAGTATGGGATCCACATACTGATTCATTAGAGTACGATGGAGATATAGAAGAAATTCAAGTGATTTTATGGAAAGGGCATTGTTCAGTTCATCAAAACTTTACAGTGAAAAATATAGAGAATGTACGGAGAAATCATCCGGATATGAATATTATTGTACATCCGGAATGTTGCTACGAAGTTGTAGCTGCTTCGGATTATGCAGGTTCAACGAAATACATTATTGATATGATTGAAGCGGCTCCATCCGGAAGTAAATGGGCGATTGGTACAGAAATGAATTTAGTGAACCGAATTATTCAACAACATCCAGATAAAGAAATTGTTTCACTTAACCCCTTTATGTGTCCATGTTTAACAATGAACCGAATTGATCTGCCGCACTTATTATGGGCACTTGAAACGATAGAAAAAGGAGAAGAAATTAACGTTATTAGCGTAGATAAACAAGTGACTGAAGAGGCAGTTCTTGCATTAAATCGTATGTTAGAGCGTGTGTAAAGCAGCGGATTCCCGTTGCTTTTTTTCGTACATATAATCATAACGAGAACAAAATGGGCATACATTGTTTTGAAGAAATCATTGCGATTATCTTATACTTATTCCGCTTCTAATGATATCGAAAATCGAAGAAGTGATACAAGTGAAAAGAGGTTAACGTTATTTAGAAAGGGTTACTTCATGAGATTTGTTACTTATAGATAAGTTATACAGGAGGGGGAAAATTTGAAAATTCATATCGTGCAAAAAGGGGATACCCTTTGGAAAATTGCGAAAAAGTACGGAGTGGATTTTGATACGTTGAAAAAAACAAATACACAACTTAGCAATCCAGATTTAATTATGCCAGGTATGAAAATTAAAGTACCATCAAACAGTGTACACGTAAAACAGCATGCTGGAGCAGGTTCAGCACCTCCAAAACAATATGTAAAAGAAGTGCAACAAAAAGAATTTGCAGCAACGCCAACGCCGCTTGGAATAGAAGACGAGGAAGAAGTTACGTATCAATCAGCACCAATTACACAAGAGCCTGCCATGCAACAAACACAAAAAGAAGTGCAAGTAAAACCACAGAAGGAAATGCAAGTGAAATCACAAAAAGAAGTACAGGTAAAACCACAGAAGGAAATACAAGTGAAGCCACAAAAGGAAGTACAGGTGAAACCGCAAAAAGAGGTGCAAAAAGAACAGCCAATTCAAAAAGAAAAACCAGTTGAAAAACCGTCAGTGATTCAAAAACCACCTGTTATAGAAAAACAAAAACCAGCGGAAAAAGAAAATACGAAGTTTTCGGTAAATGTGTTACCGCAGCCGCCGCAACCACCAATAAAAACGAAAAAAGAATATAAAATTTCAGATGTAATTAAAAAAGGAAGCGAGTTAATTGCTCCTCAAATTACTAAAATGAAACCTAATAACATTATTTCTCCGCAAACGAAAAAAGATAATATAATATCACCGCAAGTAAAGAAAGAAAATGTAGGAAACATAGTGTCACCGCAAGTAAAGAAAGAAAATGTAGGAAACATAGT